>JBGTAI010000028.1:0-35320 GCA_041749955.1 Pirellulaceae bacterium | reverse complement strand
CGACGTCGAGTGACAAGCGTGTTGACGGTTCGCAATCGAAGGAGTCCTCGGCATGCTTACCGAAGGGCTTGCTTGATGAAGTACATCCATTGGTGCATGTGAAACAGCTTGATGGCGAGGACAGTGTTCGTGTGACCGTGGAAGTGCGTTCAGCTCGCTATCGCGTTAGCGATTCAAACGATAAGAAAGAACGCGTGTTTTTGACGGGGATTCGAGCGACAGAGAGCCGCCCAGGTTTTTGGACGCTATCGATTCCACCACTTGAGGCATGGCGTGCGGAGATTGCGCGCTTGGATCGTGGCGCTCGTGAGTTGGTCCAGCGAGCGGAGTTCTATCGGTATCTGCAGTCGTCGATCGAGGACAAGTTGCGGAGCCACCAGGAGTGATTCAGTCGAACTCAATCGCGAGATAGCGATGACGTGTTGACGCGGATGTTGTTACATGAACGTTGTGCGAAGAAGGCGGAGCCAACGCAGGCTACCGTGGCGAAACGAGTGGGTTAGGGGGTCTTGGGTGCGGGGGTCTTGGGTGCGTTTGAGTTAGATGAGCAGACCGGACGAACTGTGCGATGTGCTGCTCTGGTGTTGTTGGCAGCACGCAGTGGGCAACCGTTCGGACCGCTACGAACCGAGAGTGCTCAAGCAAAGACCGAAGAATTACAAGCTGATGCAAAAGCCACGGGCTGATTACAAACCAGGCGAGGCGTTAGACTTACGTCGATTAAGTGCCATTCAGGTCAGTCCCCTTTTCGGATAGGCTCTCGCTACGAGGCGGTAACAAGTGTTGCCGAATTCAATGATCCGATCCACGTAGAACCCAGAGAGTAGGCATGGCCACCGCGAGCGCACGACACATCCTTGTTGAACTAGAAGAAGCTTGTCAGGACCTGAAGGAAAACATCGAGCGTGGCGCCGACTTTGCTGCGGTTGCGAAAGAGTTTTCGGCATGTCCGTCGGGACAATCCGGCGGCGATCTTGGTACGTTTCGGCCTGGCCAGATGGTCAAGGAATTCGATCAGGTCGTGTTCAGTGGTGAGTTGAACAAAGTTCACGGGCCGATCAAGACACAGTTTGGCTATCACCTGATTGAGATCACTAGCCGCGAAGACTAAAACGTTGCGTTGCTGCGGTCGGCGGAACGGATTGGCGGTTGTCGAAAGTGCTGTTTAGTACCTCCATCCGCCTTGAATCAGAAATCCATCGCCAAGGTTGACGATTGTTGAGTCGCGTTCGTATTCGATCCGTCGTGCGAACGCGTATCCAGTTTCAACAAACCAACCTCCGCCACCATCGAGCAGTTTGTTGATGCCGGTGGTCAGCCGGAAATCGCGAAGCGATAGTTCGTCGGTTGTGGATGAATTGCGAGTGACGGACCAAGTGTTCCCTCCGAGACCCGCGGAGAGATAGGCCCAAGTCTCACTCTGTCCGCCATCCTTGGCGATTCGGTACGAAAGCAACGAAGACGGAAATCGCAATTCAAGCTTCGTCTTGTTGTTCGGTGTCCAGGTCACTCCAAGTGCGGGTAACACCGGCAAGTCGGCTCGGCCGAGAAAGACGACTCCGCTTGAAAGTATGAGACGATCGGGAATGCACTCCCAATTCAAGAGGCCTAACGCAAACACGCGAAACGCATCGTCGCTCGTGGTTAAGTCGCTGCGAATGGAGGGGCTGATCACTGCGATCGCAGACAACCGCTCGCGAAGGGGTCTGCGATAAAAGAACTGAAGCTCAAATTGGTACAACTCTTTGGGAACATCAATCGTCGGATCAGCTTGGATCCAATCGACGCGGAACCCAGGTTTCACGCCGACAATGTTGTCAAAGTTTCCAAGCGGTATGCCGCTTCCAATGGACGCTTCCAGAAACGAGCTGCTGAAACCGCCACCGCTGATGTCGGCCATCCAACCCGTTGAGAGTGAGATGCTTTGCAAGGCTTGCTTCTTGAACCTCGCGAGCTCGATCTCAGGCACTTGCTCGTCGCACTCGAGAGACCCCGGATAAGAAATCGGAGTCACTAAATCCACGGTTCCCGGTTGCTGGGTCGCGGGTTGCTGGGCAACGGGCTGTTTGGCGACGGGCTGCTGCGGCGAGGCTTGCTGGGCGACGCAGCGTACCGCAAGCACGTTGATGAGCAGGCAAGCGAGCAATATTCGAATGACGTGAGGCATTTGCTTAGTTGCGGGTGTATATTGCGTCACGTTTCATGAACAAGAACCAGTTCCAAATCCGGCTTCGATCGGTAATCCGCCTGTTCAAACGGATTACCCTGGTTGATGGATAATCGTGGGACTCGACACAAGACAATACGAATCAGGAAATTTTGACCTGATTCAACTTCGCCAGTTTCTCACCGGCACTTTTTCAACGAACAAAATGAATCGAAAAATCACCCTCGCTGAGCTGCTCGCTGCTGCTCTGGTCCTCGTCTTTGTACCGATGGCTCATGCAGCGCCCCCGCCAACGATGGAAGTCTCGCTATCCGAACGGTCGCCAGATGAGATCGCGCGTTACGCGCGAGTGCTTGGTGACCCGACGCGAGGCGCCGTCGTGTTTCACAGGCAGGGGTTGAGTTGCACCCAGTGTCATACGGCTGGTGACGGCTCGAAGTTGCTCGGACCGGATTTGTCCCAGTTGCGCGAGCGGGCGACGTATCAACACGTGATCGAGTCAATTCTGAAGCCATCCAAGATAGTGAGCCAAGGCTACGCAGCGGAGAAGTTACTGCTTGAATCGGGCCAAATCGTCATCGGCATGATCCGTTCGGAATCCGATAAAGAATTGACCGTTGTCGTGCCTGGCGAAGAGCAGCCACAGCGAATTGCCCTCGATGAGATTGACGCTCGCTCGCCATCCGGTTCGATGATGCCAACCGGATTGATCAACCAGCTTGGCGATGAACAAGAGTTCTATGATCTTGTCAGCTATTTGGTGGAACTCGGAATCGGCGGACCAGAGAATGCTTCGCGGCTTCGCCCAGACGCCGCGTTACTTGCGCCTCCACCATTGCCGGAGTACGAGAGCGACCTCGACCATTCAGCGATCATTGAGTCTTGGGATATCAAGTCGCTTCAACGTGGCCAGGAACTTTATATGGGCTTGTGCGTCAATTGCCACGGCACCCGCGATGAACCAGGCTCCCTGCCGAATGCACTTCGATTCGCATCCGGAACGTTCAAGAACGGAAGTGACCCGTATTCGATCTATAGAACGATTACTCACGGCTTCAAGATGATGCTGGCCCAGCGTCAGTTGGTTCCGCAGCAAAAATACGACGTGATCCACTACCTGCGTGAGGAATACTTGAGACCTCACAACCCGTCGCAATACACGAAGATTGATAACGACTATCTCGCCAGCTTACCGAAAGGCAAACTTCGTGGCCCCGCGCCGATCCAAAGCGAGCCGTGGCTTGAGATGGATTACGGCCCGTTCTTGATCAGCACCTATGAGATCAATGGACCAAAGACTGGCGATCGTCCTGGGATCTCGAAAGAGGAGAATCGTTTCGCAGCTCGCGAGGGTCGACCGCCGCGTGAAGTCTGGCCACCGGAAACGAATTTTGCCTACAAGGGCATCGCTGTTCGATTGGACAATGGTCCCGGTGGCGTCGCCGCCGGTTCGCATTGGATGGCACTTGACCATGACACCCTCCGCATCGCTGGCGCGTGGTCAGGCCGTGGTTTTACCGATTGGAGAGGCATCCTCTTCAACGGCAACCATGCTGTCACGCCGCGTACGGTGGATAACTTACACTTTGAAAGTTTGCCTGGCCCCGGTTGGGCCCACCCGATCACCGGCAGCTTCGAAGACCCTCGGATGCTGGGCAAAGACGGACGAGCCTATGGGCCACTTCCTCGCGACTGGGCACAATACAAGGGCCTTTACAAGCACGGCGACCGCGTCGTCGTTGCTTATTCAGTGGGCGACTCCGACGTGCTCGAATCGCATGCCGTTGAAGTGCTTGACGACGCGACCATTTGGAATCGCACGCTGAACGTCGGTCAATCCACCCATGATCTCGTTGTTCGCGTGGCGCCGGATACGATGGCAACCGCTGTGGTTGGTGAGTCGCTCTCGATTGACAAGGATCTTGGCTTTTCAGTGCTTCGGATCCCGGCGGAACGAACGCCGATTCGTTTCCAGCTGAGGATCGCTGGAGCGGACGTTGCTCAGACATCTTTGATAGCGGGCAAAGATTCCGTTGAAGACTTGAACTTGCTAGTTCATGGCGGTCCTGCGCAGTGGCCAGAACTCCAACAGACATCTGCGGAGGTCGGACGCGACGCTGGACCGTTCTCGGTCGATACGCTCACGCGACCGATCAACAATCCCTGGAAAAGTCGGCTGCGCATGTCTGGCCTGGACTTCTTTGACGATGGCCATCGCATGGTTGCGTGTTGTTGCGACGGCGACGTTTGGATCATCGACGGAATTGATGATTTGAGCGGCTCGCTAACCTGGAAACGCATTGCGTCAGGATTGTTTCATCCGCTCGGAATCAAGATCGTGGACGGCAGGATCTTCGTGACCTGTCGCGACCAGATCGTTGTGTTGAATGATCTCAACGGTGACTCGGAAACCGACTTCTATGAATGCTTCAACAATGATCACCAAGTCACCGACCATTTCCATGAATTCGCGATGGGGTTGCAGTCGGATGCGGAAGGCAATCTGTACTATGCCAAGAGTGCTCGCCACGCGCGCGACTCTCTGGTGCCGCAACACGGAACGCTGTTGCGAGTCAGTGCTGATGGTGAAACAACAGCCATTCTTGCCAACGGTTTCCGAGCTGCGAACGGTGTTTGTTTAAACCCTGATGGCTCGTTCTTCGTCACCGACCAAGAAGGCCACTGGAATCCGATGAATCGAATCAATCGAGTCACTGAAGGCCGCTTCTACGGCAACATGTACAGCTACGGTGCTCCCGATGATTCGAGTGATGATGCGATGGAGCCTCCGATGTGTTGGCCGAACAAATCGTTTGATCGCTCGCCATCCGAATTACTTTGGGTCAACAGCGAAGCTTGGGGGCCACTCAACGGTTCTCTTTTGAATCTCTCGTACGGCTATGGGAAAGTGTTTCTCGTCCCCCATGAAAAGGTCGGCGATGTCTGGCAAGGCGGTATGTGTCGATTGCCCATCGCTCAATTTCCGACGGGAGTGATGCGAGCAAGATTCCATCCTGGCAACGGACAAATGTACGCATGCGGCATGAACGCCTGGGGCAGCGACCAAGACGAGAGTCCCGGCGGACTGTATCGAATCCGTTACACCGGAGCTGATTCGTTGTTGCCAATCGGACTCGCCGCCACCAACGAAGGCATGACGATTAAGTTCACAGAACCCGTGGACGCACAATCTGCATCCGATCCAAGAAACTACCTCGTCGATACGTGGGCACTCAAACGTACCGCGAACTACGGTTCGGCTCTTTACGACGAACAATCGTTGGCGATTGACTCTGTCGTGGTTTCCGATGACCGCCGCTGCGTGACGTTACGGCTTCCGCAAATTCGCCCGACTTGGTGCATGCAGATTTCATACAAGTTAAAAAGTGACAGTGGTAAAACGTTCACAGGAACAATTCAAAATACAGTGCATCGGCTGGCTGAGTGAATAGTCAATGGCGACGACGTTTGCTTCGCCTTTCCCGTTGGGCGATGAGATGAGGAGCCACATTTTGAGTTGATTCTGCCTGCCTAATACAACGGTTTTGCTTGTTGGTGACTTCGAGGCGCCCCAAACC
This sequence comes from Pirellulaceae bacterium, assembly GCA_041749955.1. Taxonomy (GTDB): domain Bacteria; phylum Planctomycetota; class Planctomycetia; order Pirellulales; family Pirellulaceae; genus JBBSJZ01. The sequence goes on along the minus strand of JBGTAI010000028.1, from coordinate 29,575 downwards.
GTTGCATTGCGATCACCGGCATCGTAGCTTGTCTGCGTCGCGATCCCTTTGTCATATGCCTTCAGCGGCGTTTGCCCGCGAAGTTCCGCTCTTCGTCTCAACTGTTTCATCCCATGCGAAAACACTTTCTCCTTTTCATCGCTGCACTTCTACTGTTGAGCGTGCTGGCGATGTTGTTCTGGCCCAAAGCTCTTTGGAGCTGGGTTGTGCTAGGGCCATTCGTTGCACTCGGGATTTTTGATTTCTTCCAAGTGAAGCGTTCGATTCCAAGAAACTTTCCTGTGTTGGGCCACGCTCGATATCTACTCGAGTTGATTCGACCAGAGATCTTCCAGTACTTCGTCGAGAGCGATACCGAGGGCGTTCCGTTTGATCGCGATGAACGTTCGCTCGTGTATCAACGTGCCAAGAAGGAACGCGACACGGTCCCGTTTGGCACGAAGGAGAATGTTTATGCGACAGCGTACGAATGGATCAATCATTCGATGGCACCGCTTCATCACAATCCGGAAGACTTGCGGATCAAGATCGGTGGACCTGATTGCATGCAACCGTACTCGGCGAGTCTGCTAAACGTCTCGGCGATGAGCTACGGATCGCTGAGTAAGAACGCGGTGCTCGCGCTCAGCAAGGGAGCAAAGATTGGCGGATTTGCTCACAACACGGGCGAAGGCGGAGTCAGCCCCTATCACATCGAGGGTGGCGCGGATTTGATTTGGCAAATCGGCACCGGCTATTTTGGTTGCCGTAACGATGACGGCACGTTTTCCGTTGAACGTTACAAAGAGCAAGCATCCTTGTCACAAATCAAAATGATTGAGTTGAAGCTGTCTCAAGGTGCCAAGCCAGGACACGGTGGGATTTTACCGGCCGCGAAACTCACGAAGGAGATCGCTGCGATTCGCAAGGTACCGATGGGCAAAGACGTGCTCTCGCCGCCAGGACACTCAGCCTTTTCCAACCCGATTGAGCTCTTGGAGTTTATCGCCACACTGCGAGAGAACTGCGGTGGCAAGCCAGTCGGATTTAAGCTCTGTGTCGGGAAACGACGGGAGTTCTTGGCGGTATGCAAGGCGATGGTGAAGACCGGCATCACGCCAGATTACATTGCTGTCGACGGAGGCGAAGGCGGAACAGGCGCTGCACCGCTAGAGTTTTCCAACCACATGGGTTCTCCATTGATCGAAGGCTTGATCTTCGTGCACAACGCGCTCGTCGGTTACTCTTTGAGAGAGCGAATTAAGGTCATCGCGAGCGGAAAAGTGACTTCTGGTTTCAATCTCATGAAGCGTTTGGCACTCGGCGCCGATGCATGCTACTCAGCTCGCGGGATGATGCTCGCTCTGGGGTGTATCCAGGCGCTCAAGTGCAATAGCAACCATTGCCCCGTCGGCGTTGCCACGCAAGATCGCTGGCTGATGGCTGGCTTGGACCCAGAAAACAAGAGTGCTCGGGTTGCGAATTTTCATCGCGAGACCATCAAGAGTCTGAGCGAGTTACTTGGTGCGGTTGGCTTGGCAAAATCAAGTGATCTGCGTCCATGGCACATCATGCATCGTGTATCACCCACCATCACGAAGCACTACGGCGAGATCTACGATTTCCTCGATGACGGCGAATTGCTTCGTAATCCGCTGCCGCCGGACTACAAGCGAGCGTGCGAAGCCGCGGCGGCTGAAACGTTTATGCACGTTTGAGTACCGTGTGGCGCCGAAGCCGTTTCATTTCGCCACACCAGTTATTGATTTGTTGATCCCTAACAATCGGACTCTCAGATGAAATTGGTTCTTAGCCTCGGTTTGATGGTTGCTGTATTGGCATTTATGCCGCGTACTGTCGAGTCTGCGCCACCGAATTTGGTTGTGTTCTTGGCGGACGATGCGGGATGGGGCGACTACAGCCAGTCTGGGAATCAGCAGGTGTCGACGCCGAATATCGACTCGATCGCAAAAGGCGGCGTGTCGATGGATCGCTTTTATGTATGTTCGGTGTGCTCGCCAACTCGGGCTGAGTTTCTCACGGGGCGGTATCACCCACGCGGTGGCGTTCGCGGCGTGTCGACTGGCCAAGAACGTCTCAATGTTGACGAGAAGACGATCGCCGACGCGTTCAAGGCGGCTGGTTACGCCACGGGTGCTTTTGGTAAATGGCACAACGGCAGCCAGTGGCCGTATCATCCGATGGCACGTGGATTCGACCAGTATTTTGGCCACACCTCAGGCCACTGGGGCGAGTACTTTGATCCGCCGCTTGAGGAAAACGGTCGAATGGTCCGAACGAAAGGATTCATTGTCGACGTCTGTACTGACAAAGCACTGGACTTCATCGACAAGAACAACGAACAGCAGTTCTTTTGTTATGTGCCATTCTCGACACCGCACTCGCCTTGGGCGGCGCCCGAATCCGATTGGCAGCGATTCAAGGACAAGCCGATCAATCAGACGGCCACGGATCCGAAACAGGAAGACGTGGATCACACGCGATGTGCACTGGCAATGATCGAGAACCAAGACATGAACGTCGGTCGCGTGCTTGCGAAATTAAAAGAGCACGGTGTGGATGACAACACGATTGTCGTCTACTTCTCCGACAACGGTCCAAACAGTTTCCGTTGGACTGGCGGGATGAAAGGACGCAAAGGCAGCACCGACGAAGGTGGGCTGCGCTCGGTCTGTTACATTCGATGGCCAGCCAAGATTCCGGCAGGGCACACGGTTACACAGATCAGCGGTGCGATTGATTTGATGCCAACAATCACGGCACTTGCAGGCATCGAGCGTGTTGGAAGCAAACCGCTCGATGGGCGAAATCTGACGCCGCTGCTAATGCAAGAACCAGCCGAATGGTCCGGGCATCGCCACTTTTCCACTTGGGCCGGCAATGTCAGCGTCCGCACCCAAACACATCGACTTGACCATGAAGACAAGTTGTTTGACATGGTTGCCGACCCCGGGCAAACGAAGCCCGTGAATCAGCAGCATCCGAATCTAGCCAATGAACTCATTGCCGCAGTCAAGTCTTGGCGTGTCGACGTTCTTGGCGAAGCCCTCGTGACCGGCGGCAAACAAGCAGTCAAGAAAAAGGGTGGCGGTAACGCAGTGGATCCGCGGCCGCTGACGGTTGGTTATCGTGAGTTCCCCATTACGATGCTGCCCGCGCGAGACGGTGAACCACTTGGCGACGTTCAACGAAGCAGCAACGCTCCGAATTGCTCCTACTTCGTGAATTGGACCACCAAAGATGACAGCATGGTTTGGTTGCTCGACGTGCACACCGCGGGTCGATACCAAGTCACGATCGATTACACCTGCAAAATACCTGATGCGGGATCGACGATCGAATTGAGTTTTATGGAGTCGAGCCTCACTGGTAAAGTGACGCCCGGCTGGGATCCACCGCTCAACACGAACCAAGACACCCTGCCGCGACCGCCTGCGGAAAGTCAAATGAAAGAGTTTCGAACGCTCGATCTCGGTGAAGTCAGTCTTGCGTCGGAAATCGGTCCGCTGACTCTGCGAGCGATCGATATCCCGGGCAAGTCCGTGATGGATGTACGACGTGTCACACTGACATTGCTTCCCTGATCGTTCAGGGCCGTTAACAATTTCAAATTGTAGCCTTTATCTTTTCGTAGCACCTGATTCATCGAAAAGGTGCGTGCAAGCACGGCACCCTACGTTTCGGAAACTGAATAACCGACTTGGCCTGCTTGATCTCTTGCGTTTGTGAATCTCGTCGCTGGTTATGCAATCAGCTTGTCGATGACCTTTCCGCCGAATTGGCTCAGTTGTTTAAAACGGCCGGCGTGGTAGTACGTGAGCTTGTTGTCGTCGAGACCCAAAAGACGCAATAGAGTCACGTGGACGTCGCGTATGTGATGAACTTCCTCCACAGCCGTGGCGCCGATTTCATCGGTAGCACCAATGGTGTGACCCGCGTTACAGCCGCCTCCGGCAAGCCACATGGTCATGGCTTTGGCATTGTGATCACGACCATACGATTGGCCTCCGCCACGCAGACCGTTGTCGGGTGTCCGTCCAAACTCGCCGCACCAAACAACGAGCGTGTCTTCCAGCATGCCACGATCCTTCAAGTCACCGAGCAATGCGGCAATCGGTTTGTCGACGGATTCAATTAGCGACCCGTGAGCCTTGGCGATGTAGTCGTGGCTGTCCCAGTTACCGGCATAGCACTGAACGAAACGAACGCCCTTCTCAACGAGTCGACGGGCTAACAAGCACTTGCGACCGAACGCGTCAGTCTTGCCATTTCCTATGCCGTAGGCGTCCAGCGTCGTTTGCGATTCGCCTTCGAGATCAAGCACGTCGGGGACTTCCGTTTGCATTCGATACGCCAGCTCATAGCTGGATAATCTTGCATCCAGATCGCTGCGTCCAGGCCGACCAGCGAGGTGTTGGCGATTGAGCTTTTCCAACAGATCCAAGTTCTGACGTTGGCGATCTCGTGACACACCCTCGGGCGGATTCAAGTTAAGAATCGGACTGCCCTCCGCTCGCAACGGCGTCCCTTGAAAACCGGCTGGCAAAAATCCGTTGGACCAATTTCCTGCACCGCCTTGCGGATAACTGGACCTTGGAAGAACGACAAAACCCGGTAAGTTCTCGTTGGACGTGCCCATACCGTATGTCACCCAAGCTCCGACCGCTGGGTCACCGCCGAATTGATTGCCCGTATTCAGTTGGTAGCACGCCGTTGGATGATTGACTGAGTCGACTTGAGCACCGCGAAAGAAGCACATATCGTCGACGTGTGCTTGGAGGTGTTCCCACTTGGTACAGATGTCGGCGCCGCTCTCTCCCGCTTTGATAAAATCGAACGGGCTCTTCACGAAGTAGCGATCGCCAGACGACATGGCGCTTTCCATGTCACCGCTTCGCTTGAAGGCTTGAAGATGCTTTTTCGCCAGCTCGGGTTTAGGATCGAAGGTGTCGATGTGGGAGGGGCCGCCTTCCATCATCAAGAAGATACAGCGTTTCGCTTTCGCGGGATGATGCAGTCCACTGTTCTCTTCGGCTTGCAATATCGAGGTCAACGCGACCGAACCCAAACCGGCGCCGAGTCCGAACAAGGCTACACGCCGCGTGGGCGTCGCGAACGCGATGGAGTTCTTGGCACTCATGATCAATCCAGATAAACGAATTCGTTGAGGTTGAATAGGACGAGGCAAACCTGAGCGAGTCCGCGAGTCCTTGCGTCCAAGTTGGCGGGTTGGACGTCGGGTTGGTACCGGGCGTAAGCCGGCATCTCTTCTTCAAAGGTGTACGGTTCGCCCGTTTTCTCCGCCATCACGGTGCGTTGAATTTTGTTCGGGTACGTCTTCAGCTCATAAGTCTTGGTGGACTCTTCGATCACCGCGTCCGCCCAGTGCTTCGCACACGTTTCTTTTTCGTCCTCGCTCGCGCCGCGACCTAGAGCCAATTCGAATGCTCGATCGATGGTGCTCTCCTCATCGAGGTTCTCACGCATCAGACGAATCGCAAGCCCGAACGCACGGTCAAGGACTTCGTCGGAGTTGAACAGCGTCAGCGCCTGCGGGGCAACAATGGACGTCTCTCGAAGCTCACAGGATTTGTCTGGCCCAGGCTGGTTGAACGACTCCATGAAGGGATCACGCAGACCTCGGAGTTTCTCTGCATACAAGCTGCGTCGATTCCTTTGGGTTGGCATAGGATCAGGCTCATAAACGGATGCGGTTCCGCCCATGATCTGTCTCGGCTGAAAGGCAACTTCCAAGTTCATATTGGGTCGCGCCGGTATGCCTCCGATCTCGCGATTCAATTCACCGCTCGCCACAAGCATCGCGTCGCGCAGTTCTTCTGCAGTAAGACGGCGCGGCAAGAACGAAGCATAAAGCTCTCCGCTCGGATCGCGATTCGAAACTTCTTCGGGCGTTGGATGCAGCGACCTGCGGCGGTACGCGTTGGACGTCACAATCAATTCATTGAGTTGTTTGATGGACCAATCGTGTTCCATGAACCATGCGGCCAAGTAATCAAGTAGCTTTGGATGCGTCGGAGCGCCGCCTGTGCCACTAAAGTTATTGGGATTGGCGGCAAGACCTTTACCGAAGTGCCATGACCAAACTCGGTTGACCATCACCCGCGCTGTCAGTGGATTTTTCGGATCAACGATCCACTGTGCCAACGCGAGCCGACGTTTGCCCTTGTCGTCGGGAAAGGGAGGTGGGTGGAAGTCGCCAAGTGATTCTGCGGCGCTAAGTGCACCTGGGCTGACGGCGTCGCCGGGTGAGTAGGCGTTTCCACCAGTCAGAATCGTATCGGTATCGAGCTTGCCAGCCGCCCATGGCTTATTCGGCAACTCGGTGCGTGATTCCACGTTCTTACGCTGAACGGTGCCGCCCGTGTAAACACTCAGCGCGATTGGCTTGCTTCGATCCAGCTCCCACTGGTGACGCTTGATGTTCTTGCTCATTCGAGCCAGCGACGCTTCATCGCCAGGATCCAGACCGTTGTCGCCGACCTTTGCTTCGCCGGTTTCTTGCTTGCGTTGTTTGGCGATGTGTTCTTTGAGCGCCTCCTCATCTCGTAAATAGGACGCGATCTTTGCGTTGACCCAGTCATCTGATTCCGCAAAGCCCGTACGGTTTTCGACTTCGAGAAAAGATGCATCCCGCTCTGAAAACTGGGTCGTCGAAAACACGGCCATCATCGAGTAATAGTCGCGCGTCGGAACCGGATCGAACTTGTGATCGTGGCATTTACAGCACTGCATCGCATGGCCAAGAAACGCCTGGCCGACGGAATCCGTAACGTCATCCAGCCATTGCTGACGCGTTTCCTTGAACACGCTCATGCCCGTTTGCTCCCACGGGCCCATTCGGAGAAATCCGGTTGCGATCAAATGCTCGGGATCATCTGCGTTCATCTCATCGCCAGCGATCTGTTCCCGAACGAAGTCGTTGTAGGGTTTGTCGTCGTTGAAAGCACGCACGACGTAATCGCGATACCGCCAAGCGTTCGGACGGCTGTAGTCATTCGCATAGCCAGCCGTGTCGGCGTATCGAGCGACGTCCAGCCAGTGCAAGCCGAAGTGTTCACCGTAATGTGGCGACTCCATCAACCGATTGGCAAAATTGCGAACCGCCGATTCAGCGTCTCTCGCAAAGGCAGACGAGAACTCGACAACATCGCTCGGTTGTGGTGGCAAGCCGATCAGCCCAAAAGTCATTCGCCGAACCAGTGTGCCTGCCTCTGCCGATGGCGCCGGCTCCAATTGCGATTGTTGAAGTCGTTGATTGATGAACCAGTCCACAGGATGTTCGCCGCCAGGTACTTCGCTGACTTGCAAGGGACGATAAGCCCACAACTTGCTCGACTCATAGCGTCGATCTTGCCAATCGTTCGACAAGGCCTTCGAAGTCAAAACCCGTTCACCCTCAGCGTACTCGTCTTGAATGTGCTTGATCCACTCGTCGTCTGGCCAAGGCGCGCCGGCATCGATCCACGTCATCAACCAATTCAATTCCTCTACGGACAACTGTTCCGATTCCTTGGGCGGCATCTCCGACCAGTCATCGCTCTTGCGAGTCGCAGCCAAATAGAGTGGGCTTTGGTCAGCGTTCCCCGCAACGATCGCTGGCTCTTCACTGTCGCCTCCTCGAAGCAATCCAGCTAACGAGCGTACGTCGAGCGAGCCTTTAATCTCATCTGGTTCGCCGCCATGACATCCCAGGCACTTTTCCTGGAGCACGGGGAGTATTCGCCGCACGAACAAAATTTCATCTTCGCCGCTGGTCGCTTGCTGAGCGTAAGACGCGACACCAAAACAGAGGCTCAAGCAAGACCACGACGAACAAGCCAGCAAAAAGCAGACTACACGGCTGAACCGCTCCCAAGCGTCGTGTGCTCGATAGCTTCGACTGTGTTTCATGCTTCGCCCTGTTCCTAGGTCAACTGAATCGCCTTCGCTTACAGTATAGCGGAATTAACTGTGGATTCGACGTTTTTGTCGTCGATAACACAGGGCAACTCACTTTTTCAAATTGGGTCTTCTGTCTCTGCGTAGGGTGCCGTGCTTGCACGCACCTTTTGCTAAATCCGGGGCGTGCAAGCACAGCACCCTACGTTTCGCATTTTGAAAAATGATTTGCCCTGGTTGATTACCTTCGATCAAATACACTGCTCCAGATGGAACGCAAGTGCTGTCGATCGCTGGCCGAACAGCTCGAATGCCAATGCGTACCTTAAGAACTCTGAGCCAACTTCGCTCCCGGCTTGCCTTGTTCGATAACGAACGTCGCCTTGGTGATGAGCGGCGAATCGGGCTTGTCGACGAACGGGGTGGTTTGAAAGTGCGTTGTCCACGTGCTTGGCGTCAGCTCACACGAAACGTAGCCACGGTTGGAATTGTACCAACGCACGAAATCGTTTTGCGCCGCGGCACGCTCGTATTCTGGGATGACGTTGCCACCATTGCCTCCGGAGGTCATCGCCGTTCCAACGAGTTCTGTCCCAACCAGCGGCGAGTTCGGATCTTGGAAATCCAGTTGCAGATCATTCACCCAGTTCAAGTGGATGTCACCGGTCAGCACAACCGGATTCGAAATCTTTCGGTCATGGAAGAACTGAAGGAGTCGTCGACGGCTGACTTCGTATCCTGGCCATTGATCCATGCTGTACCGACGATTCTCGCCCTCACCGCGATTCAGCGGCGCCATCATCACTTGCTGTGCCAACACGTTCCACGTTGACGGTGATTGCAACAGACTCGACATCAGCCAGTTCTCTTGCTTCCGTCCGAGCATGGTCGCGTTGGAATCAAACACTTTTCCTTCCATCGGCTTCTGGTGGTCGCCGTTAGGTTGATCCGTACGGTACTGGCGCGTGTCGAGCACATGGAAGTTGGCAAGTCGCCCGTATTGGCAGCCACGATAAAGCGTCATGTCTGGGCCTTGCGGGAACGACCGGCGTCGAAGCGGCATGAATTCGTAATAGGCTTGGTACGCATTCATTCGTCTCGCAAGGAATGCTTCTGGGGAAATGCCGTCCTCTTCGGAAACGAGGTTCGCATAGTTATTGTCGAACTCGTGGTCGTCCCACGTCACGAGCCACGGGAACAGACGATGCGTTTCCTGGAGCGTCATGTCCAGACGATACTGCGAGTAACGGGTGCGATAGTCATCCAGTGTTTCAATTTCACCACCGATGTGTTTGCGTGGCTTCTTGTCGGCACCAGCGTATTCATAGATATAGTCGCCAAGATGCACGACCAAATCCAAATCCTCTTTCTGCATGTGCGGATAGCCGTTGAAGTATCCAGTTTCAAAGTGTTGGCATGAAGTGAAGGCGAACTTGATACGGTCAGGGATCGCATCAACGGCCGGCGCAGTTCGCGTGCGACCGACGGGGCTCGATTCATTGCCCACGTGAAAGCGATAGAAGTACCACCGATGCGGTTTCAGTCCAGCGACTTCCACATGCACGGAATGACCTAACTGTGGCATGGCTAAAGCGACGCCACTTTGCACGACGTCACCGAACGCTTCGTCCGTCGCAACCTCCCATCGCACATCAACAGGCTCGTTTGGCATGCCGCCACCATCCAACGGCTTGGGCGCCAGCCGAGTCCAGATCACGACGCCATCGGGCTGCGGATCACCTGAAGCAACACCAAGCGTGAACGGGTTTCCGCCAAGTCGAAGTTGCGACGTCACCTGCCCTTCGGCTCGCAATGCGATCGTAGGAATCGCAGACACCATCGCCATGTAGCGAAGAAACTCGCGTCGCTCAATGCCATAGTTTCGTTGTTTGGCAGTCATTACGTACGTCCTGGAGTGGGGCTTTCGGAGTCAGGATGCCAGTTTTAGTTTATAAATTCGTCGTCGGTGTGCTACGAGAGTGGAGCACAGCGTTGATCTGTGTCTATATGATTGCAGAAAACGCGTCATGCATGATCACAATCACTCTGGATCGTCTGGATTACGGACCATTGGTAGATGGATTGCCCGTATTTCATTATCGCATGGCGTGCCAGAGCACGGATTCATTCAAAAACGGAAATCGACGCGTGGTTGAGGATCGCACTCGAAGCGTGGAGTCGGCGGTCGCGTTTGTTCGCGACACCATTCGAGAAACGAGAATACTTCCGTAGTGTCCCACCCTGCAATAGATCGAGTGGTCGCCAAGCCGCTTACCGTATTTCCAGCGGTTAGCGTCTTCACATTTCTCGCTCAGCTCACCAACTTTGAAAGGATAAGATGACGTACCGAACAGCAATCCATTCGACTTTTGAAGACTATCTTGTTTCGACCGATGAAACGCAACAGGAGCTGGAAGAGCAACAGTCCGCACGTCATGAGACACTCAGCAACTTCCCGTTTTCAGTTATGCTGCAAGTCGCGTATCCGGAACTTGACTTCGTGAATCGATGGTGCTGGCAATCATTCGGGCCCCATCAAGGTGAGTGCTTCCAAATCCGCTCGGGATATAAAAGCTCTGAATACCCAGCATGCGATCTTGCATTGCCGCATTCGCACATCGGAACATGGCGTCACCGCTGGTTGGTCAAAACCGATTATGACTTCGGTTTCTGTGAATGGTACTTTTCAAACAAAGCGGATCACGTGAAATTCTTGGCATTCGTTCCATCAATCCACTGGGGCGAGAAGTACCCCAAGTAGAACGGTGCACCAATAAGACTGAATCTCCATAGCGGGCTTGCCGAACCAGCCACGGAATTGAGAAATTGCATGTGTGGGCGCCGTACGCGGAATTGGATTTTGTTCGATCAAGGGAAACAATTTTGGAGATTCGACAAATCAAACTGCGATTGTCCAACGCGTACCTAATTCTTGGCGATCGGCCGGTTCTTGTGGATACTGGCAGCCCAAACGAAACGGAAGCAATCCGTGTGCAGCTTCGACGCAGCAATGTCGAGTTTTCCGATCTCGCGTTGATTCTTCACACGCATGTCCACTCGGATCACATGGGGAGTACTGCGGAGATCATGGCGGAGGCAAGTTGTCCGGTAGCGTATCACCCGCTGGACCAGGCGATTGTGGATCAGTCACACAACGGCATCCTCAAGGGAGTTGGACTTCGCGGCAAGGTGATGGCTCGATTCTTTAGCAATGGGAGATTTGATTCAGTCACCGCGAACCTCGGATTATTCGATGGGATGTCGCTCAGCAAATTTTGGATCCATGCGACGGTGCTTGCAACGGCTGGTCACACACCTGGATCGGTTTCAGTTCTCTTGCCCAGCGGTGATGCGATCATCGGTGATCTGTTGATGGGCGGAATCATGGGAGGCGCATTATTATCGTCGCGACCGAATTTTCATTACTTTGCTGAAGACATTGAACGAGCAATGGAGAGCATTGATCTGATTCTTTCTCGAGCATCACGTGATCTGTACGTCGGTCACGGCGGCCCGCTGACGCATGCCGCGGTGAAAGCTTGGCGTCTGAAGAACCGGCTCCGATGATGACTGACCTAAGTTTTGGTCATGAGGTGTAGCTCGCAGGCATTTCAAGTATCGTCGTTCACACGTAGTGCAGGCTGCCAGCCTGCATCAAACACGCAGAACAACAAGCTGGCAGTCTATCCTTCCGTCTCTTGCAGCCTCTGAAAGATCCTGTTGCGACTGTTCGTTCGTCGACACGTGACGACTGGGAGCAACGTTTTGTTACTTGCGGGTTTTGACGAAATCTGACATGGAAGTGAACTTTGCGAGCCATGTTCCAGTAATGGATTCGGCTATGGTTGGTTTGTCTTTTGTCAGCAGCGTCTCAGCAGGTGTACCCCAGTAGAAGCTGACCCAACCGTCCGCGTGCTCGGAAGAACGAGTGACGAAGTCTTCGATGCTCGCGATGTCGGCTTTGAGTGGGAACATTTCTTCGATGATGAGTGGCTTGCCGATGTCGTACTTCTTGAGTGCCGTGAGCGCCTCGTCGATTTTGCCTGTCTCGGGATAGAAATGCACAGCAGCAAAGTCGAGTGGGCCGCTGACTTCTGGTGAGTAGAACAGTGGCTCGCCACCTCCGAATACGAACACCCAGGGGATCACACCGACAGTCACAAGATGTGTTGAATCGTGTTCGCGGATCGCGGAAGTCATCTGCTTCACCCATGCGGCGGCGATCTCCTTTCGCTCACGCCCCTTGGCATCAAGCGAGATTCGCTGGACGAAATATTTTCCGTCGAGATCACCAGTCAACCAATCGGTTTCTGGCTCTTTCCCAGGAAGGATCGGCTCGTTCATCAAGTCATAGCAGAACACGGCGGGGCTTGACGCACACGTCTTAGCGACGGCTCGCCAAAACGCCGCTTGAGCGTTCCATCGCCCGGCCTCATCAAGTGCATCGTACCAAGTTGGGATGTTCTTTTTGTGGTAACACGCTAATCCGGTTATATCGAGATACAGCCCCGTCGCCTCGGCGAGCTCAACGAGTTTCGCAAGTTGTCGGAGTGCCGATTCATTAGGCTGGTTCGGCGTCTCCATGAACTTGCCGAATTGCAAATGCACACGAACGCAATTGGCTCCGAGGTCTTTTATTTCCTGGAAGTCTTCGACGACCGTGTCCCATTCGTCGATCCAGTACTCATCGAGCAACCGACCGTCAGAATCGTGATCGTAATTCACACCCCAGACAACAAATCGCTCCAGCGACGATGCTTTGACGAAATGCGTTTGGTCGTCGCTGACGCGAATCGGCTCCATCACGCGGGGTGCAGGTGTCTGGGCAAAGAGACTCAGCCCCGTGCAACACCATCCGGCAAGAATCAAGATGAGTGTTCTCATTACCAGACATCTTGAGTGGTTCGACATGACGAGTGGTCTTTCTAGACGCGTATCAATTCAGGGATGGGTTTGCCGTGGTCGACGATGGGCGTCGGGCGGCCGTTGAAGTCTTCGATGAAGACTTTGGACGAGTCGATACCGAGATGGTGGTAGATCGTAGCCAAGAAATCACCGGGGCCACAGTGACGTTCGACCACGTCTTCGCCCCGCTTGTCGGTCGCGCCAATGAAACGACCGGTTTCGATCCCTCCGCCAGCCCAAAGATTCGAGAAAGCTCTCGGCCAGTGATCGCGTCCTGGTTGCGATGTTCCAGCGGCGGCGCTCGCGTTACCGGCACCAGTACTGGGTTGGTAGTTGATCTTGGGTGTTCGACCGAACTCGCCGGTAACGACGACCAAAACACGTTCGTCCAACCCGCGATCGTAGATGTCTTGGATCAAGGCCGTGACGGCTTGGTCGTACGCGGCAGCTCGAAAACGCATCGCGTCGAACACGTGATGATTGACGGCGTGGTCATCCCAGTTCTGAACTCGCCCACAAAGCGGCCCATGCAGACTGCTTGTCAGGACCTCCACCCCAGCTTCGACGAGTCGCCGTGCCAGCAGCAACTGTTGTCCCCACGTGTTGCGACCGTAGCGATCGCGCGTCGCGTCGTCTTCTTGGCTCAAGTCAAACGCGTCCTTGGTTTGCGGGTTCGTGAGCAACGTCATCGCTTGGCTCTCGAACTCATCGAGCGCTCCCAGTTCACCGTATTGGTCGAATGCACGCGACATCGTATCGAGCTTTTGTCTCAGGCTGACGCGTCGTCCCAATCGATCGATCTCGCTTGCGTTCGTCAGTCCGATGTTAGGGACGACGAAGTTCGGTGAGTTCGGATCGCCGGTGACTGAAAACGGAGCGTACGTTTCGCCCAGGTAGGCTTGTCCTACGTAACTGCCTGGTGGGTTCACGCCGACATACGTGGGCAATGGATTGGTGCGTGGCCCGTCTTTGCTTCGCATGTAGTTGGCGACAGACATCCAATCTGGCAGACGCGGCGCAGGCTTATCGCGAGTGTCGCTATCACCCGACAACAGTTGCATCGAACCGGCTGGGTGTCCGCCGGCGGTTTGATGCATGCTTCGAAGCACCGTGAACTTGTCCGCGATGCTCGCTTGCATCGGCAACAGCTCCGTGAAACGCATGCCCGTCACTTTGGTGGGGATGGTGCCGAACGGTCCACGGTATTCTGTCGTGGCATCGGGCTTCGGATCGTACGTGTCGATGTGCGAACAACCGCCAGGCTTCCAAACCATGATCACGGCTGTCTTTTCGCGTTTAGCCGCTGCGGTACTCGCATCCGGGCTCGCCGCTCTCAGTCGCATGACTCCAGGCAAACTCAAACTCGCGAAGCCAGCGATACCTAGACGCATGAAGCTGCGCCGCTGGAGATCAAGTCGCTGAAGATCCAAACTTGCGTGATTCACTTTGCCGCCTCCGCTAGAACGCGAATGTTGATGGGTTCTGACACGATGACATCAGCAATGTCAGTTGATTTACCTTCGTCGCCAGCGACGTACTTCACGACGCCGCCACCGTAAAACGCGATGCAGTACTCGCCTGGGGGCGTCTTTAGTTTTGCGAGATCTAGTGTTACCTCCGAAGCGTCTGTGCCTAGCGGCAAGTCGAACATCGGATTGCTTTCGAAGCCGTTCCCCCAAGTTCGCATCGAAATACTAGCACCGGAGAACTCGCTGCGTTTCAAATGCACAAGTGGAATGGTGAGCTTGGTGCCGGCTGGTGCTTCATACACTTTCGACTCGCGCGGCTGGATCGTGATCGCGGCGGATTCAGCTTTTCCAACCGAAACCGGCACACTGGCTAGCAACCGCTGTGAAGGGATCTCCTGTTTCGAGTCCTTCACCGGCCACTGCATCGACGCCAAGCGGCACGGACGAGTCACAGCTTCACCATTGATTGTGCCACGCCCGACGAATGACGCATCACTGCGACCAAACGGTGCGTTTTCGTGTGCTGTGACGAGCACGATACCGCGTGACTTGCCTGCGGGGATCGTTAAGCCTTGTGCCGTGACGCCGTCGGGTAAGTTCTCCATCGCGAGCTCAATCTCACCGTCGAACCCATCACGACGAATCACCACGACTTCGATCGCCATCGTTCCGCCGGGTCGAAGTGCGATGGGCTTGGACAGAGCATTGCGATCGCCGTTGCGAAGCTCCATGTGCAAACCCCACCCAACGAGAGCAAAATCAGGTGCGGCCTTACGAATGACGAGTCGATACACATTCTTTGGGTCGCTACGCGTGCCGCCGAAAAGATCGAGCACTTTCAATTGATAACGTCCATCGACTGGGATCTCCAGCTTGCTGAGGATGTCGGATGTCCCGGCCAAAAATGGTGGACCGTCATAGGCGTACCCGTTGGACGAAACTTTCACGGGTTGGGGAATGTCGGAGAAGTCGATCACGTCAACGAGCCGTTCGCCGGCTGGGGACTCTTCCACTCGCTGGACAATGATCGACGGATCCGTCGGGCATCCCAATCGTGCTGATGCGACTTCGACCCACCATACCTCGCCTTTGGTCGCATTGAATTCGAACGTATCCACGTCTGCGGCTGGAAAGAAACTACCCGCAATATCACACGGCAACGCGATCTGTTGAGGTTGCTTATTGTTTGGCTCCAGCTCCACCAGCGCTGCTTCGCCAGGCAGGCCAACTGGCGGCCAGGAGAACTCGTGAACCTCGCGGACAGACGCCATTCGCGTCGGCGCTGCATCACTGGCGAGTTCGCGTAACGCCAGTCGATAGAAGTAGTGAGGGCCTCCGTTAAACGTCAAGTCATGAACTTTGACGATATAGTCACCGTCGCTGGGGGCGGTAAAGTCAACGAGATCACCGCCACGTTCAACCATCAAATCCCGGCCTGCTGAATCAGCAACAATCAAAACTGCATTCAGCTTCGATTCGATCCCGCGAGCTGCACAATCCACCGTGACTCGTTGGCCTTGTCGCAAGGTGAAGCGATAGTGATTGATCGCTTTCACAGGCATCACGGCATTACAAACGGAGTTCACCGGCAACGTCATCGCTGTATCGAGCGAGACGGACGGTGAGGTTTGCGTCACCTCGTTGAACGAGTTGACTGAGAAAACTCTCGACGACGACAAACCAAGCGGTGTCATCAAACGGGCTTCGTGAATGCCTTCGGGGCAATCGTCCGCGATGCTCACAAGGAACTGATTCGCAACCACGTCGCCTTTATCGTCCTTCTTCTGGGTCGCCGCCAATCCTGGGTGCGAGAAGATCAATTCAGTGGCTCCGTCGATCGACTCGCCGGTGATGGTGATCTCGACTTCGGAGCCAGCACGACCGCCCATGGGCATCGTGGTCAACAAACGTGGTGCCGGCAAGCAAACCGATTGAGCCCGTGACATGTGCGTCACCACAGCTTGCGTGCAAAGAGCAAGAACGATCAGCGGTATCCGATTGCTCATAGTCAGTCTCTTTCTCAACTCAGTGGTTGAACAAAAACTCTTTCGTATTGATCAAGGCCCAAATCAGGTCTTGCAAACTTTCGCGTTTGGCTTGATCAGCGGGGACTGGCGAACCGTCTGGCTTCATCCGCGACTCGGACAAATAGGCTTGTGCCAACGAAAGCTCATCGGCGGACGGGGTTCGAGAAAACGCAGCCAAATACAACTCGCGAACTAGGTCCTCGTCGGAGAGCGACTCACCCTTCGCAAGCTGGTCAGCACGTCCGTCTTTGAAAGCGAGCTTGCCCTTGATGTCCGACGCATTGATCAAGTGCAGACTCTGAGCGAGACTCGCCGATTGGACTCGCTCGCACTCACACACGCTTGTTCCCTCGGGGCGTCCGAAGACACGCAAGAACGGTGAGGATTTGTTGTAGCTGTTGTCAGGCAATGCAACGGCACGGGTTCCAGTCGGCAGGTTTGCGAAATCGGTTCGCGACTTGGCCACCATGTCGATCGCGTCGAGCATCACTTCGGCTTGCAGTCGCTTGGGATAGAACCGCGAGAAGTTCTGGCGATCGACCAAGTTCAATTCGTTGGGCTCGCTCGACAATTGGTATGCAGTGGACTGGGTAATCACGCGAACCAATTCCTTCAGGTCAAAGCCGCTGGAGACAAAGTGCTGCTCGAGAGCAGCAAGCAACTCTGGATTCGTCGGCGGATTCGTATCGCGAATGTCGTCTTCGGGCTCGATCAGCCCACGGTCAAAGAAATGTTTCCAATAACGATTAACGAGCGACTTTGCAAAGAACGCATTCTCGGAGGACTTCATCCAATCAGCGAGTTTCAGCCGGGGGTCTTCGTCGGCGGTGATCTCGCCCACATCGTCACCCAAGGCTCGCGGTGTGATGGTTTGGCCGGTCTTGATGTTTTTTGCACCTGCGACGCCGCGTTTGTGGAAGATGAGATCTTCGCCTGCGATCGCCGTTGGCTTGCGACCGACTTGGCTAAAGAAAGCCGCGAGACCGTAGTAGTCGTCTTGGCTCCAGCGCTCGAACGGGTGATGGTGGCACTGGGCACATTGCATCCGCACACCAAGGAACAATTGTGCGACGTCTTCGATTTGGTCTTTCGGTTCGATGACTCGCTTGTACCAGGCGACGGCTGGGTTTCCGATCACGGTGCCCGTCGCGGCCAGAAGTTCTCGAACGATTTGGTCGTACGATGTGTTCGCGAGCAAGTTGTCTCGGAGCCACGCGTGGAAGGCAAAGTTCGAAGTGATATCGCTCTTGTCGTCTCGACGATTCTTGAGCAACGACGTCCACTTGTTCGCAAAGTAATCGGCATAGTCAGGCGTGCGAAGCAAGTCATCGATCACGCGGTCTCGACGATCGTCGCTTTCATCGGCAAAGAATGCTTGCGTCTCAGCTTCACTTGGCAAACGCCCAGCAATGTCGAGAGTCACTCGGCGGATGAACGTGGCATCGTCACAGACTGGCGATGGCGGAATGCGGAGCGTTCGCAAGTTGGCGAACACAAACTCATCGATAAAGTTATTGATCGGTGGTGCGTCAGTGGTCACGTTGGTCGCCGCTTGCGATTCATCTTTTGGCAGAGGAATCGACGCAGTGTAAACGGCGACTTGACCTTGGTACCGGACCATCACGGCGGCTTTGCCAGGCAAGTCAAAGGCGTTCACGACTCCCGACTCGTTGACGCCGATCATGGCTCGATCGTTCGTTTCGTAAAGCGCGTGCTTGGTCACGTCACGCGTGCTTGAATCGGAATAATGAGCAATCGCTCGCAACTGTTCCTTTGCGTGAAGATCAAGGACTCCCGAGCTAGGTTGAATTTCGATCGCTTGCAAAACGGGATCGCTGTCGGGGCCAAGCGGAGCTCCTTGAGCGATCCAGCGACGAAGGAGTTCGTGCTCTGGCGAATCCATGGCGATTCGAATGCCACCGCGATGCGGCGTCTGGCCTGTGGCCTTGAGCAACAACAAACTCTGATCTGGGGCCGCTAGCGAGATCCGCCGCGTGCGACCTTCGCGAACAAGATGCTCGTAATCTTCGAGTGGTTCGAAACCCAGCAGCGACAATTGGAAACCGTTCTGGCCACCGCCGGCTTTTGCGTGACAGACGCCAGTGTTGCAGCCCGTTTTCGTGAGGATCGGTGCGATATCGTTGGTGAAGCTGACAAGCGGAGTTGACTGATTCAGAGCTGGCGGGGATTCAGCAGCCACTTGAACCGCGTCTGGTTCCGCTGCTGGCAAAACCGACTGCGACGCAAACACCATAAAAACGCCGAGACAAAGGCGGATGACGCTCGGTTCTCGACACGGGATGTCGACACGCATAGCAGCGTTATGGGGTGGGGAGGTCGGTGGGATCGATTCGACGAGATAAATTCGTCGAATACCAAGGCGGGATGTCTTTTGGACCGGTCGAGGTCTTCGGCCAGGGTCTTTCGGACAGCTCCAAGTGTAATGGTAAGTGGTCCCTCGTTACAACCTTTTGTGGCAGGTTACTTTCCCAGCAATTAATCTTTAAAACTGGTCCTGTGCCAACACGCGGCCCATCCCACCGTCCAATCCCACCCCTCACTATCGGTTTTTCCATGCGGTTTAGCCTGCGTTCGCTCCTCCTGGTAGGTCTTTCCCTCGTTGTTTCAACAGGTCGATCGGAAGATCCAGAACCGAAATTCGAAATCCTGTTCAACGGCAAGGACCTCACGGGTTGGTCCGGTGACGCGTCGCTCTGGTCCGTCCAGGACGGCACGATCGTGGGCGTCTCGACCGCCGAAGCTCCGCTCAAGAACAACACGTTCTTAGTTTGGCAAGGTGGAGAAGCTGGCGATTTTGAATTCCGTTGCAAAGTTCGCTTCGACAGCAATAACTCGGGTGTGCAGTATCGCAGCGAGCTCGTCGATGCCAGCAAGTTTATCGTGGCGGGGTATCAAGCGGACTTGCACGAGAAGCAGACCAACTTCGGGATGCTCTACGGTGAGAAGCTTGGCAAACGCGGCATCATCGCGTCCCGCGGTCAGCAAATTGAGATTGCCGCTGATGGGACCAAAAGCGAGATCGCGAAACTGGCGCAAGGCGACGATCTTGTGGATTCCCAGTGGAATGATTTGCGGATCATCGCCGTCGGCAATCGGCTGGTTCACCAAATCAACGGCATCACAACTGTCGACGTCACGGACAATTTTGAAGGCGCCCGTCGAAGCGGCATCATCGCGTTGCAGCTTCATGCTGGACCGCCGATGAAGTGCGAGTTCCGCAATGTGCTTTTGCGGCACTTGAAGACGGATACTGAAAAGAAGCTCATCGATTCGCTATCGAGTTCGCCTGGCAACACGTCCAGCCAAGCGAAAGAAGCGAAAGTGGCCGCTAAGCCAAAGGCGGCATCTCGGTCGGAGAAGCAAACTTGGCTGACGGCGGCGCCGAAGCCCCAGTGGATCTGGAGCAAGAAGTCCGAATCGAATCAACGATTGCTGTTTCGCAAATCGTTCGAGCTCGCCGCAAAAGCAAAAACGTCGACGCTCTATTCGACTTGCGACAACACCATGATCTTATGGATCAACGGAGAACGCGTCGCCGCAAGCAGTGACTGGAACGAACCGATCGACATGGACGTGGCCAAGTTTCTGAACATTGGAACAAACGTCATCGCTGTCGAAGGCAAGAACGAAGGTGGTGTTGCGGCATTCGTATTGAGGATGACCACGGAGACTGAAGCGGGAAAGAAGACGACATTAATCTCTGACGACTCGTGGAAGCTCGCGGACACAGCGGGCGACGGTTGGCAACAGCCCACGTTTGACGATAAGGCTTGGGGGGCAACGGCTCTCGTTGTCAACACGCTCGGCGCCGGGCCGTGGCGAATTCCAAATTACAACTCCGACGACGCAGCCAAAGTTGCTGACGCACGCGACCCCAAGAACATCCTGACTCCGCCTGGCTTCGTCATCGATCGCATTTACAACGTGCCGAAATCTGAAGGCAGCTGGGTGTGCATGACGAGTGACGCGGGCGGCGGATTCTATGTGAGCGATCAAGGCGACAAGGGGCTGTTCCATGTGCAGGTCGTCGATGGCGTGACGCAAGTTGAGTCACTCGTGTTGAAAGACCCAGAAGACGGCAAAGTGCTTACCGGAGCTCAGGGGCTCGTGTGGGCGATGGACTCGCTCTGGGTGCACCGCAGTGGCGGATACATCTATCGAGCGACTGACAGCAACGGCGATAAGGTACTGGATAAGGTCGAGCGGTATCCGAGTGAAGCCAGTGGCGGTGAACACGGCAACCACGCCCTGATCGCGACGGCGGACGGCAAGGCGATCTATGTTGCTGGAGGGAATCATGCGAAGCTCGCGACGTGCGAAACCAAGCGGGTTCAATCTTGGGATGAAGACCATTTGCTTCCGCGAATGAGCGACGCACGTGGTCATGCTCGGGGCGTCATGGCGCCTGGTGGTTGGGTTACGCGGCTCGATCCGATCACGAAACAACAAGAATTGATTTGCATCGGTTTTCGTAACCAGTACGACATTGCACTCAATCGCAACGGCGACATGTTCACGTTCGACGCCGACATGGAATGGGATATGGGTTCGCCTTGGTATCGCCCGACGCGGATTTGCCAAGTCGTGAGCGGTGGCGACTACGGTTGGCGTAACGGCAGCGGCAAGTGGCCATCGTACTACGAAGACTCATTGCCGCCGGTCGTCGACATCGGTCCTGGCTCACCGACAGGCGTCGTGTGTGGAACGGGAGCGGCATTCCCGACGGCGTACCAAGACGCACTGTTTGCACTCGATTGGACCTTCGGAACGATCTATGCAGTCCATTTGAAGCCGAACGGAGCTGGCTATACCGGCGAGCGTGAACCGTTCGTGTATGCATCACCTTTGCCCGTCACCGACGCGATCGTTGGCGCAGACGGTCACTTCTATTTCACCACTGGCGGTCGCGGGACGGACTCCGCGATGTATCGAGTTCGCTATGTTGGTAATGAATCGACCGCTGTGCCGACGGTTGATACGGAGTCGGCTGCGGCGAAGGCGCGTGAGACTCGGCGGATGCTCGAAACGATGCATGGTCGCGTTGTCGATAACGCAGTTGAAACAGCGTGGCCGTATCTCGCAAGTGAAGATCGTTTCATTCGTTCCGCCGCTCGTGTGGCGATCGAGTCACAACCAGTGGAACAATGGGCCGGTCGCGTGTTTGCCGAACCGAACACACAAAGTCGCATCACTTCCGCGGTTGCACTTGCGCGACGTGGTTCGTCGGGTCACCTCGCTCCGCTTGTGGCGAGTCTCTTGCAACTCAAACCAAGCGAACTACCGGAATCCCAGTTTCTTGGCTTATTGCGTGCTTACTCACTCGCGTTCATTCGGCTTGGCAACGTCGATGATTCCGTGAAACAGCAAGTGATCGACCAACTCAATCCCCAATTGCCCAATGAGTCGGCGTCGCTCAATCAAGAGCTGATCGCGATGATGGTTTACTTGAAGGCACCCGATGTTGTCGCCAAGACGATGTCGCTGATTGACAACCCGTCAACGCCCGTGCTACCCGATTGGGGCGACGTCACGAGTCGAAACCAAGGCTACGGAAAGGGTATCGAGCAAATGCTAGAGAACCCACCGCCGTCGCGTGAGATTGGGTATGCCATGTCGCTGCGCAATGTGCACAAGGGTTGGACGCTGGACCAGCGACGTGGCTTGATCGAGTTTCTTAATGTTGCCGCAAAGGGTTCTGGTGGTGCGAGTTTCCCCGGCTACTTGAGCAACATTCGAGATGAGGTCCTCGCGAATTGTTCAAACGAAGACCGTTTGGCACTCAAGGATGTCACTGGCGAAGACTTCAATCCAGTCCCGAGTTTCGCGATCGCCCCGGTGGTTGGTCCTGGGAGTAAATGGACGCTCGATTCAGCACAAAAAGCGAGTCGCGGGAAACCAGACTTCGAACGCGGTCGCAGCCTGTACTTTGCGGCGGAGTGCGGCAAATGCCATCGGCTTGCGGGACTCGGCGGCGGCGTCGGTCCCGACTTAACAAGTGTCCCGAATAAGTTCGATGAGCGATATGTCATCGAAGCCATCGTCGAGCCGAGCAAGGTGATCTCCGATCAATACGGTTCATCGAATGTACTCCTCAGCGACGGACGAATCCTTGTTGGAATCGTGGTGGAGAAAGGAGATGCGATCGAGGTCTATCCGATCAAAGTCACGGAGGAGCCCATTCGAGTTTCGCTCGACGATGTCGAATCGATCGAGCCATCGAAAGTATCCCAGATGCCTGAAGGGTTGCTGGATCGACTCAACGCCGACGAAGTTCGCGATTTGGTCGGCTACGTCATGAGCGGCGGCAACCCCGACGATCGTCGCTACAAGAAATAGCATCGATGATTCGGAGACGAGTTCAAGCCATCACGTGCATTCAATGTCGTTAGATGGCTGTCAATGACCACGAGTGTGGAGAGACGGGTAGATTTGCGTTTGGAGGAAATACCAACTACGCTCCAACGTGTGTTGCGTCTACCCCCAATTCTACTGCCCTCGTGGTTGTGCTGAATGTTCAAAAACCTCCGGCAAAAAGCGAAGCGATTCTCACCATCGAAATCACGATACAGCCGACTTCGCTTCGAATCGCTCGAGGCGCGTCGAGTACTCGCGACGTATTTTGTCGACACGATGGAGGATACATCTGGCGGAATTTGTGCGGCGGACAACGCTGCCAGCAACGACGCCTGTTCGATACGCGATGCGATAACGGCGGCGCAGTTGAATCCGGGTGCCGATCGAATTGAGATCCCGGCAGGGACCTACCTGCTCACCCAAGGACGGCTCGATGTCGACTCGTCTGGCGATCTTGATTTTGTTGGAACTGGTACTGGAGCATCTGACCTTGTAATCGACGGAAACGGAGATCGTGTATTTCTCGTTTTCGACTCTGGCGCTGGATCAAACGCTTCGTTTTCGAACATGACGATTCAAAATGGCACAGCCGGTGTGTCTCCAGGCGATGATGATGGTGGCGGTGCCATTCTTGCTTTGACGGACGTAGCGCTGTCAATTAGTAACGTTGTCTTCCAAGGCAATTCCGCGAGCGACTTTGCACAGGGAGGGTTCAACGTTCCAGGAGCTGGTGGTGCTATCCAGACCGAGGGGGAATTGACGATTGTCGGTAGTCTGTTTCGGAATAACAATGCTGACGCCTTTGGCGGCGCAATTCACTTTGCGCCACTTTCTGCGAATTCCACGTTAGCCATCTCCACGACAATCTTTGTTGGCAATACCTCAGGCGTCGATGGTGGAGCAATCTACGCGGCCGGCGATGCAACTCTCGTAAGCAATTCTTCGGTGAACTTGAGTTCGACAACGTTTGACCAAAACGTTAGTGGTGATTCGGGTGGCGGCGTTTTTATGATCGGTGTGACAAGCATCGACGTCGTTAATTCGACATTCACGACAAATATAGCGCAAGGCATCAATGGCAGCGATGGTGTCGGTGGTGGTCTCTACGTTCGACGCGCTGTCGATGATGGAAATGGCGGTGGAGTTCGAATCTCGGGGACAAGCTTCTCGGCGAACCGCGCTCTCACGGCTGGAGCTGGTGCCTTCATTGCCAATTCCTCGACGTCGATTGTCGATAGCAACTTCACAAGCAATGTCGTGTTTGGAAACGGAACAACCTTCCTCACTGGTGGTGGCGGTTTGTCAGTCCAAAGTGATGAACTTGACGGTTCTAACTTTGCCAGAAGCTCAACCGTTTTGTCTCGCACAAACGTTCTTCAGAATACTGCTCCCGCGGGCGGAGGCATCTCCGTCGTGGACGCGACTTTGTCCGTTACTGACAGTGACATCAGTAGCAACACCGCCACGGAGGCAGCATCCGGTGGCGGTGGTATTGGGGCCGTTCGGACAACGGCCAACCCGACACCGAGCCAGAACGATGTCACGATAGCCTCTTCCACGATCAAATCCAACACCACAGCCGGCGCTGGTGGCGGCATCGGTGCTTTGGACGCAAATGTACTGGTTACCGATAGTACGGTGGACTCGAATCAATCCGTTGGTCCCGGCGGCGGCTTGGGACTGCTCGGTCAATTCATCGGTCCCCAGTTAACGGTCGAACGAACTACGGTCAGCAACAACTCGTCGACGCAAAATGGCGGCGGTCTCGGTGTCATCGACGCGCAATTGACTGTCTTCAACGCAACCATCAGTGATAACTTAGCCGACAACACAGGCGGCGGCATCGCATACGTGAACTCCAATACTTCGTTCTCAGCGTCAGTCACTGCGAGCACGATCGCGTCCAACTCCTCCGGCGTGGCTGGGGCCAACGTTGCCGTCGCGAGTTCGGTGATGCGTTTCTTGTCGACAATCATTGCTGATCCGCAAGGGACTTCGCCAGCTTTCAACTTCGTTTCGTTCCCGGGGACGATCGCTTCGCAAGGATTTAATCTTGTCTCAGACAGTTCATCTAGCTTCGCTTCAGCAACTGACTTGGTGAACACGGATCCGATGCTGGGCGATCTAGCGGACAACGGCGGACCGGTGCTCACTCGGGCTCTTATCTCGAGCAGTCCAGCGATCGATGCTGGCAGCGGAACGCCCATTCCCATCGACACGCGAGGTTTGCCACGGCCAGTCGATGGAGACGGCGATGGTACGGCAATCAACGATATCGGCGCATTCGAACTTCAGTCAGGCACTGGTGTTGGAGGAGTTATCGCAAACAATGACACGGTAACAACTCAAGAAGATACGCCAATCGTCATTGACGTCGTTGCCAATGACACTGGTGGTCCGTTGACGATCAGCATCGATACGCAACCGGTTCGTGGTACGGCATCGATTGTCAGTGGTCAAGTTCGCTATGTTCCAAACAATGATGTTTTTGGGCTCGACTCGTTTACCTATCGTGTAGTCGACAACGCGGGAGACTCAGCTATTGCGACGGTCTCTGTGACAGTCACTTCGATCAACGATGCACCGCTTGCTGGCAATGACACGTTGACATTCACGAACGATCAAGTGCAAACGATTAGCTTGAACGAACTGACCGCAAACGACTCGGCTGGACCTGGTGATGAAGCGGCGGAGAGCTTCTCGTTCGTTAGCGCCACACAGCCGAGTGTTGGCACGCTCACCATCGGCAGTTTTTCACTGGACTATACGCCGCAAGCTGGTTTCGTCGGCGTCGACACGTTCACCTACACAATCGTTGACGATGGCGGGCTGACGAGCAGTGCCACTGTCAGCATCAATCTCAGCGATCCCAGCACTTCATTGCCGACAACTGTTACGCTTTCAACTGGCAGCGGCGAAGGCGATCTGACAGTGACACTCGATGGCTATGGAGCGTTTGGCACAAGCGAACTTGGTGGATCTGGCGCAGTCTTTGATCCGATTGGCTCGGTGCCATCGGCCAGCACCGTTTTTCGGGCTTTTAACGCATTTAGAAATGCGGCCAGCGGTCCGAACACAGTGCTATCGACTGGAAGTCTAGCTGATGTGCCAATCCAAGCAACCGCGACGAGGGCCACCAGCTCATTCACGGTGGACGGTTTTCAAATTGCACTGACCCAGACCGTTCGGCCGAGCTTCGATGCTGCTGGACTGCGCGCAGGTGCCGAGCTTGTTCAAACCTACAGTGTCACAAATATCAGTGCTGCTACAGACATTTTTGATATCACTCGCTATGTCGACGGCGACTTAAGATTTGATGGCACATTGATTGACGGTGGCGGAATCCTGACATTGCCCGACGGCAATCTGGTTTTGTTCGAAACAGACCGCGGCGGCAGTGGGGCAACTGACACCACGTTTGTCGGCCTCAGCTCTACAGGAGGAATTCAACCAGTGACGGGTCGGTTTGAAATCGATTTCTTTTCAAGCCTTGCCAGTGATGTCCTGAGCGGTGTAACGCTCGACGACACTGTATCTGGCGACAATGATAGAAATGGCTTTATCGATCCTGGAGCCGAACAAGACGTCGCGCTCGCACTTCGCCGGCTGCTCATGATTCCCGTTGGCACTTCGGGCGTCTACGAAACAACGACCATGTTTGGACAGCGGCCTGACCAAGTGCTCCCACAAACTCCAGGCAGTCTTGCCGGGCATGTATTCTGTGATGCGAACGGAAACGGTATCGAGGACCAAGGAGAAGCGACTGTTGACGCGATCGTATTCATTGACACCGATGGCAATCGTCTGCTGGATTCTGGTGAACTGAACACACGTACGAACTCTCTTGGGGACTATCAGTTCGCGTCAACGCCCGGAGGTACAACCACAGTCGCATTGATCCTGCCGAGCACGTGTCACGGTTTACCGACTCAGTTCGGGACGGTCGCCTCGTCGCTCTCGATCGGTTTTATACCGCGTGATCTGGAAGCGGCCGATTTCGATGGTGATGGCGACGTGGACTTGCTCGTGGCCAGCGACATTTCGAACACGCTCACGATTCTCGGAAATGTGAACGGGGCGCTGACCGAGACTCAAACCATTTCACTGGAGTCGCGGCTGCAATCGGTTGCGGCAATGTCCGTGGCTTCCGGACCTGCGATTGTCGCGGTGGCCGCGTTCGGATCGCCAACGACATCCAGCTCCAGCTCAGTCGATAATCGCGCCGGATTTGTTTACCGGATTCAAGGCACCTCAGTGGATCCGTTCCGCATGGGCGATGGACCGATTGATGTCGCGATTGCTGATTTTAATCGCGACGGAAGACCGGATATCGTTTCCGCAGCCTCTCGATCGTCAGACGTCCATTTACTTCTTGGAGGCTCCGTGACGCCCAGGGTAATTGGAGCCTTGGACAATGCCATTTCGGTAACAACCGGTGATTTCGACGGTGACGGAAATCAAGACATTGCGATGGCAGGTTACGGTCGCCTGAATCTACCCAGCCGAGATCGACTTCCCGGACAAGTTCAAGTGTTGCTTGGCGATGGTGCCGGTGGATTCACTGACGCTGGGGTGACCATGTCATTCAACGAACCTGTGGATTTGCGATCCGCAAACCTAAATTCGAGCGGCGGCGATGAGTTGATTGTACTTGGCTATCTTGGTGAACTCGGAGTGTTCTCGCTTGGATCCTCAGGAGTCGTCCGAACTTCGACTATTTCGCTCGCCAAGGGCGTGAGAAAAATTGAGGTCGGTGAACTGAACCGAGACGGATTGCAGGATGTTGCGATCGTGAATCCATCCAACGAAGTCATTACGCTCCTTCGAGGCGATGGAAATGGCGGACTCATCGTTACCAAAGAACTGCGACCACAATCAACGGATGTGAATCGAGCTCCGGCGGATGTCGTGTTCGGAGCCTTCCGCGACGGAGCCGACGATGAACTTGCCGTTGCCTACACCTACACCAAAAATGCATCAAACGGACTCGGTGCCGATAGCTCAGCCACGCTTGTTCGATTGGGGATCGATCAAGCAAGTATCGTGGTTTCCTCAACGACAAGTGCGAATGTCGATTTCACACCCACGACTCGTTTGGACGTCGATGGAAACCAAGTCATTACTGCCGGCGACGCCTTGGCTGTCATCGCAGAAATGAACGTGGCTGCTGCGGAAGGCGAACAACTGGCTGTACGCACAACAGGGCAAACTTCAGCCGACGTGAACCACGACGGCTATGTCTCCGCTGTTGATGCACTCATGATTATCAACTACTTGAACCTCGCCGACGCTAAACCAAACGCCGAGTCCGAACAAGCGATTATGCTCCTTCCGCCGTCAACGCTCAATGATGACATTGACGACGGAGCTCGGATGCTCGAACTCTTGATCGAAGACCAGTTGCGATTGCGAGCTACTTCCTGATTTCCAATTGAAATTCTCTGGAAGTTCTGATCGTGATTTGACCTGCGATGAAACCTGGATCGATAAACGATACGGACAAAGTCGCTTCACCTTTCGTCAATTTCAACTCACCCAATTCACGTGAGTTCAGTGTCGTTTCGGTGACCCAGCCGGTTGCTGTTTGTTTCGCCAGCCACTTCGATACAACGGCTTGTGCGGTACCTGACTTGACGTTGAATTCGAGTGATAGTTTTTCTTGCTTTGTTAAGCTCGTGGTTTCTAGAGCGTCGATGGTGATCTTCGTCGGGTTGTCCATTCTTGCTTGTTCAGCTTCACGATTCTTCTTGGCTGCTGCGATCGCGACACTTGCACGCTGGTTCTCAGCCTCGATTTCGGCTGCAGTCATGAACTTGAGCGCAAAACGTGAAATGGAATCGACTTGGTGAAAGATCAATTCCGCCAACTCTTTCTGCTCGTTGCGGAAAATGAGCGACTCCCGAAAATCAAGTTTGATCGGTTGCTCGGTGGTCGCTTTCCATCCCTCAGCTTCAAGTGTCTTGCGATAGACGCTCGCCAACTCAGTCGTCGACAATTTGCTGTCACCATCCAATTGCTTTGTCACGTCGGCGTACGCAATTCGTACCAAGCCTGGGATCAACGGAAGCGCCGATGACATCAACTCCGTCGAAAACTGGAGTGACGTCTTGCCTTGCTGTGCGGGCGACTCAGAACACATGACTTGCAAACGCACGGCGTTCTGTCGCATGAAGAACGAAGCTGACGTGTCGCCAAACCATTCCCAGCCATCTCGTTCGAGCAATTCGCGACAGGACTTGTTGGCTTCACTCACGGGCAAGTCGCAAACAAAGATCCCCGACCATGGCTGGACGTACAGCTCCGTCGTCCCTTGCGGCTTAGGCAGTTTTTTTAAGTCCACATTACCTTGGTTCGTGATCGATACCGTGACCAGGTTCGGCTCACCGGAAGGCATCACCAACAAATTGACGTGGTATCCCGACTTCTGATAAGTCGCTGAACCGTAGTCAGCGGTGAAGGTCGCTCCAGCGAGTTGATCCAAACCCCGGGATACCAAGGCTTGATCGACGGCTTTGGCAATTGCCGTTGCGTCGCCGGCTGCTTTGAACGATTGAAATGCAACTTGGGTCTGAGCTTCTCCAGAGGCTTCAACAAGCGGCTTGCCAGACAAATCGATTACGGCTTTCGCTTGAGCAATTGTAGCCGCAGCCCCCGACGGACCTTCCTTTCCCAATACGCTGCTTGCCGTCGCTAGCGTTACTCCCACGCATAACATCGCATTCACAAACTTGATTGTCATTCTCGCCAACGCCTTTCAATGAATTCTCTGAGTCAACGAATTAGTACCGCAAACGTTGATAGTAATCCGTTTTGCGTGACTTGGACTGTACGGAAACAGAATTCCACTAGCCGTGTTTTCGCCCGGGGTGGGGCGCAGGGCAACTCAGTTTTTCAAACTGC
>JBGTAI010000027.1:0-50566 GCA_041749955.1 Pirellulaceae bacterium | reverse complement strand
TCGTCGAGTCGTGACTTTGCTACACGCTTCCTTCAGACCCCGCCTCACGACGGATGCCCTTGCGCTTCGCTAGTCCTTCACCTCCATCAAGTTGGACAGGGGACTCGCACCCCCAAGCTGAGAAACATGCCTGGCAAACCGAAAACAGCCCGCTCGATTGCTCGAGCGGGCTGATTGCGTTTTCAGATTGAGACGACTCAGTCGACGGCTAGTTATTCCGAAGGAGCTGTGCGATTCCGAAGGTAAAGAATGTGCCGACTCCGAAGTTGAGCAACTCTTCTTCACACTTGTATCTCAGCAGGATGATATCCCCAGGTTGAATCAGCTGACGTTGCCGCGGATCGTTGACTGCACCGGCAAGGTCCACCTCGATCGCGACTTGGCCGTTGCAAGGTGTCTGGCGAAGGATGTAGACGAGCCCCGGTGGAACACCACTGATACCGCCGATACCACCCATGCCACCACGACCACCTCCTCCACCTTGGTTTTGTCCAGCGGAAGCAAAGTTTCCACCCGCAAGAGCAATCGCTCCCAGTACATCAAGGTCATAGTCTCGAGGAAGCTTGTGTTCTCCGCCGGGAAGTAATCCGCCCGTATAGAACACTTCCGTGTCACGCGATTCGATGTAAACAATATCCCCATCCTCAAGTGTGATATCCGCAGGCGTCAGACTCGGAATCACACCAGGTGGCAATCGTAACGGAATCTTCAGGATCGATGGATCTTCAGGAAGCGGGGGCGGACAAGAGTTGCACGGATCGAGCATCGCTACTCGCTGCTGAGCATAAAACTGCTGCATGAAATCTGCACGCTTGCGTTGATCTGCCAAACTTGCTCGAAGTACTTTCACTTCGTTCTTTGCCGTAAAGCCTGGCAATCCACCGGTCTCGACAAGTGCATGAAGGATGTCATTTTGGTAAGCCTTGAGTTTCACCAAACCGCCGGTTGCACTTTGATCGGAGAGTCCTCGAATCTCCTCACCGCCGCCGCCCCGTGACCGATCCTCGCGAACAACAATAACGTTGTAGGTACGTTCTTGAATGAGTGTCACGATCGGGCGAGCTTTTTCCGGTCGAAGAATATCCGAGTCGATATAGGCTTCTCGAATCGTGTCGCGCACTTGCTCAAGCGTCAGACCTTTAACGTCCAATGGCTCGATCAGCGGCAATGACAACGTACCGTCGTCTTGCACAGCAATCGGATACCCGATCGATGGCGGCAGCGTACTGTCGCGGTCCGGGAAATTCACCGGCGGTGGCTCCGGCGGCGCATTCGGCGGATTGAAGGGAAGCACACCCTCGATGTAGACACCAAGAATATCACCACCATCGAGTTGGTAGTCGCGTGGTGGCTCCAAGGACAACAACGAAATATCAACAGGCACCAAATTATTCTTGGGCGAACCCAGGAACTCGGGTGGTAATCGATTGGCTGGCACACCTTCGATTGGCTGAGTCAGCGCCGTACAACCTCCCAGGGACGTCACCATGACACCCGCAGCAGCTGCCGTCGTGATTCCAGTACCGAGATGCGTCATCGCGGCAGAAAGCCTGCCGCAGACGACCGACCCTAGCCGGTGAAATGCCCGTCGGCTGGTTGAAAATGTCCTTTTCATCCTTGAACTCTCTTGCTGAGGCCAAAACCGTAATGCAGTAATGCGGTGCGGAAATGTGGTTCTTAAGTTGTTGTCAAAAAATTCACGCATCCCTGCGCGAACAAACTGATTTTTGCTTGCAATTAACGTTCACAAGCAATTGATAGGCGCGAGCAAAATTTGCTCCACCTATTTAAAGCTGAACGGTATCTCGCTGCTTGTGTCATCAATGGAAGCCGATGCCCCCGTTGACGATCCAGCAGTTGATGATCCAGCCGATGCCGATTCTCCCGAGTGCACCTCTCCAGATGGCGCCAAGTCCGTACCAAACACTGCCTTGAGAGACTGAGTCAGATCAACTTGTTCGGATGTCACTCCTACCGGGGCAACCTTCCCGTCGGTGCCGAAAGGAGCAGTAGACCCCGCTGCTTTTCGGTGGCTGCTGGTTGAGTTGTTCATCAAGACCTGAGGTCCCGACTCGAGCATCACTCCGCTACCGGACATACCGTTGGGCGTGTTTTCATAAATGATCGGACCCTGAATCGCACCGTCCATCGGAGGCATGTCGTGCATCATCCCTTCCACTGGAACGCCGCCGTCCATGTACGTTCGCATGCCCGTCGCGGAACCTGGTTGTGGCCCCGACAATCCCATCGGTCGAATTTGGCTCCAGTGACCAATGCCATCCATCTCCGCTGCCTGGACACCCATCGGGTAGCCTTCGAACCACGAGTTCACACCCGCTTGGCCATCCGCAGATTGGTGCTTCCATCCCCAATATTCCTTGGGAACGATGGCTGGCGTGCAACCCGTACCACCACAGGCGATGTTTTCATATCCAGCATAAAAGCCAGCTTGAAACTCGTCCAAATGGCGTCGATTACAGAATTTTTCTTTTCGGCAGTGCCAAGCTTTCGCGGCCATCGCTTGGTTGCGATAGTCGACCATCCACTCGTCAAGTTTGTCATGTCGGAGCATCGCCTTTCCAGCGTTGGTACCAATCATGCATCCTCCACTACTGCTCACAATAGCAGCGACACAGCCAAGGGCTGCAAAGCGGACAGCGTAGCGCAAGGCGAGCCGAACTCGCTTGCTGCGGCGTTTAACGCCATGAGCAGATATGTTCATTTGGGTTTCTCGTGCGTTTGGCGCACTGAACGAGCGAATCGCCATGTGGCCCCCCTTGGCAGCAACGGCATTCGGTATTGACAGTCATGCGGGTGCTAGCGGTCGTAACGACCCAACACCCACTCACGACTATGTATCGCCAGTCCAGTCGTACGGAATTAACCAAAACTGACGAAAAAAACGCCTGTGCCCATTATGACGACTGTTCGATTGCTGACGGATCTATCGCCTAGCCAAGTAAATCCCTCAATAGTACCACCAACAACGGCGGCCCGCCGTTGACCCGGGTTACCGGCCGTCTAAGCTCCATTCCAACAATCAAGATGAGAATTCCTTGCTTTACGCTGGCCTGACTAGAATTCAGCCATAGAATCTAGCTGACGACAGGATACGTACGACGACCATACCCCCGAGAAAACGATGCACCCCTGATCATGGTGCCTTTTTATCCACTGTTCTGCTGCGTATCTGGACCACTGTGTGTTTGATGCTGGCGCGAACAGAAAACTTTGAGATTCTCTGAGCTGGCCCAAATTACGGAATTAACATGGGCGTTGTCTCGCACACTTTTTTAAGGGCTGACACGATTGATGAGTGGACTTATTCTTGCCTGCCTTGCAATTTCGTTGACCGCTTCATTGATTTTCGTTCCGATCGTTCGCTCCATCGCCATTCGCGTTGGGATCGTTGATAAGCCCGATCGGGAACGAAAGCTCCACACAAATGCCATCGCACTCGGCGGTGGCGTAGGCGTCTTTGCAGCCCTGGTCACCTCTTTCGTAGCCTGCCTGTTTATTGATCGTGTCGATAGCGACTGGATGCTCGGAGCCATCGATACAAAGTGGTACATGCTGTTCGCCGCCGGGACAGCAATCCTGGTTGTCGGTCTAGTCGATGATGCGGTTGCTCTTCGAGGACGCCAGAAATTACTTCTTCAGTGCTTGATCGCCGTCTCCCTTGTGGGTGGCGGAACGGTCATCGAGAAAATTGGATTGCTTGGCTTCGAGATCCCATTGGGCGTGCTAGCCTATCCGATCAGCGTTCTTTGGCTGCTCATTGCAATCAACGCGCTGAACTTGATTGATGGTGCTGACGGCATGGCATCCACAGCCGGGATCATCATCAGTGCTGGCCTCGGTTTTCTCAGCTTGCAAAGCGGATCAATGCTGACTTCCATCGTGGGGTTTTCGCTAGCTGGCGCGCTACTCGGTTTCTTAGTATTCAATCGCCCGCCAGCAAGTATCTTCCTGGGTGATTCCGGCAGCATGATGATCGGCTTATTCGTCGGTGTGCTGGCGGTATGGACTGACTTGAAAGAGTCGACCGTGCTCGCATCGGCACCCGTGGCGATTCTGGCAATCCCATTGTTTGATTCCACCGCAGCGATCATGAGACGGTGGCTGACCGGTCGCAGTATGTATGAAACCGACCGCGCTCACTTGCATCACTTGTTGCAAGCCAAGTTCGGCAAAGTCGGCATGTTGTTCGTCGTCGCAGCCCTTTGTTCAGCGACAACGTTGCTAGCTGTTCTTTCAGCCCGTTGGAACCAACCTTGGCTCGCGATAGTGGGTGTCTTGGGTGTGCTGGCACTTCTTGTTTTCACTCGATCATTCGGACACTCCGAATGTCGGTTACTCGTCAGCCGCGTAAAACACTTCTCCCATTCGTTCATGATGCTGCCAGCCCGTTGTGATACAGAAAAACAACAGCTTCAAATTCCACTCCAAGGCGACGGTCGCTGGGAAACCATTTGGGAACCGATGGTCGAATTCGCCAAAACTCACGAGCTTTCGCAACTGAAGATCGACCTGAACTTGGCTTGGCTACACGAAGGCTATCACGCCGCTTGGCAAAGCGTTCGCCAACCTCAAAAAGCATATCAGCTGTGCGTTCGTTTGCCGCTTTTTGCACATCGTGCAAGCGATGGTGAATTCGTGCCAATCGGGCGACTAGATATCATCGCCCCCGGGAATGACCCAGCCGTTTATGATCGCATTGCTGACCTTGCCGCCAAACTCGTTGACTTAGGCCCCCAGATCGAATTGATCGTTTCCGAAATTGAATCCAAGCATTCCCTTTCAAAGAATTGGGCACAATCAGCCCAGGAACAGGTTATGCCAGTGCGTTTTCCAGCCAGTGGCAGCTTATCCAACAAAGAACGAATTCCTGAGCTGCGATCCGAAGTCCAAACGAGCATCTAAGCTTCGAAAAGTGAGCCGACGGCGCTAGCCGCGGGCATCGGGAAGAAGAACCCTGGAAAAATGAGCGAACGGCTCTAGCCGCGGGTCCGGCGAAGAACGCAACTCTTAACTCTTAACTCGCAACTAGCAACTTTTCCCTCCCCCCATGCCCATCCTTCCCCAAGAACCTGATTGTCTTCCGAATGACCTGCTCGATGATCCGGTGAGCGAGAGTTCGGAGTGGTGGTTGCTCTACACGAAGTCGCGTCAGGAAAAATTGCTCATGCGGCACTTGCGAGTGCTGGACATTCCGCACTACAGCCCCATGGTGATGCGCCGCCATCGCTCCCCCAACGGTCGAGTTCGAACGATCTATTCCCCACTGTTCACAAATTACGTGTTCATGCGAGGCGATGATGAAACTCGCTACCAATCCATCTGCACGGGTTGTGTGACCAAAGCGGCGCCGATCACCGAAGTAGAAATGCTCGTCGCTGACCTTCGCCAAATTCGTGAACTCATTGAGATTGGCGCGCCGTTGACCGTAGAAAGCCGACTCATTCCCGGTCAAAAGGTACGTGTCAAAACCGGCCCATTTGCAAGGTTCGAAGGCACCGTCGTCCGGCGTGAAAACGAGACCCGTCTCTTAGTCGCCGTTCGCTTCATGGACCAAGGTGTCAGCGTCAAACTCGACGACTGCCAACTTGAACCGATCTAAGTTGACCCGATCCAGTTGTGCCTGAATCCCTTCACGTGACATCCACGATTCCAACGCTCGTTTTCCTGAACCGATGCTATTGGCCCGACACCGAGGCCACAGGGCAACTACTGACCGATCTGTGCGAGTCCCTATCCGGCCAGTTCGATGTGCACGTCGTGTGTGGACAACCCAACAGCCCAGCCGATGGCGTTGAATATGTCGGATCAGGAATCGAACAACGAGGCGGTGTCACAGTCCATCGCTTAACTCACTCGCAATTCGCCAAGCGAGTCCCAGCCGGTCGGTTGCTGAATCTCGTCTCGTTCACGCGAGCGGCGTCAAAATACCTTCGAAAAACGCCACTTGCCGCAGATTGTATCGTCAGTGAAACGGACCCCTTTCTCCTGCCAATTGTTGCGGCAAAGTACGCGCAGCGTTGCCAAGCAAAATTGGTTTGCTATTTACAAGACATCTACCCCGACGTGGCTGAGGCGATCGGCAAAGCCAAAGACGGCATTCTGACACGTGGAATCCGACACAAACTCCGTGCGGCCTACGATCAATCGGACCAAGTCATTGTTCTCGGCGATTGCATGCGAGAGCGTCTCCTGTCGCCCCCATGGTCCATTGCCCCCTCGAAAATGCAAGTAATCCCGAACTGGGCTGACTGTGATGCGATCAAGCCCATCCCACGGGATGAAAGCCAATTCATTCGGAAGCATGATCTACTCGACAAATTCGTCGTCATGCACAGCGGCAATATGGGGCTCACCCAACGACTCGATGTATTGCTCGACGCTGGCAAAGATCCGAGTTGGCCCAGCAACGCAGTCATCGCTCTCGTGGGTGCCGGGGCATCTCAGTCAGACTTGGAACGAAAAGCGTCAGAAATACCGTCTGGTCGCGTCCGGTTTTTCCCCTACCAACCGCGAGAACAACTCGCCGACAGCCTGTCCGCCGCCGACCTACACGTCGTATCCATGCACGAAGCGATCAGCGGCTGTCTTTGCCCAAGCAAATTGTACGGCATACTCGCCGCCGGACGACCGGTACTCGCAATCGCGTCGCCAACGACTGATTTGTGTCGGATCGTTCGTGAGTACGAATTAGGCTCAACTTGCGATCCAGGTGATAGCCACGCGATTGCTCGTGCGGTAGCGAATTTCGTTGCTGAACGTCAAACTGGACTCGATGCGGGTACCAAGGCACGCGAATTAGCCGTCCAACTGTACGATCGCCCCGTAGTGATTCAACAATTCCAACAACTCTTTCACCGGTTGTGCTCCGTCAACCCGCAGTCCTAAATTCCAACGATCCTGAGCCCAAACCTGAGTACCCAACTACACAAAACCGCTCTCATCACTGGCATTACCGGCCAAGATGGCTCTTACTTGACCGAGCACTTGCTACGACAAGGCTATGTGGTGCATGGACTGGTGCGGCGAAGCAGCACCACGACGCGCGTGCGTTTGGACCAATACTTCGACGATCCCGAAACCTACGAAAAGCGTCTTTTCTTACACTACGCCGATCTCGATGACACCACAACGATTCGCCGAATCTTGAACAAGATCGAAGCAGACGAACTTTATCACCTCGCCGGGCAAAGTCACGTCGGAGCCAGTTTCGATATTCCCGAAACGACCTGCCAGTTCACGGCAATGGGGACACTCAAACTGCTTGAAATCGTACGAGACCTTGCCAAGCGTCCGAAATTCTTGCACATCAGCAGCAGCGAGATCTTCGGTCGCCCGGATTCGGCGCCACAAAACGAAGCCACTCCCATGCGACCGGTGACTCCCTATGGAATTGCCAAAGCATTCGCGACGCAAATGGTAACGCTCTACCGCGAGTCCTTTGGTTTGTTTGCATGTAACGCCATTTGCTACAACCACGAATCGCCTCGTCGTGGCGAATCCTTCGTCACCCGCAAAATCACCCGAGCCGCCGCCGCCATCGCGCTCGGCAAACAAAAGAGCCTCAAACTTGGATCGCTCGACGCACGACGCGACTGGGGCTACGCACCCGAGTACGTCGATGCGATGTGGCGGATGCTTCAACAAGACACCGCCGACGACTTTGTCATCGCCACCGGCACCCAGCACAGTGTCGAAGACTTCCTAGCCGCATCGTTTTCAGCAGTTGACCTTTCCTGGAAAGATCACGTCGTTCAAGATCCCCGATTCATGCGCCCCGCCGAAGTCCAACGTCTCGTTGGCGACCCAACCAAAGCCCACAAGACATTCAATTGGAAAGCGACGATGACTCTTCACGAAATCGCCGCCCTCATGGTCCAACACGACCAAAAACTCCTAGCCACTAGCCACTAGCCACTAGCCACTAGCCACTAGCAACTAGCAACTAGCAACTAGCAACTCCCCCCCTAACTCCCAACTCTCCCATGCTCTCCATCATCGGTCTCGGCTACGTTGGCTTGCCTCTCGCCTTGCAATTTGCTCGCAACGGCGCATCAGTCCTCGGGCTTGATATCGACGCATCGAAAGTCGACGCAATTTCGGCCGGCAATTCCTACATCCACCATATCTCTTCCGAAACGATCCAAACGCAAGTTGCTTCAGGCCGGCTTCAAGCGAGCACCGACTTTTCACGCATCAACGAGTGCGACGCAGTGATCATTTGCGTCCCCAGCCCGCTGAATAAGAACCGTGAACCCGATATCTCTTACATCATCGAAACCGGGATTGCGATCGCGCCACACCTCAAGCCCGGTACGCTCGTGGTACTGGAATCGACCACGTATCCCGGCACAACCGACGAAGACCTCCGGAGCGTACTGGAAGCGGGTTCGGGGCTAGTCGCCGGAACCGATTTTCATCTAGCGTTTTCGCCCGAACGCGAAGACCCCGGTAATCCCGACAGCAAAGTCGCGAAGATCCCCAAGGTCGTCGGCGGGCTTACGCCCAAGTGCCTTGAGAAAGCAGTCTCGCTTTATAGCCAAGCCGTCGAAAAAATCGTTCCGGTAAGCAGTTGCCGCGCGGCAGAGGCCACCAAATTGCTCGAGAACATCTTTCGCAGTGTCAACATCGCCCTCGTCAACGAGTTGAAACTCGTTTATGGAGCCATGGGTATCGACGTTTGGGAAGTCATCGAAGCCGCCAAGACAAAACCATTTGGCTACATGCCGTTTTATCCTGGCCCCGGACTTGGCGGTCACTGTATTCCCATCGACCCGTTCTACTTGACGTGGAAAGCTCGCGAGTATGGACAAGCAACGCGGTTCATTGAGCTTGCCGGTGAGATCAATACCTCGATGCCCAAGCACGTTGTCAGCCGTGTCGCCGACGCACTCAACGGAGCCAAAAAACCTCTCAACGGCAGCCGGATACTGCTGGTTGGCTTGGCCTACAAAGCCAACGTGGACGATGATCGAGAATCACCGACGTACGTGTTAATGGATTTACTCACTGCTGCGGGGGCAAGCGTCGCCTATTACGACCCCTACGTTCCCGTCATTCGCCCCTCGCGTGAACACTCGCATTGGGCCGGGAAAAAGAGCATCGCGTGGAACCAATCAACAATCGCGGGTTTCGATGTCGCACTCATCTCCACCGCACACTCCAACGTTGACTATGAACAACTCGTCGAGTGGTCACAACTCGTGATCGACACTCGCAACGCGACCCGAAACCTGCAACCCAATCCCAAAATATCCCTGGCCTAGAAACTAGCGACTAGCGACTAGCAACTAGCCACTAGCCACTAGCCACTAGCAACTGCGAAGCAGGGGTTGCCACGCCGTACATTCAACGAACAATGAGTAATTACGAATAAACGTTCGTAAAGCGGCCTGTACCAATGGCAAGAATCGTTGTGGGCCGACGGCGTTAGCTGCGGGTTCCGAAGTGCGTCAACATCGCTAACTGCGGGTTCCGAGCGATATTTCCACCAAGCAATACGGGTAGTTAGCCCTGTCGGGTCACAATGACGTCAAATCACAAACAAGAATGGCAAAGCTCGTGCCATTCGTGTCCGTTAGCATGCACATAAAGCCCCCGCCACTAGCCACTAGCCACTAGCCACTAGCCACTAGCCACTAGAAAATGCTTTCCAACACTCATTTTCCACCCCAAAAACTTGGTCAAGAATACGATTGCCTAGCACTCGAAGTTTCTTAGGCGTGCCAACGCGTTCGATGGATCAATGGTCTCGCGTTCTCGCGGACGGATTGATGTGGATGTCCGCTGCGATGTTCGTCTTAACGCCGATCGTGATGGCACTGGATTTTGGTGGTACTCTTCGCTGGACCCAATATGTCGGAACGATGGCGGTGGTTCCAGCAATCGCGATGGTCCTCATCGCGACACTCATTTCTCGAGGATGGCAATCGCTTCATGTCACGTCATGGCATCTCGCGATGGTGCTCCTTGTCTGGTGCCTCTACGGATGGTCGCAAACACTCGTTGTCGACGAAGCGATTGTAGCGACCCTCAGCCCCGCCTCAGCCACCGCGAGAAGCGATTGGGCGGCGCCGATACTCGAAACGAAACTCGAAGAGTTCCCGATTTCCGTCGCGCCAACGGATTCAATGCATTGCATTGCCATGCTTGTGGTGACCGCAGCAATCGTGTGGGCGTCTGGGATCACGTTCGACTCCCGCCCGAAAGCGATCTTCCTGGTTATCGCCGTGTCGATCGGAGCGGCCATCATCTCCGTCATCGGACTCATTAACCTCACTGGCGGGTTAAGTGACGCGTGGTGGGTCATCGACGACGCCCCGGGTAAACCCTTCGGGACCTTCCTCAACCGAAATAACGCGGGATTGTTCATGAACCTCGGCTTGGGAACGTCACTAGGAATCCTAGCCTGGCGACTGAACGCCCTAACGACACAAGATATTGACGACCCAAATTTTGAAATGCACGAAATCCTGTCCTTGATCGGCGACCGTGACGCACAAATCGCCATGATCTGTGGCGTCGCCTGCATGGCTGGAATCCTAGCGAGCGGATCGCGCGGAACCGTCGTCACAACCGTATTCGCGTTCTGTACCGCGGCCGGATGGGTGCGGCAACGTCGCGCTTGGCTATTTCAAACGTTATTAGCCGTCGGACTCGTCGCAATTGTCGCTCTCTCACTGCTCCCGATAAGCATCCAATGGAATTCCCTCGACCGACTTTCCGAAATGTTCAAGTACCGCGGCGTTACCGACGGACGATTGTCGCATTGGCCGGATGGTTGGGATGCTGCAATTGCCTACTTCCCAGGCGGTTCCGGACTCTCCACGTATGCCTATTCACACCTCCCGTTTCTCCGTTCATCACAAGACGGCTGGTATCATCATGCCGACAACCTCTGGCTTGAAATGCTGGTGGAACAAGGCGTTGCAGGCATAATTTTTTCGCTTGCGATCGTTGCCCTTATACTCCGCTCGCTATTGCAACTCACACTCTCGACGGACCCGTTTGATCAAGGAATCCGAATCCTCGGATGGTACGTCCTGACGTCTGTGATCGTGTCACAGATTTTTGACTATGGATTGATCCTTCCCGCAAATCTTTGGATCGTCGCAATCCTGTTCGCTCTTGTCGTCTCACGATCCTCACCACCAAGAATTCTCCAGCGACTATGGAACACCCGATGGCTTCAAAAAATGCGGCCTGAACAGGGCTCTCGAAGCAACGGACGCGATCCCGACCAAACGATTCCCAAACCATCCGCTGCCAGCCAAGCAGGGATGTCGCGAACGAGCACACTCAAGCATCCCAGCGCACTTACTCATCTTGCGCCAATCGCATGTGGCGCCACGCTTCTTGTCCTGTGTCTCGTTGCCCAAACAACGCTTCGCAACGACGTCACCGCGGAGGACTTTCGACTCCAGACATCTGGATTACTACCCACGATCGCCGGAGACGAAACTCGCTTGCAAAGCTGGATCCAAGACTTGGACGTCGCGGCCATGGAAACCAACGATCCGTCGATGGACCTGCGGCTATCTGACTTTTACTACGAACTCGCGAGGCTCCGCGAGGTTGAGGCCGCACAGCCGATGACATCCCAAGAAGCT
Organism: Pirellulaceae bacterium; assembly: GCA_041749955.1. GTDB lineage: Bacteria > Planctomycetota > Planctomycetia > Pirellulales > Pirellulaceae > JBBSJZ01. The sequence continues at coordinate 38,939 of JBGTAI010000027.1, read as the reverse complement.
GTCGCCTATTACGAAATCACCGAGAAAACGAACCGACGACTGATCTTGCATCCTAGCACCCAACCAAACACGTCACGTGTGAACGCCACGCCAGCCCAAAAAGCGACGATTCGCAACTTAGTCATCAACGACGAGTATCGATTGAGTCTTGAAGCCGCTCGATCAGCGATTCGCAAGTCACCGCTAGACCCAGCCGCGCGTGCCTCGTTGATCTATCTCGATTTTGTCGACCGAAATGTCCAGCGAACGGATCTCTGCTTAGACCAACTCGCCCGATTCTATTTCAACGACGAGATTCGTCTTCTGGAACTCGGCAAGTTGGCCGCCGATACCGGATACAACGAGAAAGCGATTCGAAACTGGAAAACCGCGATGGAACTGAAACCCGCGTTAATCCACGAAATCACCATCGCCCTTTCCAACACCAGTGAAATCACTCTCGAGCAAGTCCTTCCCAAGACCCATGAATCCTACCTGGCCGCAGCCCCGATCTTGCTCAGAGATCCAGTTCGGTACCGTCAAGAACTTACTAACTCGCTCAAGATCATTCAGTGTGACCAATGTGAAACGGACCCCCTGCAAGCAGCATGCTATCGGTCCCTCCACCAAATTGCTTTAGTGAACGGCCAGGCCGTGATCGCACGGCAAATGCTCGAAACCGCCGTGGCTCGACAACCGCTCGACCCCGAACTCCGCTGGCAATTGATCCAGTTCCTAGAAGATCAAGGGCAACCAGCATTGGCCGCCAAGCAACTTCGATTGGGTCGAGGTCTATTCCCAACCGACAAACGATTTCAAACCGCCGTCGAGCTGATTGAATCAACCAACCTGAAATAAGTGGAGCAGGTTTCCTACCTGCCAACGCAAACCCACCCCTTTGGTCTCGCCACATCTTATTTCACCCTCCTTGGGGAGGGTCGAAGCCGAGGAACGAGGCTTCGGGGAGGGATAGCGGTGCGGAACAAGCTACCCATCTTGCAAACGCCCCCTCCCCGCGTCGTCGCCAGCTCCTCCGCGACCCTCCCGAGGGAGGGTGGATTTCGCGATTGTGAGTTGTCTCGCCACATCTTATTTTACCCTCCTTGGGGAGGGTCGAAACCGAGGAACGAGGCTTCGGGGAGGGATAGCCGTGCGGAATAAGCTGCCCATCTTGCCAACGCCCGCTCCCCGCGTCGTCGCAAGCGCCTCCGCGACCGTCCCGAGGGAGGGTGAAGATCGTGATTTTGCCTGGTTGAGACATTACTTTGAACGACTTTGCACGCCCCTCCCAATCGGATATCGGCAAACCACTCGATTGCCAAGATTCACGACGATGGTCCAGCGAACTTCCAATGGCAGTGCGTTAGCGTGCATCTCAGCACCTGTGCCATTCCATGCTGCAAAAGTCTTGACAACCAATCGCTCAGAGCACACCCGTATCCTGATCGCATGACCACCAAACTTCACTTTCCAAAACAATCCGGTGAGTTGTTGCACAGTCTGTACCTTGAAACCGAATTTAATCATCGAATGACATGAATCGAAGTAATGCAAGTTGCGAAAACGGCCATCGGACGTATCCTATTGGGAACGTGCCTCCCAGCGGGGTGCGGAGCGCCAAATTGAACGTAAATCCAAGTGCCAGCAAGATTTAACGCAAGCTGTCACCCAACGGGACGAAGTCCGCGCCGATTGCAGTGGAAACCAAAAAACAGTTCGTGATTTTCCTGTCTTTTGGAGCAATTCCACGTGTGCCAACGGTTCCGAATCTGGAGCAAATCATCACGCTCCGTCGTGATGCCCGGCGACACGGGGCCGTCCATCCTTAAGGCAGCCGTATTCGCCAAAAGTTCCGACGTGAGTTTGGTTGAGAGTTGAGAGCAAGAAGGAGCACCCTTGTTACTCCACCTGTCCCCTGGCAACTGACTCCTTTTTCTTAGCAACTAGCAACTAGCAACTAGCAACTAGCAACTAGCAACTAGCAACTAGCAACTAGCAACTAGCAACTAGCAACTAGCAACTAGCAACTAGCCTCTCCCGCTTCGCGGGCCTACTAGCAACTTTTTTCCCCATGATCCAATCGCTTCACCTCAGTCTCGCCGAGTATGACCAAATGGTCCTTCGCGGCGCGTTTGACATGCTGGACCGCAAGATCGAATTGATCCGTGGGGAGCTCATCGAAATGAATCCTGCTGGCCCGCTTCACGACGATCTGATCACGTATCTGACCGATTGGTCCGCCGATCATCGCGACCGCACCCAAACCGTCATCACGTCTCAAACCGGCCTGAACCTTCCTGAACAAATCAGCCGTCCTGAACCCGACTTGATGTGGCTACGAAAAGACCGGTATCGCCAGTCCCACCCCACCGCATCCGACGTGCAATTGGCCATCGAAGTTGCCTACACCAATCTTGCCTACGACCTCGAACAAAAACGATTGCTGTACGCCGCCGCCGGCATCATCGAATACTGGATTGTCGACGCGGACGCGAGTTGCATTCATGTCCATCGCGACCCGCAAGACGGCGATTACCAAACTCGCAGCGTCTCACAACCACCGCAGACCTTGTCCCCATGCGTTTGCCCCACCGCCGTTCTAGACCTCGCGGATTTATTTCACTAGCCTCTAGCAACTAGCAACTAGCAACTAGCAACTAGCAACTATTTCTCTAATGCGTCTTTCTCTCATAGGTGCGTCCGGCTACGTCGGCAGCGAATTCGTCACAATTGGCAAAAAACGGGGTCTCGACATCGTGAGTGTTGGCCGCACTTCGTGCGACATTTACAACACCCGCGCGTTAACGGACCACCTCAAAACTCTTGCACCGGATGTGCTGATCAATTGCGCCGGGTACACCGGCAAACCGAACGTGGATGCCTGTGAACTCGACAAGGCCGCATGCTTGGCCGGAAACGCCGTCCTCCCGGGAGTGATTGCCGAAGCATGTGACGCATTAAGTCTACCCTGGGGCCACATCTCGTCCGGATGCATCTACACCGGCAAACGAAGTGACGGCAACGGATTCACCGAAGACGACACGCCTAACTTCACCTTCCGTCAAGACAACTGCAGTTTTTACTCGGGAACCAAAGCCCTCGGCGAAGAAGTTCTAACCGATGTCGATTGCTACATCTGGCGACTTCGAATCCCGTTTTCGAACATCGATTCACCACGCAACTACCTCAGCAAGGTGATGAATTACCACACGCTTCTTGAAGCTGAGAACAGCCTTTCCAACCTGGATGATTTCGTAACCGCGTGCTTGGATTGTTTTGAAAAGTCGGTTCCATACGGCATCTACAATCTCACCAACCCCGGCAGTGTCACAACATCCGAAGTCGTCGAAATGATACTGAGCAACGACCTAGTCAATCGCGAGTTCCGCTTCTTCGATTCCGAAGACCAATTCATGCAACTAGCCGCCAAGACCCCGCGGTCCAATTGTGTCATGGACAGCACCAAAGCCATCACCGCCGGATTAACACTGCCCCCAATACGCGATTCACTCAACCAAGCCATCCAAACCTGGAAATGGTCCACTAGCCCCTAGCAACTAGCCCCTAGCAACTAGCCCCTAGCAACTAGCCCCTAGCAACTAGCCCCTAGCAACTAGCAACTAGCAACTCCCGCGAAGCGGGCCCTTCTATGCTTTCCCAAGAAACACTCGAAGCCTACCGCCGCATGACGCCACAAGAGCGTCTGCAGTTAACCTTCGATCTTTGCCGTCCCGCGTGGCAGGCGCTCAGCGAAGGCGATCCTGAGATTGTGAAGCGTCGATTCGAAAGATTGCGGCAAGAGAACGATTTGCGAAACGAGCGAATTTGCGAGGGCTTTCGCCGTAGCGAGCAGATACTTGGCAAGTCAAAAGCATCGTGAAAGAAATTGTGCGATGAATAGGACAATTGAAGATGTCTTGTTCGAGATTGTGGACGTCTGCGAGACGATGCAATTAGATTTTTCGATCATGGGCGGTATCGCAGTCCGTGTACACGGCATCCCACGTCCGACCTTTGATGTGGATATTGAACTGAGCGTCAATCAAACACAGCTCGATGGGTTCTTCGCTCGTTGCGAAAAACTTGACTATACCGTTGGCGATGCCTATCGAAGTGGCTGGCGAGACGAAGTCGGAGGAATGCCTCTGGTAAAGGTCAAGACCTACCTTCCGTCGGGCAACAGTGTTGACGTAGATATTTTCATCAACGAAACGCCCTTCCAACAGTCCATCATGAAGCGGAGGCAGCGATTTGAATTGTCCGGCCGTTCGCTTCCCTTCGTCACACCAGAAGACCTGATTTTACTCAAGTTACTTGCCAATCGCCCGCGGGATTTAGGCGACGTTGCCGACGTCATCTTTGTCCAAGGCCAACTCGACGAAACGTACCTGCGTCACTGGGCTGAAATCCTCGGCATCACCGACCGCCTAGCTGCAAACTTCCCGTAGTGAAACTAGCCCCTAGCCCCTAGCCCCTAGCAACTAGCAACTAGCAACTAGCAACTAGCAACTAGCAACTAGCAACTAGCAACTAGCAACTAGCCACTAGCCACTAGCCACTAGCCACTAGCTTCCAGCTTCCAGCAACTGTCCCTCCCATGTCCCTCAGCACTGTTCCGCGAACGACAAGCGCCAAAGAACTTTTCGACTTTCCCGTCGACGGATACCGCTACGAGCTTGTATCGGGAAACCTACAAATGATGTCACCCGCGGGAGGCCGTCACGGTCGACTTGCCAATCGAATCTCGATGCTGTTGAACAAACATGTCGATGCCAATCATCTTGGCGTCGTATTCGCCGCCGAAACGGGTTTTTTGATCCAGACAGATCCGGACACAGTACTCGCTCCAGATGTTGCCTTTGTTTCCCTCGCAAGATTTAAAAGCGTGGAGAATGAAGTCCAATACCTCCCCTTGGCACCAGAATTAGCCATCGAAGTACTGTCCCCGAGCGATCGATTTTCGCGAGTCGAAAGCAAAGCATTCGCATGGCTCGACTCTGGGACCAAACTCGTTTTATTAATCGACCCAGACAATGAAACGATTCATGCCTACCGCTCAAGAAAACAAATCGAAATGTTCCAGCGGTCCGAAACGATCGATTGTAGCGCAGCCGTTTCGAACTGGATGCTCACCGTCGACGACGTCTTCCGGCTCTACGGCTAAAAAACTAGCAACTAGCAACTAGCAACTAGCAACTAGCAACTAGCAACTAGCAACTAGCAACTAGCAACTTCCCAAAATGTCCTATGAAGACCTCGAAGTTTGGAAACGCTCAGCTCGCCTATCGGTAACCCTCTACCAAGAAACAAAAGAGCTTCGCGACTTTGGATTTCGAGACCAACTGACACGCAGCGGGCTGTCGGTTCCGTCGAACATAGCCGAAGGCTACGAACGAGACAGCGACAAAGAGATTGCACGATTCTTGACCATCGCCAAAGGTTCTGCTGGTGAAATGCGAACCCAAATACTCATCGGCATGGAAGCCGAATATCTCGACAAGACCCAAGCGAAGACATGGGCCGACGAAGCCCAGCAAATCGGCCGGATGTTAGCCGCCCTCATCCAAAGACATAAAGCAAGAAGTGGCTAGATGCGAGTGGCTAGCAGCTAGAGAAAACCATCCTGACTCTAAAAATTTTCCCACTAGCCACTAGCCACTAGCCACTAGCCACTAGCAACTAGCAACTAGACTCCCCCGTCATGTCCGCTGACCCTTTCTTCACCCCCGAGTTCTTTACCGAACGTCATGCCGCCATGGCGGCTTTGGACGGGTACCGAGGTGTTGACGAAACGGACCCCAAACGTCCGTCGGGACATGCGTACGGTTTGCACAAGAGTGCTTTCCTCACGTCCGACTACCGCAAGCGAACAGGGAGAGGATGCGTGGATGTCACGCCTCACGAAGTCATCGATTGTTTAGTCCAAGCGAAAATCAAGAATTGGCTTTTGATGGGACTTCATGGGATGGTTGGCTACTTACCCATGCCCCGTGCCACCCAAGACGTCGACGTGATGGTTCCCTTCAGTCAAAAGCAGAAAGCCGCCAAGGCGATCGCGGCAACCTGGCCCATGCTGACGCGAGTCGACCTGCCCCAAGTCGTGCGATTCATCGACGCCACCGATCTGGATACTGACGGCAACGGCAAGCCAGTGATCGACTTGATGCTGCCCTGGGGCAAGTTCCAAGAAACGATTCTGCAAAAACACTTCGTCATCGATGAAGCAACCGGCAGCCGTTATCCGACCGTCGAAGCCGTCCTGACATCCAAGTACGCCGCCTTGGTATCGCCCCACCGCTCACGCGACAAGAAAGAACAAGACGTCGCCGACTTCCGCCGGGTCGTCAACGCCAACCATGAGTCCATTGATCACAACATCCTGCTCGCCCTAGGCAACGAAGTTTGGGAAAAGGGCGGATCCGAACTGGTTCGCTTTGTCCAACTCTGTCTCGACAACCAACCGTTACCAGTTTAAGCCACTAGCCACTAAATTGCTCCATTTGATTTCTCCACTTCATCTATCGCTCGACGAATATGACTCGATGGTCAAAGTGGGAGCGTTTGATCGCCTTGAGCGAAAAATTGAACTGATCCGTGGAGAACTCATCGAAATGAATCCAGCCGGTCCCATTCATGATGACTTGATCACGTATCTCACCAACTGGTCCGTACGAAATGCCAACCCTGAGTCAACAACAATCACCTCACAGACCGGGCTTGACCTACCGCAATCAAATTCACGTCCCGAACCCGATTTAATGTGGCTCCGCGCGGGCCGGTATCGCGATCATCATCCTCGCGCCGCGGATGTTCAGCTTGCGATTGAAGTTTCCTACAGCAGTCTCGTTTACGACATCGAAACCAAACAACGCCTCTACGCCGAAGCGGGCATTGGGGAATACTGGATCGTCGACGCTCAAGCCCAGTGTATCCACGTGCATCGCCAGCCGAACCAAGTCGATTACAACCAGCGCCGCGTTCATACCGTTGCGGACACACTATCACCCATGATTCAGCCCACGGCCCAGCTCAACTTAAACGAACTGTTTCTCGGCTAGCCACTAGCCACTAGCCACTAGCCACTAGCCACTAGCCACTAGCCACTCCCTTTGCTTTCCCCCCAACACCGTTCCCAACTCATCCGCGAGCGGATGGAAGCTCGATATCCTGGCCAGACGAACTTCAGCCACGAGGATCCGGTTCCTGGTTCACCACTGGGCCACGCCGCCGGTTACCGAATCGCGTCGAACATCGTTCGCCACTATCGCACAACGCACCGCCCCCATTCGATGTTCATTACTCCCGACGAATTGATTCAAACCATCGCGGGCGCCGGCGTGGATCGTTGGGTTTTGATGGGACTTTACGGCTACGTCGGTTACTTGCCTCAACCTCGAGCCACGCAAGACGTCGACATCCTGATCGACAACGAACAAATCGACACCGCCTTAGCAGCGCTTTTGAAACGGTGGCCATCCCTTCAACCCGACATCGGACCGATCGTGATTCGCTTGCGAGATCCAGGCGAAATCGGAGTCGACGGTGAAGTCAAAGTCGTCATCGACCTGATGCGACCGACCGATGCGCTGTACGAAGCCATTCTCGATCACCATCACATTCTCGACAGCGACACAGGCCATCGGGTGCCGATCATCGAAGCCGCCTTGGCCGCCAAGTACTCCGCCATCGTTTCGCCCTATCGCGATATGGCCAAAAAAAACTTTGATGCTGGCGACTTCCGGAACATTGCCAAGGGCAATTCAACCCGGATCGACCGCGACATCGCCCACCAGCTCGCCGAACTGATCTACCCCGGCGGCGGCCAAGAGATCCTCGAATTCATCGACCTCTCCCTCAACGACCAACCTTTCCCGGTTTAAGCCCCTAGCCCCTAGCCCCTAGCCCCTAGCAACTAGCAACTAGCAACTAGCAACTAGCAACTCCCGCAAAGCGGGCCCCCCCGATGCCGCAATCTCCCAGCTCAATGTTGCCTTCGCCAAATAACCAAGACGGCCAGCCCGCTTGGCGAGTGGCCTTGTTCTTTCCCGAGCAAGGTGGTTGGACCGAAAACGATTACTTTTCGCTTGATGGAGGCCCGCTTGTCGAATACGACGACGGCCACGTAGAGGTCTTGGATTTGCCTACCAAAGAACATCAACGAATCGCACAATTCTTGTTTCTGATTTTGCATCAATTCGTGGGTAAGCATGGCGGGGGCGAAGTCTTCATGGCCCCCTTGCCGATTCGCTTATGGCCACGCAAGTTTCGTCAGCCGGATGTCGTCTTTGTCAGTGCGGAAAGAAGCGAAACAGACGGCTATCCTGACGGTGCCGACTTGGTGATCGAAGTCGTCAGTCCAGGAGCGGAGAACCGCCGCAGAGATCTGGAAATCAAACCGCTCGAATACGCTCGCGCTGGAATCGCCGAATACTGGGTGATCGACACGGAATCACAATGCATCACGCTCAGCACACTCGTCTCCGGCGAGTACCATTGCATCGAGTACGGTCCCGCCGACACAGTCCAATCCAAGCGACTTCCCGGACTCACTGTTTCAGTCAACGAAACACTCGCCGCCGCAACTAGCAACTAGCAACTAGCAACTAGCAACTAGCAACTAGCAACTTCCCTCCCATGCCCACTGAAGCCGAACAACGATTCATCAACGCGTGGCGTTACGCCTCCCCGAGGCTGGAGGCCATTCGTTGCCAAGAGCTTCGAGAGCTTGACGAGAATGCGGGTCTGCGAATGCTCGGTGCTGACTCGCCCGCCCAACATCCCAGTAGCGGCCTGATCCATTTTCAAGCCTGGATGATGCGTCTCCGAGTGATCCAAATGCAAGAACGATTGATGCAACATGCCGGGTCGGCTGCCGTCCCCAATGATTGAACAATCACTCTGGCGAACGGCAGTCGCACTCCAGGAATACCTTCAGGCGACAAGTCATCCCTTTTGTTTCATCGGCGGTTTGGTGGTTCAACGTTGGGGGCAACCGCGGGTGACCGGAGACGTCGACGCGACCATTCTGACCGAGTTTGGTACCGAAGCCCAAGTCGCTGGCGAAATCCTGAAGCGATATCAAAGTCGAATTGAAAACCCGATTCCCTTCGCCATTCAGTCTCGAATCCTGTTATTGCAAGACATTCAAAACAACAAGATTGACTTGTCGATCGGTGGACTCGATTTTGAGCACCGAGTCGTGCAGCGATCGTCCATGTGGGGTATTCCAGGTGGCGGCGCGATTCGAACCTGCAGTGCGGAGGACCTGATCGTCCTGAAATCCTTCGCCGCCCGACCGCAAGACTGGATCGACGTCGAGCAAGTCATCATTCGCCAGCAAGACAAGCTCGACCGAAAGCTGGTGAAAGCCGAATTGATGCCGCTGGCCGAACTGAAGGAAGAACCCGAGATCCTCAACCAACTTCAATCACTGTTCGAGAAAAACAACTAGCCACTAGCCACTAGCCACTAGCCACTAGCCACTCCGCCTCCCCCATGACTATCAACTCACCACTAGCGTCTAGCGACTCCCGTGAAACGGGCCCACTAGCGTCTAGCGACTCCCGCAAAGCGTCCCTACTAGCCGCTAGCCACTCGCAACTCGCTTCTCCTTCCGCCGAAGCGGAAGTTTGGGACTTGGTCATCGAGCCCAAGCGTCATCTGCTAGACGTGAACTTGCGGGAGCTATGGGATTACCGCGATCTGCTATTCATGTTCGTCAAACGCGACATCGTCACCGTTTACAAGCAAACAATCCTGGGGCCGATTTGGTTCTTCGTGCAACCCGTTATGACTATGTTGGTTTATGTCGTGGTGTTTGGAAACATTGCCAAAATCAGTACTGACGGGATTCCGGCGCCGTTGTTTTATTTGTCGGGCATCACACTTTGGAATTACTTTGCCGACTGTTTCAACAAGACCTCCGGCACCTTTGTTGCCAACGCCAGCATCTTTGGCAAAGTCTACTTTCCGCGATTGATTGTGCCATTGTCAGTCGTGATCAGTAACGTGATCAAGTTCCTGATTCAATTCACGCTCTTTATGGTCCTATGGACCTGGTATTTCTGTGTCACGGATACAGTTCACCCCAATGCTTGGCTGCTAGCAACGCCGTATTGCCTCGTATTGATGTCTGGCCTTGGACTCGGATTCGGGATCATTTTCAGCTCCCTAACAACCAAATACCGCGACTTGACGTTTCTCATCGGGTTTGGAGTCCAGCTTGCGATGTATGCGACACCGATCATTTATCCGATGAGCATTCTCAGCGAGCGTTATCAACGAATTTTGTGGTGGAACCCGATCTCGCACATCATTGAAGCGTTCAAGTACGGTTTCATTGGTTCGGGCACCGTCTCCATCGCCGGTCTCGCCTACACCACTTTATTCACTCTGGTCACTCTCATCCTCGGCGTCATCATCTTCAACCGCACCGAACAAACTTTCATGGACACGGTTTGATCGCGGAGCGATCAAACCGTGTCCATGAGTTGGCAGTTTTCAGTCGTCAGTTGACAGCAAATCACAACGTATTCCGCCGTATCCCACTGCCCACTGCCCACTGCCCACTGCCCACTGACTACTGCCCACTGACTACTGACTACTGACTACTGACTACTGACTACTGACTACTGACTACTGACTACTGACTACTGACTACTGCCCCCTTAACAAATGTCTGGCTTTGAAGACCTTGAGGTTTGGAAGCGTGCTGTCGAATTGAGTGTCGCAATCTATCGGGAAACGATGGAGCTCAGGGATTTTGGCTTTCGTGACCAGATCACGCGGGCTGGTCTTTCGGTTCCCTCGAACATAGCCGAAGGCATGGAGCGAACAACACCAGCGGACCAATGCAAATTTCTGGATTACGTCCGAGCTTCCTGTGCTGAAGTCCGCACCCAAACCATCGTCGGCGAGAAAGTCGGATTCATTGCAACCGAGACATCCCAGGCGTGGGTAAAAGAGACGCGAGAACTATCCGCGATGATCCAAGGCCTCATCCGCTCCATCCGATCGCGATCCCGATAACTACCACCTAACAACTTCTGACTAAAAACTGCCCACTTCTTTCTTCTCTGCCAACTGAAAACTGAACCCTGCCAACATCTTGATTTTCTGCCCACTGTAAACTGACGCCTGCCAACTAATTTTATGAGCATCGCGATTAAAATTGAAAACGTCTCCAAACTCTACCGTCTCGGCACGGTTTACACAGTGACGCATAACTTCAACGGCAATCATAAAAAGAGCCAAGGCAACTCTCGGTTGTCTCAACGCAAGTCCGATCAACTACTCCGCCGAGCACTCACGCCAGGACAATGAATAAGAAAGCTTTGATCACCGGTGTTACCGGACAAGACGGGTCTTATCTTGCGGAATTTCTGCTCGAAAAAGGCTACGAGGTCCATGGGATTAAGCGTCGCGCATCGTCGTTTAACACCGAGCGAATCGACCACATCTATCAACCACCCCACCAGCAGAAAGCGAGTTTCCGGCTCCACTATGGCGACCTCACCGACAGCTCGAATTTGACGCGAATTATCAACGAGGTCCAACCCGATGAAGTTTACAACTTAGGCGCCCAATCGCACGTCGCCGTATCATTCGAATCGCCGGAATACACGGCCGATGTGGACGCGATTGGAACCTTGCGAATGCTCGAAGCGATTCGCTTCTTGGGGCTTGAACAAAAGACACGCTTTTATCAAGCATCCACCTCGGAATTATTCGGATTGGTGCAAGAGACTCCACAAAAGGAATCCACTCCGTTTTATCCGCGTTCACCCTATGCCGTCGCAAAAATGTACGCCTATTGGATCACCGTGAACTACCGCGAGTCCTATGGAATGTACGCGTGTAACGGGATTCTTTTTAACCATGAATCACCTCGTCGAGGCGAAACGTTCGTCACCCGAAAGATCACACGTGGTATCGCCAATATCGCGCAAGGCCTCGAGTCGTGTTTATATCTAGGGAACATGGATTCTCTTCGAGACTGGGGTCATGCCAAGGACTACGTACGCATGCAATGGATGATGCTTCAACAAGACGTGGCGGAAGATTTCGTCATTGCAACAGGGAAACAGCTCAGCGTACGAGACTTTGTGAAGATGTCGGCGCGAGAGGCGGGAATCCAGGTTGAGTTTGAGGGCGAGGGGATTCACGAATTAGCGAGAGTGTCACAAATCGTCGACCAAGCCAAAGCACCCGACGTTTCCACGGGTGACGTCATCGTTCGAGTCGACCCCAGGTATTTCCGGCCAGCCGAAGTGGAAACACTCTTGGGTGACCCATCCAAAGCGAAAGCCAAATTGGGTTGGGAGTGCGAGATCACCGTCGAACAAATGTGTGCTGAAATGGTCGCATCGGATTTAATCCAAGCACGCAAACATGCACTGCTCAAAAAACACGGCCACACCGTCAACGTAGCCAAAGAATAGCGTTCACCAACTGACTCTCGATACAAGCAACTAGCAACTAGCAACTTATTTAACAATGAACGATTCCTTCTCGCCTCTAGCAACTAGCCACTCGCCACTCTGATGTCCGTCGCGATTAAAATTGAAAACGTCTCCAAACTCTACCGTCTCGGCACGGTCGGCACCGGAACGATCTCCCACGACCTCAATCGCTGGTGGCATACAATCCGCGGTAAAGAAGACCCTTACGCCCTGGTTGGCCAGGTGAATGATCGAACAAAGAAGTCGGGTAAGTCGACAGTCATCAGTCATCAGTCATCAGCAAATGCAGCTACTGAAAACTGCCAACTGGAAACTGACAACTCCCGGGCCTCCAGCCCGGACTACGTTTGGGCATTGAAAGATATTAATTTAGAAGTTGCGCAAGGCGAGATCCTCGGCATCATCGGTCGCAACGGAGCAGGCAAAAGCACACTGCTGAAGTTGCTTTCACGAGTCACCGCGCCAACGACGGGCAGCATTAAGACCAAAGGTCGCATAGCGAGTTTGCTGGAAGTCGGGACGGGATTTCATCCGGAGTTAACCGGCAGAGAAAATATTTACATGAATGGCGCGGTCCTTGGAATGCGCCGGCACGAAATTACTCGACAACTCGAAGATATCGTGGAGTTCAGTGGGTGTTCAATGTACATCGACACTCCCGTCAAGCGTTACAGTAGCGGAATGACAGTTCGCCTTGGATTCGCGGTGGCCGCGCACCTGGATTGCGAGATTCTGATTGTTGATGAAGTTCTGGCGGTAGGAGATGCCGAGTTTCAAGCGAAAGCGATCGGCAAGATGAAGCAGGTCTCGCAATCGGGCGATCGAACAATCCTATTTGTTAGCCATAACATGGGCGCAATAAGACGCTTATGTTCCACGGCCTGCATTTTAGAGAATGGAACGTTTCTAAAACTTGGAGGCTTGGATAACGTTCTTGAATACTACGCTGAGCTATCTAAACCTACTACAACGGAGCTCGAACTTACCAAGATGCCAAGACTTGGAAGTGGTGCTATTAAATTCACAAGCGTTGAAGTCAATTCGGCCGAAACACGCACGGCAGGCGTCGCGTGTAGTGGCGACACTCTGACATTTACGCTTGGACTAGCAAAGTACACCGAGTCCGAGATAAAATCTGTTGTGGTGTCGGTTGGATTAAAAGATTCCCAAGAGAACTTCGTCCTGCTGGTTCGTTCGTCATTCGACCTTGATCACTTTGAGATTTCTGGGTGCGACACCATCCAATGCAAGATTAATGACCTGGCCTTGGCGCCGGGAACCTACAATGGAGTCTTGTTTATCTCAGAACGTGATCAAGAAACGTTGGATCTGGTCGAAAATGCGTTTAAGCTGACGGTGATCGCTGGCAGATTCTTTCTCACGGGAAGTCCTGGCCTTCCTTCACATTGCAAAACACTAACGAGGGCAAATTGGCACGCATACTAGCACTAACTACGAGAATTCTCTTACGCCTGTTCCAGGTAGACAGAATAGAGTTTTTGAAGCATTTGCTTAGCCACTGTGCCGTCGATTTATTGCCATTCGCATATGAACAGCGTGGCATCTTGAAATACAAAGACGGCGACTCCGGTGAGGATTTTTTTGTCAAATGTGTTCTCCCAAATTGCTTGGGTGACAATCCAGTCATTATTGACGTTGGCGCAAATCGCGGAGCATTCTCCTCACTAGTTCATTCCGTCTTCCCGAAAGCGTCAATATTCGCATTTGAGCCAAACCCCTGCCTTAGGGAGATTTTACAAGTTCACGTCGCAACTTATGCCAGTATTTATAATGTTGCAGTTGGTCCCAGCGCAGGAACAATGATACTTTATAACAGTGTCGACACCCAAAACTCCGAACACGGCTCAGGTTATAAAGCGGTTCTCACAGCCATGCACGGATACGCTGAGGTAATTGAGACGGAAGTGGAAACTATTAAGCTGGGAGATTTTATTGAAGAGAAGTGCCCGAAGGGTGTCGATTTTCTTAAAATTGACACTGAAGGAAATGAATTGGGGGTTTTGCAAGGATGCATCGATCAGATCGAAATGAAAAGAATTCGGATTATTCAGTTTGAGTTTAACGAAATGAACGTTATCTCTCGCGCGTTCCTTCGAGATTTTTTTGAAGTACTCCAGGACTATGACATTTATCGTCTGGATACGAACTCGCTAATTCGCGTTTTCTACACACCGCGCGCGGAGATTTTTCAGTTTCAAAATTTTGTTGCGGTGCTTTCGACGGATTCTGCATCTTCCATTATCCAAGACCATTCAGTTGCGGGTTGGTAATATACGAATAATGGACACGCCAGTACTTTTGTTGGCCTTTAACCGTCCAGACCTGACGGCTAGAGTCTTCGATAGAATTCGGGAGGCCAAACCTTACCGTCTGTTTTACGCTGTGGATGGAGCAAGGCGAGAGCTAGAGGGAGAGTCCTCGGTCTGCAATGAAACCCGACGAATCATTGAAAAAGTCGATTGGAATTGCGAAGTACGAACACTGTTTCGCGAGGAGAACCTGGGTTGCCGCGTTGGGGTACGGTCTGCCGTCACTTGGTTCTTTGAGCATGTCGAGGAGGGCATTATTCTGGAAGACGACTGCTTGCCGGATCTCTCATTTTTCCCGTTCTGCGAGCAGTTACTTGAGCGCTATCGAGATGACAAACGTGTGATGTGCATTACCGGAAATAATTTCCAGCAAGGGCAGTTGCGTGGGAATGCTAGTTATTACTTTTCAATTTACACCCATATCTGGGGCTGGGCTTCTTGGCGACGCGCATGGGATTTATATGACGCTGAGATGTCAGCGTTGCCGGAGGCAAAGACAAGTGGCTTACTAAATGGCTTCCTGAGGGATGAAGCTACGGCATATTGGGAAAACATGTTCACGCTGACACGAGAAGGAAAAATCGACACGTGGGATTACGCGTGGCTGTTTTCTTGCTGGGCTAACCACGGACTCACGGCAACACCTCAAAAAAACCTTGTCAGCAATATTGGTTTCGATGAAAGAGCGACACACACAACAAATCGGGGTAGTGAATTTGCGTCGCTTGCGTCAGCGGGAATTGCGTTTCCACTTCAGTCGCCTAAGCGGGTTGTTCGCGAAGTGAACGCGGACAGGTTTGTCGAAGAGAATAATTTCGGAATAGACGCTCAACCGAAAGAACATCTTGCTTATAGAGCAATCGACTGTCACACACGAAAACAGACCGCCGTTGAAGCAAATATTAGAAAATACATTCGCAAGCTTGCGAACAAAACAAAATCTTTCTTTCGTCACGTCTGCTTCTGATACGATAATTCGCATCGATGCGCAAGACAAATATCTTATTCCAATCAGATAGCGGAGTAGGCTCACTTCGGTTTTGTTGCAACCAAAGCAAAAAAAATCGGAGGTTCCAAAATGGGCGTTTCTAGAGCGATCATAAATGTTGGCAGAAGACAATTCGCTAGACTTCTATCAACTCGTATCAATCCTTGAACGTTTTGAACTCGCGCATCCCTGAAGTGCACGCTTGCGTTTCATCCAACAATATAACGTGGACGAAATCGCCCTCTCAATATCATTCACCTTCGACACAATCTACGAAACAAGAATCAACGGCAATAGGCGATGGGACCGTTAACATTTCAGAAGCGGTCACGTTGGTAATAGTATCTCTCGAGATTGCCTTGTGTTCCGATAGGTTTCGCATGCATACGCTGTGTTTTGATTGACCATCGCCGATACGATCATTTACGCGAGTGCTTCATCGACGGCTATCGTAACGATGTCTTGTTCTCGGGTGTCGTCTTGTTCTCGGGTGTCGTACGGAAATCTTGAGTTCAGTTCTCTCAGAAGCGGTTGTTCGTGATCCCTAATGTCTTTATCGACGGTTCTGTATTTGAAACCGAACGCCAACTTGGCATCTGGCGACTCTTCTACGAAGTGATGTCGAGAACGAGCGGCGAAGTTGACTACACATTACTTCTTGCCTGCGAGCCAAAACATCCGGTCCCGAAGGGAGTTAGGATTGAGGACGCAGTGCATAGATCTCCGTTAAAACACAGGCTAAATGTTGCTGGTCGACTGCGACGACGCAGAAGCTTAGAAGTATTGAGAAAGGCTTCATCCAGTGCCATCTGGCATTCCACGTTCTTTACCAACCCCGTCTGCGTAGAACAGAGGAATGTTGTGACGGTTTATGACTGCATATCGCAGCGATTTTCAGCGTACGATAGCGCTCTGGCAAACCAATCTCGCTCCCAATCCGAAGCAGTTTCTCGTGCAAATCTAATCTTGGCAATCTCTCATTCAACCGCGCGCGATATCACCGCGTTATATAGAACCTTGGACGCAAAAATCGTTGTGATGCCACTTGGCTATGAGCATCTCGTAAACTCAAACTGTGTTTTGCAAAGCAATCGAACAGGCGTTCTGTTCGTAGGAAACCGACGATCCTATAAAAATTTTGGTAAGCTTGTCGAAGCAACCTCCTCACCGCTTTGGCCGGAAGGACATGATTTAACAGTCGTGGGGCCAGAGTTGACGGCGGAGGAATGGCGATTTGTAGAGGCGTTTGGATCTCGTAGAAGAATCAAATCGACTGGCCCACAGAGCGATGCAGAACTAATGAAAAGCTACAGAAGCCATTCTTGCTTCGTGTACCCGAGCCTCATGGAGGGCTTTGGAATTCCAATCGTCGAGGCGAGCTACGCGAGATGTGTTCCCGTGGTAAGCGATATTCCAGCCTTCCGAGAAGTAGCCGGAGATAGCGCTATTTACTTTAATCCGTGGGATCCTGACTCGATTGCGTCCGCTGTTCGTGATGGTACGACGGAACAAGCTCGAACCACATTCGAACGGGAAGTAGACGCGACCCTAAATCGGTATTCTTGGGATAGCGCCGCACAGATCGTTCTAAACGCCTACGAACTCATGTCGAGATAGCCGATGACAAATCCAATCATTAGTTCGATTGACGACAAATGCCCCAAAAGCAAGGTAACCGGAGGAGCGACTACGAAAATATTCTCCGCGCGAGTCCTTGGCAAGTACGACGTCTCGTATTTCCGGTGCTGCGACACCGGCTTTATTCAAACAGAAGCCCCGTATTGGCTCGACGAATCATACAAGAGCGCAATAACTTCACTCGACATTGGTTACGTGAGTCGGAACATAGCCTGCGTTGAGTTTGTTTCGAATCTGATAGAATCGTCTGTCAATCAGTTCAAATATGGAGTTGACTTCGGTGGCGGCTACGGAATGTTTGTGCGTCGGATGCGGGACATTGGTTTCGCATTTTTTAGGCAGGATGCACATTGCGACAATCTTTTTGCCAAACATTTTGACATACAGGATTCACCAGTTACCAGATTCGATCTTTTAACTTGCTTCGAGGTTTTCGAGCACGTCGAAGAACCACTGCAACTAATTGAGGAAGCACTCGGTCTATCTGACACTATAGTTTTTTCGACAACACTTATCCCGGCGACAGGCCTTCGTTCATGTGAAGACTGGTGGTATTTTTGCCCCGAAACGGGACAACATATATCGTTCTACACGCAGGCAGCCTTGTTTCATTTAGCTGAAACCGTCCAAGCGAGATATTTCACTAATGGTTTCGACAGACATATATTTACACTTCGAAGCGATTTTGAAGATCCTTGGTCTCTAAAACGCCTGGAAACTCCAAAGTCAGGCATCTCAAGCTGGCTTCATCGGTTTTACCAGAGGCCCACAAAGGACTCCAATGAAAAGCGAGTGCCCGCGCGAGAAGGATTATTACAAAGTGATTTTGACTATGTCCGGAACCTGAATCGGAAAGCACTTTCAGGATCAATTGCTGATCCTAAAAACTCTTGCGATGCCAGTCACATATGAGAGCCCGTGTATGCTGTTTATCGCCTGAATTATCCAAACATACTAAGTGAATGCTCGTCCAATTCAACGTTTTGGCCGGCTCTCTTTCACTCTGAGACTTGGGCGGGGAAACCCCAGGGGAATCGCACGTCGATTCCGTTTTTGTTCGTAGTATTGCAAGGGACTATGGAGGTTCAACGCCTGTTTGTGAAACGCAGTAATTCACCGCGACTCGCTGCGTGAAACATCAGAGCGACACTTAAGGTCTGGACGCAAAGTGACGCAACGGCCTATTTCTCAGGACATTCGGAAGCTCATAATGCAATTTCGACCGGGAATTTACGGAGAATCAACGTGCGATTGCCCTGGGGGAAACCCGGAGATTTTTGTTCCCGGTGGCTTTATATAGAAACTACTTAGACTATATACTTGGTGGGCCATAAACTATGATTTGGGGCGTTTGTTAGGCGCTCTAAGATTAACAAGTAATCCATCGTCGATACTGGTTTTTGGTTTTTGATTTATTAGAGTTAGAGATTTCAGCCGAAACGTGGCACGACGGAAGCCGTATTCACGGTCAGCGACGACTTAGACGGAAGCGGATTCTATGGTGAGGATACACCAAGCAGTGGAGTTCTACGGCACGTACCGCAGTCCACAATCGATATTGAGATGAAACGTCTGGGAGCCGAAGCTCCTTTTTTTCTCAAATTTGATACGCACGGTTATGAAAACGCAATACTCGATGGCTCGACGGAAACGCTGCAAAAAACGCAAGCGATCGTGATGGAGTATTATGGCTTTCAAGTGGCTCCGGATAGCGACTTGTTTTGGCAGATGTGCGATCGACTCAATCATGCAGGTTTTCGATTGTGTGACATTGTGGAAGTGGTTCGTCGACCGGGCGATTCCATGTTTTGGCAATGCGATGCGTTCTTCTTGCGAAATGACTTCAGCCAGTGGAACCGAAGCACGTACGCCATGCCAAACAAGCGACCATAGAAAACGTGCAAACATCGAGAACCACATCGATTGATATCGTCTCCGTGACGCGCAACGACGTGGACGGAATTCGTCGCACGCTCGCAAGTGCTCGTCAAGTCCGACGTGCGGCAGCGGATCACGGCATCGAGATGACGCAATTTGTGATCGACGGCAGCGATCTTCATTTTGCCCAAGAGGTGCAAGAACTCTGTCGGAACGAAACAGGCAACGTCTGTTACACCCATTTGCCTCCCAACGGGATATCGTCGGCGTTCAATCTTGGAATCGAACAATCCAAGGCGGAATGGGTCTGGATGCTCAATGGTGGCGATGAGGTGGTGCCCGATCCACCGATCGCTACTCTGTTTGAGATCGCAACGCGAACTGCCTCCGAGGTGATCATTTTTTCGGGAACGGATGCCAGCGGACGCCGCCACACTCGCCCGTTGGCGAAACTTTGGCCACCGGTCTACTGCTGGATCGTTCACAACGCGACTTTGGTCCGCCGCGATCTTATGAACGAGTTCGGCGGATACCGCGAGGACTATAAAATCGCCATGGACGCCGAACTTTGGATCCGAATCTTCGGTTACTACAAACAAGCCGATGTGATTGACATTCCGCTAATCCATTTTGAAGGCGGCGGTGTTTCGGACGATGTACTCGGTCGTGCTCCCGAGAGCAAACAGATGCTCTGGGATAACAAAAGGTTGCTATACGCTCGACTATTCGATTACCCGAAGATCTGCTGGGAAGCTTGGCGGACCTATTGCCGAAACGAAAAAGCCTTGCGTAAACGCGAACGCAGCAAATGACGTGGGATGTTGCGATTGTCGTCAACCGTGGGGGTAAGATTTCCGCGACGGAGAGTGCCAGTAACAATGGCGTTTACGTGGCGAATCGCCATATCGCTCAACAGCTTCAAAGTCACGGGAAGAAGGTTTGTCTGATCAGCGGGATGAAGAATGGAAAAGACTCTCATATCGACGGCGTGCCCATTTTCCACGTTGATGACGATTCCGACACGGCCCTTGCGGACTGCCTGAGCGATCATGGCGGGTGCGATGTATTGATTGACAATACCAAGGCAACCGCCTTCCGGTTGCCAATTGCGAATCGACATCTCGTGATCATGCACAACCGCCATCACCTCTGGGGCGTTGAAACCTACGGCCGCAGTTTATATAGGTTAGTCCAATCAGCGATTTGTGTGTCGGAATTCTCTCGGGACGAAAATGTTAGATGGGGGCTTCCACCAGCGTTGGCCACCGTGATTCCCAACGGAGTCGACACAAATTGCTTCTACCCACGCGATGTCGAGCGACTACCAAAACGTCTGATCTACGCCGGCTATTGCTCCCCCCGCAAGGGAATCCACATTGCTCTCGAAGCTTTCCAAAAACTCCGAACGCTCGGACACAACGACGTTGAACTGTTGGTTTGTGGGGGCCAAAGTCCATGGGAACTTGGAACCGAATTCGAAAAGTTTGAACGCCAAGGTTGGCTCAACGAACAACGCGAACTCGACTGGAACAAAGTAGAACACGAATGCACTGGAGTGACTTATCGAGGCGTCTGTACTCCCAAAGAGTTGGCCACGGAATTCTCTCGGAGTTCATACTTAATTCTGCCTAGTCGAATGGACACCTTTGGGCTCGTTGCAATCGAAGCCCAAGCGTGCGGCTGCGTTCCCGTTCTTCCCTCCGAAGGACCCTTTCGCGAAATCGTATTTGACAAAGTTCGTTCGTTGCTCCACCACGGTTTAAATACTGATGCACTGGTCAAAAGTGTGATGATGGCATTCAATGCCCCGCCGTCCCAGGATTTGCGAACTCAAATGAGCGAAACGGCTCGGACTCGCTTTACGTGGGAGCAAACCGGGAAACGCTATCTCGAGCTGATCGACAAAACCCCTCGGCTATCTCATGTACGGCGCAAACGATTCGCATTCATACAAGCTGCGAAAACCGCAATTCATTATAAATGAGTCTTTTCAAACCAACGCCCGGACGGAGCTTGTCCAAGATCTTGTCCCGGGCGCGATGCCTGCTAGATCGCCTCGTGTCGTCTCCGACACCGAGCGGATACTGGTCGACATTCGACGCTTGGAAAAACTCATCGCCGGCAACCGGCCACGATTCGCGTTTGAGTCTTCATCCCGCACATCCCCCTGAAACCCTGGCTCGACGACCTCCGATTCATCTCGAGTCAGATCTGCATTCGAAATTTGTGTGCGAGCTACGCAAAGCATCGCCTCCGACCTTCGTGCTTGGGTACGTGAATGGTCGATGCTGGGGAAGGGGGGGAACCATTATCGGGCCCGACAATCTTGTGCTTGCCGATATGTCCCATGAGTTTCGCGACCGGATTGAAGACTACGAGATTTTCAAACAGCTTTCCCTTGCCAGGTCGCGAAATCTGAACGGTACGGCCATCGTTTTGGCTGCGCCTGCCGGCCAGGTCTTTGGACACTTCCTGTTCGACGTTTTGCCCAAGCTGGGGATTCTTGAGAAAGCGGGTTTTGACTGGCGCTCCGCGGATCACTTTATCATCAGTGGGCCGTTTGCAAAGTTTCAAAAAGAAATACTCGAACTCCTGGGAATCGACTCGTCACGGATAGCAGACTGCTGTGAGCACGCTCATTGGACTGCTGACCGGATGTTGATTCCCTCACGCCCCGGCATCAGCGGCAACTACCCGCGCTGGGCTGTGGAATACGTTCGTGCCTTACTGCTGCCTTTTGCGGGAAAAGTTCCGCCAGGTCTGGGCAGCAAATTGTTCGTGTCACGAGCTAACGCACCCGGTCGCAAGATCGCCAATGAAACGGAGATCATGCAAGTGCTGCGGCCGATGGGATTTTCCGTGGTTCGAAATGAAGAACTGACCATGCCAGAAACAATTGCTGCCTATCAGCAGGCAGAATTCGTCATCGGCCCCATGGGATCGAGCATGTGCAGTACATTGTTTTGCAGGCCAGATACAAAAGTGGTTGAGGCCTATCCCGACAGCAGTGTTAATGTCTTTACCTGGGCATTCGGGCAATTTCTCGATCAGCACTTTGGGTATTTGATAGGAACTTCCGAACCAGATTCCTCAAAGAACCCACATGAGTGGAACTACAACATTGCCCCGGCTGAAGTCGGGTCGCTGATCGATTTGATGGTTTCCACGTCGAAAGCCGGCAGTCAATTGCAATGACGGTTTTAGCAACCGAATCGACTTCAGTTTCAAAGCCCAGTTTTGAGTACATAGATGCCCTGCGTGGATTGGCGATTGCGGGGGTTGTGTTGGTTCATTCAACCGGCGAACAGGCCAAGTCGAGCACCTTACTAAGGGTACTCTGTGGCCACAGAGCAATGGGGGTTCAGTTATTTTTTGTCGCCAGCGCGCTGACGCTGATGTATTCAGAAAGCCATCGACAACATCGACTGGGCACATCGGGCTGGCGAGGATTTTTTGTAAGACGAGTGTTTAGAATTGCTCCATTGTTTTGGACAGGAGCGATATTTTTCACGTGGCTCTATGGCCATGGAAGCAGCTACTGGTGTCCGAATGGCATTCAGTGGTGGTTTTTTCCGCTGACCTTCATCTTTCAACATGGATGGACTCCGCAGACGATCAATAGTGTGGTTCCTGGCGGCTGGTCCATTGCCGTTGAAATGAGCTTTTATCTTTTGTTTCCACTTATTTTTCGTGTTGTCAATTCGTTCGATCGGGCTGTCGCATTTCTGCTGATTTGTATTGTCACCGCGTTTGGAACTGATCGGGTTCTTGCCAGAGCATTTGCCGACTATTCTCCAGGTTATCTTGCGATTCAGTTTCGCAATTTGTGGATCGTGTCTCAGTTGCCAGTGTTTGCAACCGGGATTCTTGCGTATCACGTCATGGACCGATTCCGCGAACCAAACCGATTCAGAGGGTACACGCTACTGGGGATTGCAGTGCTGACATTCGCAGCATTGCTACAATCATCAACCACTCTTTCCATTGTCAAAGAACATACATTATTTGGTTTTGGTTAATGCGTTCTCGCATTAGCCCTGCACTTCCATCCCAACAAAATCCTGGTCAATGTGGTCACTCGATCGATTGGGGTCCTCAGCTTCAGTATCTATCTGACTCATTTTGCGGTTGGCTGGTTCCTTGCTTACAAGACATCCTTTTATTCCCTGCTTCCCAACGGCATTGTGGGAGTCGTCGCCGGCTTCGGTGTCACCCTAACGTTGTCGATCACTGTTTCAATTTTCACTCACCGATTGATCGAGAAACCCGGTATCACACTCGGAAAATGGGTGACTGCAAGAATCTGCGGCAACGCATGACATCAGAGATTTTGAATGTCGATATTACGATGACAAACCATGTTACGAAGGTGACCATTTGCTTAGACGCATAAGAAAATTTACCAACCAGTTCGGACTGGACGTTCATCGTTATCCGTCCACTCGAATGACCGTCATTCGTCGTCGAGGCCTGTTGGAATCGATAGAAGATGAACGCGCCATTTAGCATCCTCGCTGATGAGCCTAAACAATGCCTCGCACTTACGACATGGTGAATCCAACATACTCCTGCTAGAGACCGCTACTTGGTCGGTGCAAGACATCAGAACATTTCTGAAAAGTTGAGCAGCCCTAAAACTTAGTCGCCGTGTAGATTTGTTAAAGTCACTTCTTCACCGTACCAACACATGCCGCCAAAGCCACACTTCCCGACAGTCAGCACTATTTTGGCGGGTAGCCAACAAAAGCTTGTTACGTTCAACGCGAACGACCGCCACTCTGCCTGGCAATCGAGCTACTGACAAAGATGCCTAAGAAAGCTATAATCAAAGCCCTGATGGCCCTTCCTAGACGGTTGCTGTCGTCTTTTAGAGAATTGATGGCTCATGTCGAGCACCGCGCCGCGCGTTGGCTATACAGCCCATCTCGACTAGCAAAAGACGGAACGGGCATTGAACTTGAAACATTGCTAATTGACGAACAGCAGTACAGTTTGGCGATCTTAAAAGACGCCAGAATCTCAACTGACACGCTTAGTAACATAGGGCTAATAGTTGGCCGGAAACTTGTTCCAAAAGTGTCCTGGCAATACCATCAGGGTAAAGTTTTGGACGACGCCTATAATCATTTGCTAACCGGTGAACTCGTTCCAAGCCTGCCGCTCCATAAGAGCAAGCGGCCTGTCGTTAGCGTGTTGACGGGCGGCGGAGGCAACACCAACTATTACCACTGGTTGTTTGATGCGCTCCCGCGATTGTTCCTGCTAAGCGGGAAAATACCAGATAATGCAATGTATCTCGTGCCAAGTCTAACTCGAAGCTTTCAATTGGAATCCCTCGAAATGCTGGGAATACCGAGAAGCGCGATATTGTCGAGTATGGAGCACAATCACGTTAGTGCGCCGAACTGCCTTGCCACAAGTCACCCGAATCCGTTAGACACCAGTTTGCCGCGCTGGATTGTTGAATTCCTAAGGCAAACGTTTTTGAAACATGGAGAAAATTGCAATTTCTCCCCATATGTTTATGTTTCACGCGCAGATGCTGCAAACAAGCGTTACTTGGACAACGAAACCGAGTTAGTAAAGGCTTTAGGTACTGTCGGATTCGAAACTTATAGCCTAAGTGAACTCTCGTTCGCCATGCAAATTGGCCTGTTCTCCGGAGCGAAGATGATCGTCGGGGTCCACGGCGCTGGCTTGACCAATCTGGCTTTCTCGACACTTGGCACAAAGGTATATGAATTGGTCTCGCCAGCGTACCAACCACAAATGTACCAACAAATCTCAGATATAGCACAACTCCAGTACGAACGCATTGTATGCGACCCGTTGCACGAAAGCGGTCCGATATCAAAAGAATGTGTTCGAATCAGCGAGCATGACATCAATCGAATCCTAAACTCTGCAACTCAGGCGTAGATTAAGCTCAATAAATAACAAGTAGATGCACACAAACTGCGTGCGGCGAGTCCTTTACATGGGCGACGAGAATGCTACGAGGCCAAGAAAAAGTTGTTTGCCGCAGGGCGTTCTACGTAATATAGGGGACTTCTTTAATGAAAAGAATTAGATCGCTTTTGAATCGGATGGGTGTCGACCTGCATCGTTATCCGTCCACTCGAATGACCGTCATTCGGCGTCGAGGCCTGCTGGAATCCATGGGGATCAAAACGTTCCTTGATGTAGGAGCGAACACGGGGGAATTTGCTCAGGAGGTGCGTGCTGATGGGTTCAATGGTTCAATTCTTTCGTTTGAGCCGCTGTCGGAGGCTTTTAAACAGTTGAGCGAACGAGCTGACGGCGACCCGCGATGGACGTGTATCAACTTTGCCATCGGAAGTGAAACAGGCACGGCAACAATCAACGTAGCTGGAAATTCGGTCAGCAGTTCACTGTTACCCATGGCCAGCCTGCACTCTGACTCAGCACCCGATTCAGCCATCAGCCGGTCAGAAGAAATTCAGGTCAAACGATTGAGCGACCTGTGTGAGGATCTGAAAGCGGAATTTCCGGCCTACATGAAGATTGATACTCAGGGCTTCGAACTGAAAGCGTTAAAAGGCGTCAATCGCTGATGACTAGTTGCCCAGCCGTTCTGATTTTGACATTCAATCGACCGACTCACGTTCGGCGAGTTTTCGAGGTTGTCCGTGAGGCACGGCCGTCGCAATTATTCATCGCCGCCGATGGTCCACGATCAGGGAATGAGGCGGATGAACGACTGTGTGCCGAGGCTCGTCGAATCGTCGAAGATGTGGATTGGTCCTGTGAAGTTAAGACGCTGTTTAGACGCGAGAATTTGGGAAGCAAGTACGCGGTTTGCGGTGCGATCGATTGGTTCTTCGAACACGTCGATGAAGGCGTCATTTTGGAAGATGATTGCGTTCCGCACGCAGCATTCTTTGAATACACAGCGATCATGCTGGAGAGGTTTCGCAACGAAACTCGGATTGCCTCGATTTCCGGAACGTGCCTGGACCGCGAGCCGGGAAACCAATCAAAATGCCGATTCTCGATTTACCCGTTCGTGTGGGGGTGGGCCACATGGAAGCGAGCGTGGAACAACTTTGATCCAAAACTGCGCCACTGGCCTGAATTCCATCAAAGTTGCGCCTTTGAAAGATGGGCTGGAGACGAAAAGTCAGCACGCTTCTGGGAGCCGTTGTTCGATCGATGCTACAAAGGAAACTATGAAACGGCTTGGGATTATCCGTGGGTCCACGCTTGCTGGCTTTCTGGTGGCCTTTCCATCATGCCACCGGTGAATTTGATTTCAAATATTGGTTTTGGTGTCGAGAGTACTCACACGAAGGACACCAATTCGGAGTTCAACTCACTCGAAACCAAAGCGCCAACGTTTCCGCTCCAAATTAGCCCAATTGTACATCCAGACGTACTTGCCGACAGACAACTCAGAGATCGTTATTATAGCGCAAAAGATGATCCGTTTTCCGAAGTTACATTTCCGAAGAGACTTGTGGCGCGGCTCAAAAGAAACGTACGATCAATGTTCCGTCGTTTTAGGGCACTCTGGCCTTCTGCGAGCCAAGTACTCATCGCCCCCAAATCGGGCAACACTAAATGAGTTTTCCATCTTACCCCTTAAAGCGATTCGCACAGAAACTCTTTGATCCCCTAATTCTTAAACTGGTGGAGCGAGCAAATTTTCTAACCGCCCCCAAAGAGGATCTACGAGCAAAACAGGCCCTCGCCGAGGTTTCCGAGTCGGCCGTGCTGCATCCAACTGCGACACTGTCAAATCTATCTCGCACGGTTGCGGCGATTAAAATAGGGGACCGCACGCATATACGGGGACAACTGCAAACAGATTGGCAGGGCGGTGCTATTACGATTGGGAATGACTGTTATATTGGCGATGGATCACGAGTCTGGTCGCATACCGGAATTGTTATCGGAAATAATGTTTTGATCTCACATCTGGTTGACATACATGACTCCGACTCACATCCAATCAATAGCGCTCACAGACGAACTGACGCTCGGGCGATTCTCGCCGGAACGTTCCATAGCCCGAGTGAGACGCTGGCAGAGCGTGTCCAAATTGATGATGACGTCTGGATTTGCTGTAAGGCAACCGTTTTGAAAGGCGTTCATATTGGACGGGGCGCGATAATCGCGGCAAATACTGTTGTAACTCGTGATGTACCGAAATTTTGCATCGTGGCTGGTAATCCGGCTCGAGTAGTAAGGGAGATCCCTGAGGATGGCGAAACGTAATTTGCTGACGACCGAAGCATTGTCGCCTTGGCGAAGTGCGGGAAACGGCGATACTTGATGATTGTTTGTGAGATTACATGAGTGATTATCTTTTTTAGACAAGACAGCTGCCTAGTCGGAGCGTCTTGTTTAGTCCCATCCGTTGTTGAAACCCAACTTGTTAGCGGGGAGTGAGATACTGTGGAAAGTGTGACTTCATGGCTTTAAAAGCAGGTGCTTTAGGTGACCAACAGGGAGTTTGTATTGTAACTGGGGCAGCTGGTTTCCTGGGACGCTACATCTCCCGCGAGTTGATTGCTACGGGTTATGAAGTCATTGGAATTGACTCCGTCGTTCATGAAAATGCTCCGACGTCGTCGTTGTCCCAGTACTTCAGCATGACACTGCCGGGTCCTGAATTCACGGATCTACTTGCTTCGCTGCGGCCTAAGGCACTAGTTCACTGTGCTGGTCGAGCCGCTGTTGTCGAGTCGATGCGGTCACCTAGGGAAGACTTTTCCGCCAACGTCGATTTGACGTTTTCAGTTCTTGAGTCCCTGCGGCGTAACTCGCCGGATTGCCGCTTTTTGTTCCTCTCCAGTGCTGCTGTTTATGGCAATCCGGGCAAGCTCCCAGTCACCGAGGAAGACGCAGTGCAACCGCTGTCACCCTACGGTTTTCATAAGCACCTCTCCGAGGAAATCTGCCGCGAGTTTTCGACAGTGTATGGTATGAGCACAGCGTCCCTGCGAATCTTTTCTGCATACGGTGCCGGTCTGCGGCGGCAAGTGGTCTGGGATATTTGTCGTAAAGTTCTTTGCGAGCAACAGGTGTCACTGTTTGGAACCGGCGATGAGAGCCGCGATTTTGTGCATGCAAGGGACGTGGCACAAGCAGCCCGATGTGTTTTGGAGAAGGCTCCAATGCAAGGTGAGAGATACAATGTTGGGACAGGGCGAGAAGAGACGATTTCGCATTTGGCTCAAACAATTATGACGAAAGCAGATGTCGGCGGCTCTCCGATCTTCACGGGCGAAGTGCAGCAAGGTGTCCCATGTCGCTGGCAGGCTGATATTACCCGCATTTCTGAACTGGGATTCACGCCAAAAATGAACCTCGACGACGGGGTTCGGTCTGTTCTCCAGTGGGCGAAGGCTGAGCTCACGCTCGATTGAATCATGATGCATATTGGATTACTGATGCAGGGGGGAACCCAATCAATGGGTTCTGCTGGCTACATTCGGAACGTAGCCGCAGCCTTTCACCAGGCACGGCAGACCCATCCGCGATTGAGAATCTCATTGATCCATCCGGAGCCGCTCCCTTCGGATTTGCTTTCGCAATTCCGCGTGTTCTGCGACGACATCATTGATGAGTCGGTGCGTGGGCCGGTGGGAAGTCTGAAGAACCGACTTCGCTGGCGAGCAGGAAGGCATGGACTGTTTGGACGAAAGAATCAGCGGTTTATCGATTTCATCAGAAGTCTCGGCATTACGTTCCTGTATCCCTATGGAGAAATTGCATCGTTTGATGACGGGTTTCGTTCGGCCGCCTGGATCTATGACTTCCAGCATCTGCATCTGCCTCAGTTTTTCAACTCGGAACAACTTCGCCACCGCGACAGGACTTTTCAAAGTATTGCAGAGGGATCGCAGCGAGTGGTTTTGAGCAGCGAGTCGGCGAGACGCGATTTTGTCGCTGCATTTCCTGCATTTGAATCAAAGGCACGGATCGTTCAATTTGCGACGATGCCAGAGCAGAGCTGGATCACTGGCGATCCAGACGCAGTCTCTGCGAGCTATAGTCTTCCCGTACGATTCTTTGTTGTGCCAAATCAATGGTGGCAACACAAGAACCATGTGTTGGTATTTGAGGCTCTGGGGCTTCTAAAACAACGGGGCGTTTGCCCGAATGTGGTGTTCACCGGGCACATGTACGATGGTCGGAAGCCGTCTCATTTGGACGAGATGCTTCAATTGATTTCCCAGCACTCTCTTCGTGAGTCAATTTGGCTACTGGGGCTGATTCCTCGAGCTGACCAGATACAAATTTTGCGAAAGTCCATTGCTATTGTTCAGCCTTCGCTGTTTGAAGGCTGGAGTACCGTGGTTGAGGATGCGAGATGCATTGGGAAGCCGGCAATTTTGTCCGACCTTGATGTGCACGTTGAGCAGCAATTGCCAGAATCCGTCATTGTGCCGCGGTCTGATGCCACTGCACTTGCGGACGCGATGGAACGATTTTGGTTAAACCCTTCACGATCTGACGTTTCCGGGTCTGCGACGAAAGCGGTTTCTCATTCTGATGGTGTTTGTCGATTCTCGAGGCAGCTCATGGAGCTTGCAGGCGAATGACATATCCTCGGGCCGTTTCAGAGCCACAGAACTAAAGTTCAGATGACGTCGATCTCCATTATCATTCCCTCCTTCCAGCAGCGGGACTATCTTGCTGAGTGTCTTGCTTCTGCCATCGCATCATCCACAGATCGGGTGGAGTTGATTGTCGTTGATGGAGGAAGCACTGACGGTTCGGTTGATGTCATTAAAGAATTTGAACCACACCTGGCGTGGTGGGTTTCAGAAAAAGACGATGGCCAGACCGATGCCATCAACAAAGGACTGAGGCGAGCAACAAGTGACGTCTGGGCGTACTTGAACAGCGATGACCTGCTTGAGCCCGGGTCCTTGGACATCGTGGCAAAGTTCTTCACCGACAATCCAAATGCTGAATGGCTCTCCGGTGGTTGCCGAGTTTTTGGGGAAGAAATCGAAGACTGGCACCTGAACCCTGTAGGCATCACCAATGACCGAGAAATTCTAACGCCTTGGGACCGTAAAAACAAATATGTATTCCCACAGTCTGGTGCCTGTTTCATGCGGCGATCGGTGATCGACAAAATCGGTTACTTCGATCCCACCTATCACTACTCAATGGACATCGAATACTACACGCGAGCGGCTTTGAAGGGCAGAGTTCAGCAACACATAACGGATGATTGTTTGGCCGCATGGCGATGGCATCCGGAAGCCAAGAGCTTTCAAAAAGGGATTGCGTACGCGTTTCGTGAAGATGAAATCCGCATCGCTGAGGAGTATGCCAATTGCCTTTTGCCCGTGGACCAGTCGGTTTTGGCGGGGCAGATCAAAGTGCAAAAGCAGGAACTGAATCTGCGTAAAGCCATGTTTAACCATCGTGCTGGTGACTCTGGACAGGCACGGTCCTATCTGTGGAAAGCATTGAGAGAGGCTCCGTCGTTGATCTTTCAACGACCCTGGCTGGGTGCTGCTCGACGAATTCTGTTCGGTGGCACAGATGGTGTTCAAAATGGGTGATTCCCAGGCAACCCCACGCCCCTTGCAGGATCACATCGTGGGGCATCACGCTCTGCGTGGGTTGGCAGCCATTTCGGTTGCGGTGATGCATCTGCGTCTGCTGTCCCGAATGGGACTTCCCGATTTTGGAGGAGCTGTCACATTCTGGGCGAACGAAGCGGTTGACTTGTTCTTTATCCTGAGTGGTTTTGTCTTCGCCTATGTGTACGCGAGCGACAAGCCAATGAACTGGCCGAGCTTTTTCGTGGCAAGATTTGCCAGGATTTATCCCGTCTATCTGTTGACGCTCTCGGTGGTGATCGGACTTGATTTCTTCACCTACCTTCGGCACGGAGTGGCCTACCGAACTCTATTGCCCACACGAATCCTTTCCAACGTATTCTGCGTTCAAAGTTGGGTTGGACATGCAACATCAGAATCCATCAATTTGCCGTCGTGGTCGGTATCTGTTGAAGTTTTCCTGTATCTGTTTGCACTGCCGGTATTGTTCATGTCTTTCGGACGGAGGCCAATCTTTGGCGGTCGTGTGACACTGACCACGCTATGCGTTTGCGGATTTGTGGCGGCCTGGTGTTACACATCGGGCGAATTACATACGGCTCCTCGTCCATTGCTGCGAGGCATCGCCGGATTCTCGGGTGGATTCATCCTGTGTGGATTCCTGCGCGGTCGCAACTGGAACTGCCCGTTTTCGATCAGCAGCTTTCTTATTGGATGCTGTATTGTTATCGCGACCGTTCATCCACAATTTCGAACAGGGTCGCTGGCATCCAAAGCGGGCATGTGGTTGGGTTTAGCCTTGATCACGTACGGCACGTTTGATAACTCGTCGTTACCGGGCCGCATCTTTTCGAATCGGATTTTCGAGTTCCTGGGGACAATTTCATATTCGCTCTACCTTTGGCACATCCCAACGGAGACATTCCTGAGACGACTACTGACAGCGATCACCCACAATCCCGACGTAGAAGAGACAACCTGGTTCGGCTGGCTTCTTGCTGTTTGCGTGATCGTGATTTCCGCCTGGTCTTACTACTTTTTCGAGAATCCGTTACGGCGAATGATCCGTCATTGGTTTCATCCCAAACGATCGAGCACCCCAGTGGCTGAAGTAACCGGTTCCGTGGCCGCAGAAACGTCCAACGCATGATCGGACGACTACTTCTCAAAACTCGCCAGACATTTCAGCACGGGCTAAAAACGGCTTGGTACCGAGATGTTGTGCGGAAGCGCATTCTGCACACGCGTCCGATCGAAGCGGGTGACATATCAGTCTGTGAAATCCACGTGTTGACCAGTGACACTGACTGGTTGAATCTGATGTGGGCGTTGAAGTCGTTTTATCATGCTTCCGATCGACGCTACGGTCTTTGTATTCACGACGATGGAACGCTGACCGATGAAACCCGAGAGATTCTTTCCCATCATTTCCCGGCTGCTCGTGTATTAAATCGCCAAACATGTGAACAGGAAGTCCTGGCATCACTGGCGAAGTATCCTTTATGCAATGAATTTCGTCACACGAACCACCTTTCGCCCAAGGTGTTCGACTTCAGGTATTACCTGAACTCTGACCGCATGCTTCTACTGGATAGTGACGTGCTGTTCTTCCACGAGCCGATCGAGCTGTTGCGACGGATTGAGAACCCGAACTACGAGCTCAATAGCGTCAACGGCGACGTCGCATCTGCTTACACCGTTGATCCCGACGATGTGAAGCAGCGGTTCGGTGTCGACTTGATCGAGCGTTTCAATTCCGGTCTCGGCGTGATTCATAAACAATCACTGAATCTGGATTGGATTGAAGAATTCCTTGCGATCCCGGGCATCATCGGAAACTTCTGGCGTATTGAACAAACGCTGTACGCCTTGTGCAGCTCGCGGTTTGGCACGGAATTGCTTCCCTCGGAATATGACGTGTTTCTGCAGGGAGAACTTGGCAAACGGCAATCACGTCACTACGTGGGTGCTGTGCGGCATTTGATGTACAAAGAGGGAATCAAGAAGTTGACAGTTGCCAGTCGTCAGTGGACAGAAAGTATTAGTGGCGAGATGCGAAGGACGAGTCGCGAGAAAACCCGAAGCTCATGAGCTTGAGCACCAAACAGTCCCTATCCGCTGCAAACGGCCAACTGAAAACTGGCGACTCGCGACTACGTCGTGTTGTGCACCTTCCGTGCTATGACGTTAATCCTTACCAACGTCTGTTGATGGCGCAGCTGGAGGTCAAAGGATTTTCGGTGCTTGACGGTGGCGGTGGGGGCAATTTTTTGCGTTCCGCTTTGTTTCGGTGGCATGCGAAAAACATTCATTTGCATTGGCTGCATCCCTATATCATTCGATCCAGTTGGATCGGAAGTGCTTTGCGAGGAACTCGACTTGTTCTAGAGCTGTTCCTGCTGCGTCTGTCGGGCAAACGATTGGTGTGGACCGTTCACAATTTGCATAACCACCAAGGGGCATATCGTGGCATCGAACGAAATGTGTGTCGGTGGATATCACGCATCGTCCATGGTGTAATCTGTCATTCGGATTTTGCCGCTGCGCAGGCGATCGAAGCGTATGGCGTTGACCGATCGAAGGTCAGCGTTTATCCACATCCGATATGGCAGCGATACACCAACACCATCACCGTTGATCAGGCTCGCGAAAAGCTTGGGATACGCAACGCTGATTGTGTATTTCTTTTTCTGGGGCGAGTGTCGGAATACAAGGGAATTGAAGATCTGATCAACGCGTTCCGAAACCTTTCGTCCCAGAATGCTCGCCTGGTGATTGCTGGCGGGCCCACGTCAGATGCCTATCGAGAAAGAATCATAGAACTTTCCGAAATCGACGATCGGATTCAATTGCACCTGCGATTTATTGAGGACGAGGAGATGCAGGTGTTCCTGAATGCGGCAAGTGTGGTGGTTTTTCCATTTAAGGAAATACTGACCTCGGGTAGCATTCTACTGGCGATGGAGTTCGGTAAGGCATGCATTGCACCAGCCATTGGCGCTATTCCGGAAACGCTTCCCCCACAGCAGGATGTGCTGACCTATAACCCCAGCGGAAAAGATGCGTTGCTTGCCACACTCATGCGAGCCGTCTCGATTGATGGCGAATCGCTTGATGCGATTGGGGCGGCAAATCGGAGGAAGGCAGAGGGTTCGACCTGGGAAGGCTTGGCAGAACACTGCATCTCGCTTTATGCCAGAGCTTAATTCAAAACAAATGGCGCCGACTGAGTGGCCATTCAAATCCGGGCACGAGACTCTGCCGGTCATTCGCGACTTTCTATCGAATGCTTTGTGAAAGCTTTAATCTAGAGTTGCGGACGTTGTTTCATGCCCTTGAACGCTGGAATTCCGTCCAGACGGTGGATTCCAAAATTGTCGGGATCCGTTGGGATCTGGGGCGATGCGGTTTCAGCGCTCGGCACCTCTGGTTGGACATGATGCTGGGGTTCAGGCCCAACAGGGCCGATACATCCATCGCCGGGGTCGAAGGCCCTGGGATGCTGATGACTGATGCTACAAGGCCTGAAGGGCCGGCACATTTGAGTCGGCCTGAAGTGATCGATAGGTCGACCCTTCGGGTCTTGAAAAGGAATGTTCTCCTTCGTGGTCCGGTGGCTCACGCCGACCGGCATTGGATTTGTCGGCCCGCAGGGCCTGAATCGCAGACAAAATTCGTCGCGGAGATCCCGACAAGATTAGAACCCGCTCCCGTCCAGACTGGTAGCCATTTCCACTAGCCTGTTATGTCTGAAAGCATATTTAAACGAATTGCCAACTCCGGTCTGCGAAGACTGCGACGGAAATCGATCGCACCGCTGCGAGACCGACCTTCCGGCCGTCAGCCGTTGCGTGTTGCCGTTGTGGGTCTGGGGACATTCGGCACGGTGCATGCCACTCAGTTAAATCGCAGTCATTTTTATCAACTGGCTGCGATTTGTAGTCGGTCTGCATCGCCCGAAGCTGTTAGGCAGCAGTTTGGCTGCACGGTCGTAAAAACAGTTGATGAATTGATCGCCACGATCAAGCCTGAGGTTTTGGTGGTGGCAACTCCGCATAGGATTCACAAAGCCAGTGTGCTGCCGGCTCTGGCCGCGGGCATTCATGTGATCTGCGAAAAACCGATGGCGGTGAGTAGTGCCGATGCCGCAGCGATGATACTGGCCGCACAAGACAGTGGCTGCAAATTTACAGTCATGTCGCAAACAAGGTTTGAACCCAGCTACCTGAAGGTTCGGGAGTTGCTGGAAAGTAGACAGTTCGGCGACGTACGGCGTTGTTCGCTGACGGAAACATTCCTGAGATCGGAAGCCTATTATCAAAACGCCACTTGGCGAGGCACATGGGCCGGGGAAGGTGGCGGCGTCCTGGTCAACCAGGCCCCTCATGTTCTGGATCGCTACCGCTGGTTGTGCGGTTGTCCAAGTACCATCACGGCCGTCTGTGAAACGCTTCACCATTCCATTTCGGTCGAAGACAGCGCTACATTGATATGCAGCCATTCCAATGGTCTGACAGGCCAAATCCATGTCAGCACTAACGAATACCCGACGTCGCGTCTGGAACTGGTTTGTGATCGAGGTCGAATTGTAGTTCAGGATGGTTCAATTACCGTGACACGCTGGACGCCATCTTTGTCCGAATCGATCAAGCAAACCGATGATTCAGGAGCGAATCCCGTCGCCACAACAGAACAACTTGGTGGCACACTGCTGAACTGGTCCGACAATTTGCTGCATGATTTCTACGAAAACTTTGCGGAAGCCGTCTGGTCTGGTCGCGAACCGTTGGTCTCGCCGGATGAAGCCAATGATGTAGTGCACATCATCAATGCCGCTCAGTTGAGTGCGTGCAACTGTGCCCCAATCAGTCTGCCGGTGGAGCCGCAACAGCATCAAGTGTTTCTGGAATGCATGATGGCGAACGAAACAGTGCAGGGCGGCCAATGAGCGAACCGATGACAAAGATCGCGATTGTTGGCACTGGATACGTGTCCGAGATGTATGTCTCGACACTTGGCAATCATCCTCATTTGCAACTTGTCGGCTTGTATGACAGCAACACAGATCGCGCGAAACTGCATAGCGAGCGGTGGAGTGTGACCGGGTACGACAGCCTGAAAGACCTTCTGAAAAACAGTGGTGTCGAAGTCGTTTTGAACCTGACCAATCCTCGAAGCCACTTCGACGTCACCAAACAGTGTTTGGAAGCTGGCAAGCACGTGTATTCCGAAAAGCCACTGGGCATGACGGTCTCTGAAGGCACTGAGCTGGTCGAACTGGCGAAGTCGCGGGGATTGTTGTTGGCATCGGCACCGTGCAGCTGGTTGTCCGAATCTGCGTTCACGATCCGCAAAGCGATTCAGGACGGCCTGATCGGCAAAGTTCGACTGGTCTATGCCAACTTTGACGACGGATTAATCGCTCCGAAAATGGATCCGTGGAACTGGCACAATGCGGCTGGTATCCCCTGGCCGGCGAAAGATGAATTTGAAGTGGGTTGTACGTTCGAACATGCGGGTTACATGCTGACCTGGCTGGGGTACTTCTTTGGCCCGGCAAAGTCGATCACGTCCTTCGCTTCATGTCAGATCCCCGACAAAGGCATTACCGTCGATCATATGGCTCCGGATTTCAGTGCCGGGTGCATCACCTATGACCACGGAATTGTGGCCAGAGTGACGTGTGGTTTGGTCGCCCCCAGAGACAAGTCTTTGACAATTGTCGGTGACGATGGGATTATCTACACCGATACGATTCGCAGCGATGTGGGTCCCATCTACATTCAACAGATTCCGACACAGGGACGTTGGGGAGGAATCGAGCGACGAATCAATCGGTTCAGGGCTTTTTTGGAACAGTCTTTACCGTCTATTTTTTGGTCCGGCCGCGATTGGCAGTTCCGCAGAAAGCTGCCGCTGATTGGGACTCCTCCGAAGCATTTGGTTGGCCGTGGAAAGCCCGTGGACTTTCTGCGTGGCCCGGCTGAAATGGCGGCATCAATCCAGGAAAATCGTGAGTGTCGTATCTCCGCAGAATTTGGCTTGCACATCCTGGAACTCACTCATCACCTTCAGTACCCCCAAACTCAGCCGGTTTCGCTGAAGACCGACTTTTGCGACGTAGAGCCAGGTAACGGGACAAACACGCCTTCGACGGCGGCCACGACATAACCCGCCTCTAGCCTCTAGCCTCTAGCCTCTAGCCTCTAGCCTCTAGCAACTAGCAACTGACAACTGACAACTAGCAACTCAAATGGCCTCCGTTTCCATCCTCATTCCCTGCTACAACGCCGAACGCTGGGTAGCTGCTGCCATCCAGTCAGCGCTCGCACAAACTCATGCAGATAAAGAAGTGATTGTAGTGGACGATGGATCCAACGACGGCAGCCTGGAAATCATCAAGTCGTTTGGGGACAAGATAAGATGGGAAACGGGCTCGAATCAGGGCGGCAATGTGACTCGAAACCGTTTGCTGGAATTATCAACGGGTGAGTGGCTGCAGTACCTGGATGCGGACGACTATTTGCTTCCCGAGAAGGTGTCAACTCAGTTAGCAGAGGCACAAGATCCGGCAGTGTATGACCTGCTGTGGTCACCCGGCATTTACGAGTATTGGGATGAAGACGGGACAGTGCGACAAGAGCCACAAACGCTGCACGATGAAGATCCCTGGGTGGCATTGATTCGCTGGCGGTTACCTCAGACGGGTGCATCGCTTTGGCGTAGCAGCAAAGTCAAGAGTGTGGGCGGTTGGAAACCCGATCAACCGCGGTGCCAGGAACACGAACTTTATCTGAGATTGCTACAGCACGATGCTCGCTTTAAGTTTTGCCCTTCAGCTTTATCCGTCTATCGTCAGTGGTCCCTGGAAACCGTTTGCCGCCGAGACCCACTCAGCACGACACGAACCAGAATGCAGGTTGTTGAAAATGCCGAGTCGATTCTTCAAAGCACGGGAGGCTTGACGCAAAACCTTCGCACGCAGCTACTTGCCACGCGAGTGCAATGTGCACGATCGTGCTACCAGCTCGATCGTGGCTTCAGCGTTGGATTAGCCAGGAAAGCCGTTGAGAGATCAGGCATGAGGAAACTGCCTGTCGAACCTTGGTTTCCGAAACTATATCGCTTCCTTTTTCGGACACTCGGCTTCCACACAGCAGAAACGTTTGCCTCAATTGCCCGAAAAGCTGCGTAAGCCACGAGAGTCTTGCAGAAACGATCAACTTAGGAACTTTCATGCTGCCGAAAATTACCGTCGTTACGCCTAGCTTCAACCAGGCAGAATTTATTGAAGAAACGATCCTTTCGGTGATCGGTCAGGAGTACGCCAATGTCGAACACATTGTAATTGATGGCGGAAGCACCGACGGCAGCGTGGATATTATCAAATCCTATTCAAGTCATCTTGCTCATTGGGTTTCCGAGAAGGATCGCGGACAATCACACGCCATCAATAAAGGCTTCGAACGTGCCACGGGCGACATCTACTGCTGGTTGAACAGCGATGATTGTTTTTTGCCAGGTGCCCTGGCTCACGTGGCTGACAGATTTAGTCGCAACCCTAAAAAAAACTTTCTGACCGGTGGCTGGTGGGTCCTGGAATCAGATGGCGGCGTCTTCCCGGCCCGCCCAACAGGCGTCGGCTTGACGCCAAGCTTGGCTCTCTTGCTGGGACAACATGGTTGTATCGGGCAGCACTCCACATTTTGGACCAGAGCTTTGTGGGAGTCGGCAGGAGCAATTCGTGAGGAACTTCATTACGCGATGGATCACGAACTTTGGATTCGAATGTTCAAGTCAGGCGCAAGGCCAATGATTACAACACGCAACCTCGCTGTATACAGGCAGCAACCAGAACAGAAAACCCGACATGGCGGCGCTGATGGCAACACATATTATCACGAGTGTCGACGGATTATGTCTGAGCATGCCGAAGGGCAAAGCATGGCTGTAAGAGTAACCTCAAATCTGCTGACTCGTGCATATCGGCTTCTTAACCCGAATTATTCACCAAGAACGATATTTGAGTCGGAGACGAGCTGTTTGGCGATCTGTCGTGTAGTGATTGTTGATTTTAACCTGAATTCTTCGGGACGGCGCGCAGTTCCCCCTACCC
>JBGTAI010000026.1:0-14571 GCA_041749955.1 Pirellulaceae bacterium | reverse complement strand
GGTTCAATTACTTGCTGACGCGGATGAAGAAAGTTCGTGAAGGTGATCGCACGTTGCTTGAAAATTGCATGCTCGTGTACGGCAGCGGGATCAGCGACGGTGATCGCCACAACCACGACGACTTGCCGATTCTCTTAGCCGGCAACGCTGGCGGACGCATCGAAACCGGACGCCACATCCGTTACAAGAACGGTACACCACTTTGCAATCTCTACACTTGGATGATGCAGCAAATGGGCGCCAAAGTCGACAAATTCGGCGACAGCAACGGCGTGCTGAATTTGAAGGGTTAAGTCTGGCTAACGCAAATGTTTTTACACCGAATGATTTGTCTGATCTGCTTAGGTTGTCAATGATTCCTAACCGCCGGTTGTGAGTTTCATTTGCTTTTGCAGATACTCTTGGTATTTGACGATGCTCGATCTCGTCAAATGAATGCCATCGGACGTGACATAGTCGGCGCAGTCTGGATGATCCAAATACGGGAGATCGGGAAACGCCGTCTTGATCGCCTCGCGGATTGAATTCGCATGGGGACTGTCGCAGATCGAATGGTGCTGTGGCATTTCAAAGAACGCTATAGCCACGCCTTGATCTGCTAGTTCGACGACAAGCCGTTTCAATCGCTGGATCGCGACTCGCAAGTCTTCTTCTGGCACCGCTTGTTCCCGCCCCAGTTCAACAAGGCTATTCTCATCGACAGTTTGTTCTGGGGCAGCACCTGGCACTTCAGTGGCAACTTCTCGATTCAAGATGAGTGCCTTTAGTCTAGGTCGAGCCCACTCATAAAGTCTCTCGAAGACAGCAACGGGCTGGTTCTTTGTACGAAGCCCAGGGAAGTACTTCTTTCCATTACTAAGCAGCGTAAACATTTTTGCGAAGTCTTCGCTTGGTGGCCGCTGAACAACGTTTCCTTCAATCCAAACCTTCCTTGGTGAATCATTGCGTTTCGACAAAACCATATGCCCGTCATAAACGCTGAGCCCGGCCAGTGCCAGATTGAGCGTATTGCCTTCAAACTCCATGCCAGCGGCATGGGATGAGCCTAAGACGACTGTCTTGTCTTTCAGCGTGTCGATATCAAAAAGCACGCTTTCGGCAGTGGTAAGATTCCCGTTCCACAAGTTTTGCGAAGACCCTCGTTGATCCGGGAGCATCATCGCCATGAAATTCCATGCGATGAATAACACGAGTGTCGTGACGAAAAGCTTTTTCATGTTTAGAACTGAAAGTATACAAAGTCACCCGAGGAACCACTGTTGGTGAGAATCAAAAACAGCATGACTCCAAGTAGCCAGGGCTCCAACTGCATCACCGTGCGAGCCCACTTCGATCGTCGCAAAATATCAAGGGCATGGTAAATGACGACAGGGCTGGAGTACACGATAATCAAAAACGGAAACATGCTTTGAAACGCAAAAGGGTGTTGATTAGCCACCATGCATCGAATGTACAAAAGCACGTGCGAGAAATCTGGTATCGCAAAAAAGAGCCATCCTAGACTTACAAAACTAAATACAAAAGTGCGACTCATCACGTGCGATATAAGCGAATCCGTCCCTGTGAATTGGAATCGATTGACGATAAATCTCTCTGTCGCAAGAGCTAGACCATGGTAAGCGCCCCAAGCCGCATAGCCCCAAGCTGCGCCGTGCCACAAACCGCCAAGTAGCATGACTAGAAAGAGATTAACGTAGGTGCGAACACTTCCATGACGGTTTCCGCCAAGTGGTATGTAGAGATATTCCTTGAGGAACGACGACAATGAAATGTGCCACCGACGCCAAAACTCCGAGAACGACCAAGCCGTGTAAGGAAACTTGAAGTTCTCGTGTAACTTGTACCCAAACAGACCAGCTAAACCGATAGCGATCAGCGAGTAGCCGGCAAAGTCGGCAAAGATTTGCATTGAGTAGGCGAATAACATCCAAAACAGATCAGTCGCCGGTCGGGTTTGGAAATGAGGATATTGCATTCCCTGGGTCAGGTCTTTCAAGTTATCGGCGACAACCATTTTCAGGAAATAGCCTGTCACCAGCCGCTTTGTTGATCCCTCCCAATCGATATCCCGAAAATACTTTAATCGTATTTGCGGTAAGAAATCTCTGGATTTGACAATCGGCCCCGCGATCAACTGTGGAAAGAAAACGATGAAGAGTCCTGTTTTGTCGAGGTGCGACGCGCCAGCCGTGTTCTGGGATTCGCGGTCACGAAACGTGTCCACGAGAAGGCTGATGCCTTGAAATGTGTAGAACGATATGCCGATGGGCAGCGGAACGGTTAGCAGGAAGGCGCCGATCGATCCTTCAGGGCTAAACAGGGTTTCGCTAATCAGCGGACTGTATTTAAAAAACGCCAGACACCCAAGATTGGCTGCAACACCCACGCATGCGAGTAACCGCCGCAACGATTTTTTCTCGACAACGCAGAGTAAATGGCTGGCAATCGCGTTGATCGTGGCGGATGCCACCAAGAGGATCAAAAGCGATGGAGACGCGTATGCGTAAAAAAACAGGCTGCTTGCTAACAGGAGTCCAACCTGCATTCCAGAGGTTGGAAGAAGATAATAGAAAGTAAACGTGCACGCCACGAATGCGAGGAAATCGGTTGTTGTGAATAACATCGTCGCAAAGGCACATGCCGTGGGCTATGGGAATGCGGCGCGAACATGCTCCGCTGCCCGAAATGGTGGTGGTGCGATTTTTCGTGTGGTCCAACACGCTTAATCGCATCGAGGATTTTCCCGTGAAGGATGTATTTTCGGTGCGAATCGCAAGTTTGGCGTGTGGCAGTGCCATGCGTGTCGGTTGAGCGACTTATCCGTTGATCTATGGCAACGTTGCGAAGCGTTCAACGAAAGAGGTTTCGTGACGATGAATCGCACCGTTGCGACATGCGATTACACCTATCGAGTCCTGCGAACAGTACGACAGTGTGCTTCGGTCTATGCTTCGACTTCGAAGATGGCTTCGATCTCGACGGCGATGCCGCCGGGGAGGGCGTTGGTGCCCAGGGCGCTGCGGGCTGCGATGCCAGCGTCTTCGCCGAAGACGTCGCGGAATAGTTCGCTACAGCCGTTGATGACGGCGGGTTGGGCGCTGAAGTCGTCGGTGCATCGCACTAGGCCGAGCAGTTTCACGAGTCGCTTGACGCGATCCAGCGAACCAAGGTGGCCTTGCAATGTTGCGAGCAAACCGAGCCCCGTTAGCCGCGCGGCGTCATAGCCAGCTTGCGTGTCCATGTCGTCTCCCAATCGGCCCACGATCAATGTCTTGTCAGGCCGCAGCGGACCGTGACCAGACAAGTACGCCATCGATCCGGCGATAACGATCGGCTTGTAAACGCCGACGGGTTTCGGGGCGGGCGGAAGCTCGATTCCTAGTTCTGCAAGTCGTGCTTGAACGCTCATTTCAATCTCCAAAAGTGTTGTTGTAAAAAGTATTAGTTCGTTGATTTTCCGTAGACTGTTTCCGGATCGACCAGCCGCTGGTCCGCGATACGTGCTGCTCCGGAAGAGTTGATTACGCGAAAGAAACAGCTTTCATAGCCTTCGTGGCACGCCGCGCCGACTTGTTCGACTCGGACGAGAATGGTGTCGGCGTCACAGTCCGTGCGGATTTCGACGACCCGTTGACGGTGACCGCTGGTTTCGCCTTTTCGCCACAGTTTACCGCGACTGCGGCTGTAATAGACTGCGAATCCAGTTGCGAGTGTCTCCGCAAAAGCCGTTTCGTTCATCCAGGCGAGCATCAGCACTCGACCCGTCGCGGCGTCTTGTGCGATCGCTGGAAGCAGACCACTGGAACCAGCGGCGAAGTTCGGAATGGCGACGGATGGATCACTCACGTAAAAGCTATATCGGTTACAGGGGAGTTTGTGGGTTTGCGAGATTATAGGGCGAATCGTCGTAAACGGAACGACGCTTACATCACGTAAACTAGCGCCAGCCGATCATGGTGTGCCGCCTGCGTGGCCGAAGATAAGGGGAACCCAGCATTCGTTCGTTGCTGGAATGCATTTTTGGAGACACCGCCGATGGCTCGCGCCGCAAAAATTTCTGTCGTTCTGCCAGTGCGCGATGGCCAGGATCGGATCGTTTCACGCGTGGAACACGTGCTCGACGCTCTTAAGAACTTGGTGACGGAGCAATTCGAAGTCATCGTGGTCGACGACGGAAGTTCTGATGGCACGGCAAGTGTGCTCGCCGAGTTGACGGATCGTTATGCCCAGGTTCGCGTGGCCCGCCACGGTCGACCCCGAGGGATGGAAGCTGCTGGGCAAACGGGTTTGGAGCGTGCGACGGGTGAGCTTGTTTTCATCCAAGAAGCCGACACGATGGTCCGCATCGAAGACCTTCGACGCCTTTATCGAATGAGCGAAGACGAGACAGTCGTGGCCGCGCGGGCTGAGAGCACGCCACGGCCCGTGTCCGATGCATTGCTTCGTCGACTGCGAGCCTGGGGAACTTCGGCGGACGAGCAGATCGATGCGCCACCAGCTCGGACGGAAAAAGCAAGCATCCAAATGATCCGACGCCCGCATCTGCAGCGATTGGCAAGCCGCGGTGGCGAGAACTTCCGCCTCGCGGCTGAGACTTCGTTCAGCACGTCGTTCGAGCCTGTGGCCAAAGTGTGAGTGATCCACTGTCTGTCCCAGAAACAAGCACCGTCCTCGTGGGCGCCGGTGTCGTCGGAACCGCAATTCTCTCCGCGCACCTCAACGCCGGCCTCCACGTTACGCTCGCCGATCAAGATTCACTTGCCATCGATCGCGCTATCAAGTCGCTCGACTTAGACACCGCGCGATGGAACATTGAACATCTTCCAGCGATCGGCGGTGTCTTGCCCGCAGTCAGTTTTGTCTTGCAAGGTGAACATAAACGCGGACATTCAACAACGCTGGTGATCGAGTCCATCGCGGAGCGTTTGGATGTAAAGCAAGCATTCTTTCGTCAAGCGGAGTCATGGTTCGCCGCAGACACTGTCCTTTGCAGCAACACATCAACGATCCGACTCGAGGCGATCGGAGCATCACTCGCACGTCCAGAACGTCTTTGTGGCATGCACTTTTTTATGCCAGTCTCTCAGCGTGATGCCGTTGAAATCATTCGCACTCCGCGCGTTTCCGATCAAGCAATCGACGTCGCGACGAAGCACGTTCACCGACTCGAGAAACAACCGTTGATCGTCGCAGACTCTCCCGGTTTCGTGGTCAATCGAATGCTCGCACCGTACTTGAACCAAGCGATGACGTTGCTGTGCGGTGGTATTGCCGCAGATCGAATCGAGGCCGCAGCGATTGCCTACGGCATGCCCATGTCTCCGCTGGAATTGATCGACTGGATCGGCACACGCACCACGTTTGATGCTGGTCGTGTCTATTGGCAAGCGTTCCCCTCGCGAATCGATCCATCGCCGCTCATCGCCGCACTGATCAAGAAAAAACGCTCCGGACGCGGGGAATCAGGTGGCTTTTATGATTACGCGGGCGGTTTGCGATCAACGTCCATCGCAAGCGACGTTACGGAGCTTGCCTCTCGCTATCATCGCGAATTGCCAGACGCGAGCGACGCTGAGCTGGTGGAGCTACTGGCGATTCCGATGTGGATCGAAGCGAAAGAGATTTTGGCTGAGCAAGTGGTCGCCGACTATGCGGCCATCGAGACCGCGATGGCTGGTGGCCTCGGGTATCGGCCTCGCGGCCAATGGCATGCCTTCTTCGATGACATTGGACACGATCGAATTCGTGCTTCAATCACGAAATGGTCGCCGACGTTTCGATCAATGAGTGACGCTTGAGTGCTGGCGCAAATACTCAGCGATCGCGGGGCGTCCGAGATAGATTCTTGACCAAATCATGATGCC
The DNA here is from genome assembly GCA_041749955.1 of Pirellulaceae bacterium. Classification (GTDB taxonomy): domain Bacteria; phylum Planctomycetota; class Planctomycetia; order Pirellulales; family Pirellulaceae; genus JBBSJZ01. The sequence goes on along the minus strand of JBGTAI010000026.1, from coordinate 8,707 downwards.
GACTTTAATCAACGCCCAAACGACAACAAACGCGAGGCCCAAGAGCATACCGAAGGCCATCATTTGAGACATGACCTCTCCGCCAGGAGCTCCGCTGTCTTTTCCATTGGTACTCGTCGTAACGTTTGCCATAAATTCTTGCATGATCGGCATCATGTTCCATTGAACGAATCCTTGCAGAATCATATAGATGAATTCCAACGCAATCGCGGCAAGGAGTGTTCGCCGAAGCAGTTTGACGGCGGTGAACTTGTTGCGAATGAGTCCGATGCCGCCAACGAGCAAGAACACAGCGATCGTGATTTTTGCGGTCAGCGCGAGCAGGTTGGGGATGAAGAATTGGTTCGCAACCGCCTGCATTTGTTGCTGCATCTCGCGTTGGGCATCCGCCATCCCGCCAGGAGCTGTGCCCGCGCTCGCAAGATTCGCGACGGCTTCGGCAAGGAAGATCTGGGCGATGCCACCGAGCCCAACCAGCACACCAACGATACCACCGAGGATACAGAGCACACTGATCACAGTCATTCCTGTGGGACGCACCATTTCCGCGTCGCCTGCGTTCACCGGTGCGTACGGCGAGCTGAAATCCATCGCTGCGTGAGCGAGAATCGGTTGCTGGCCAGGGGCGTGCGAATTGCTGTCGTCCGTATGCATGGTTGGTCTCGGAGTTAGGGGATGGAGAGAAACGCACGTTGAATCGAGGGGACGTCATGGCCCTGCTTGCGCAAGTCGAACGCGAGGCTTACGGGTGTGTTGAGAAAGACGATCATGCCATACACCGCGAGTGCAATCGATGTGGGGAAACAGTAACACGTCGCGATCGTTGCCATGCCCGCACAAAGCATCGCGATGCCGAGAGTTCGCGACTCGTACTTGATGACACGAATGCCGCTGTAGATTGTCAACGCACCAATCAAAAAAATGGCGGTACCGAGAACGACGATTCCGATCGTCATGGCAACGCCCATTTCTGGAGGCATCGGTTGGGCGTTGTTGCCTTGCGCAGCCGCTTGACGCTGGATCTCTTCAAACAACTTCGGCATCAGTAAAGCATAGAACCCAATCCCGATACCGACGAGTGCATCCAGCACACCTTGCACAATCATCAGCACACCGACGATTGGGACTTGGTTGACCATCCCACGCTTAATTCCCGCAGGAAGTGAGATCGATCCTGCACTCGCCAGCAACTCGACCGATGACGCTGGACCGTACGGATTGAAAGGCATCTCGCTCGATGGGTCGTTCGCCATATTCCTAAGCCAGCTTCTGGGTTCTGAGTCGGTCCACGTAAACTGCAGCAATGATAATCGTGCCGAGCAGGATGTTCTCGACCTGGTTCTCGAGTCCGAGCGACGTACAGCCGAGGTTGATCACTCCCATGATAAGCACACCACACAAAGTGCCAAGCACAGTCCCTCGCCCGCCCGAAAGCGACCCTCCGCCAATCACCACCGCCGCGATAATCTCCAGCTCCAACCCGAGTCCCGCGGCCGCGTCGCCTTTGCCGAGCCTCGCAATGTCCACCACGCCAGCGATCCCGACGAGCGCACCGGCAAGCGTGTAGACAAGGATCTTCGTCGTGATGACTGGCACGCCGCATAACCGCGCGGTCGGTTCGCTTGATCCGATCGCAAAGATGTATCGGCCAAGCACCGTCTTGTGCAACATGACGGCGACGAGGATCGCCAAGGCGAGCGTAAGCCAAACGCCCCAGCCAAAGTTGGGTAGCACGGGTTCGATGATCCACAACGGATCGGGGAATTGCGTCACCATCGTCGGCAACCAATCTGGGATCGATTCATACGGTGGAGTGATCGTGCCACCATCTTCGGCGATCGTCTTTCCGATCCCCATAAAGATCGTCATCGCACCGAGTGTGATAATGAACGGCACAAGCTTGAGCATACTGATCAGTGACCCGTTCACGAATCCGCATGTGGCTCCGCACAAGATCGCCATCGACACTGCACCGCCAATCGACCAACCGTTGTCCAAAGCCAATGCCGCAACACAGCCACTCAATGCCGCCGCTGTGCCCGCCGACAAATCGATTCCACCGGCGATGATGATCATCGTCATCCCGAGCGCAGCGATTCCTACCTTGATACTTTGCACACCAACGAGCCGAACGGAGCTGGCGCTGACAAAGTTCCCCGCACCACCTTGCATCGAGTCTGCGATCGCAAAAAACGCGATGACTGCGATCAGCGCCAAAAGCGGACCGGCCGCAGACACGATTCGACGAACAACCGAACCCATACTAACTCTCCAAATCGCCGCCCATAGCGGCGAGTAATAATGAGGGCTCATCCCAATCCGCGACGGAGCGAACATCAACGATTCGTCCGCGCGACATGACCGCGATACGGTCACACATCCCGAGCAACTCTTGAAAATAACTGCTCACAAAAACCACTGCTTTGCCCGCCGCAGCCGCCTCGCCGACTAAGCGATAAATCTCAGCCTTGGTGCCAACGTCGACACCGCGCGTCGGCTCGTCGAGCAACAAACAATCCGCATCTTGGTGCAATACGCGAGCGAGAGCCACCTTTTGCTGATTACCACCCGAAAGCGCCGAAACATTCTGCGACGATGAAACGGCCTTCACCTCCAGTCGTTTCATCCACTCGTTCGCAGCCTCATTTCTCGCACCGCCGCGAAGCCAGCCACCGCGGCTGTACGGTCCCAGCCGACTGAGCGTGATGTTGTCGCGAATCGATAAGTCTTGCGCCAAGCCTTCGCCCTTGCGATCTTCGCTTACCATCGCAACCCCAGCCTTTATCGCTTGGCGTGGCGTCACTCTCGCCAACTTCGACTCGTGAATCGTGATCTGTCCACTCGTCGTTTTTCTCAAGCCCGCGATACACCGCACTGTTTCTGTACGCCCAGCACCGACGAGCCCCGCCAGGCCAAAGATCTCGCCACGATGGACGCTAAAGGAAACCGAGTGCGGCAACTCTCTCGCGGAAACATTGTCGATCCGCAATACTTTTTCGCCAATCTTGCGTTGGACTTTCGGATACAGCTCGTCAACATTGCGACCAACCATCAATCGCACAATCTCGGATTCCGTTGTGCCTTCAAGCACTCCGCTCCCGGCAACACTGCCATCGCGGAGCACGAGGTACGAATCACAGAGCTTCCGAATCTCCTCAAGAAAGTGGCTGATGTAGATCACCGACAAGCCGTCTTTCGCGAGCTTCTTGACCGTTTCGAACAATCGTTCCGCATCCGCTGCGGGAAGCGAACTGGTCGGTTCGTCAAGGATCAACACGCGCGCGTTCTGGGCAAGGGCTCGAGCGATTTCCACGAGTTGCTTAGCACCGATCGACAACTCCGACACCATGCGAGTTGGCTCGAGGTCCGGGTGCCCCAACTTCTCCAGTACACTTTGAACGATCTCACGTTGCTCTTTGCGATTGATCCAACCCCATTTGGACTGCTCACGCCCGAGCATGATGTTGTCTTCAACTGTGATCTCATCACACACGCTCAGCTCTTGATAGACCATCGCAATCCCAGCTCGCCGGGCAGCATCGGGCCGCCCGAGAGGCAGCGGTTTGTCGACCAGCGTCACGTCGCCTTCGTCCGGCACAATCGCTCCGCTGAGGATCTTGACGAACGTGCTTTTGCCAGCACCATTTTCGCCGAGTAGAGCAAGAATCTGGCCAGGCTCAAGCGTCAAGTTCGCACCGCGCAGTACCCAGTTCGCGGCGTATCGCTTGCCCACATTCCGAGCTGAAAGAACGCTGCCTGTTACAACGTTGGACGCGGACGAAGCCGAGGTGGTGCTGTCGTTTGAGCTAGACGCTTCCGCCGATTCCATTAAGTCTTTTCCGGATTCAACAGCGACTGGATCTTTTCTTCTTCCATGTTTTCCTTGGTGGCGACGAATACGCCCGTGTCGACAAAACTATCGACGGGTTCACCTCGGATGGATTGCACCATGGTCTTCACGCCAAGGTAGCCCATTTGAACGGGGTCTTGTAACACGATCGCACTGACTTCACCTGTGGCGAGACCCTGTCGCAGCAAGTCGCTGCTGTCGAACGCCACGAATTTGACGTTGCCGGCCATTTTGCGATCCTTGAGCGCACGAAGGACGCCCTCGGCGTTTGGTTCACAGACTGCGAAAATCCCGTTGACTTCATCACCGAATTTGTTCAACACCGATTGAGCCTTGTCGATTGCCGTTTCCGTGGTTGTTCCCGCGTACTGGTCACTGCTGAGTACTTTGATATCCGCGTGCTTGGAAATGGCGTCAAGGAAACCTTCTTCGCGTTGGTGCGTGCTCTCGCTGCCTTTGTTGTATCGAAGCACGACCACGTTGCCTTTGCCGCCAAGGCTCGCCGCCATCGTTTCGCCGGCGAGCTGGCCGCCCTTGAAATTGTCCGTAGCAACAAATGCGACTGTGTCACCGGTCGGAGCATTCAGTCCACTGTCGAAAATGACTACTGGCACTCCGCCGCGTTTCGACTCTTGCACGGGTCGCACGAGCGCATCCGCATCCAGCGGCGCGAGCACGATCCCATCGACGTGCTTATTCACAAAACCTTGCACGACGTTGATCTGTTCATCGCGGTCGCTCTCTTTCTGAGGCCCACGCCACTGGATTTCGGCGCCCATCTCTTCGCCGGCACGCAACGCACCAAAATGAACGGACTTCCAAAATATGTGCGTTGTGCCTTTGGGGATCACAGCGATCTGGAGCGGCTTGGAACCATCGCCCGGTGTTGAAGATGGCGACGATGAGCCAGAGGAGCTTGCGGTTGGTTGTGATGGTTGGCAACCGAGCGTCATTGCGATGCCAGCCAGGACGCTGGTGAATAGAACGACACGAAGGGACGTCAAGCGTGGTGGGGAGTTTTTGAGGCGCATGATCGTGGTGGGCGATAAGAGACGAAGTTCTGAATCAAGAGACACAGTTCGGAATCGCCTCATTCTAACCGAGCGAGCGTCTTTGTGGTGCAGCGGCAGACTCACAAAGTTGCGTAAATCAGGCTACCGCAATCCGCTGAGTAATTCTTTCAAATTGCGAGGGTTCTGGCCTAGATCGCCTTTGCCCAATCGTGATTGGCTTTCCGCCGTCAATCGCGTGGCCTCACCAACGGGCTCGAGATGCACGTGTATGTCGTCGGCGAATCGAAAAAGCCTCGTTCGGTGAACCAGGTGCAACGTCAAAATGTTCTCATCACTTGCCTCGGATTGCACCGTCCAGAGCGGCTGGGCATCGGCCCAGTCTCGAATGCGTTTCGCGATAACTTCTGGCGACTCGGGGAACGTCGGGCTTCGTAGCGCCGGATCGCTTGCGTCCACCGTAATCTCGGCATGGTTGGTCGACCAATCGCGGTTCCAATCGTCAATCCTCCACACGATGTTTCCGATCCACACAATCGTGACGACCAACGCGATAAGTCCTACGATGGTCATGCGTCGCTTTCGTGGCGTGGTCATTGGTTGGGAACCTCGTTACAAGAATAGGCTCGAGTGAAGTACAATCCCGACATTTTGCATCGGATACCCCGAATGCGTAAGGCGATGCACTCTCAATTTGTTTTGTTGGGGGATCGATTGTTGGCTGATCGAATGCTTGCTCTGGTTCAACAGCACCAGCAAGCAATGACGGGGGCAATCCATCGGCTGAGTCGGTCACAGTGACGTCGAGGGAGATTCGACCTACGATAGTCTTGCTGTTCATCCGTGCTTTTAGTGTTTTGTGTGCTTCCAATCGAAGGGCAATCTCTGTGGCTCAAGATCGATCATTATTCGCGGACGCCGAAGAAGAACAGCTTCGCAGTGCTGAACCGCTGGCTGCTCGCATGCGACCGCAACGACTGAGCGAGTACGTTGGCCAACAACACATCCTCGGCCAAGGCAAACTGCTGCGTCGGATGATCGACTCTGGTCAACTCGGTTCGATTATTTTTCATGGACCACCGGGCACCGGCAAAACAACCCTCGCTCGTCTGTTAGCAATCGAAACGAAGGCTGAGATGCGAACGCTCAGTGCCGTGTCGAGCGGTGTGAAAGATGTTCGCGATGTTCTGAGTTGGGCTAAAGACCTCGTCGCGACAGGTCGACCGCGACCGCTACTTTTTATCGATGAGATTCACCGCTTCAGCAAGAGCCAACAAGACGCGTTGCTGCCCGACGTCGAGGCTGGCGTGGTGTCGCTCATCGGAGCCACAACAAGCAACCCGTTCTTTGCGGTGAACAGTGCATTGATCAGCCGCAGCCAACTGTTCGGACTGCTATCGCTTCAACCTGAAGAGATCGCGACGCTTTTGGTACGTGCCCTCTCCGACGCACGCCGTGGCTTGGCTGCGCTCAAACCTGACGTGACCGACGATGCGATCACGTATCTCAGCCAAGCATGCGAGGGCGATGCACGTCGAGCGCTCTCCGCACTCGAGATCGCCGTTCGCAGCACCGAGCGAGGATCCCAGGTCACGAAAGAAGTCATCGCGGAATCGCTCGGCGCAAGAATGGCTGGATACGATGCAACCGGCGATGATCACTACGATCTCTCAAGTGCACTGATCAAAAGCATTCGCGGAAGCGACGTCGATGCGTCGTTGTATTGGCTCGCACGGATGCTCGAAGGCGGCGAAGACATTCGCTTTCTCTGTCGACGTCTCGTGATCCTCGCCAGCGAAGACATCGGCAACGCCGATCCTCAGTCACTCGTTCTCTCAGTCGCCGCGATGCAAGCGTGCGAGTTTGTCGGTTTACCCGAGTGTCAACTCACGCTCAGCCAAACGGTTGCCTACTTGGCGCTGGCACCCAAGAGCAATGCCGCCACCACAGCCATCGGAGCCGCGCGCCGCGACGTCCTCGAGAAACAGATCGTGCCCGTCCCAGTCCATCTTCGCGATGCGCACTATGGCGGAGCGAAGCAACTCGGTCACGGCGCGGACTATCAATACAGCCACAACTCGCCCGACGGCATCGCAGCGCAAGATTACCTCGGCGTCGATCGTGTCTACTACACTCCCGTCAACCGAGGCTTCGAAGCTGAGCTCCAACAGCGACTCACCGAGATTCGAAAACGATTGAAACCAGAACCATAAAAGTTCAATTCATCGCGGGGACAAATTGACTGCTCGACCCAAGTGTGCCATCGGGCGACGAGCAAGCCGCACGCATCATTCATACCCACAAGACGCACCGCCGCAGCGCCATCCGCCCAGCACAGAGCATCGGCTTAACCACATCGCCTCATCCGCATCGAGCCAGCGCACAAAAGCTCCGCGAGAACAGACTATAGGCATGCGTGCACCGCACCTCCCAGCATCCCACGTGCCAGCATCGCATCTGTTTGTATCCCATCGGGCCAACGGCCCAGCAATTTACATAGCCCAGGCCGCCGGCCTGGGGCCACCAACGCAACCACAATTACCTAGGGCCAACGGCCCGGCCGTTTGTTCCCCGGCGCAATCAACGGCAACGCCGTTCAACTCCAAAGCCCAGGGTCGCGCAGCGCACCCTGGGAAACCCAACCACCGTATCCGCCAAAACCCTGAAAGGGTTTCACCGCCACCACGAGACCTCCCAAAACTCCGCGATCCTCCGCACCTCCGCCGCTCCGCGTTTCAACCTCCCCAACACACTCTACATTTTTCAATTTGCATTTCTCATTTGTCATTTCCCAATTCTCAATTTCCCTCCCAACCCAACACCCCCAACCGCACCTTAGGCTCACCGGTCTGCGCCTCGCGAAAAGGTGTCAGCAACGAAATCCATTGATTCGGAGCAAGCGGTTCTTGGCCTCTCAATGCACACGCCATGACTGTCAGTGCCGAAGGCACGGCATCCATTAGCCAGGGACGCAAGTCCCTGGTTTCCTGGACCCAAGAACGCTAAGTCCCGAAGGGACGACAGGCTTCCCTGCGAAACAGGTTCACGCAGCCCCTACCCAGACCCGTCCTCTAAACCATTTGTATCCATTCGCGTTTCGTCCCCCGCTTCCACGTCTCGTTGCCTCACTGGTCAGCTGCCCCAACCCAAAAGCAGACGTTCGCACCAACATCAATCCGAATCCGGCGTACTCCAATTGCTTGGCATCCACCGACTCGCCGTCCCCAAAACGCTCATTACCGCGCCGTCAAGATGATTCGCCAAACAGAACGCTCGCCATTCACAACCCAGCCCCTCCCACCTGCCCAAAACCCGTGCACTGCACCCAACGGGTGGCGAGCGGTATTATTGGTAGGTCACCTGCGGATAATGTGCTGTTCACAGCACCTCACCCTCCGATAAAATCCTGTTCACGCCACCTGAGGTGGTATGAATTAATCGTTGCACTGGCGGAAGCCGGGAGGAGAACACGAATCTCGAGTGTTTTCGGTCTTATTCGCTTCGATATTTGACTGACCACATTGAAGTGTTCTCTAATAATTGAATGGGACTGACCATTCAACATTTGCTGCGGGAACACTACGCGGACTACGTCTCGCGACACCGTGTCTCACCGGACATGCATCGCGCCGCAATGTTCATGCAGATCTGTCGCACCAACGATCTGGGCGGACACATCAATCGTTGCCCCGAAGGTCACTTCGATGAAGTCGCTTACAACTCTTGTCGCCACCGCAGCTGCCCCGAATGCGGATGGCTGCCCCGAGAACAATGGCTCTCCGGCTGGAAGCAACGACTGCTGCCCTGTCCGCACTTCCACACCATCTTCACGTTGCCGCATCAGTTC
>JBGTAI010000025.1:0-26330 GCA_041749955.1 Pirellulaceae bacterium | reverse complement strand
ATTGCAAAGTGAAATCGCTGCGTGGGCCAAACGCACCAACGAAAAGCAACGCGGCGTCGACTGGCAATTCAAGATCGACGACGCTCGCACAAAGCTAAAGCGTCTCTACCCCCAAATTAAGACTGGATGACGCACTAGATTGCTATTCGCAAAAATCTCCGGTCTATCGTGAGCAACTCCAAACGCTGATTGCCGCGTATCCGAAATGGCGTGAGGCAGGCATCAATGTCATCAGCCTCAGCTTGGATTGGCAACTGCGTGACTTAAGGTCGAAACCTGAGCTTGCAGGCGACTGGAGACAGCTGCCGTGGGACATCGTCGCGGACCAAATGTCGTACACTCAAATTCGTGATGCCTACAGCCTTACGTCGTCGCCATTGCGAATACTGATTAGTCCTGCTGGCACGATCGCCTATCGTGGTTCGGACTGGCAGTCGCTCGAAGAGGCAGTCGACCTGGCGCTAGATGACGAGACTGCGCCGAATCCAACCAGCAGATTTGCTGGGTTAAAGTCGCAAACGATCAACGATGATTACGAACGACTAACGCCTGCCGCAGTCATCGTAATCGAGAGTCAATATCTCGATCTTGACCCTTCCCATGCAGGTCAACACCAAAAATTTCAGCAACTAAAGATGTTTTCATCAAAAGGAGAACTTTTGCGATCAATCGAACTTGGTGCTGTTCAGCAAGACCATCCTCGACGAACTCTCGTGGTGGATCGACAACGCAACGTTGTTTATGTGCGGAGGCAATCGACGCTACTATCGATCTCGCGAGCTGGAACGCAGCTGTTTCAGACCAACGTACCCGATCTCAAGTCGATTGATGTCAACGAAGTGACTGGCGAAATCTGGTGTGCTTGTGGTAGCTCTCGATCGGGCGTGACGATTGTTTTAGACTCCAGCGGTAATGAAGTTCGGCGATTTCCGAGAGCATCCGCCGCGTTAGTGGTCAACTCGAAACGAAATGGATGTTGGCTGATTGATGAAGAACTCCGTTTTGTGAATCGCGAGGGACTCGAGTTGCGGAAGGACAAGGCGATACAAAATGCGTTGTTCCTATCGAGTAGTATCATCGACGAAGGCGGAAACGCTTGGATGATCTGCATGGATCGGCCCGAGGGTTTCAACGGTTCAAGAACCGTACTCGTTCGAGAAACCGATTCCGGAATGCAGATTGTCCGTGGCTACGAGGCCATCTTCAATTCGAAAGAGCTTCGCTATCCACCTGGGGCGATGCTCGCGCAACACATTGAGTCGATTGGCGACGAAGTCGTTGTTCGATCGTTTGTGCCGGATGACGACTTTAACAAAAAACCGATATCTCAATTGGAACGATTCTCTCTCGATGGCTTGTCGCTCGGTTTCGTTGACAAAGAACTAGGACTCTTTATGGCAACTGATTCAGGGTTCTGGTCCATCCGAGATAAAAAGCTGCGACGACTATCAAGTGACTACACCGAGGTAGCATCCTTCGACATGGGTGATTCCGCCGAATCACTAGAAGGTCGACCCAAGAACTACGAAGCCATCGTAGCGTTTGAGTGACTCGGTTGCGGCTTCGACGCCTTACGAAAAATCAGACACTAGTGCTGCGTCACAGCAAAGAATTGGGGTTTGCGGGAGTCGATCTAATCGTAGGATACAGTTCGAGCGTGAGTGAACCAATCGCAAATCGACTTCCCTAAGATTGAGCGGTGACGCAGCACTAGTTTCCCACTCGATTCCGCAGAGCAAAATCACTCCGTCTCCGCTGGAGTGAGAATCGTTTCGCGGATTGACAGGTTGCGGAACCAGGCCTTGGTGGTCGGGTCGTGGCCTTGGATCATGATGGTTCCTGGATCGAGCCGCATACCTTTACGTGGATTCGGATGGGCGGGGCGGTTGTCTTCGAAATCGGAAACCTGGACGCCGTTGACCCAGGCAGCCATCTTGGGGCCGTGGGCGATCAATAAAAGCGATGACCAACCGTCAAGCTCACCTGCGATGACGCGTGCATCTTGACGACGGAAAATCCCACCCGCGCCACAGTCCGCTGGCTTGAGCGGCATGCCGTCAACCATCTCGTTATTGACTTGGCATTCGTAACCCATCATTTCGTCGCCGGGGATACATCGGAAAAAGATGCCTGAATTCGTTTTCGCTTCGGCCGTCTTGTAGTCGGTTTGCAGTACGAAATTTCCGAATAGCTCATTGGTTTCCAATTGCGTCTTGCCGCCGTCGACTTGCAGCACGTTGTTCTCATCGACAGTGAACTCGCCTTGCATCTTGGGATAGCGTTTCCACTTCGAAAGCTCCGCATCGACAAGTGGAGTCAAACCGATCGGTCGAAGCCGTATATCTCGGAAAGCAACTCGTCCGGTGTTGTGCTGCAGGCTGATTCGTCCGTTCTCGACTCCCATGACATCGGTGTAGTCCGTCACGACCGTGTCATCGAGCGAGACTTGCAAGTGGTCGCCTTCGAGCAGCATCGTCATTCGCCGCCAAGTGCCCGGAGTCTGTGCCGGTGCTTTCTCGGCATCCACTTTTTGACGTTGTACGACACTCGCAGTTGGAAACGGGTTGTCATCGGGAGCGATGTTGACTTCGTAACAATCGATCGCGGGGTTCTCTGGTTTCAGCGGTGTTCTGAGGAACACGCCGCTGTTGGTTTGCGCATCGCAATTGAACTCAAGCGTTAACTCAAAGTCTTGCCAAGGAACACTGGTACAGAGGAAACCTTTTTCGCCTTGGTCGACGGTGATCGTTCCGTCTTGGATTCGCCAATTAGCGCGTCCAGCGATCTCCCATCCGAATAGCGTGTGACCGTCAAACAATCGTATCCAACCTTGGGACGTTTCCTCCAAAGGCAATCGCGCAGCGAGCAACTCGTCCGCCGTCGCTTCGTAGGATTGTGGCGTCACGTCGATCTCGGGAGTGGTCTCGGTCGTCGCAACAGGTTCAACCGCGACTGGCGGTGACGTCTTTTGACATCCGCTCGCCAACAGAGCCAACGAAATGAATAGCGGGTAAGTATTTGACAAGCGTGACATGAATGTTACTCGTAACCGAATTGCTGGAAGTAATCGCACCAAGCTTTCTTCAGCTTCGCTTCTTGCTGGGGGTCGAGTTGGTGGCGATTTGTTTCATATTGTTTGTGTTCCGTCGCGACCCAGTTTTCAATGACGGGTTCAACGGATTCGAAATCTGCTAGGTGCAACGTCTCGTAAATCTTTCTCAGTGTCCCTGTTGGCGAAGCGGCGAGTTCTTCATAACGAACTTCGATGAATCGCTGTGACCCGAGCGACTGACTCGCTTCACGAAATCCGCGATACATTCGCTGCAGACATTCGATCACGTAATCATCGACACCATCGTGAGTCGGCTTTTGAAAGGATTGGATCTCATCGAGGCTACGCCAAAGTCGACACGTCGATGGAAACAACGCTCGAGGGTCACGCGTGATGTGAATGAATTTGGCTTCGGGAAAGGCTTCAGCAAGTGCGGCGATGCGTCCTGTGTGCGTGGGACTTTTAATGATCAGGGGTCGCCCAGTCACATGGCTGACGCCGAGCATGAAACTTCGGATCTTTTCTACCCAAAGACGCAACTGAGTCGGATCGAGGTCGGCTGAGTTGAGGTACTCCATATCGACGGAGCCCTCGTTCGGAAACGCCATGCGGCGATAAGGACTGGGCAAACCCAAGTTCATGAGGGCGAATTCGTCTTCCTGGGGTCGCTGCCACCCAGTCGCCATGTTGTCCATTGGTCGCTTGGAAGGCAAAAGCCAAGTCGCGAATCGCTGAAAAAACCATTCTGACACGAGAAAGTGATGCGGCGCGAAGCACTGGAACGTTGACGGGCTGCTGAATCGCTCGTCCATCACCATCAACTCGTGAAGTAGTGTCGTACCGCTTCGCCAATGGCCGATAATGAAGACGGGAGCCCCGTGAAGTTCCGCCTTGGCAAGCTTGCGACCGAAAATGAGCTGCTGGAGCCACGCCAAGACCGTATTGGCGGGCGTTGCGAGGGCGACACCGATTGCTAGAGGGATTCGCGACGGATGAATACGATAGCCGCTATCGCCAAGAAGTTTCCAGAACGTCGCAGGCCGCATTCCATGCCAAAATCTAGGCGAATAGAACGGATACGAATGATACTCGGGCTTTTTTGAAGGCTGGACGCCTTCCGGCCGCGACGGAATCTCAGCCTGCGTTACCGGCGTTGGGTCGGCGGGGGCGGTCTCGCGGGTTGGATTTTCAGTCAAGAACCGGGCCACCATGCACGTGTATCAAGAACCAGAACGATGTGAGTACTGTAGTTTACTCAGCGTTACCTTTGCAGCCTGCTAAGAGTCCGCGCTAACCTGGCAGAAAAAACGGCCCGCATTCGGGGGGCTTGGCTAAAAACAGGTTCAAAGTGCCCGATCGCGACGGGTTTTGGCCAGTCCGTCTGTAGTTACAATCGTCGCACTTCGCTTCCAGCACCAATCTCGATCCGATTGATCGACGAATCAGGTGCCGGGCGGGATGGGGCCCCGACAACAACCTCAAAACCGCCATTACGTCCTTTCCGCCACATACGCTTTTTCATGACAGACTCCCACGCGGCCCAACCCGACGAATTATCGGTCGCCGATCTCCAACGCCACATTCACACGATGTACTACGAGAAAGATGTCGCTCGTGGCGTCGAAGGCACGTTCATGTGGCTGATGGAAGAAGTCGGTGAACTCGCCTCAGCACTCCGTGGTACCGACAAAGAAAATCTTGCGGAAGAATTCGCTGACTGTTTCGCGTGGCTGACGACGATCGCCAACGTCGCCGGTGTCGATCTCAATGCGGCCTTAGTTGCCAAGTACGGACACGGCTGTCCTGGTTGCAAACGATTGGTTTGCGAATGCCCCGATTCGGAAAAACCATGATCCAACGATTTCATTTCCGAATTTTGTGCATGCTCTTTGTTTGTGCGTTCGCCGGGGCAGTCCAACGGAACAGCTTCGCTCAGGAACTCATCGCGACAAACCGTGCTTCGACTCCGATTACCGTCGGCATTGACGGACACTATCGCGTCGGTTGCTGGACAGCGGTGAAGATGACAGCACCAGCCTCTGGCAGTGATCGCTTAGCAATTGAAACGCTCGATGGAGACGGCGTCCGCGTCGTCTATCGCCAATCCGACGAGTTCGCTCGCGGCGACTTTGGTTACATCGTGCCCGGCAGCGAAGCGGCGCCGCTTATCGTTCGTCGCGGCAAAGAGTCTCTTATCAGCTCGCGTTTTCCAGAGAGCGGTGTACCCGCCAAAGGCCCGTCGATGGTTCCACGCACCATGCCGTGGCTAATCGTCGTTGGGGACCCTTTAGGCATCGACAAGATCGGCGCCAACGAACTCCTCAATCGGCCAGCTAGCGTTGCTGTGACGATGCCTGAAACAAGCGCCGCCTTTCCCAGTCGTGCAATTGGCTACGACGGTGTCGATGCAATCATGATCAACGGAAGTGGTTCGGCGATCCTTAAAGACTTTAGCGCCGAACAACAACTCGCGATGCAAACGTGGCTTCTGGGCGGCGGACGGATTGTCTTGACTCTTGGCGAATCGGCCTCAAAACTGTTTAGCGACGCGCCTTGGGCATCGACGCTGCTTCCACAAAAGTTTGGCGACATCAAAACAACGATGATCGATCCGTCTGCTCTCGAAGCCTACACATCATCGCAAACACAACTCGAACCGTTCGAAGGTGCCGAACTACCACGCGAGCTCGGCCAAGTCCTCGTATTGGGACGAACGACTCGCAAGGTCAGCACTCCAATCGTCGTGGACTATGTCGTGGGTCTGGGACGGGTAACAGTCATCGCCGCCGATCTCGACTCCGCACTGTTCGAAGCTTGGCCGCAGCGGTTGGACTTGATCACGCGACTCACGGGCACCTTGCTGGTTCCGACAACCACTGACCCTGGGCAAAAATCACAATCGACGAGCTACAGCGATTTGGCAGGCCAACTCAAGGCCTCGCTCGACCAGTTTTCGATGAAGCGACCATTCCGATTTTCATTGATCTCGTTGATCATTTTGGCGTTAATCGCATTGGTTGGTCCTCTGGACTATCTCCTCGTCAATCGTCTCTTTGGCCGTCCTTTGCTCGGCTGGCTCACGTTCCCGCTGGTCGCAATCGGCTTGTCCGTGTTCCTGGTTTGGCAATCACAACCAGTAACAGCCAACACACTCTCTTCAGCAACCAGCAGCAACACATCACAACCCCAAAGTGCCGCGTTGCCGCTACAGAGCAATCGTGTCGAGTTCGTGGATATCGATGTCGAAACAGGATTCGGTCGCGGAGCAACTTGGAGCTATCTCTACACGCACGAAGCAACACAAATTGCACTTCGAAGCGAATCAACGCCTGAACTCGCTCAACTTTCCGGCGACATGCAAATGCGGTTGCTCTTTCCGTTTGGTTATCCAGGTCGTTCACTCGGTGGGATCCAAATTGTCGGTGACGATTCGCGAATGCCCGCGTACGAAGTTGAACTCAGCGGCGAACAGAGTCAATTCAGCTCAGTGATTTCCGAATTGGCGCTCGCACCCCGAAGCAGCAAATCGATCGCGGCGAAGTATCAGTTCAAACCGAATTTGCCAGCCGATGTCACTGTCAAACGACGACGTGGAAGCGAGCTTCTCGAAGGCTCGATTACGAATCCGCTACCGTTCGATTTGCTTGACGGCATGTTGGTCTATCGCAACTGGGCCTACATCTTGCCGACTCGATTTCGAGCCAATGCGACCATTGAATCCGTCGATACACTGCGACAAAAAAATTTCCGTTGGCAACTCTCGCGTCAACGAGCTGTCGAAAGCTCGAGCGAAACCGAAGCCTGGAATCCGTCGGATACTAAGTCAATCAGTCGGGTTGCTGAGATGCTCATGTTTTATGATGCGGTCGGCGGACGTCGATACACCAAGCTCGATCATGAAGTACTCGGCGACCTCGACCTGAGCAATTTGCTCGTTGACGATCGATGCATGCTGATCGGTCGTTTGGATTCCCCGCTGAGCCGATTGTCGATCGCGACTCAAGCCGACTCCTCAATTGCTGCGGATGAATCAAGCCGCAAAACGTTTCCAGAAACGACCAGCCACACGATCATGCGTGTGGTGATTCCCGTGCGTGCGACGAGCCGTTACTAGTCAGTTTATTTTTATCATTTCGATACATTCGTTCAAAGAAGCAGAGCGGCCGTGATCAAGACCGTCGACTTAACCAAAAAATACGGGGACGCTTTCGCGATCCGCAGCATCGACCTGGATCTCGAGCCAGGCGACCTATTCGGCTTTATTGGCCCCAATGGTGCTGGCAAGACGACGACGATGCGCATCATCGCGACGCTGCTTGAGCCGAGTTGGGGCGAAGCCTATGTGTGCGGCCACAGCGTCCACACGCAACCCAAAGAAATTCGACGCCTTGTCGGATACATGCCTGACTTCTTTGGCGTGTATGACGACATGACCGTCACCGAGTATCTCGAGTTCTTCGCGGCCGCATACCGCATCAATGGCGAAGCTCGACGTAAACGCGTCGATGAAATGCTTGATGTCGTCGATTTGGACTTTAAGCGTGACGCTTACGCGAACACGCTCTCTCGTGGACAAACCCAACGGCTCGGACTCGCCAGGACACTGCTACACGACCCGCAAATTTTGCTTCTGGACGAGCCGCTTTCGGGTCTCGATCCGCGCGCTCGGATCGAAATGCGTAACTTGCTGAGACGTCTCGGTGCGATGGGCAAAACGATCATCGTGAGCAGCCACATTCTGCCGGAGCTTGCTGACGTCTGCAACAAAGTTGGCATCATCGACCGAGGTGAATTGAAACAGAACGCAAAGATTACGGACATCATTCGAATGGTTCGTGAACACACAGTACTCGTGATCCAACCGGCTGATCGCTCGGACTTGGATCGTATCCGCGAACTACTCGAAGGCCACGAAAAAGTTCAAGCGACTGAGCTAGGCGACGATGCCGTGCGAGTCGTACTCAAGTCTGAAGTGGAAGACTACACCGACCTCCCCTCGTTGTTAATCAACCAAGGCGTCCGCTTGCGTCAATTCACCGAAGAGCAACTCGATCTCGAATCCGCATTCATGGCGCTCACTAAGGGTACAAGCACCCGCATGTAAATGCTTGGCATCAAGAATGGCGACATTAAGAATGTCGGGCGAGCCGCACAACAAAGTGTTCGAGCATGAATCGATCACGTCCGTCGGCGCTGTGAGTCCCTTTGAGTCTCAAGTCAGCATCCAGTAACCACTCGAGAAGCTTCTTGCCACGAGGACGCCCGATACCCTTCAGTTGGGCTTTGGCGCGTTGAAGTTCGGCTGGCCATCGAATCCCCGCTGATGACAGAGCGTCATCAAGCTGGACAGGACGGTTGCACGCTTCACGATGCAGCACAATTGCGGTCGCCATGCCGAGTCGGCGAAGCGAGAAAGAAATTTGCGGAAGCAGAGCGATCGGTTTTTGGCCGCCACTCATGAGCTTGTCGAGTTGTCGCAAGGCTTCAGCGGCATCGCCGGCCGCGATCGCATCGGTGATTTGCCAAACGGTCTTGCCTTGCCATCCCGACACGACATCCTGCACAATCGATTCATCGATCGTGGCTCCGGGCGCTCGATACAATGCCAATTTGGCAATCTCCGTATCGAGCATGCCCATTTCTTCGCCGAGCAATTCAACGAGCAAGTCAGCAGCACCAGCGGTAAGTTTCGTTTTGTATCGGGGTGCAAGATAGTCCGTCAAGAACTTACGTCGCTTGGCGGCAGTGACGCCCGTTTTCTTATCGACGTTGGCCGTACACTGAACAACAAGAAAATTCTTGTCGATTGCTTTGTAGAGTTTCGTATTCGACGCGAGTGTTTCCAATTCGAGGATCAAGCGACTCGCGTCAGATGGTGCCGCGACAAACTTCTCAAGCTCGGCGCGATGGTCGCTCACGAACTTATCCGCTCGGCGCACGACGATAGTTCTCTTATCACCAAAGTCGAACAATGATGCGGTCGCCAAGTCATCCCGCAGATCAGCCCAGCGAACGACATCACCATCGAACTGGGTCACATCCCCGTCGCGAGTCAACTCCGCCAAGCACCAAGCCCGCATGCTCGAATCACTCCCAAAAATCGCGCACACAGCCGGAGTATCTGCGGAGTCTTGTCCAAGTAAATCAAATGCGTGCTTAAGCGTCATTAGCCAACGAACTCCAAATTACCCTGGTGGCTTACAGCTTCGATTCACCCTCCTTGAAGGAAGGTCGAGCATCAGCGAGGGGAGGTTTCCCAGTCGCAACCCTCACCTCGATAAGCAGAAGTGTAGCAATAAATCTCGTCCGCCGTTTCACGGGGGCAGTGATTTCGCCGCCGACATAGCATGGGATCAGCCGGACTTTGACGCCACAAACGTCTGATGCGACTCACTGGCCAAACCATCGTTGAGGGTTTTTAAGACGCTTGCTAAATCGCCTTGAATCACGGCCGCAGGATCCAGCCATAGGCCGGGGAAGATCATGCTGCGATAGACACCGTCGTCGCTGATTGGCAAGCGGTCGAAACGACCTTCAACCAGCTCGAACCAATCGATCGCGGCGTCTTCCGTTCGCCAGACGACATACTCGCGGACGCCGTTGCGGCGATAAGCGTTAAGTTTGTCGTGCAAGTCATAACTGACGCTACTGGCAGCGACCTCGACGACCAACTCAGGAGCTCCGCTGAGGTAACCATCGATCATTCTGGATTGACCGCCGCACGCCTCAGTCAACCTCAAGTAACCGTCGGGCTGGGGAGCGTTGTCGAGATCGAGATTCAACGTCGAATTGTCGCCACCGATCACACCTGGCGTCATCGCGCGGTAGACAAATAACCAACCGTTGAAATCAAAGTGGGGTTCGCCGTGGTGTGCGGCGGAAACAGGCGATGGCATGATGACACGTCCTTCGATCAATTCGGCATGGCGAACGTTCGGCATCGCGTGATACCGCCTCAAGAACTCGTCCCGTGTCAAACGGTCACCGTTGCGAAGCGGTGGCACGCCATTGGGCAACGGCAACGTGTCTTGCGACTGAGAAGCGGTCGTTCGTGCATCAGTAGCCATGAATTGAAACCCAGCCTCAAGTACTGTCAGCGTCTTGGCGATCAGAATATGGAAATTCTGAGACCGCTGAACCATGACTCATTCTAACAGACACAGGCTTTTCGCGACCCAAGAATCTCTGGGCGGTTCCCTATTTTCACCAGGCGTGAAGCGACAATTCAGCCGCTATTTGAAGGTGCCAGCGGGAAGCGTCGCGGTTTGGTCGCCGGCGGCTGGAGGTGTTGTGCCGGTGAGAGATTGCATGCCGCGAATGCGTGCTCGCGGTGCGAGTCCCTGGGCGTCGATCGGTTGATCGAGCACATACGAACCAACATTCCCAGCGGCGTCGGTACTGTCGATTCGCAGGTAGAACTGTCGTGGTAGCTGAGGATCGGCTGGCCAAACATACTCGCCTTCGTTGCGAAGACCGGATGCAATCGTCGTCCATGGTCCATCGGGCGTTTCACTGAAGGCGAGCGAAATCGGGCGAGGTAATAGGTGCGCGTCCCCGCAAACATACTTAATCACAAGCGATCCAACTCGGTCACCTTCGCCGTATTTGGCGCCGGTAATCTTGACGTCTGGCTTCGTCGAGTCAACGGTCACTGCGATATCTGCAAGTTCGCCTTGAAGCGGTCGGGGACTCGCCAGTCCGCTGGAGCTAACAACAACGATTCGATACGCGTAGGTCCCTTCGCCATTGGTCTCGATATCGAACGGGCTTTGTCGGTCTGGATCCGAACCCCATCGTTTCCATGTGTTCCCACCATCGAGACTGCCCCACAGTTCAACGGCTTCAACGCCGCCACTCCCAACTGCTTCGAGTTCGTATTCGAGGCTGAAGCGAGCCGACTCGCTGTAGCGAAGCGGGACCCGCGAATCGATCACCGTTTGGACTGGCAAGCTCTCCGCTGCGCGTTCGGCTGCGTACTTGGTGTCTTTCGTAACCTCTTCGGATAGCGGTATTTGCTCGAGCGCAGCAGAACCATATTTCGAAACGCTAGGTACCGGCATTCCAGTTGATGGTATTTGACCGTTGTTGGCCGAATTTCCGGTCAACTCTTGCATGCTGTTATCAAGCGGACGCATGGCCTCAGCAGGTGTTCGCGGCCGCGCCGATTGGGCATCAGTTTTTGACGGCGATGCAACAGCACTCCAGGGCGTGATGGACGGTTGCGGCGCGTTCACATTTGGATTTCCAAACATCGAGCCTTGTAGTGGTGGTTCCAGACCAAGTCCAATCGCACCGACGTCATTGGCTGTTTCGATTGGCGTTCCGGTCGGAAGCGGAATACTTTCGAAACCGCGAGGAGGCTCGGACGCTCCGACACCTGATGGAACTGCAGTTACGGTCACACCACCGGAACTGTTCGCGGTCGACGGTGGTGTTTGACCGCTCCACTGTACCGGTTGACCCACGAGCTGCTGTGGAAACGGGCTTGCTTGACCGTGATTTTCCGACCCAGGAATCCGATAAGGCGCTGGGCGAGCCGTTTGAGACTCGGCGCCAGTGGAGCTGAAACGGTTCGTTGGCACCACAGCGACTCGAGGCCGCTGGACCATCCGCCGTATCGCTCTACGATTCCCCGCCGCGTCGACAACGGTTGCTTGCACAGAAATCTGGTCCCAGGCTCCCGATGGCGTGAACGAAACTTTGGCCGTGGATGCAACACTCGAGAAATCGATGGAGCGCCAAACTCGCTCGACATCGGTCATGTATTGCAACTGAACCTCAGTCACTGGACTCGCGTCTTGAATCACGTAGCTCAAATCGACTCGACCCGATGCGTCCGTGTCTGCATCGAGCTTGATTTCTGGGCCAGCGGTATTAATGACGACTTCGAGCGTATTTCCGACTGGATGCGGGCGACCGGTCACGTCGATCGTTCGCGTCGTGAATAAGTAGAGACCGTCACCCGGTGCAGTGAATTCAAACTGCTTTGCTTCTGGTTGAGCTTCGTCGAATAATTCCCACTGGATTCCGGCACCGGGCTGAGCAGAATGGTGCTGTGCGACGAACAGCTGGACCTTGGCCGGCTGCGTACCGCTAGCATCCACCGTAAACGGAATGCTAAATGATCGTGAATTGAGCAGTGTCGCCGTCGCGGTTGGCCGCACGCCGACTTGGCCAGCCGTACTCGTAGCTGCGGTAACACTTGCCTCGCGAGACTTCGGCTGTGCGTTCGGGTCTGAAACCAACGCTGAAGTGCCCGTGACTTGGGCGCAAGCAACGTTATGCTGCAATAAGCCCGCAACCTCGACTGAGGAAACACAGGCAAAAGCGATGAAGGCGTGTTTAGCTAGACGCATTACAATGACTTGGCCGCTGGGGATAAAAATCGAATTCACACGGGTGTGAAACACGGGGTAGACGTCAAAATTCCCCGGAGTGTCGATAGCTCCACATACTCGGCTTCGACATGTCACAGCCCGCGACTTGAGAAAACTTTTGAAAACGACGAATTCTTCTATGACAGCTAACCGCATGCGTTACGAATACGACGTCATCGTGATTGGTGCTGGGCATGCCGGAACCGAAGCCGCCGCTGCCGCAGCCCGCCTGGGTGCGAAGACAGCATTGCTGACGACGAACCTCGACACCGTTGGCCAGATGTCTTGCAATCCAGCAATCGGCGGCGTCGCCAAAGGCCAAATCGTCCGAGAAGTCGACGCACTCGGCGGACTGATGGGTGAAGCAATTGATGCCACCGGAATCCAATTCCGCATGCTCAATTGCCGCAAAGGCCCCGCCATGCACAGCCCACGTGCTCAAGCGGACAAAAAGGCCTACCAAAACTGGATCAAACAACGCATCGAGTCACAACCAAATCTCGACCTCAAGCAAGAAACCGTCGAAGACCTGATTGTTGAAGAGTGTAACTCGGACGCATCAGAACTCGGCCAGTCCAAACGGATTGCTGGGGTTCGCGTTCGCGGCGATGCGGAGTACATCGCACCGACAGTCGTGTTGACCACCGGCACGTTTCTGCAAGCGATCATGCACACCGGCGATGCCAAGACGGCCGGGGGCAGGGCAGGGGAGGGCACGACAACGGGAATCAGCGGCGCTCTGGCGAGGCTCGAATTTGAAATCGATCGGTTCAAGACCGGTACACCGCCGCGACTGAACGCGCGCACGATCGACTACTCCGCAACCACCGTCCAACCAGGAGACGACGATCCGCAACCGTTCTCGTACTTGAATGACAAGCTGGATCTCGAACAGCTTCCGTGTCACATCACCTACACCAACGAAGCTGTCCATGAATTGATTCGCGCCAACTTGCATCGAGCACCGATGTATAGCGGCCAAATCCACTCGCGCGGTCCACGGTACTGTCCTTCGATCGAAGACAAAGTCGTTCGATTTGCCGACAAGGGCGAACACCAACTGTTCCTCGAACCCGAAGGCAGAAACACGAGCGAAGTCTACGTGAACGGCATCTCAACGAGCCTGCCGCGTGACGTCCAAGACAAGATGTTTCGCATGATCCCGGGATTAGAAAACGCCTCGATCATGCGATACGGCTACGCTGTTGAGTACGATTACTGTCCGCCGACACAACTTTGGCCGCACCTGGAATCCAAAACTGTGGCTGGCTTGTTCTTTGCTGGCCAAATCAACGGAACAACGGGCTACGAAGAGGCTGCCGGGCAAGGACTCATAGCCGGACTAAACGCTGCCAGAGTCGCGGCTGGTAAAACGACTTGGGTACCGCGTCGCGATCAAGCCTACATCGGCGTCTTGGTGGACGACTTGGTCACCAGCGGCACCGACGAGCCTTACCGCATGTTTACTAGCCGTGCGGAATATCGTTTGCTTCTGCGTCAAGACAACGCAGATCGCCGGTTGACCGTGGCGGCTGATGAACTGGGGCTGATTAGTGCCAATCGACGTGATCGCTTCAACGCCAAGATCGAGCAAATCGATTGGGCGATCGGGCTGCTCAAGTCGACTCGCTATGACAATGCGACAGGCGAAGCGTGGTTGCGTCGACCGGAGATCGAGTGGCCACAGATCTGTGAAAGGATACCTGAATTGGCAAAGGCGACTGCTGAAGTCGCCAATCAATGCGTTTACGACATCAAGTACGCGGGCTATGTCAGTCGCCAACAAATGGAAGTCGATAAGCAGCTGCGTCATGCCGAGAAACGCATCCCCGTTGCGTTCGACTATCACCGCATCGGCTCGCTGAGAAATGAGGCGAAGGAAAAACTCAGCCGCATTCGGCCGCTCAGTCTGGACCAAGCACGACGTATCAGCGGCATCACCCCAGCAGACATCGCTCTCGTGCTTGCGCATCTCGAAGCTTGAAACCTGACTTGAATGTTCGGTTTAAATGCCAGCCTTCGAGTTGAGAAACGCAACCCAAGTACCCAAACGGACGCGTTATTGTAACTCGCAACGTTCTGCCTGTATTCACTGAACTACGCAATCATCCTCGTCGATGCGTGTGCGATACGACTCACGTGAGCGTGCTTCGGTGCTGATCAAGCAGAAACGTTTCAAGAATTCTTGCGCAAAGTAGCCGTGTATTGCGTTAAACGAATGCGCCATCGTGACTTACGGCGAATGAATCGATCTTGACCCAGTTGGATGATTCGGTAGAATTCGTCGTCGAGGCAAGTTTGGCAATTCAGCAAGGCCCGGATGACCTTACTGCTTACGATCTTCACGCAGCTTGGCACAGGAATGTGCTAGTGCGGTAGACCGGGAGGTTTGCTAAACCTCACCTCGACTTCACATTTTGCTTGTTAGTCATGCAGGGAGGGTTGTTTCTGACATGACCACTAAAACGGTCTTTACGACAGGCGAAGCCGCCAAAATTTGTAAGGTAAGCCAACAGACGATCATTCGTTGTTTCGACAACGGGTCGCTCAAAGGCTTCCGAGTACCCGGAAGTAAATTTCGTCGCATTCCGCGTGAACAGCTTTATATGTTCATGCGGGACAACGGGATTCCGACCGACGCACTCGAAAGTGGGAAAAAGAAGCTTCTCATCGTTGACGATGACCAAGATTTGGTCGAGTTGATGAGCGAAGGCTTCCAGCGCGATGGACGATTCGATATTCGTACGGCTAATAACGGCTTCGATGCCGGTATGGGCGTCAAGGAATTTCGACCTGACCTCGTCGTGCTCGATGTAATGCTTCCCGATATCAATGGCAAGGAAGTTTGCCAACGAGTCCGGAGCGATGCGGCAATGGACATGGTCAAGATCCTGTGCATCTCCGGTATGGTGGAGCACAGTAAAGTCGACGCCTTGCGTGCTGCGGGTGCCAACGACTTTATGCAAAAGCCGTTTGCGATCGAGGACCTTATCAATCGTTCTTGCGATTTGCTCGAAATTGAGCGAACTGCGGTTTAACGAACTGCGGTTTAATGAACGTTGGTTTAACGAGTCGATTGTTCAAACAGGTGGTTTTGAAACGCTCAGGTGATATCGTTTTTCGGGAGATCCTAGCGTGATTGGTTGGCTGCCGTGCTTGAGGTGGGGAGGCGACCGTTGGTGGTTGCCACTCTCCGCAACATCGGCCCATGTTTTGGGCAATTGTTTGATCGCATCGGGACAATCTCGCAGCGTGGAC
Source organism: Pirellulaceae bacterium (assembly GCA_041749955.1). Lineage (GTDB taxonomy): Bacteria > Planctomycetota > Planctomycetia > Pirellulales > Pirellulaceae > JBBSJZ01. Next base: position 10,643 of record JBGTAI010000025.1, on the reverse strand, counting down.
TTGTCACTGCGCCGATCACTCGTCGCCGCACTCAAGCAAGATCCGCCACTATTGATCTACACCGCTCTTCACCAGAGCGATGAAGACACGTCTCCAGAACAACTGGCCACGTGGTTGTTGACTCGTGCGACTCAACATTTTGCGTCCGGCGACGCTTCGCTTGGATGTCCTCCCTTCGATCTACCAACGATCGCTCGTTGGCGTGAGCTGAGTTCGTTCTATAAAACGCTGCCATGGACTCGTTGGCTTGATGAAGCCGCCTTGTTTCTCGAGGTATGTGGAACCGCGGTGCCCGAGGCTTGGCAGCTGCAATGGCCAAAACTTGTCTACGAAATCGATGAAGAAGCGGAGCCAACGTCAGACCAGCCACCGCTGATGCCCTGCACAACGCTCCAGCAACTCGCTCGACTGGCGCTGAAGCATCAATCGTTGGAGTCAACGTTCGCCGCCCAGTTGCAACGAACGAAACTCGGCTCATTGAAACAACTCGCGTACGGACTCAGCCACGAGATCAACAATCCGCTGGCCAATATCTCGACGCGTGCCCAACAGCTCGGACGTGGCGAACCTGACCCGAGCCGCCAAGCGATTCTCCAACGGATCGTTGACCAGACGTATCGCGCTCACGAGATGATCGCGGACTTGATGTTTTACGCGAACCCGCCGCAAGCCCAACCGAAGGCAACGGACTTGCGATCAACCATCGAGCGTGTTGTCGACAGTTTTGCGGAGCAGGCACAACGACACTCGGTCAGACTCAAACTCGAATTACCGAGTGAAGCGACACAAGCTTACGTTGACGACACGATGATCGGCGAAGCGATTCGAGCACTGGTTCGCAACGCGATTGAGGCGATCGGATGCGAAGGCACGATCGTCACATCGATAGTCGACTCCGATACGAGTTGGCAAATCCACGTCGCCGACAGCGGTCCTGGCATCTCCGAAGAAGCACGCCGACACGCTTTCGACCCTTACTACAGCGGTCGCGAGGCCGGCCGCGGTCTCGGTCTCGGCCTATGCCGAGCCTACCGCATCGCCCGCCTTCACCACGGCGACATTTCGCTCACCAGCGGCCCCGCCGGATGCGTCGTGACGCTCTCGCTGCCGAAGAACTAGGTTTTTCGCCACGGTAGTCGGCTTGGCCAGTTTTGTTGATACTAGGCGTCCGCTCGCACGATCGATTCGCGAGCCCAGAACGCCTCGGGGACGAGAAACCCAATCAATATGCTTGATTCCGCAACAGAAATCCTTCGGCTCCAACAGGCTGGCGAGTTAACCGCCAGCGAAGTCGTGCGCCGCTCACTGGATCGCATCGACGCGATCCAGCCTTCGCTCAATCCGTTCACTCACGTCGCCCGTGAATCCGCACTTGCGCAGGCCGAGAAAATCGACGCTAAGCGAAGTGCAGGGGAGACTCTGGGGCCGCTCGCGGGCGTTCCCGTCGCCGTGAAGGACGTGCTGTGCACCGCAGACATGCCGACAACTTGTTCGTCGCGAATGCTTGAAAACTTTCGGCCACCCTATGACTCGACCGTCGTCCAAAAGCTTCGCGCCGCTGATGCGATCATCATCGGCAAAACCAACATGGACGAGTTCGCGATGGGAGCGAGTACCGAAACGAGTGCGTTCGGTATCACACGCAACCCGTGGGATCCGGCTAGGACTCCTGGCGGCAGCAGCGGCGGTGCGGCGGCTTGTGTCGCAGCGAGTTGTGTTCCGCTAAGCATCGGCACGGACACGGGCGGTTCCATCCGACAACCGGCTGCGTTTTGCGGCATCACGGGTTTGAAACCGACGTACGGCCGAGTCAGCCGCTTTGGACTGATCGCGTTCGCCAGTAGCCTCGATCAAGCTGGCCCGATGGCTTGGTCGGTGGAAGACACGGCGTTGCTCCTGCAAGCGATCGCTGGGTTCGAGCCACGCGACTCCACATCGCTGGATCGACAGGTGCCCGATTACATGGCCGCGATCCAGTCGCAAGACGTCCGCGGACTAAAGATCGGTGTCATCCGAGATTCTCTCGAAAGCGAAGGCCTCGATGACGAACAACGACGCGCAGTAAATGAAGCCATCGAAGTCTACAAGGACCTCGGCGCCGAAATCATCGACGTCAACTTGCCGAACAGCAAGTACTCCGTGCCTACGTATTACGTCATCGCCCCCTGCGAAGCGAGCAGCAACCTGTCTCGTTACGACGGTGCTCACTACGGACACCGTGCAACCAACGTTGACCCGCGAAGTCCACTCGGTCCGCTCGCGGCAACGTACTGCGCAAGCCGCGAAGAAGGATTCGGTGCCGAAGTCAAACGACGCATCATGATCGGCACCTACGCGCTCAGCACCGGCTACTACGACGCGTACTATTCCAAAGCGTTGAAAGTTCGCCGACTGATTCGCGGTGATTACGACGCTGCCTTCTCGCAAGTCGACATGCTACTCGGCCCAGTCACACCCACGTCCGCATTTGAACTCGGTGCGAAACTCGACGACCCGATCCAGATGTACTTGTGCGATCTGTTCACCGTCGGCGCGAACTTGGCTGGCATCCCAGCGATCTCGCTTCCTGGCGGCCACGACGCAAGCGGATTGCCGATCGGAATTCAATTGCAAGCACCGGCTTTGGAGGAGTCACGTCTGTTACTCACCGCGGCCGCTTTCCAACAAGCCACCACTCACCACACCGCGCGGCCTCGCGATATCGGAGGCGCATCATGACCCAACACGACTACACCGTTGTCATCGGCCTTGAAGTCCACGTCCAACTCAAGACCCAAACCAAGCTCTTTTGTGGTTGCAGCACCGAATTCGGAGCACCACCGAACACCAACGTTTGCCCCGTTTGCCTTGGGCTTCCGGGTGCCTTGCCCGTCCTCAACGACGAAGCGATCACGCTCGCGATTCGTACGGGTTTGGCCATCAATTGCAATATTCCCCCGATGACCAAGTGGGATCGCAAGCAATACTTCTATCCTGACTTGCCCAAGGGATACCAAATCAGCCAATTCGATTTGCCGATTTGTGCTGACGGAGCCATCGACATCGCCGATCCAGCCGACCCTGAGTCGACGCGGCGCATCGGCATCATCCGCGCTCACCTCGAGGAAGACGCTGGCAAGAGCATGCACGACGAGTCCGCCGGCATCTCGGAATCGCGTATCGACCTCAACCGCTGTGGAACGCCGCTGTTGGAAATCGTCAGCCAACCCGACATGCGGACGGCTGCCGAAGCAAAAGCCTTTCTGACTGAATTAAAACTGCTGCTCACTCACCTCGACGTTTCCGATTGCGAGATGCAGGAAGGTAGCTTGCGAGTCGACGCCAACGTCAACCTGCACATCGATGTTGATGGTCAAATCGCCAAGACACCGATCGTCGAAATCAAAAACATGAACTCATTCCGAGCCGTCGAACGAGCAATCGCCTACGAAACCGAGCGCCAGTACCTCGTATGGTCCGAAACCGGCGCGACGATTGAAGAGAACCCCAAAACAACTCGCGGCTGGGACGACGGTAAAGAACAAACGTTTCCGCAACGTGAAAAGGAAGAGTCCGCGGATTATCGCTATTTTCCTGACCCCGACTTGCTACCGCTTCGAATCCCCGAATCTCGCATTGAACAAATTCGCAGCGAACTGGGTGAACTCCCAGCCCAAACGCGAGAAAGACTCGAGCAACAATATTCGATCAAGGCCTATGATGCGGACGTGATCGTCAATCAAGGCCGAGCCATGATCACGTACTTCGAGTCTGCCGCCGAGATTTCAAAAGACGGTCGCCGCACCAGTGCATGGTTGCAACAAGACGTGATGCGAACGATGAAGGAACGCGACTTAGAGATCGCCTCGTTCCCAATCACATCGTCATCGCTCGGTGAGCTCATTCGACGAATCTCTGTGAACGAACTCGAGACCACTCGCGGCCGCGACGTGTTCAACTATCTGCTCGATCATCCGCAAGCGACCGTGGACGCGGCGACCGCGGCGCTTGGGATCGAGGCCGTCGACACCAGCGAGATCGACACGCTGTGCAACGAACTCCTCGCCGCCAACCCGCAAGTCATCGAAGACGTTCGCGCCGGAAAGATGCAAGCCCTCGGCATGCTCATCGGTCAAGCCAAGAAAAAGAACCGCAACGCCAACCCCCAACTGGTCCGCGAGACACTGCTCGCCAAAATCAATTCGGCATGATCGAACCACGAATGTCTCGAAGCCCTTTTCTTATCGTGATTTACTCAATCATCACTGCGTGTGCGGCCTGGGTGTTGCTAATGCCTTGGGTCCCGAGCGTCGCGGAGGCGTCGATGCGACGATTTCATCTGACGAACAGTTCGTTTGGAGCGTGGGCGATCCAGCAACCGATTCCGGCGATGTACAACTTTGCGAATACCTACGAGGTTCGACAATGGCCGCCAAATGTTGCTGGAGGCCTGCTCGTGGACCAACTCCTGGATTTAGCAGATGACGAAACGCAGGACTTTGGCAACATCCACCGCGATCATATCAATCACTTTCCGTCTCGCGTGGCGACCTTCTCGAGCCACCGAATTCATTGCTGTGGTCCGAACCAAGACCGCTGGCTCGTGACGACATCGACCTACCGAGGGCAACGCGTCGAAACGTTGACCGAATTGAAAGTGTTGGGCGATGGCCAGTTCAATGTCACGCGAACCGATATCGAGCCTTAGTCAGCGGATCCACGGGTGCCAAGCGAGCGATCAACGCGGAACTTTCGATTCATTCCCTGACGTGCTAGAGTAGAGCGGTCACACGGTCCCAATGAGCACGCCGATGAGTACTGCACCTCGCTACATTCCGCACTACACGATCGAAGACTACAACCGCTGGGAAGGCGATTGGGAGCTGATTGACGGTGTGGCGATTTCCATGAGCCCTTCACCCTTTGGACCGCACGAGCGGATTGTTGCGGAGCTCTCGCGTCAAATACTCAACCAAATCTACGAGCGAGGTTGCGACTGTCGCGTCTACACCAATCTCGACTGGATCATCAGCGATGACACCGTGGTGCGCCCCGACCTGATGGTCGTTTGCGGCGAGCAACCCCAACGTCATCTTGAGCACGCACCGAAAGTCGCTGTCGAAGTTCTATCGGAATCGACGCGAGGCCGAGATTTGACCGCCAAGCGAACGTTGTACCGCGAGAATGATGTCAGCCATTACCTTGTCATCGATCCGACAGATCACTCGGTCAAACTCGTCAACGATTCCAAAGAAGTCACGGTTGATACCTCAAGTCCACTGACTCTGCGACTTAGTGACGATTGCGAAATCCAAGTCAAACTCACCGAGCTATTCGATTGAGCACGTCTGTCACCAACACGGATGCTGGCTCGGAAAGATGCACGACCTCGCAACTAGCGAATGCACAGCGAATCGTTCAACTCTGTGTCGTGATGGGACTGCTGTGGAAGATTCAGTTCTTCATCTGGACCGATAAAGTCTACCTCGACTACCGCTTGAGCGACCCGTTTTTCCCCGACTGGCTCGAGTCCCAGTGGACGCTGCGAGTTGCATTCGCGATAGCGGTGCTGAGTGGCATCGCCGCGGTATTCGCACGTGGACGCAACATTCTTGTCGGCACAGTGATTGTCGAACTACTCGCGCTCAGCGTGTTGCTATTGCATCAAGGAAGCTACAACGATGCGACGTTCCTCACGTCTTGGTGGACGGCAGTTTGGTGTTTGTGGGTTTCGTCCCAGTCGCACGGTGCCGACGCACAGTTGGCTTGTCGTCGCGCGACGAAGTTGGGATGTGCCATTCTGTCGCTCGTGATGCTCGGCGCGGCTGCTGGTAAATGGACCGGTGAGTACTGGTCCGGCACCGTACTCCATGAAATCTATTTTCGCGAGCGAGATTTTTGGTTATTCAATTTTTTGCGAGAGCGATTTGCCCAAACTCAGTTGCTCACGCTTGCCATGTGGCACAGCCGAGTCGTGATCACAATCGAGACCCTTGCTGCGTTCACACTGTGGTGCCTGCCAACTCGCGTCGCCGGATGGTTCGCTCTGGCACTGATGCTGTTGATCCCGTTAACCAATAATTTCATGCTGCTGTCTGTGACGCTCAGCTTATTGGGATTGTCTTGTGCTGTGATTCGTCTTTCAGCATCGCGTGTCCAAGAATGACCGAACTCGACCCCACGCCCGCATCGACGAATTCGTTACCGGTTGAAACTTCTTGGTGGTCGAAGATCGAGCCACATGAGCGGGCCGCAGTCGGCTGGGCAACCGGCTGGTTCTATTGCATTTTGCTAGGCTACCTGGTCGTTCGTCCGGTGCGTGAGACGATGGGGAGCATTGGGGGAACGAAGCAGTTGCAGTACATGATGCTGGCAACCTTTGTCGCGATGCTTGCTGCGGTACCTCTCTATTCGATGCTGGTGTCGAAGCTGCCGCGACGATGGCTCGTTCGGGTTGTGTATCACTTTTTTGCCGCATCGTTAGTCACATTTTTCCTCGTCATGCAAAGCGAGTCCGAGCCGGTTCGCATTTGGTCAGCACGGATTTTTTTCGTGTGGGTGAACGTGTTCGCGTTCTTTGCGACGAGTGTTTTCTGGAGCGTTTTGGCGGACTTGTTCTCCAGTTCGCAAGCCAAGCGATTGTTCGGCTTCATTGCTGCGGGGGGAACCGCTGGCGCGATCACGGGCTCAATCATCACAGGCCAGCTTGCTGGGAAATTGTCAACAAGCACGTTGCTTTTGTTGCCAGCTCTGATTCTCGAAATCGGTTTGTGCTGTGCGTGGCGATTGGAGAAACAAGCTTCATCACTCGGAGGCAACGACTCGCAAAATCCTGGACCATCGGACCGGCCCACCGGGGGCGGTGTTCTCGCCGGAATCTCGCATGTGATGCATTCGCCTTATCTGGCGACCATTTGCGTGTTCTTGCTTTTTGCCCAGGCGTGCGGGACACAACTGTACTTCCAACAAGCCGAGATCGTTGCGGCGGAAATCGAAACGAAAGAAGCTCGCACACAGCTGTTCGCACATCTTGATCTGGGGGCGCAAGTACTCACACTGGCCCTTCAAGTGTTGCTATCGGGAGTCATCCTCAGGCGACTCGGTGTGAGCGTTGCACTGGTGATTTTGCCAGTCATCTACTTGATTGGCTTTGCGTCACTCGCATCCAATCCGGCCTTAACGACTCTGATTTTGACCATGATTGCCACGCGAGCGTTTGGTTATGGCATTGCGGTTCCAGCGAGGGAAGTGCTGTTCACCGTGGTCAGCCGAGAAGAAAAGTACAAATCAAAAAGCTTCATCGATACCGTTGTCCTTCGCGGTGGTGACGCTGCGTCCGGGCAACTATTCGGCTGGCTACGATCCCTCGAGATCAGCGTCACAACCATGAATTGGTTTGCGGTCCCGATCACTGCAGTCTGGGCTGTCGTCGCGTGGAACCTTGGACGTCGACAACAGCAACTGGCGAAGCCAAAAGGCGAGTGAACTGGCGATCCATGACGTGTTACAATCCTGGTCCACATTTTGTCCCTTCAATACGAATGAGCATGCTATGACTGACGGACGATATTCACTGCAAGCGTTCTTGGAAAAAACCAAAGATCGCGATTTGAACCAAGGATTGTTTGAACTTGAGTCGGAGCGAATGCTCGACATCAATCTCAACGGCGAAGTTTGGATCAAGATGGGCGCTATGGTCGCTTACACGGGCCAAGTGAAGTTTGAACGCGAAGGAATTCTGTCTCGCGGTGTGGCCAATCTGCTCAAAAAAGCCGTCTCGGGCGAAGGCACGGCTCTGACGAAAGTCTCCGGCAATGGATCAGTATTCTGTGCCGACTCAGGGAAGAAGATCACGATCTTGAACCTGGACAATGATGCGATTTGTGTCAACGGAAACGACTTGCTCGCCTTTGAAATGTCGCTGAAGTACGACATCAAGATGATGAAGCGGATGACTGCGGTACTCGCGGGTGGATTGTTTAACGTTCGGCTCGAAGGCAGTGGCATGGTTGCGGTTACCAGCCACTATGACCCGCTGACGCTCGTGGTGACGCCATCCCAGCCCGTGATCACCGATCCCAACGCAACGGTGCTTTGGTCAGGCAATCTCGAGCCGGAAATCAAGACGGACTTGCAGTTCAAAACGTTCCTCGGCCGCGGCTCAGGTGAATCGCTCCAGCTCAAGTTCCAAGGCAACGGATTCGTCGTCGTCCAACCGTACGAAGAAGTGACGTTCCAACACGGAGCAAGCTAAATTGCTCGTTGCCAGCCAACGATTGCCTCGGCGCTACAAAACGCCTTTGGTACTCGGGATTCCAGTACTGCGAGGATCCGATTCGCACGCCATGCGGATTGCTCTCGCAGCGGCCTTGAAGACGGCTTCGGCGATGTGGTGGCTGTTACGACCATAGTGCAGCACCACGTGAAAGTTGCAATTCGCGTTGGCAGCGAATGATTGCCAGAAGTGTTCGACGAGTTCGCTGTCAAAGGTACCGATTTTTGCTGGACCGATCGGCGCGTTGTATTCGAACGCATAGCGACCACCCATGTCGACGGCAGCCGTGACGAGGCACTCATCCATCGGCAAGGTGAAGTGTCCGTAGCGACGAACACCAGCTCGATCGCCGAGCGCCTCGTGAATCGCTTGACCGAGGGCGATACCCACATCTTCGCTGGTGTGGTGATCGTCGACGTGCAAATCACCGACGGCTTTCACCTCGAGGTCAATGAGGGAGTGCTTGGCAAACAGGTCGAGCATGTGGTCGAAAAAGCCGATACCTGTTTCGCGTTTTCCAGCGCCGGTGCCATCCAAATTGATGGACACGCGAATGTCGGTTTCGCCCGTTTTGCGATTGATCGTAGAAGTTCGTGTCATGAAGTTCAGCTGTCTTGGTGGCTAATTAGTTATGCAATTGTCATTGGGCATTTCGAATCTACTCTCCTGTGGGAGAGTCGGCCTCTCAGGGCCGGAGAGTGCCCTCCCCAGCCCTGAGAGGCTGACCCTCCCGCGAAACGCGGGAGGGTAAAGTTGTACGCATTCATTCGGGTTGGCCGACGTTGAAGTCAACTCGGCGATAAATATCAGAGACTTTCAGAGTGACACCAACGCTTCTCAGTTCGATGAAGTCGTCCATGCCATGGAACTCAACCGACTCCCAAGAATCGTCGTTGATTCGTCTCAATCGCTCAATGCCAGGTTCGTTTTGATCGACGAGAAGATATTCCACGAGTGATGCAATCGTGCGGTAGTGGCGACGTTTGCGAACTTGATCTACGCCAATCGTGCTTTGGCTAGCGATTTCAATGATGAGGACTGGATTAACCAGTGTATCCGGTGAGTCGCCATTGAATTGAATATCACCCCAGGCAACCACGACATCGGGATAATAGTAATCGCTACATTTCTCAACCCAAATTCGCATCTTACTTGCGAAAACATCGCAATCTCTATCCGTCAATTGTTTGTCGAGACACGCAACTAGATTTGATTGAACTCGACCATGGTTACGACTCGTTCCATCCCGCGGATAGACAACGCTGTTTACATAGTCATGCGGACGCGACTGCTTCGCTTCCCACACCAAGTAGTCTTCTCGCCCCATTCGACGTGGAAAGTCGTTGCGGAGGTTATCGGTTGCGGACATGGTCACTGTCATTGCAAGCGTCCGTTATTCACACGGACTTGGTGAAACGTTCGAGCATCATCAGGCAGGCGTCGATTTGTTCGTCGGTGCCAACGCTGATTCGCAAGCCGTCGCCCCAATCGGGAAACGACATGTAACGCACGAGAATTTGGTTTTGCTTGAGGTATTCGTATCGCTCGCGATGTTTTCCATCGGGGTGCTGGCACCATACAAAGTTGGCGTGCGATGGTGTTACCGCGAACCCTAGCTGGCTGAGCTTCGCTTCCATTCGCTGGCGAGTCGCATTCATCTTGTTGCAAACGTCGGCAAGCCAATCCTGTGATGAGATCGCGGCGGTTGCTGCAGCGATCGAAATCGCGTCACAGTTGTAGCTGTCCTTGATCTTGGTCAGCTCAGCAATCACGTGGGGCTGGGCCACGAGATAGCCGAATCGCATTCCGGCGAGTCCGTACGATTTGCTCAGTGTCCGGGTAACGAGGACACGTTCGTTTTCTTTCACTAAGTCGATGCATGATTCATTGGCGAAATCGACATAGGCTTCGTCAACCACGAGTGGGCAATCGAGCGAGTCGGCAATCGAGCGGACTTCGTCTTTGGGAACGATCGTGCCGGACGGACTGTTCGGATTGGGAAGCAACACGAGCCGCACGTCAGGCTTCGGCTCGGAGAAACTCGCTGGCAATTTCCAGCCGTCTTCGAATGGAACCTGTTCCCACCCAGCGCCTTGGATGTCGGCAAGCGTGCGGTAGAGAATGTAGCTCGGATACGCGAGCCGCAGTCGCTGGCCTTCGCCCACGAACCCACGCACGAGAATCGTCAGAATTTCGTCGCTGCCGTTGCCCGCGAGCACCCACTCAGGCCCAGGCAAACCGAGGGCGTCGGCGGCCGCGCGGCGGAAACTCGTCGCCATCGGGTCGGGGTAACGATTCAGCGGCCCGCGGGCGGCGGCACAAATCGCATCCACGACGGCTGGCGGCGGCGGGTACGGATTCTCGTTGGTGTTGAGCTTGATGAACTTGC
>JBGTAI010000024.1:0-10224 GCA_041749955.1 Pirellulaceae bacterium | reverse complement strand
GGCTCACCAATTCGTTTCGCCCGCTCACTGGTTGTCGGGCCTGTGATCATCGCTGCGTGTGGCGGTTTTTTGTTTTGGTTACCGATACCGACGTCGGTCCGGATGCCAGCAGTGGCGAACTATGTCCCAGAGTCAAGCGTTCGAGCGCGTGCAAGTGGATTCATTCATGCAATCTATGTGACCGAAGGCGAGCGTGTACGTCGCGGCGACCTGCTGATGCAACTTGAGAATCGCGAATTAAGCACCCAGCTCAACGAGCTTGAATTAGCGAAAAGCGTGAACGAAGTTCGATTGCGACAGGCCCAAGACAAACACGATTCGAGCGCTTATCAAGTCTTGCAAGAGAACCAACTTGCCGTCATGACCCAGCTCGAGCAAGTACGTCGCCAAACCGATGCACTCACTGTTGTCGCGACCCGTGATGGCGATGTGATTGCAAGCGGACTCGCGTCACTCCTTGGCACGTACGTCGAGGAAGGAGACGTCTTAGTCATCGTGGCCGCGTCCACGGACAAAGAAGTCATCGCAATTGTTGAGCAAGAGCGGATTGAGGACATTCGTTTGCTAGAAGGGCGCACGATCTCCGTGAGGACTGTGAGTTATCGAACGTTTCCGGCGCGAGTTGACAAAATCGAACCGCGGGCAACGGAGCGACTCTCCGAAGTCGCCTTGGCGGCAACCGAAGGCGGGCCATTGCTCGTGCGTGCGGCGGATGACGGCGCCGGCGCGGACTCGTTAAAGTTGCTTGAGCCGTATTTTCGCGCTCGAATCGCACTCAGTCATGAAGTCGCTCGGCAGGTGCCTACTGGAATGAGGCTGAACGTATTATTCGGATACCGAACTTCGCCAATTGCGAACCGGATGAGTCGCTGGATGCAAGAGACTTGGGACACCGCACGGGATGCAGCGGCGGCCAAGTAGCTCGCAGTTGCTTGCGTGGCCAAGAGGCGGGCATTATTCTTCGTGAGATTCAGATATCCCCACCACGTTGAAGCTTTACCCACCATGCCGATCAAGCTAATTGCTGCTCCTCATTCACCGTTTGACAAATATGGAAGCCTTAATCTTGACGCCGTTGCACCACAGGCGCAGCATCTTGCTGCATCGGGCGTCGCAGGCGTGTTCATTTCTGGATCCACCGGCGAAGGACATTCGCTGTCGGTTGATGAGCGCAAGCAGTTGACAGAGGCTTGGACAAGCGTCAAGCAAGAAGCTGGTTTGATGGTGATCGTCCAAGTGGGACATAACTGTGCCAGGGATTCTGTCGCGTTGTCTGGACACGCCGCTGACGCGGGCGCCGACGCGGTTTCCTCCATGGCACCGTCCTATTTCAAACCAGCGAGCGTGGATGATTTAGTCGACTACCTTGTCCCCATTGCCGAGGCCTGTTCTTCGATTCCGTTTTACTACTACGATATTCCGTCGATGACTGGCGTGACCCATTCGAGTCTCGACGTGCTTAAACGCGGTGAACGGTTTCCGAATCTCGCAGGCGTGAAGTTCACGAATCCTGACTTGATGACATTCCAAGAGTGCGTGCAGTTCCAAGATGGTAAGTACGAGATTTGGTTCGGATGCGACGAAGCCCTGTTGGCTGGATACGCACTCGGTGCCCGCGGTGCCGTTGGAAGCACCTACAATTTTGCGGCGCCGCTGTACCACGAGTTGATCGCAGCTCGTGATGCGGGTGACGAAGACAAGGCGAGACAATTGCAACTCAAGTCAATCGAGATGATTCGCGTATGCCAAGAATACGGCTACATGGCCGCAGCGAAATCGCTGATGTCACTCGTCGGTGTCGACTGTGGCGGCGTCCGTTCGCCGCTTCGAAATCTAACGTCGCCCCAACTCAGTGAACTGCATTCACGAATTTCATCACTTGGGGTGTTGGCAAACCAAGCTTGATCTCGCCGCAATTTGCAATTCGATGCGAATAAATGCGTTGGATGAGTGTGCAGCGACTCTTGGCTTCGCTTTACGAGGCCTTCCAAAATGAAATCGACGCCTACTTTGATCCCAGGTTCTGGTCGCCAGAGCCCGGGATTTTTTGTTGTGACACCTGACTACTCCGCCTAAGCGAAACGGAATAACTGTTATTACATGACAATCAGGGACAACATTTTTGTTCACCCTCGTCTTTTTTTGAAAATTCCAGGCAAAAACCCCAGTTTTGTCTAGCATCGATGACTTCCCGTCATGTCCGCCCCCCCGTCGGTTCGTCAACGGTAATGTCCCTCAAGTCCACCTTTAAAATCATTGCTCCAACCGAGGCCCCTGGGAAATGGGACGCTTTTGTTCGGAGCCACCCGGCCGGGAATGTATTCCATCTTGCGGGGATGCAACAAGCTTTTAATGACGCAAGTAAATACGTGTCACTAGCGAATGCGGCGGTGGATGAACGTGGCGAGATTCAAGCAATGATCGCTCCGGTTCGCGTGGACGCTGGAGCAGCGCTGACTCGTAACATCACATCGCGTGCGATCATGTTTGGAGAGCCGCTGTGTTACCCAAACGAGACATCAATCGCTGCCATCAATATGTTGCTTGAGCGACATGAGTCCGCAGTTTCGCATGATGCACTGTTGACGGAAATTCGTTCCGTACGAAAGAAAATCAGTGACTGCCCGATACTCGCTGGTTTGGGCTACGAGCCAAAGTCATTTTGTAACTACATCGTTGATTTGTCGTTGAGCGAAGACATATTGTGGAGCAACATCAGCAAACAAATGCGAGGCAATATTTCACGCTCGCTGCGCCGTGGCGTTGCGATTGAAACAGGCAACTCTCGAGAGCTTATCGAACGTGCTCGCCAACAAATCCAACGAAGCCATCGTCGTTCGATTGTCCCGACACCCAAGATCGATTTGTTTATTAGTGCTCAGGACCATCTCGGTGATGTCCTTCAGGTTCGCGTCGCAACTCACGAAGGCACGGATATCGCCGGAACGATCGGACTCGCGTGGGGCGATCGATTCTTTGCTTGGTTCGGCGGAACGTCACGCCCCGCATCATTGCATCCATTTGCTTGCGTCGTTTGGGACGAAATCAAATGGGCGCGTAGCCAAGGTTTTCGCTACTACGACTTTGGTGGCGCGGGAGACGCTAACCAACCCTACGGGCCGCGCGAGTTCAAGTCTCGCTTTCATGGTGAATTGGTTCACTATGGACGATGCTGCAAAGTCCACTCGCCACGCTTACTTGCGATTTTGGAAGGCGGGTATCGGTCGCTCAAACGCTTGACAGGAACGAAGTAGTTCTTGTGTATTTCAATAGCATATCGTTTCTGGTCTTCTTTCCGTGCTTCTTCACGTTGTACTGGTTGCTACGTGGCTCGACGCGAGTTGCGTTGTGTCTCATCGGCAGCTACATCTTCTACGGATGGTGGGCCTACGAATTCCTTGGGCTGATCCTGATCTCGACCCTCGTTGACTATTTCGTCGGGCTCGGCTTAGGGGCGACTGAATCTCGCACCCAACGCAAATGGCTTCTCGGCGTCAGCATCGCTTGCAATCTCGGCATTTTGGCAACATTCAAGTATCTGAATTTCTTTGCTGAGAATCTCGAGCAACTCGTCGCACCGCTTGGCTGGAAGCCGGATTGGCCGACGCTCAACCTGATTCTCCCAGCGGGCATCTCGTTCTATACGTTTCAAACGCTGAGCTATTCGATTGACGTGTATCGAGGGCAAATCTCGCCCGAGCGTAATCTGCTGAGGTTCGCGACGTTTGTCAGCTTCTTTCCGCAACTCGTCGCTGGGCCAATCGTCCGGGCCCGTGAGTTCTTACCACAATTGGAAACGGACCGCGTTTTCCATTGGTACGAGTTCGAACGTGGCGTTGGCCAAGTGTTGCAAGGGTTCTTGAAGAAACTTGTCATCGCGGACTCGATCGCAATCGTCGCCGATCCGATGTTTGGGGACCCTCGGGGATATTCGTCCATTAACCTGCTTGTCGTCGTGGTCTTGTACGCGTTTCAGGTTTACTGTGACTTCTCCGGCTATTCGGATATCGCGATCGGATTAGCGAAGATGCTCGGGTTCAAGTTGCCAGAGAACTTTCGCTTTCCGTATTTCGCGACGTCGCCCGCGGATTTTTGGCATCGCTGGCACATCACGCTTTCCACGTGGTTGCGTGACTATGTCTACATTCCGCTTGGTGGCAATCGCAACGGTGAGTGGAACACGTATCGCAATTTAACGATCACGATGTTGCTTGGTGGGCTTTGGCATGGAGCCAGTTGGAACTTTGTCATTTGGGGAGCCTTGCATGCGACCCTCTTGATTTTGCATCGCGTTTGGGTCACCACTCGATCCAAGAACGAACTGCGCCATGAAGCAAGCCCACTGACGAGATGGCTAGTTCTGCCTGTGACTGCATTAAAATGCGGTGCAATGTTTAGCATTCTTTGCGTGACCTGGGTGTTTTTTCGAACCAGCACGTTTAGTGAAGCGATCGAGATACTTGGCCACATCGCATCACTTGACGGACTCAGCCCCTCGACGCTCCAGAATCGCCTGCCGCTCATCAAAGCATGTGGTCTGGTCATGATCTTTGCGACACTTGAGTTGGCAATGCAAATCAAGACGCTGCCGAGGGTCCTTGAACGAGTGCCTTGGGCGCGTGGGGTCTATTATGCGTCACTCGTTTGGATCATTGCGTTCGCGGGAACCTTTAACGGAACCCAGTTCATTTACTTTCAATTCTAATGTCGTTCTTCATTCAACATCGAAATCGAATCGTTTGGGTAACGCTGTTCTTAGCGTTGGTCTGGGCTGGCGATCGCGTTGGCGCACGGATTTTGGATCGCGCGATCATGTCGACAGGGTTTCGGTATGCCGAGTTGTACAAAGGCGGATTAGCCGCAGAAATAGTCATTCTTGGCAACTCTCGTGGCTTGCACATGTTCCATCCGCCCGCGATTCGCGAAGCGGCTGGACGAGAGGCAGCCAACATTAGTTACAATGCATTGCCAACAGTACTCATGCCTGTTCTTTGGAGCGACTATCTAAGTCACCAGCTCAAGAACCACCAGACGCCACCCAAGCGTTTGATATTTGAAGTGAGTTGTGTCGGCCGAGAGGATGAGCCAGGTTCGCTCGAACGATTCAAAGTATTTATGTTCCATTCCGAACCGTTGAGCCAAGCGATTGCAAAGCACTTTCCAAAAGAGTACGTGGCCTCGCGCGTTTCGCATTTGTATCGCTTCAATAGCGAGTTAACCTTGCGCAGCATGTTCTTTCGCGGGAAAAGCGATCAAGACTGGATCATGACGGAACACGTCACGGATGACCAAATCGAGAGAGTTCTTGACAGAGACCCCGACAAGTTCCTTCGTGATCAGCAAAATGTAATTGCGGCAAAGGAGGTGTTGGCTGTGGCAAAAGGGATGGGCGTTCAAGTCGACTTGATCGTCGCGCCGTATCATCCACGGTATCGAGAAACGCTTACCGAGCTTCCAGATTGGATCCAGTGGCTCAGCGGTGAGTTGGACTGTCCCATCCACGATTATTCTCAATCGATTTCTGAGACATCAGGATTTGCCGACCACCTGCATTTAAATCCGGATGGCGCTCGACAACTCGCTGAGATCTTGGATCGAGACGGGATCCTCTAGCGAATAGAGCGTCTTCTTTGTTGTAGATAAAAACAAAAAAAGCGTGGAGGATTTCCCCCACGCTTGTTTCGTTTTCTAGAGCGAATTCCGGCTCAGTGTTCCGGACTGTTGATCTCGCCGGATTCGTTCCTAGGCGACATGACCAGGAGTTAGTTCGCGATCGTGCCGCAGCTACGATGGCTTAGAAGTCGAGGACGACACCCAGGTCAAGACCGTGGACGAACAAGCTCGAGTCAACGATTCGGAACGGATCCGATGACGGAGCGTTGGTGAGCAAGTTAGCTGCGTTCAGGTTGCGGTCCACTTGGTCGCCCGAGAGAGCTACGTTATCCCAGAAGATGAACGAGTAGCCAGCACTGAGCAGAACGTTTGGACGGAAGCGGTAAGCAAGCTTGAAGTTCATTTCTGGTGCGAAGGTGAACACGTCACGCTCGCCAGTCGCGTTGCCTTCGGCGAAGATACCGCGAGTGAATGGTGTCACGGTGTCTGGAGGACCAGGAACCGTTTCGCTGCTGCTTCCGTTGACACGGAGGCGTTGATTCATGTTACCCAAGTGAACCTTGGTCAACGAGCGAGCCATCCAGCGACCACGGGTCAAGACACTCTCGAAGCCGATTTGTCCACCGTTGAATTGGTTCTCAGCGTTGAACGAATCGTTGAACTGGTTGACTGTGCCTGGCGTTGGAACACCAGCGTTGGTGAAGACGCGGCGGCTGCTCATCGTCAACGAATCTTCGATATTAAAGTGTGTGTATCCACCGATGAAGTCGAGCGTGTAGTTGCTGTTGCTGCTGAATCGGAAACGTCCATAGGCTTCCGCCGCCCACAACTCCAATGTGCTCGTTACGGATACGTCACCAGCGAACGTGCGGCCGGTGCCGCTTGTTCCGGCGATCACGATCGCGTTTTCGCCTACACCGGCTGGGTTCGTGTCAAACAATGGAATACCAAAGGCTTCTGTTGTTCCGTCGCTTTGAGCGGAGAACGTGCTGCCATTGTCACCGAGAATCCAAAAGCGTCCGCCGAAGCCAACGTTGGGTGCGATGAACTTACCGAAGTCGCCTCGGAAACCACCGGAAATGTCACCACCGATGTTGTCACCGAAAACCGAGACGCCAGCTGCGTTTAATGCTGGGTTCGAACCGGCGCCGGGTGAGCGGCTGACCAATGTTGGTGTTGAGCGTTCTTGTGGGAACCACAACAAGGCTTCGGCCATGGCCCAAGTCGTGTTGTCACATCCACGCATCATGCGGCCAAGCTTGCCACCGCCGCAGCTATCACAGCCACAGGATGGACCACCATCGCAACCGCCGTCACAGCTGTTGCCCCAACCGGAGTCGATGCCACAGCCACCGTCGTGGAAGCCGACTTGTTCGTTGTAAGATGGCTGAAGTGCGTTGTACGCAACCGGTTGATAGCGGCGGGAATCCGCGGCAACCATACGGGAAGGTACTGTCTTCGCAGACGGAGCTGCGTAGTTCGTTCGGGAAACGGTTTGATTGGCTTCAGCGTAACTTGCCGTTTCAGCGTAGTATGCCTCGTCGCCGTAGCCTGGCAAATCGCCAACCACTGACGTCGGAGCTTCTTGCTCGTAACCGAAGTAATCTGAGTCGTTTGAATCAGCCACAGCTGAAGAGGCCGACAGCATAATCGCTGCCAACGTCAAGCCTCGCATAGTCGTTTTCATAGATAGTCTCGTGCAATCCGGGAACACTGGAGTCACTGGTATGAAAGGATCGACCAAATCGACCGTTAGATGAAGCACTTACGGAAAAGGATGCAAAGTCGTCCCAGAATCCCCAGGTTCAACTCAATTGGCAGTAAAGACTCGCTGGCTTGCCCATTTTGTTCGTTAGAATGATTTTTTCAGCGTGAAACACGGCAAACCTCGCGATTTTGGTAACGTAGAAGCATCAAAATATTCACTTCGTTGATTCGCCTCGCCGTTTTCATCACATCGCCCAGTACCTCGTCTAGCAGTTCGGAATGACCACTCGTTCAAGCGATCAGTCCACATCGACGCCAAACACGCCTCCGCAAGACGGGCAAGTTCCGGCGACAGGGCTAGTTCACGTCGACCCGTTGGATCCGCTCGCCCCCAATCCACCCGAGCTGGACAGCTCTCTTCCCATCAAACCGACGGCTGCGTCCGAAGCCGACTTGGCGGCTGCACTTGCCGAAGCCAACGAGCGCCGCAGCTCGGATCCGAGTGGCACATCGTCGATCTTCCGAAAGCACTTCTTCAGCCCCAAGATGGCTCGGTGGCGTCGACAACTCGCCCAGATCAACGATCTCGAACCGATTCTCAAGGCCGAAGACGACGCGACAATCCGCAAGCGTTCACTCGCACTCCGCTATCGCGCCATGGCCGGTGAGAGCTTGTCGCTCTTGTTGCCCGAGGCGTATGCGCTTTGTCGCGAGGCCGGCCGCCGGGCACTCAAGATGCGTCACTATGACGTGCAAATGATCGGTGGCATCGCACTTTTCGAAGGCTCGATCGCAGAGATGCAAACCGGCGAAGGCAAAACGCTCACAGCAACGTTACCGTTGTACTTGCACTCACTCGCCGGCAAGGGCGCGCACCTCGCCACGGTCAATGACTATCTCGCCAAACGCGATGCTGAGTGGATGATGCCGTTGTTCGAGAAGCTCGGCACTTCCGTCGGCATCATTCAAACGCCTGATGACCAAGGCAGCCGTCGCAAGTCGTACGCAGCTGCGGTGACGTACGGTACAGCGAAAGAATTCGGCTTCGACTTCCTTCGCGATCGCTTGCTGTTGCGAGCCCAGAACCGTTTGCAAACGGAGATGCTCGGCGACGGCGGCGGTGGTATGAAGAACGACGGCGACAGCGTCGTGATGCGTGGAATGCACTTCTGTCTCGTCGATGAAGCCGACAGTATTCTGATCGATGAAGCTCGTACACCGCTCATCATTGGCAGCATCGAAGACAACGTGCGTGACCAAATTGTGGAGACTTATCGCTGGGCGGCGGAGCACGCGCCATCGTACGAAATCGACGAACATTTCTCGATCGATCACGAGACGAAACAATACGAATTGAACTCCCGCGGACGCCAAAAAGTGCGTGCTTTGCCGAAGAGCGATCTCGTCCGCACGATGGGCCTTGTCGATCTCTATGAGTACACCGAAAGGTCCATCAAGGTGCACCGCGAGTTCATTTTGGACCGCCAATATGTCGTGCGTCCCAATGAAAAGAACGTCGACGAAATCGTGATCGTTGACGAGTTCACCGGCCGATTGGCCGAAGGCCGTAAGTGGCGAGACGGAATCCATCAAGCGATCGAAGCGAAAGAAAAAATCGAGATCAGCGTCCCAACAGGCCAAGCAGCACGAATCACGATTCAAGACTTGTTCTTACGCTATCCACGTTTGGCTGGGATGACGGGTACAGCCGCATCGAGTGCACGGGAACTGAAACGAATCTACCGCACTCCCGTGCTCCGTGTGCCCACCAACCGACCGCCTCAGCGAAAGCAACTTCCAGACCGCGTATTCGGTTCGATGTTGGCGAAGTTCAAGGCGATTGTCGAAGAAGTCCGCGAGATGCACGAGACAGGACGTCCGGTTTTGATCGGCACCCGTTCCATCGACAAGAGCGAATTGCTCTCGCGACTACTCGATGAAGTGGGCATCGCGCACGAAGTTCTCAACGCGAACAAAGTTGCCGAAGAAGCCGAGATTGTCGCGCGTGCTGGCGGTCGTGGCTGTGTGACGGTCGCGACCAATATGGCTGGACGTGGTACCGACGTGAAGCTTGCCTCGGAAATCGAAAAGCTCGGTGGGATGCACGTGATTTGTACCGAATTGCATGATGCCGCGCGGATCGACCGCCAGCTGATTGGGCGCTGCGGCCGCCAAGGCGATCAAGGTTCGTATCGCCAATTCCTCTCACTCGACGACGACATCCTCAAGAGCGGACTCGGCAATACCAAAGCCGAGAAGTTGAAATCGAAAGGCGAGTTTACTGAAGGCCCAGTCAACCGCTTCGCAAAATTGTTCTTCCGTGCCCAAGCCAAGGTTGAACGCAAACATTTTCGCGACCGAATGGTGCTCATGCATCACGAAAAAGAACGCAAGAAAATGCAACGCGAAATCGGCCAGGATCCCTATTTGGACACCCCAGACTAACACCAAAGAACGCTAGCATCACATGGGTTCCCGACCTAGCTAGCCAATCCTCTTCTTCCAACTTCAACCGAAACTCAAACTCAATCTTAAACTCCCGCGGTTGAAGTTGAAGTTTGAGTTGAAGCTTGAGATGAAAATTCAGGCTTTGATTGCACTGTGCAGGTGAAACGCAGAGCGACTGGATCGGGGCGACACCTTTTTTCTGAGGGCGCTAGATAAACCGGGGTTGACAGACCTTCCAAAAAGGTCGTATTCCCGCCGCACACCGGAAAGTTCTCTCATCAACAAACGCGATTCTTTTAGGGAATCGCGGATGCACGTTGAGGGGATTTCGGCTCGAGAGGGCCGCTCAAGGAAGAGATTGGTGGCAAGTCATTCGGCTTGCATTTTGATTGCCTCACCGCGAAGAAGGAGAGTCGCGTTGAACCGCCTCGCATCCACACCCGGCCCCACACTCGG
>JBGTAI010000023.1:0-8347 GCA_041749955.1 Pirellulaceae bacterium | reverse complement strand
GCGAACCGTAGCGGAATTTGGCAACGGCTCTGGAATCGCTTACTAGCGTCAAAGATGTGCTTGCCGCCAATAACTCAAGCAATTGATAAAAAAACCGCTCAAATCACATGAAATGCGACGTTACCAAGCCGACTGCACCCCAGGAAAGATGTACGAGCAGCAATGAAAGTCGCGAAGCGACGACAGATGTTATTCACGCGACAATTTCCGTTTCAAAAACGTATTGTGGGTCGTAATCGATTCCATGTTTATTCAATAATCCGATGTACTCATCCTCAAACGTCTGCTTCGTGTGATGTTCACGTTGTTTGACGATGTAATTCTTGACGGTCTCGGACATCGATTGGCTGACCGAAAACGCGCCGTATCCGCGTTGCCATTCAAATCGACCGGCGAGCTTGTGTTGTTCGTTGATCCATTTGGATGAATTGGCCTTCAACAATTGAACGGTTTTCGAGATCGCGAACTCAGGGTGGACACGCAACAACAGATGCACGTGATCCTCGATTCCGCCCGCCGTCAGGAGAGTTGATTTGTGGTCTCTCACGATGCCTCCGATATAAGCCAACAGATCATCTCGCCATTCATCGATTAGGTACGGCTTGCGATATTTCGTCGAAAAGATGACGTGCAAGAGGATGCCGTGATGAGTTGACATAGGCGGGGCTCCTGTCGTCGCTTCGCGACTGGGGGAATTGGGTTGGTTGTATTCCTGGGACTTGCGTCCCAGGCAATCGGCTGTCGTCGCTTCGCGACTGGGTGGAATTGGGTTGGTTGTATTCCTGGGACTTGCGTCCCAGGCTAATGGCTGTCGTCGCTTCGCGACTGGGCGGAATTGGGTTGGTTGTATTCCTGGGACTTGCGTCCCAGGCTATCGGCTGTCGTCGCTTCGCGACTGGGTGGAATGGGGTTGGTTTGTATTCCTGGGACTTGCGTCCCAGGCTGTTGGCTGTCGTCGCTTCGCGACTGGGGGAATTGGGTTGGCTGTTTTCCTGGGACTTGCGTCCCAGGCTATCGGCTGTCGTCGCTTCGCGACTGGGGGAATTGGGTTGGTTGTGTTCCTGGGACTTGCGTCCCAGGCTATTGGCTGTCGTCGCTTCGCGACTGGGTGGAATGGGGTTGGTTTGTTTTCCTGGGACTTGCGTCCCAGGCTGTTGGCTGTCGTCGCTTCGCGACTGGGGGAATGGGGTTGGCTGTTTTCCTGGGACTTGCGTCCCAGGCTATCGGCTGTCGTCGCTTCGCGACTGGGGGAATTGGGTTGGTTGTGTTCCTGGGACTTGCGTCCCAGGCTATTGGCTGTCGTCGCTTCGCGACTGGGGAGGGCTGGCGTCGCTTCGCGACTGGGTGGAATTGGGTTGTTGTGATCAATGTTGGAACAGAAATTCATCCGTGTTGAACAAGGCCCAGCAAACATCCTCAACTCCGACCACGGGATCAGGATTCTTGCTGCAGTGGTCGAGGGCTGCTTGCAACTCAATCTCGGACGGTGGACGACAGACGGCTGCTAGATAGATGTCGCGAACGACTTCTTCGACTGGCTTGCCGGCCGCCAAGGCTTTGCGGAAACGATTGTTGGCGTCTCGTAATTTCTCGTGGATCATTGGGCCATTGAACAACTCGATGGCCATGCCCAGATTGGAATCGTCAGCTCGTTCACACGCACAAACCGTGCTTCGCTCGGGTTGGCCGAACACTTTCAAGAAATCAACTTTGACGACATCCGGAGCGGGCAACTGTGTCGCGAGTGTGCCTGCGGGTAGGCTGCCAAATTTCTGTTCGAGTGCTAACGTGCGATTGATGGCGTCGAGCAACTGTTCGGCTCCGAGTAGACGAGGTTCCTGATGCGAGAAGTACTTGGTGTCCTCTTGGTTGGACTCCGTCGTTTGGTAGCTTGCTTGATAAGTTCGGCTGTTCAAGATGACGCGTAGGAGGTGTTTTCGGTCATAACCGCTTTCGACAAAGTCCTTCGCGAGCGCGTCCAACAGGGCTGCGTTCGATGGAGGATTGGAGTCGCGGAAGTCGTCGATGGGATCGACAATGCCTCGCGCAAAGAGTTGACTCCAAATGCGATTGGCTTCGATTCGGGCAAAATACGGATTGTCAGGATTCACTAACCAATCGGCGAACGCGAGGCGTCGGTCGGTGTCGCTGGGCGATTCGATGCTGCCGACTTGCGGCAACCATGGGGCCATGACTTGGCCGGTTCTGGGCTGTGTCACGTCGCCGGAAAAGCTGGTGTAGACAAACATCTCACCGGGTCGATCCGTCTTGCGTCGTTGGACACGATTAAAGAACGCGCCGAGTCCATAGTAATTGTCTTGCGTCCAGCGCTCGAAGGGATGATTGTGGCATTTCGCGCACTGCAGCCTCGCACCGAGGAAGACTTGCGAGATGGTTTCCACGCATTCGTTCATGTCGGTGGAGGTGCGATAGAAATTCGCGGGTGGGTTGGACAGGGTACTGCCGGCACCGGTGAGCAGTTCTTTGGCAAACTGGTCGTAAGACATGTTTTCATGCAGCGACTGTTCGACCCAGCGATGGTATTTGTAGACTCCTTCGTCGCCGACCAATTTGCTGGTCATCCTCAGCAAGTCGCCCCACTTCAGCGACCAGAACTTCGCGTACTCTTCTCGCTGGAGCAGCGCGTCAACCAACCGCTCGCGTTTACCTTCGCCGGTATCCGCTAAGAATGCGGTTGTTTCTTCAATGGTGGGTAAAATTCCGAGCAGGTCCAAACTGACCCGTCGCAGGAACTCATCGTCGCTGCATGTTTCTGCGGGCAAGTACTGCAGTTGTTGCAGTTTGGCATTCACTAGTTCGTCAATGTAGTTGTTCGGCGTCGGAGACTTCCACTTGAAATCGTCCAAGTTCTCGACAAACATCAACGGCACGGATTCGATATACTCCAGCAACCGCACCAAGATCGCAACTTCACCGCGTTCATGTGGGGTCACAAAGCCATTGACATCAACGGTCGCGACAGCCGTGTCAGAGGTTTCGTAGGCGACAAGATGCGTTACGTCACGTTTGCGACCATCGGCAAAGTGAGCCGTGACGGCCAGTTGCTGGCCGCCGTCTTTGACCGCCAATATTTGTTTTTGATTCGGATAGACCTCAAGCTTGGTGACGCGTGGCGCGTCCGCGGGGTCAGCATTGGCACCGCTGGCAATCCAGTCTCGCAAAATCGCATAAGCCGCATCGTCTTTGTGCAACTGCTTGCCACCGCCGTGCGAGACTTTCATCAAAGGCTTGAGCAACAGCAGGCTTTGTTCAGCATCCAGCGAGTTCGTGCGACGACCAAAGTCTTCGCGGATCAACGTCAACTCGTCAAGTTTCATATCGAAGGCGCGTAGCGACAGTCGAAACCCGCCTTTGCCGCTCGGCGAACCATGACAAGCACCGGAGTTGCAACCTTGCTTGGACAACGCGACCAAGACTTCGGACTCGAACTCGATCTTACGCGGCACGGTAACGTTGGAAACTCGGACCGGGATGACTTGTCGATGCATACCAACTTCGACGGCAACTTCGGCTTCTCCATCAGCAATCGGATAAACGACTCCGTCACGCACCTCGGCAACTTGTGGGTTGGATGAAGTGAGTCGTGCATGGCGAGTCCAATCGCGCGGCAGATTTTGCACGTCGGTTCCGGTGACCGCCAGTTGCTGTCTGCCACGCGAATCTGCTAACACAATCTCGCTCGGGTACACGATCAGATTCGTGGGGCTATCGTCCAGTTTCGGCAATGCGTGTGTCGATGCGACCGTGAAATCCTGACCTGCGTATTTGCTGGAGGCGTTGACGGTTAGCTCATGAGCAACATCGAGTGCCGTGTCAGCAGTGATTTGCAAATCGAATTCCGCGTGTGTTTGATCGGCGGCGATGACAAGCGACTCAGGGCCTGTGATGCCGGCCGGTAAACTCGCAAACGCAATGGTCACCGGTTGCGGATCCGTTCCCTCACGCAGTAGATGCACTTCCGCGCGAACTCGACCGCCACGCACAAACGGTTCCGAAAACTTTGTCGTGACGCGAACGGGATCAATCCACTGGATCGGCAAATTATAAGTTTCGATACGTCCGTGTCCGTTGAAATCACCGAAGACCAGCAGCGGTAGTTGCTCGGGTTCACCCGTGGCTTGGTCGCTGCGTGATAGCGTCAACGTGTACGATTCCTTATCCACTTTCGTGCTCGCGTTCCAACCAGCAGGCAACGCACTGGAGAGCACGTCGACGCCCGCTTTGAATTCGGCTTGGATTCTTTTGGGCGTCAGCGCGGCCGAGTGCGAACGAACGGGACGAGCGAACTGTACTGGAGCGGTTGGTTCCATCGTGAACGGCGTATCCGTTGTCGTGGTAGCGGCGAGCACAATTGCACCGTCGGCTTGCATCGTAGGAGCAAGCACAAACGGTTCCTTGACGCGTCGCAGCGAGTGACTGTTAATGACGCAACTTTGTTCGGGATTGTCGACGGAGGTCGCACTGATTCGCACGACGTCCAGGCTGTCGGATTTCCATGCTTCACTTGCAGTCAGGTAAATTTTCGCCTCGGCGACTTTCGCGGGAATGCGAGGATTCACGATTCGCAAACCTGATTCCGCGTTCATCAGCGAGAGGTCGATCTCACCGTCGTAACCGAACCGCGAGATTTGCAGGTCCACAGCACATGCGCCGTGCTCGGGTTCAATCATGAATTCTTCCCGTGTCTTTGCGTCGGCTTTGAGTGCAACGCTGAACGTTCCGGACGGAGCACACTCAATGTGGTAAGCAAAATCATCGCCGCCACGTTTCAGCAAATCAGTCGCCTCCAAACGATAGTCACCGTCTTCAGGCAACGTCGCATCCAAGCTCCACTCGTCAGCGTCGGTGACTTTGGTTTCAGCAATCTTCGCTCCGGCAGCGTTGAACAATTGCATTTGCAAGAGCGCGGGACTGCCAAGGCTTCGCGTCTTCGCAGCGATGCGAATGACTTGTCCCTTGGCACCACGGATGAGATAGCTATCGACTTCTTGCATCTGCCCCAAACGACCGTTGATGCCGATCGGCAATGTCAGACTGTCGGTTAAAGCGGGCTCAATCAATTGGGGATACGGACTGCAATAGAGCGTTACCCAACTAGAAGATTGCCCGTCGTCGAATTTGGCACGAACTAGCATGTTGCCTTGAGCTCCGGCGGGAACGTCCATCTCGCGTGCAGGCAACCGTTCTCCATCGGGTCCGGTAAAGGCCACCGAAGTCTTTTCGCCACTGCGAACAGCGAGTGGATAACACTGGTTGACGATCGGGAAGTCACCGATTCGCAGTTGATAAGCTGCACCACCGGCGGCATTGCGGCTGTCTTGAATCTCGAGCCAGTAGTCGCCTTCCTCCGCAAATTGGTAACTGAACCGGCAATCGGGGCCGACCAAACTGTCGTCAGCTTGGATCAGTGTTTCTCCAGCGGCATTGAGCACGCGAAGCACTGGGTCCATTGCGGAGCGAAGCTGCTGCGTGTGGACTTCGACGGCAATCCGTTCACCCGCAGTCGCGTGGATTCGATAGAAATCGCTGACCGACGCATCGCAAACGCCTTCCACTGTTGATCGCGTGGATAGCTGTTGCGCCGTTTCGATCGAGTGATTGTTGCCGCTGTCCCTCAACGCATCCAAATCATCGACGATGACCACATGAGGTTTGACCACGCCCGTCGATGTCGTCAGCCAAAGACTCATTGGACCAAGTGGTGCGTCTTCAGGTAAAGTCAACGCGATTGTAGCCTGCGTGGGCTCCAGCTTTTCAACTTGCCATTGAACCGACTTAGCACTGGAGGCCAATCGTAGCGAGTCGTTCAGGTCCGTGCCTTGAATCAGCAACTGGGTCGTTTGCCCCGGCTTGCAGGTTCGCGGCTGCACCGAGTTGATCGTTTGGGCTGTGGCGTGAAGCGACAAACACAGCCACCCTAGGCTCGCTAAGCAGTTTGTGAACGTTGGATTTCGCATGGGCTTCATTCGGTAGGACGATGGAACGTTTTCATTAGGCGAGGAGTTCATGCAAGACTCTCCCTGAAGTGATTCGGTGAGGTCGGTTTTCGCGATCGAGCAGCGCGGTTTCGGTTGGCAGCCCCATTGCATGCAAGATCGTGGTTGCGAAATCCTGTGGCGTGACAGGATCGGAAGCGGGGTAGGCAGCGTGTTTGTCGCTTGAGCCATAAACCATGCCGGGCCGAATGCCGCCGCCGGCGAGTAGTCCGCTGTAGCAAAACGGCCAGTGTTCGCGACCCGCATTGTTCGCCGTAATCTGTGGCTTGCGACCGAATTCGCCGACCCACGCCACGATGGTTTCGTCCAGCAACCCGCGTTCTTCTAAGTCCGTCAAAAGTGCTGCGAGAGCTCGGTCGGCGGGTGGGATCAAGTCGTTCTTCAAGCGATTGAAGTTGTCGCCGTGTGTATCCCAGAAGTTTTTGCCGTCGTTGTGCCAATTCACTGAAATCAGCGGCACGCCATGTTCGACCAATCGCCGAGCCATCAAGACGCATTGGCCGTGAATGTTGCGACCGTAACGTTCGCGCGTTGCGTCGCTTTCTTGAGTCAAATCAAACGCTGAACGCACGTTGCCTGAACCGATCATCTGCATCGCACGTGCTTGGTGGTTCCCATAGGATGACGCGCTGAGCGAACGATGCAACGTCGCACGCTGAGCGTCGAGCGTCTTCAGCAATTCCACTCGCGATTCCAAACGTCCAATCCCAATGTCCGCTGGTAGTGACAGTCCTTGCGGGTGCCAGGCGGAATCGTTGAGATCGCCACCCAGCAACATGCCGTCGTAGGCGGAACCCAACCAGCCGCCGTGTTGCCCAGGAGCTTCGCCGCCGGGTGCAGCAGGATGAAACGCTTTCCATGGCATGGCAACGAACGAAGGCAAACCATTTGTACTGGGGCGAAGCTTCGATACCAATGCGCCCAAGTGCGGCGAGTCCTTGGCGCTCGGCGGATCAGCGTCGCTCTTGAGCACCGGCGCGAGCTGGCCAGTGAGCGTCGCATGTCCGCTGGATAAGTGAGCGGGATCGTCGTGCGTGAGCGAGCGAATGATCGCCAGCTTGTCCGTCATCGATGCGAGTTGCGTGAAGTGTTCGCAGATTTGAATGCCTGGAACTTTGGTTGAGATCGGGTTGAAGGTGCCACGCACTTCCGCCGGCGCATCGGGCTTCATGTCGAACGTTTCCAGTTGACTTGGCCCGCCCCACATGAACAGGAAGATACACGCCTTGGCACGCTTGGCTGGCAAGCTCAGTCCGTTTTCTTGTGCGAGCGCCAATCGCGATTCCAAATCACCCAAGCCCAGACCGAGCGCCGAGATCGAACCCGCCTGCAATACTTGACGTCGGTTCAAGCGATTGAAACGTCGAAATTCGCTGCAGCCCGTTGGCGTGCTTGTTTCACGAAATGACATGGTGTTCTCGGTGGGGATAAATTGTCGTGGTGCGGGCTGCCAGCCTGCGCTCTCAGGCTGGCAGCCTGGGCTACGATTCCGACTAACTCAAACCGGCGATGGGCTCGCCGTGATAAATGTGGTGGGGTCGATTCTGTGCGTCATGCCAAGCGGCGGTGGCTGGGATTCCCAACGCGTCGTAGATCGTTGCTGCGAAGTTCTCGGGCTTGACCGGTTGTTCGTCGGGATACGCACCTCGCGAATCGGACTTGCCAACCACGTTGCCGCCGCGAATTCCGCCGCCGGCGAACAGTACCGATTGGACGGCGCCCCAGTGGTCGCGGCCTGGCAATTTGTAATGTTTGTCAAGCAAAGTGATTTGCGGCGTACGCCCAAACTCACCGGCCATCACGATCAGCGTCTCGTCCAATTCGCCCGTCGAATGCAAATCGTCCAGCAAAGCTGAAACGGCTTGATCCGTCGGAGGGAACAGATTGTTCTTCAAGTGCGGGAACGCATTGCCGTGCGTGTCCCAAGTTTCATCGTTGCCTAAGTTCACCTGCACGAGGCTGACTCCTGCGCTGACCAGTCGCCGAGCCATCAGCAACGACCAACCAAACGAGTTGCGTCCATAGCGATCAAGATGCTTCTCGTCAGCGTTCGTTACGTTCAGTGCTTGATGCACTGAGGATTCCGTCAACAAGGACACCGCTCCTTGCCGCAAGCGATCGAAGTTCTCGACTTGAGCGTACGATGCGAGGTTCTCACGCTGGCGATTGAGCGACTCCAACAGCGCCAGTCGACCGTTGACGGCTTGCATGCCGAGTCCGTTCGGCAAGGAAAGTTGCGGAGCTTGAAACAGACGTTCGTCTGGCTTGCCGCGATCCTGGTGATCAAACGCGTACTCGGGAAACGCGCCATAGGAAGTGTTGTGGAACGG
>JBGTAI010000022.1:0-4227 GCA_041749955.1 Pirellulaceae bacterium | reverse complement strand
CATGCCGCCCATTCCACCCATGCCGCCGCCCATGCCACCCATACCGCCGCCCATCATGCCTTGAGCGAGTACAGGAACGCCAGCGAATGCAGCAGGGATGCGAACGTTGAGTGGTTTATCGGTGAGGTTCTTGACGAGGATATTGGCTTTCGTGGCATCTTGTGGAATGAATCGCACTTCCACTTGGCCGGCGTCCATGGCTGCGAACAGCTCAGTCGGCGCTTCGTCCACGGCTTGTACGGCTTCTGCGGCATTAACCTGCGAAAGCGAGGCCGCGCCGAGCAACATCGCAAGTGCGGGAATGACGAAACATTTAGAAATTCGTGGCACGTGAATCACTGAACTAGTCCTTAAGTAAAGGGTTGCCTCGTCCGTCAAGTTGGAGAAGTTTCCGGGTGGTGACGGACTTATGAAACGTCGGATGAGGCGGATTACAAGCCTTCCAACGGAGTAATGACCAAAACTGGATCTACTCCGCTCCCCAGGAGCGCTGTAATTTCTGACGTCTAACGCTTAAGAATACTTGCCACCTAAGCCAACTCCAAGCGGAAAAACCGGCGTTTACCAGTGCCGCGAACTGCTCATAAGCCGTTTTGACATGAAAATCCGGCCTGTACGGACGCAGGAGCCCCTGCGAAGACTGCAATACCCCCTGGGGGAGGCTGCCGTCGCACCAGCCAAGCAGGTTGCCAAGCCGATTTTAGAGCGTTTGTTTCCTATCGCAGTGCATCCGCAAACGCGGTTCGCAGCCCTGCCAAGGCGAGGTCGCTCTTGGCTGAATCGATCACGGCGTTCACCTGCAATTCACTCGTGCTGATCATTTCGACGTTGATCTTATTGGACGACAGGCTGTTGAAGAGCAAGGTGGCGACTTGTGTGTGGCTTCGCAGCCCGATACCGCTGACCGTTACCTTGGCGATTGAACCGCCACCTTGCACGTCACGCATTGAGTGGGTTTTGCAAATTCTCTTCGCCACTTCGAGTGACCGTTGCAGCTCCGATTCGTCGACGGTGAAGCTGACGCTTGTGGAGCCGTTCTCCCCGTCGTAGCCCTGGACGATCATGTCGATGAAGATTCCTTCACGCCCGATCGTCTCGAACACGTCGGCGGCGATGCCTGGTTGATCGGGGACGCCGTAGAGCGTGACGCGAGCTTGGTTGCCGGCGACTGAGATGCCGGTCAACGTGAGTGCTTCCAGAGTTGCATCATGCAGTCGGCTGACGAGTGTGTCCACGTCAGCGTCGTCTTTCCGCGACGCTTGGATTTGGTTCCACGATTTTGCATCCACAGGTGCCTGGTGCAAATCAAATGCTTGGTGCACGGCGCGAAGTGCGTCGTTGGCTTGGCTGCGTGGGACGAGTGCTGAGATTTTGATTTCGCTGGTCGTGATCATTTGGATGTTCACGCCCGCATTGGCGAGCGCGCGAAACATCCGTGATGCGACCCCAGTTTGCTGGGCCATGCCTGCGCCGACGACGGAGACCTTGGATACTTCGTCGTCATGCGTCAAGCCTTCCGCGCCCACTTCGTCGAGTACACCGCGGACGGCGGCGAGAGTTGCCTTGAGTTCACCACGTGGGACTGTGAAGGAGACATCCGCGCGGCCCTTGCTGCCGACGTTTTGAACGACCATGTCGACGGCAATCTTGCACGCGGCAATCGCTGAAAAAATCAGCAGACTCTTGCCGGGAACATCTGGCACTCCGAGCACCGTGACCCGCGCTTCATCTCGCGTCATTGCGGCGCCGCAAACCGCAGCCGTCAGGGACTCAGGTTGGTCGACAATCATTGTCCCTTCGGTGTCCGAGAAGCTGCTTCGTACATGGATTGGAACATTGAATTTCTTCGCGAACTCGATCGAACGATTGTGCATCACGCCAGCACCCAGGCTGGCTAGTTCAAGCATCTCGTCATAGCTAATGACTTGAACACGTCGGGCTTCGGGTAGGATGCGAGGATCAGTGGTGTAGACGCCATCGACGTCGGTGTAGATCTCACAGGCGTCGGCGCCGAGAACTGCGGCCAATGCAACGGCAGTCGTGTCGCTGCCGCCGCGACCAAGAGTCGTGATATTGAGGTCATCGTCGATGCCCTGGAATCCAGCGGCAATGACGATGTTTCCTTCGTCGAGGAGTCGCTGGATTCGTTCGGTCGAGATCGATTGAATACGAGCTTTGCTGTAGCTGCTATCGGTTCGGATACCGATTTGGCCGCCAGTGAGGCTGACAGCTTTAGCGCCCAAATCGTGAATCGCCATGGCGACGAGCGAGACGCTGACCTGCTCTCCGGTGCTGAGCAGCATGTCCATCTCACGGGCTGGCGGATTATCCGAAATCTTGCCCGCTAGGTCGAGCAACACGTCGGTTTGTTCACCCATCGCGCTGACCACAACGACGACGCCATGGCCTTGCCGCTGAGCACGAATCGCTTTGCGAGCGGCTGCGCGAATTTTTTCGACGTCCGCGACGCTGGAACCACCAAACTTTTGAACAATGAGCGACATGAGGGGAAGGGTGAAGTTAGAAGGGTGAAGGGTGAAATTGCTTGAGCTGAACGGCTCACTTCTTGATGAACTCGTTCATCAAGTCCCAGCCATGTTCAAAGCGTTTACCACTCGCGGCTGCGGAGGCTTCGTCGTAAGTCGATTGTTTGTCGGATGAAATTCCGCTGCCGGCGATGACAAGCGGTGCCATTCCGTGACTGTGCTTCTTTGTGCCACAGGGCGTGGGATGATCGGGCGTGACGAGGATACGATACTCACCGTAGCGTTTGAGTGCTTCGAAAAGCGGAGCGACCACGTGCGTATCGATTTGCTCGAGCGCTTCGATCTTTGCGTCGTGACGGCCTTCATGCGATGCTTCGTCGGGTGCTTCGATGTGGACACAAACGAGATCGTAAGTGTCGAGAGCTTTCACCGCCTCGCGACCCTTGGCCGCATAATCGGTATCGAGATATCCGGTAGCTCCTTCGACTTCGATACGAGGCCAGCCCGCGAGTGCCGCGATTCCGCGAAGTAGGTCCACGGCAGTGATCATGACACCCTGCACGCCATGTCTCTCTTTGAACGACGGCAAGTTCGGTGCGCCGCCGAGTCCCCACAACCAGACATTCGTGGCTGGACGTTTGCCCGCCGCCACTCGCTTTGCGTTGACAGGATGATTTGCGAATAACTCAGCTGACGCGTTCATCAATCGCACCAGTAACTCGCTTCCTGGGCCGCGAGGGAAATCGTCACTGACACTGAGGTCGGTCAAGTCGTGCGGAGCACTCGAACGTGTGTCGCTCGAAAACGGAGCTGGGATCGAATCATCGCCACGATAGATCAACAGGTTTCGGTAGCTGACGCCGGGGACGAATTGGAACCGCGAAACGACCTTGCGTTCTGCGTCGGTCCAGTCGCCTTTCTCGATGAGTTCGGCTTGTGCCGAGGCAAGGAGCTCCGTCGCCTCATCGCTGCTGATGTGGTCTGCGGTGAAGTCCACCATGATCTGGTCATCGACGGTGACGAGATTACAGCGAACGGCCCAGTCATTCTTGCCAAGCGTGATGCCTTGAGCGGCAGCTTCGAGTGGGGCCCGCCCAGTGAAATAAACGTCTGGGTCGTATCCGAGCAAGCACAAGTTGGCTACTTCGCTGCCGGCAGGTAGGTGGGCGGGCGTATTATTCGCGAGTGCTAGCATTCCATCTCGAGCCAGAGCGTCCATGGCTGGAAGCTGGGCAGCCTGGAGCGGTGTTTTGCCGCCGAGCTCGTCAATCGGCTCATCGGCGCACCCGTCAGGGATGATGATGACGTATTTCATGTGTTTTTTACTTTTCGCGAGGGTTCAAGTCGCAAAGTTTCGCGAAGCTCGTCAAAGTGCGAAAGGGGGAGGGACTTCCGCCGCCGGCGTCGTCTTGATCGCCGATTTGTTGGATCCACTTGGGTTTAGGCCTCGTGCCGCATTGGTTCAATTTTCTGGACGGGATTGCGGTTATGATGGGTAGACCGGAAACAGCCCAAAATTGCCTCCGCGATTCGTTCCCCCCGCCCGACCCCGCCGTCTCGACGACTCCGCCAATGCACCGCGTTCTGATCGCTTTCTCGCTGCTAGTGCGTCATCCAGCCTAAGAATTGGGGTTGGTTGATTTGCTTAAATTAGCGGAAACTTTCGTCAACACACGGAGGTTTCCAATGATCAAAAAGTATATCGTCCGACTCTCGGATGAAGAACGCCAAGTTTGTCAGG
>JBGTAI010000021.1:0-58377 GCA_041749955.1 Pirellulaceae bacterium | reverse complement strand
GGCGATGCGTCGTCGAGTGATCGTCCATAACCAAGCTCGGAACTTGACTCCCGGCCGCTGGAGATCAAAATTCCGCAAATCCTTCGAAACGGAGACCAGCACTTCTTGCGTCACGTCCGCAGCATCACTGCTTTGCAACCCCGCACGACGTACCCATCGATAGACCAATGGCCCATAAAGATGCACGAACCGATTCCACGCTTCGGGCGATCCTTCACGTGCGGCCAGCAACAGCGATGGCGTCGTCGAGGGTTCAATCAGTCGTGTCATACAACCCCCTGAAATGAATATGTTGTCACGTCACTTCCGAATCAACGCTTCGATGAACGAAGGATTGCCCTCTCGAATCCACACTTCACGTCGGCTCGCGGCTACTTTTCGTTCATCTCGTGCACGAATCGCGTTTGCCTGATCGTTACTCGTAGATCGGAAAGAACGTGTTGAACGCGGCCTCAGCGAAATCGCCGGGGTCGTTGAAACGGCGGTCCCGATTCATGCTACTGATGGTTTGCATCTCGTCGTCGCTGAGCGAGAAGTCGAATAAGGCCAAGTTCTCGCGAAGTCGTTCGACTTGGCTCGTCTTGGGGACGATCGCGGTGCCACGCTGAATGCCCCATCGCATCACAACTTGTGCGGCGGTGCGTCCGTGTTTCGCAGCGATGCTCTTTACAGCCGGTTGTTCGATAACAGCTTCGTTCGCCTCGGCCATGTTGAGCGAGAAGTACGATTGTGCGCCGAGCGGTGAGAAGCCTGTGACGGCAATCCCAGACTCGCGGCAATATCGAATCAGCTTCTCCTGAGTCAGGTACGGGTGCAATTCAATCTGCAGCATCGCAGGCGGGATCGTTGCGTACGACAACAAGTCACGAATCAGCGACGTACCGAAATTACTGACACCAATCTCTCGAACCAAACCCGCACCCACGAGTTCTTGCATCGCTTCCCATGTTTCGCGAATCGGAACAGGATCCGCTTTCATCGCTGGAGAGGCATCGCTTGGCTCGAAGAACCAACCCGGTGGATATCGAAGTTCAAACGGAACAAACGCAAGCGAGATCGGAAAGTGAACCAGATACAAATCGAGAGAGTCGAGCTTCAAATCCGTGAGTGTGCGTTTCACCGCTGGCATTACATGTTCAGCGCGGTGGTACGTGTTCCACAACTTGGATGTGACCCAGAGCTCGTCGCGAGTTACCGTGCCAGCAGCAATCGCCGCCGCAATGCCCTCGCCCGCTTGCACTTCGTTGCCGTAGTCACAGGCCGCATCAATGTGGCGATACCCAATGTCGATCGCAGAACGAACCACGTTCGCTGTTTTCGATGTTTCGATTTTCCAAAGGCCAAGTCCGACGCTCGGTACTTTCGCACCGCTGGCAAGCGTGATGAGTTCGTGACTAATGACTAGTTCCTTGTTAAATTCGCGATTCAAGATCAGGGCTTCGCCGGCTAGGACCTGCCCTGGCAGTTCCGGTTCGAGCCCATGTGCCAGGACAGGTCCTGGCCTACAAAATGTTTGTCGAAATGCGTTACCGGATCTTTTGATCGGGTAACTCAGTGCCAATACCTTCATCGAGAGGCATTTTGTCTTCGACGATACCCGTTTCTCGCATCAGCCATTCTAGCTCCGCCCCCATCTCTTGGATCAGCTGTTGGTGCTGTGGATCTTGACTCAAGTTGTGAAGCTCATCGGGATCGTTTTGCATGTCATAAAGCTCAGCCATATGACGATCGACACTGCCATCGCCATGCGGATAGCGAATGTACTTCCAGCGATCACCGCGGACAGCGCGGATATTGGGCGTGTACGGGAATTGCTTCTCGTAGTTGTAATGATAAAGCCATGATGTTCTCCAATCACTCACATCACCGCTCGCCAGTGGACGAATCGATTTGCCGTGGATGTTCTCCAGTGGTTTGACGCCGCATAAATCGAGAACCGTCGGTGCGACGTCTTCGGTGAGCACTTGTTGCTTGATCCGTTTTGGACCATTGGACGCCGTCAGTTTCGGATAGCGAATGATCATGGGCACCCGCATGCTCGCATCGTGTGCGGTGCGTTTGTCGACCATGCCGTTCTCGCCTTCGAGCAAGCCATTGTCGCCCATGAAGATGAACACGGTGTTGTCCAGTTGCTTGGTTTGACGCAAATGCTCGGTCAGACGACCAATGCTGTCGTCGATCGACAAAATCGTGCCCCAGTAAGCACGGACCATGCGTTCAAAATCCATCACGCCAGCGGCCTTGTCGTTCGGGAATTCTTTTCGCCACTCAAAGATCGGGCCATAGATCCCGTGCCAGGTGTAAAGTCGCTCCTTCATCCAGGTTGGCTTGTCGTCAAGCTGGAACGACGAATGCGGATAGTTGACGGCCACGTGATCAAACGAATGTTCGTACTTTGGCTCGGGGAAATAAAAACTGTGTGGCGCTTTCTGGCCGAGCATCAACAAGAATGGTTTCTCGCGAGGTTTCTGCATCCACTCCAGTGCCATGTCGGTGACGACCGTTGTGTAGTATCCGGGGACGACTTTTCCGCCTTTGCCGTTCGTATTGAACGTGGTGTCAAAGTAGCTGCCTTGGCCTTTGTGGGTGACGAAGTGATCAAAGCCGGGGCGAGGCTCGTCGTTGTTCTCGCCCATGTGCCACTTGCCGATATAAGCGGTCTCGTATCCGGCGTCTTGCAGTTGTCGAGGAAAGCTGGCGAGTTCAGTCGGGTATTCGGTGAAGTTATTCGTGACTCCGTGAGCGTGTGCGTACAGCCCGCTGAGGATTGACGCGCGGCTTGGCGAGCACAAGCTCGTCGTGCAGAACATGTTCTCAAAGAACAGTCCTTCATTGGCGAGCGAGTCGATATGAGGCGTCTTGAGATACGGATGGCCAGCGCATGACAACGCGTTCCAGCGGATGTCATCACAAAGCACAAGCACGACATTGGGCCGCTCGTTCTGGGCGACCAAGGTACAGGCCGATCCCATCACGACCGCCAACAATGCAAGAAAACGAAACATCAGATGCAGCTCCCTAGAGACGCAAGTTTTGTGACAAGGCGTTTGGGCGGTTGGATTCTTCGCCAGACGGGCGCTAGCCCTCGAGTTCTTCAGGCGGTTCAGGAAGGAAGAACGACAAAACCGAGCCGACAGCATACACGAACAAGGCAACCGCAGCGGCAGCGAGTGCCGTGCTTCCACCAGGCATCAATGTTGTTAACCACGCCGTGACAGCAGCGAACGACGTTCCGATCATTCGACCGCCAATGTTGGCCGCGAAACTCTCGCCAGTTCCACGCAAGTGCATCGGGAAGACACGTGGAAGGTAGTTACCCCAGAAGCTGAACTGTGCAACGGTGAGTAACCCCGCGAAGAAAATTCCATACTTCAGTAGGTCTAGATTTTCGCGGGCCGGATAAAAATACAGCAGCGGTACGAAAATCAATCCCGGCCACTGGAAAATTCTCAATAGCCAACGTCGACTAACAATCACGATGGCCAGTGATGCCAAGGCAAACCGACCAAATAGACCACCGAACTCTTGATACGCGTTCACTTCTGCGGCGACTTCTTGTTGGATCTTTTTCTGGGCCGGAACCGGTTTGCCTTCGGTCATCGCTTTGACTTGCGGCAAACTGGGCACGATCGACGGTGTTTGCTGAAGGGCGCCGAACGCGGCTCCATAGCTACACGCAAACATCAAGGTTGTAACGATCGTGGTTCGACGCAAATTGGGTGCGAAGAGCTCTTTGATGCTAGGGCGTTGAAGCGTACCGGCAGCCTTCTTGGCAGCCCATTGCGGCGACTCAGGCAGAAATGGCCGAATCAGGATGAGCGGAATTGCAGGAATCACACCTGAGACAAGCGTGTATCGCCAAGCTTCGTGGTTGCCATTGATCGCTGGCATCCAATCGGCCGCAGCGTACTGAATCGCGAGATAGTTTGCACCAGTGACCAAGATACCGCCGATCGACGAGAAGGCTTGGGTGTATCCCAATACCGCCTCACGCTGCTTTGGGTTGGGGAATAATTCGGCTAGCCAAGCAACGGCAGCGACAAATTCGACGCAAACACCGATGAACGTTGTGCAGCGAAAGAACAGTAGCCAGTTCAAACTCGTCACATAGCCGCTCGCGAGTGCTGAAAACGCATACAACAAAATACTGAACGTGAGCACTCGGCGGCGTCCGAGAACGTCTGTGAGGTATCCGCCCAACAGACCGAATAACCCGCCGACCATTGCTGGCACAAAGAACATCACACCGCGCCAGTACTCAAATTCGGGAGTCCCGGGGGATACTCCTGCTAGGCTTTCGAGTGCAGGTCGCAAGATCAGCGGCAGCATCAACAGTTCGTAAATGTCAAATGCGAAGCCGATCGAGGCAATCACACAGACCGTCCACTTCACAAACGTTGACGGGCCGGATGTGGGGATACCGTTGGTTTGGCTCACTCGATCGCTCGCTGGTGGGCGTCACCGCGGTTTAGCTGCGCGATGACTTGAGGTGGGAGATAAGTTCGACCCGGATTTAACCTGGCTGAACCAACATGGCTGAACAAACGTGTTCGCTGGATTTCGCCAGCGAGGGTTGGCCGATTGTACTTAGAAGCTAGTTCGCCGTCACGGTGATGTTATCGTAGAGGACTTCGGCATTCGTCGCGTTGGCGAACAAGCCTGGGCTCCCCTTGGTATTGGCGGACTCATCCTCAGCCGTGAGGGTCCATTCATCTGGTTCCGCCTCACCGCGAGGCCAAGCCTTGGCTCGCAACACAGCCTTCCCATCTTCGACCGCGGCTTTGAACTTGAGTGTGTACCAAATTCCAGCTTTCCAAGTGAATGGAACGCTACGAGCCATTCGCAATTGGGCTGTCCAGGTGCGAATTTGTAGTTGCTGGGACTCGCCCATCATGTCCATCGTGTAACGCTGGGCGATCAAACCGATATCCGGCAGCTTGACCGTGCCGTCCGCTGCTTTGACATCAGCGGAAATCGTATAGTCATGCAGTTCCGTTGGTCCCATCCACGATTGGCTGCGTGTGCCCTTGGGGATGGTTGTGATTTTCACCATCACGGGTTCGCCATCGACCTTGCGAGCAACGTGACGATAGCGAGCACCGATCCAAGTAATCGGTACTTCGCCTGGGGTAAAGTCAAACTTCCATGGCAAAGCTGGAATGACACGCAAGCGGGCTGTGCCTTTGACATCACCGCTCTGAACACTGATCATCGCGGCGACATGGTCTCCAGAGCCGTCAGCTTGAAACACACCGTTGGAGTCGATCTTGCCGCCACCGGAGACTTCGTATGTGAGGTCGCTTGGAAGTGCCTCAAGGCGTTGCCCAAACGCGTTGTAAGCAACGACCTTCATCGGTAGTTCTGAGCCAGAAGCAACCATGGCATCCGCAGGGATCAGTTGCAGTTGCGCAACCGTGGTGTCTTCGCTCGTCGGACGTTCCGCAGGTAATTCATTGTTTCCGGCCGTGCTCGGGCCAAGTTTTGGCTCCACGTTCGGTTTTGCAAGACAGAACAGTCCGCCTGTCGTTGGCAAGTAGACTCGACCGTGCGAAACGACCACCGAACCGCCAGCTTCATGGCCTCGTGGCAAGCGAGTTTTGAAAATGGATTCTAAGCCATCGCCAGTCGGTTTGAGGATGTGGAAGATTCCA
The DNA here is from genome assembly GCA_041749955.1 of Pirellulaceae bacterium. Taxonomy (GTDB): domain Bacteria; phylum Planctomycetota; class Planctomycetia; order Pirellulales; family Pirellulaceae; genus JBBSJZ01. The sequence goes on along the minus strand of JBGTAI010000021.1, from coordinate 52,726 downwards.
CTCGCCGTGCACCCGTAGACTTTACCGTCGGCATAGACGAGGCTTCCACGCATCGTTGTTCCAAGCTTGACTGGCTCACCGACTTCTTCACCGGTTTCTGTATTGAGTGTGTGCAATTCGCCTGAATCTTCGACGACATAGAGGTGGTTGCCCACAAGCAGCGGTGAACTCTTACCGATCGTGAGTTGTTCTGTTCGCCACACTTCGGCTGATGCGGAACCAAGTGATGCGGAAGCACCGTCGATTCGCACTGCGGCACCCATGTTGGTGCCGACCGGGTTTTCTTCGCCGTGAGCCGCGTAAACGGCGCCCTTGCTATCGACGACCACCGAGGTGTTCACACCGCGACGCGACAACGGCTCCTTCCAAAGAATCTTGCCAGTGCGTGGCTGGAATCCGTAAACGGCACCGTCCCCGGCTCCGGCGATCATGACTTGTTGACCATTGATCACTCGGATCAAAGGTGTGCTGAAGGTTGTGTCTTCAGGCAGTGGACGGGTGCTGTTGATCCAAACCAGCTCGCCCGTCATCTTGTCAAACGCGAGGTAGCGGTGCGCGGGTTTGGCGGTGTCGTCCCATCCAGTCGTCACTCCGCTGACGATCACGAGGTTCTCGAAAATGAGCGGCGTATTCGTTCGGCCACCATACGTGCTGAGCATTCCGAATTCTTCGCTCAACCCATGTTCCCAAAGGGTCTTGCCCGTTTCACCATCGATGCACTGCATCAAGCAGCACGCACCGAGTGCATAAATGCGATTCGTTTCCGGATCTCCGGTTACATGCGACCAACCGACCCGCTCAGCCGGTACGTCCGAGAGGAACACGTTGTAGATGTTCTCCCAAAGCACTTCGCCGGTTGCCGCGTCCAAGCAAATGATCTTTTCGGAATCCTTGGCGGTTCCTGGCTGGTCACGAGTGATCGTAAACAGCCGACCATTCATCACCACTGGCGTCGAAATTCCGGAGGCTTCTTCGCTCTTCCAAAGAACATTACTGCCATCGCCCCCTTTGGGATCAAACTCGTCGATCAAGCCGACTTCATCGGAGACGCTATTGCCATGCGGGCCTCGCCAAAACGGCCAATCCATTGGATCGGTTTCAGCCGTTGCGATCGAAGACGACGCAATGAGGGTTGAGAAACAGACAGCTTTTACGATACGGCCGAAAGACAAACAAGTCACAGAAAACACTCCAAGAACGCGAATCAAACAGGGGCGTTTGAGACGTTTGAGGATGGATCTCACGTGGCCGTGTGTCAAGACACTGCCCCACAAGAACCCGCAATATGCGAGTTTTTGGATGCAATTCGGCCCCCTTTTGTCTGTAATCACCGACTTGGGTGATCGCACCTGATGTCGACGCAAGTGCGGTTTTTATGGGCTATCCAGTCCCTGAACAAAACGTACGCTCCACACCATTCCGATCGCGAGCGAGAACCCGCAGAAGTTTTTTTACAATGGGTGCAATCTGAATCTTTCGAGGCCATGCCGCACCACGCATTGAGATTGCTACCGCAAGAATTTCGGGTCGCAGTGATTTAGAGAATCCGCAGTGATTCTCTCTTGCTGAGTTGCGTTGCGAGCTGATAATGGTGATTGTGTCGTTCATCGGCAATTCAACTCAAGCACCAACGTTCATGTTCGGCCCGTCGCGTCGTTCTACCAGAAATTTCCTTGCCGCATTGCTTTGCGGTTGCTGGGTGGCGTTGACTCTTTTGGTGCCTGTTATCCAGTCGCAACATGTTGTCCTCAAAACGACAGTTGTTGATTGCGTCTCTGCGAGTCTTCCTTCGACCACGCCGTTTTCTGACACATCAATCGATGAATCGACTCTTCGATTGTCTCAATCTGTTTCTAAGATTGACGATGTTGAACGATACAGTGTGCCAAGTCGATTGCTCAAGCAATGGACTGTATCAACTAGCTCGCCTTCTCATGGCGGCTCGTCGTTGTTCAATCCTAGTTTGTTGACTTTGGGTATTGCGCTGCGGCTGTGAAGCCCCTCTTAATTCGTCAATTCTCTCTTTGACGACAAGCTCGCACTGCGTAACCGCGAAGGCGTTTTTGCCTGCGAGTTGAGCTTTTGCTCTCCGTTCAGTCTCGCGTCTGGCGTCACGTTTTTTCGTGATGTCAGGTGCTGCGAACGACCTTGATCACCGCTCGTTCACTTACTCCCCAAAACCCAAAGTTGAAAACCCATGGCCATTATTGCCAAGGCTCCACAGCCAGCCCTATCGCCGATCGCTGATCGCAACACGGTGACTCCGAACGAAACAACCGTGCCATTGGATCCAAAACTCCAGCGAGTGAAGGAAGCCGCCGCCAAAGGAGACTACCAACGAGCGTTGGAGCTTCTTCCCGCAGATAGTCAAGCTCCAGAAATCCGAAATTGCCGAGCCGTTTGTTTGATTCGGCTGAACCGCTTTGTAGATGCGTTTAGCGTGCTGCGGAGGCTCGTTGTCAACGAAGGGACGCAGGGCGTGCGTCCCGAAGTTCCCGATCACATCAAAATTAACTTCGCGACCGCTTTGTTCTATGGAGGGCTTCCCGCCGGTGGACTCGAAGTTCTTGCCGAGACGCGTCGCGAAGACGATCCCTCCGTCAAACAACTTCGTCAAGCGACCGCCCAATGGGTTGCCGGCATGAGTCTTTTGAGTCGATTCGACTGGAAGCTCAATCGTATCGCACCCAAAAAATTGCCCAACGTGCCCCAAGAGAAACTCGGTCGGTTCATTTGGGAAGTCGTATGAACTCTCGCTCTCACGACGACCGGCCACAGCGATCGGATCAACCCCATCTCGAACTGAAACAAGCTATCGGTTCGTCGAGTGGTTTCTTTGCTCGCTTTTCGGCCCTTGTGCTAACCGTCTTCCTCCTTGCGACGCCCCTCCTGGTTCACTGGGCGGGGCTCGCGGTGGCGACCAATTCGAATCGACTCTCGGATTGGTTGCCGAGTAACCTGGAGGAGACGGTTGCACTTGAAAAGTTCAATGCATGGTTTGGCGGCGATGGTCAGTTCGTTGTGGTGAGCTGGGATGGGTGTCGCATCGATACGACGGCGGATCCCGCGGACACGTCCAAAGACGACCCTCGATTGGAACGGCTCGCTCGCTTGCTTGTGCCCTCCGACCTGAGCAACGTCGCGAATTCAAACGCCATCAGTGAATCGGAAAGTGAGATCGCGCCGGGCGAAATGTTGCTCGTCGCCCCTTCAAACTTCAATGTATCGAACGGTTCGCCTCTTGAACCTTCCGGTGCTGATGTTGTGCTCACTGATTTCGAAAGGCAGGCGTTTTTTCGAAAAGTCATCACCTCACGGACTCTGCTGCAAACACTCACCGCAGCACCGCTCAATATTCAACCCAATGAAGCTGTGCATCGTCTCACAGGATCGATTTTGGGTCCGCAAGGCCAGGCGTGCTTGATTGTTTTCCTGAATGACTTTCCGACGGATCAGTTGCGTCTGGCAATCGGTGCGAGAAACCCTCGTTGGATTGACCGGAACCAGGCTCAGGGGGCTCTGTTTCGTGCGATTGAAGCTTGTGGCATTCCGATTGGCCAAGCACACCTGGGGGGCCCACCCATCGACAACCTGTCGATCAACGAAGAGGGCCAGCGAACACTACTGCGGTTGGCATTGGCCGCCGGAGGACTCGGTTTGTTATTGGCGTGGTGGTCACTTCGCAGCATCGTGTTGACGTTGATCGTTTTTCTTTGCGGAATCATCAGCACTTGCGGAGCAACAGCGGCTATCTGGTTATCGGGATGTCACGCCGATGCAATCGTCTTGGCGATGCCTTCGCTCATTTATGTTCTTACGATCTCAGGTGCAATCCACCTCGTGAATTACTATCGCGAAGCCGTTCATCAAGGTGGTATCCCCGGTGCATCCGGACGGGCGTTGGCTGCTGGGTATAAACCAGCCGCGTTATGCAGTGTCACGACCGCACTGGGTTTACTTTCTCTCTTTGCCAGTGACTTAACGCCCATTCGACGTTTCGGGATCTTTTCGGCAATGGGCATGCTATTGATGCTCGTTGTATTGTTTTTGTTGCTTCCTGCTGCGCTCGAGTTTTTCGGTCGAAAACGAGCGTTTGGATTCGCTGTTCGCTCAGAAAACCAGGGTCGCATGACACTGTGCACGGATGATGATGCAGGAGAATTCATTGAGCGTTGGGCGGTGCGGTGGGCTCATTGGGTGATTGGACACTACCGAAGTGTTTGCGTGCTCGGTATCGCTTTGATGATCATCCTCAGTGGCGGAATCAGCAAGATTCGAACGTCCGTTGATTTGCTCAAGTTATTCGATTCCGAGACGCGGATTTTAGCTGACTATCATTGGCTGGAAGACAATCTTGGAAACCTCGTGCCGTTGGAAGTGCTTGTTCGATTTGATTCAAAGTCTCTCGGAGAGCTTGGAGGTAAGTCGAATACTGGAAAGTTGACGGTTTTGCACCGTGCTCAAATGGTTGATCAAGTACGAAGCAAGATTGACCAGCGATTTGGCGAGCGAGGCAAGGGGCTGATTTCGCCTCCGATGTCGGCTGCTGCTTTTCTTCCATCGCTTGGGACGGGACAACGCGGGACGTCGGCGGTCATTCGCAATCGTGTTCTCAATACGAAACTGGAGCACAGTCATGAAGCTTTAAAGGCAAGTGGCTACCTTGCGACCGATCCAGTGACCGGCGACGAGTTATGGCGCATTAGCTTGCGAGTTGCGGCTTTCAAGGATGTCGATTACGGAGTGTTCGCTGAGGAGGTGAAAGAGGTCGTCGATCCTTTCCTGCAATTGGCTTCACAGAAGTTTGTTTCCAGTCAAGATATTCCACCGGCTGAAGCCGCTGCATCGAAAGCGATTGTGTCACCCATCTCTGCGATTCATACCGGTGCGATTCCGATCGTTTACAAGGCCCAGCGAGCACTGCTAGGTAGTCTGATCGAGAGTACGGTTTGGTCGTTCTTGACGATCACGCCGTTACTCATGTGGGTCACTCGCGGCGTTGCCGCTGGGTGCATCGCGATGTTGCCGAACCTGTTGCCCGTGTTGGCGGTGTTTGGCTCGATGGGATGGATGGGGATCCCGGTTGATATTGGATGCATGATGACAGCGAGCATCGCATTAGGCGTCGCTGTCGATGACACCATTCACTTTTTGTGTTGGTATCGCCATGGTCAAGAAGTGTGCGAGTCACGTGGCCAGGCCATTGAAGCCGCGTTTCGAAGTTGTTGTCGACCGACGCTCCAGGCCTCGCTGGTTAACGGGCTCGGTTTATCCGTGTTTTTGCTCAGTACATTTGTGCCGACCAAGCAATTCGGGCTTTTGATGTTGGTCATTCTCACGTGCGGCGCTGTTGCTGAGCTGGTGTTGTTGCCAGCGATTCTTGCAAGTCCACTTGGCCGAGTGTTTGACAGGACTCCGTCACCGTCCAATGCACGACGAACTCGATTTGTCGTGCATCTTCCCCATCTTCGAATCAGCGTCGTGCGACGCAAGAAAGAGACTGTATGAATTGGTTTTGGATGATTGCTGGAATTGCGGTCGTGGTCGTTGGAGCCGATATGCTCGTCCGTGGCGCCGTGGTGCTGGCTTCGGCGATGAGAATCTCGTCGCTCGTGATTGGCTTGACGGTTGTAGCCTTTGGCACGAGTGCTCCCGAGATGGCGGTTTCGGTCGTGTCGAGTGTTCGAGGTGAGGGGGACATTGCTTTGGGCAATGTCGTCGGCAGCAACATATTCAATGTGCTGTTTGTGCTGGGCGCTTCGGCGTTGATCGTGCCGTTGGCCGTGTCTCGGCAACTGGTGCGATTTGACATACCCCTGATGATCCTGGCTTCGATTGTGGCCTTTGGATTAGCGATGGACGGTGTGGTATCGCGAATCGAGGGTGCAGGACTGTTCTGTTGCTTGATCGTCTATACCGGCGTGCTTGGGTGGTTTGGGCGTCGTGACGCCAATCAGGCCATCGCTGAAACGAATGTCGAGGAATTACGACCACCGCGTTCGATTCGTGTTTTGCTCGCTTATGCCGGCGTGCTTGGGGTTGGACTTTTGCTACTTGTCCTGGGAGCGAGTTGGCTGGTGGAAGCTAGTTCGGCTATCGCCCGTGCATTTGGAGTCAGTGACTTGGTGATCGGAGTCACCATCGTCGCGGTCGGAACATCGCTTCCAGAAGTAGCAACGTCGCTCGTGGCGGCGTTTAAGGGCGAGCGTGATATGGCTGTGGGAAACGTCGTGGGCAGCAATCTCTTTAACTTGCTCGGAGTTCTCGGTGCATCCTCAGCCGTTTCTGCGAACGGCGTCACGGTGATTGATGAAGCGTTGTGGTTCGACATTCCCGTGATGGTGCTGGTCGCACTCGTGTGCTGGCCCGTCGTGCGGACACAGATGACGGTCGCGCGATGGGAAGGTGGACTGATGGTGTTTGCGTACGTGCTTTACACCGCTTATCTCGTGTTGATGGTCGAGGAAAGTTCAAGGCTCGATGATTATCGACGCGTTGTCGTGTTCGTCGTCGCGCCAGCTGCATTGGTGGCTTTTGTGGCTTTGAGTTGGCATGACCGACGTCGCATCCTGTGTTCCGTTCAGAATGGGTAGGTGAATGATTTTTCTTGAACGCAGTCGACAATTGCCCGTTAGGTTCGAACGATGAGTTGGGAAGCGTGGTTGGTCGGATTTACCGTGCTGGCGGTGCTCATTGCTCTGATTCGGGACATGCCGGCTGATGCCGTGATGGTCGCAGCGATCGCGTTTCTCGTTGGCGTCGGCATGATTTCTGGGTCGGATCAATTGTTGTCGGCGGGCGAGGCTGTTGCGGGTCTGGGCAATCCGGGGCTCGTGACCATTGCCGTCCTGTTCATCATTGTTGCTGGGCTGGTTCATACCGGCGCAATCTCTCGTGTGGTCGATCCCTTTTTGGGAATGCCTCGTTCGATTCGCGAGGCCCAACTAAAAATTCTCACTCCAGTCATGCTGCTTAGCGCCGTGCTCAATAACACGCCAGTTGTGGCGACGTTTATGCCAGTCATCCAAGACGTGAGTAAACGGACTGGGATCGCGGGTTCGAAGTTGTACATGCCGATGGCGTTTGCGGCGACATTTGGCGGCGTTTGGACGTTGATCGGAACGAGCACCAACTTGGTCGTCAACGGTTTATTCATCGCTGCGAACGGAAAGGGCTTGGAGATGTTTGACTTGGCATGGGTGGGCGTGCCGGCATCGCTTGTCGCGTTTGGGTTTCTCTTGCTCAGCTCCGATCGTTTGCTGCCTGATCGAAAGCCTGCCGTGAATTCGGCTGACGATTCTCGGCAATACACCGTTGAATTGGTGGTCCAGCACAATGGTCCGTTGATTGGTAAGTCGATCGAGGCAGCAGGATTGAGGCACTTGCCTGGGCTTTACTTGATGGAAATTGAACGTGAGCAAGAGCGGCTGACAGCTGTTGCTTCCCGACAACGCTTGCAGTCAGGGGATCGGTAGATATTCGTGGGTGTTCTCGATTCGGTAATCGATCTGCAAAAAATGCATGGGCTTGTACGAGCGGATCGTGCGTTCGAGCATGACATTTCGGGAGAAACGAAACCAACTTCCCGTCGCCAATTGATCGAAGCCGTGGTGTCAGAGCGTTGCCCGCTGATTGGACAGACACTGCGAGACTCAAGGTTTCGAACCCATTACCAGGCCGCGGTTGTGGCCATTGCTCGCGGCGACGAAAGAGTATCCGGTAAACTGGGCGATGTCGTGCTTCGGTCAGGCGATACGCTGTTGCTCGAAGCGGATGAGGACTTCGTCTCACGCCAACGAAATTCAAGAGATTTCTTTCTTGTCAGTGGTGTTGGCCGTGATCATACGATTCGACACGATCGCGCCTGGATCTCGCTCACGATCATGGCGTTGATGATTGCTATGGTCACGATCGTTGGTTTTGATTTGCTCAGCGCGTCGCTTGTCGCGGCCACGGGAATGCTCGTTTTTCGATGCGTGGATTTGGCTCGAGCGAGGCAAAGTGTCGATGGCCCCTTGCTCGTCGCAATCGCGGGTTCCTTGGGCTTGGGGAAAGCGATCGAAACAAGCGGTCTTGCGTTGATGGCTTCGCAATCGCTCGTCGGGATGGCCGGTGAATCGCCCTGGATGTTGCTAGCCGTGACCTATGTGTTGACGATGCTGCTGACGGAGTTGGTCACAAACAATGCCGCCGCCGTGCTGATGTTCCCGATCGCCATGGAAACGACACGCCGCTTAGGCATCGATTCAACGGGGTTCATGGTCGCAATCTGTATCGCTGCTTCCGCTGGCTTTGCGACACCGTTCGGATATCAAACCAACTTGATGGTTTACGGCCCAGGCGGTTATCGATTTAGCGACTATTTGAAGGTCGGTATTCCACTTGACTTGATTTTTCTCGTGGTTTCGCTTGTGCTCATTCCGATCGTTTGGCCGCTTCGGTAGCTGGTGTTCGCTATCCACTCGTATTTGTTATCCAGTTGTGTCGACTACTCAGGAGTCGAAACGCTCGATTCCGCGAGGGCGGCTTCAAATTGAGCGAGTTGGCGACGCAGTGGTGGCGAGTGGGGCAACAGTTTGACGGCTCGTCGTTGCATTCGGACTGCATTCTCGAGATCGCCTGCTGCGAAATAGCAGCGGCCACAGGTGTCCATCATCGCTTCGCTCGTGGGATCAATTTCCAACGATCGTAAGCTGTATTTGAGCGCAAGTTGGTAGTCGCCTTCGGTATTGCTAACGAGCCATGCATAGCCGTTGAGCTTCTCGGCGACGTAGTCTTCGATTTGAGGGATCTTTCCAAGTTGGCGAGATTTGGCTTCCGCTTGCTGGACTTCGAACTGACTGATGCGAATCTTTTTTTGGAGCATCTCGCCAATTTTCGTTTCCCATGCTTCGTCGCCGTCAAGCCGATACATGCTGATCAAGATGTCGATGTTCGCATCGTCGAGTTCATACGCCGCGAGCAACTTCGGCTTTGCCGATTCAATGTCGCCAGCAGCGATATCAGCCAATCCCCGGTTGTAATCAAGGATTGAAGGGATTTTGTCAACGTTGACGTAAAGCGACTTCAGCCGATTGGCGAACTGGTCATCGCTTGCCAAACGTTCTTGCAGCGGTTCAAGCACTTCGACGACGTCGCGATGACGCAGCAATTCCGCCAGCATCGATGCGAAATGCATGCGCGAGTTGGCGGCCGCGAGCGAATTGATTTCGAGCGAGTCAATGATATGAAGGAACTCTCGCTCGGACCAACGAAAGAGTCCCTTGTCTTGCAACTCTTGGGCGATCTCGCGGTGCGAATGCGCGATCTCCTCGAGCTGTTTCGGAGACATCTTGCTCTTCTCTTCGTCGGTTTGCGGCAATGCGTTGATTGTCAAGGCTTCGCCGGCGAGCGCCTCCGCGGCTTCGTCATCGCCGGCACTGATCATGGCTTCCGCAGCTCCGTAGAGGAGGACGGGTTGTTGCGAGAAGATCCGCGGATGATGTTGGCGCAGCTCCAGCACGAACGAGTGCAATTCGTGATCGATCGCCCAGCTGCATGCGTCGATCAAGTCACGCGTGGTTGGTGGAATCAAATCCAGTTGTTCCGTGGCCAACCGTAGAGCTTCGTTCCGATCGCCCGCTGCTGCGGCGCGAGAAGCGCAAACGCGAGTGAGTTCGAGCACGGTTGAGCGGCTTGCTTGTTGCGTCGCTGCCGCATCGATTTCGTGTCGCTGTTGCTTGATGAGATCTCGCCACTTGTCGGCCGAGTAGTGACCGGATGCGAGGTCCTCCGCATAAACTCGCAACCACGCAGCCGCTTGACGATCATTCTCTCCGAGGACTTGCATCAATATATCGGCTTCGTGCTGTCTTTGCGTTTCCGATTCGCTCATCGGTTGCTGCATCAATCGCAGCGCCGCTTGGCGGCTGAGGCGAAGGCTCGTCTCGAACCGCGATAATCGAACGAGGGCTTCGAGTCCTTGTCGCTGAGGCAGTTCGGCGAGCAGTTCTAATCGGCTGCTCCGCTCCGCCTCGCTCTGGGCACCGTAGTCTTCTAATGCATCGCGGACTGCTTCTGGGTCAGTCTCTTTTGACCAACTCACCATCAGGCTGCTCACCAAGTGGCGGGCCGACATGGCGATTTCACTGTCGGAATCAAACTGAGCTTTGTGAAGCGAATCGAACGCTTCGAGACCGAGTCGCTGGAGCATCTCTTTAGCTCGCTGGCGTGTGGCGAAGCTCGGGCTTCCGAGTCGCTGGACCAGCACATCGACACTGACCGGCTTGCTGGGGTCGGTCGCATCCGGGTTGTTATCGCTCGCTTGAGATGGCGTTCCCGCCACGACCACAAACAAACTCACGATCAGCATCATGAGGCTTCGCTGTTGACGGTGGCGTTGAGGGTAATGTTCTTGGTTCATCCTGGGGCACTTTCGAGAAGTCTGGTGCATCGGAATTGTTGGCAAGGCACCTCCCTCCAATCGTACCCGCATTACGGTCGATCGTGACAGCCTTTTTTCGATGCGTCTGGAGCGGAGGCGTCAAATTTGTTGCCGACGATGCCATGAAATCGCGTCTGCGCAGGTCGCTGAGAGGGATGTTCTTGATTGAACCCGAGTTGCCGACGTGGCGTACAATGAATCTTGCTCAATAGCCAAACTAGGCAAAAAACCTTCTCTTTTCGTGCGGGGATCGATCATGGCGAGTGATGCAGCCGGTCCAAACTTCGATATGCCACCGCTGGATGTGTCGGGTGAGACCGAAAAGGGCTCCTCGGCGGCGGGGAAAGCTTTCGACACCAAGTCGATGATGCGGGAAAGCTTGGCATGGATAATTTGGACGGTGCTCGCGGATTTGTTGATCTTTCGGGCTTGGGGGTTGGCGGGCCCAGCCGTTTTCTTGGCGCTGGTTCCGCTCATCTTTGGGATCGGATGTCGACCGGCGGGGCGATGGCGTTTAGTACTTTTCTGTAGCCTCTGTTGTTTGATCGCCAGTTTGAGGTTGGTTTGGTCAGGCGGTCCGCTCGTCGTTTTCGTTGGAATGATGTTGATCCCAGCACTTGCGATGGCTGTGTCAGGTGAGATTCCGTTGGTGCTGGAAACCATTGCACTGGGAATTCGATCGCCTTTTGATGGCTTGGCTCGGTTGATCGAGCGGCAAGCTCGACCGCGTGACGTTGGTCGTGACGGCGTTTGCAGTGACTCAGTCGCAACGTCGCCGAGCCTTGCCCTGTCATTCGGTTTACCCGTCGTGGCCGCAATCGCGTTCGGTGGCATTTTTGTGTTTGCTAATCCAGACCTATACACGTGGGTGATGGCGTACATCGACCAGCTTCAATCGCGTCTGTGGGATTTCCTTAGCGGCGTCTCCTTTTGGGAACTCCCGTTCTGTGTCGCGGCACTGTTCGTCGGCATTGGTTTACTTCGTCCGCTTCAGCCGCTCGTGAAGTTTGGCCCTCGCGACGAGCCCGCCAGGATGCTTGGCGTCACGGGCGAGCCAGCACTGCTCTATCCAGCGTTTCGCAATACACTGCTCACGGTGATCGTGTTGTTTGCGGCGTATCTATGTTTCGAGTTTGCAACGCTCTGGCGGCGTGAGTTTCCAGACGGTTTCTATTACGCGGGCTACGCGCACGAGGGTGCGGCATGGTTGACGTTCGCGCTCGCGTTGGCGACCGGCACGATGTCGCTGATCTTCAGCGGAAGGATGCTCGAGGATTCGCGATTGGGTCGGTTGAAGGGCTTGGCATGGATCTGGTCGGCGGAGAACTTTCTGCTTGCGATCGCAGTTTACAATCGGTTGCTGATCTACGTCGGTTACAACGGCATGACGCGCATGCGTTGGGTCGGTTTCTTTGGCATCACTCTGGTTGTGGTTGGCGTCATCATCGTGCTTGTGAAGATCGCCAAGGGCCGTTCGTTCTGGTGGCTGTTGCGGGCCCAGTTGGTGGCGTTTGCGTTGACCGTGGCGCTGTATTCGGTCTTTCCAGTGGACTACGTCGCGCATCGATACAATGCGTCACGCATCAACACTGGTTATCTGCATCCGTCGGTGATGATCGCTGTCAAACCGATCGACGATGAAGGTGTGTTTCCTCTGCTCCAACTCGTGGACGTTGGCGACACCAAGATTCGAGAAGGCGTTCGGGCGATCTTGGCGGAACGCCAATCTCAAATCGAGGATGATTCCGCCCAATCTTCATGGCACTGGACTCGGTACCAGGCGTCGACGGACATGCTTTATCGCGAGCTGGCCAAGAACCAGGCCGTTTGGGCGAACTACCTCCGAGCCCCAGAAACCCGAGCCCGAGCGATCGCTGAGTTTCGCGAATATGCGATGCAGTGGTATTAGCAGTGAAATTAGGCAATGAAATCGAAGTTTCGGCGTCGAGCGAAAACCGCTACCATACGGCGTTATTCGCCACGGCTGCGCAAAGCCCCCAGAACACTTAGCCCCCAGAACGCTGGTTTTTGCCAGATTATTGAAGGATTCGCTTCGCATGAGTCGACCATCACGCGCTAACCCTTCGACTGGCCATCGCGGATTGGACGCCATCGTGAAGCCAGAATCCCAGGGCGAGCAAGAGCCAGACAATCGCAGTCCTCAAGCGGTATTCGCTGACGAAATTCGTTTGGCGGGCCAGCGTGAGACGGTCGAAGCGTTCGTTGTCGCCTTTATTTTGGCACTTCTGTTTCGAGCATTTATCGCCGAAGCCTTTGTGATTCCAACCGGATCGATGGCGCCAACCTTGATGGGCGCTCACAAGGACATTGATTGTGACCGCTGTGGCAAGCAGTTCCAGTTTGGTGCCAGTCTCGAGAACCGCGGTTCGAGCATGAGCCAAACGGTCGTGGCGGGGATTTGCCCGAATTGTCGGCACGTGAATTGTCTGGACTTGGCCGGCGATGCAAACGCAGCGACCTTCAGTGGCGATCGAATCTTGGTCAGCAAGTTTGCTTATGCGATCCACGATCCCGAGCGATGGGACGTGATCGTGTTCAAGTTTCCTGGTAACCCGAAACAGAACTACATCAAACGGCTCGTCGGTTTGCCAAGCGAAACGCTCACGATTCAAGCGGGTGACGTGTATGCGAAACCCACGGGTTCCGATGAGACACCGATGATGTTGCGCAAGGCGCCGCAAACTTTGTTGGCCATGCGGCAACCCGTCTACGACACGGATTACCAATCGCCTGATCTGGTCAAAGCAAACTATCCAAGTCGCTGGCAGCCATGGAATGAAAAAGCGACTCAACCGCCCGCGGACTCGTGGCAAATTGAACGTGACTCCGAAGGAATCGCTGCGAACGTCAAGACGTCTGATCCGAACCGGCTTTATTGGCTACGGTACTTCCATCGTTGGCCGACACCGGACCAGTGGAAAAAAGCTGAGTCGGGACAATCACTTGCCAACGTGAATCCGTATTCCAGCCGCGCGATCACGGACTTCTATGCGTACGACTCCTACGCCGCCGTCGATGTAAACGCGGTTTACGCCGAACGACTTGACGCCAACGGTGATACGTTCATCGACCTGAGGTCCTTTAACTCACGTTACACGTCGGCTGGTGGTCTTGAGCAATTCAATAACCGCTTCGATGTTCACATTGGCAATTCAGATACTGGCATGGAAGGCATGCACTGGGTTGGCGATTTGATTTTTGAAGCGGAGGTCGAGACGACTGCTGCGAGCCGCGAGTTGATGCTCGAACTTGTCGAAGCCGGCGTGAAGTATCGTTGTCGGCTGGATCTGACCACCGGCAAAGCTTCATTCAAAATTGACGACGATGAGCCTCGATCGTTCGACGATGGCAACGGAAAGTTAACGATCAGCCCCGAAGCGAACACCGGGATTCTTGCTGGCGAGCGACACCGGATTCGGATGAGCAATTGTGATGACGAGCTTTTGCTGTGGGTCGACGATGAAGTCGTGGAGTTCGATGGGCCAACGACGTTTGACGCCAGGAAATTTCGGTCTGCCGAAAACAATCGTCCTTACACGATCGCTGGCGAGCATCCGTTGGACGCCGCTCCGGTCGGTTTGGCGGTTCGTGGAGGTGAAGCCAAGGTGCATCACTTACGAGTCGACCGCGACAAGTACTACATCGCGACGAAGAACAGCTATGAAGGGCTGCTTGACTATGACATGTCCGCGCTTCGCAGTCGTTCGTCGACCTATACAACAACTGGCGGGATCCAGAAGGTCATGGCAACGCCTGAGCTGTGGGATTCGTTTGCTGGATGGCAGGCACGTCGCAATGTGACCTTTGAAATGCAAGAAGACCAGTTCTTCCCGATGGGTGACAACAGCCCCGAGAGTCAAGATGCTCGCTGCTGGGCGGGAACGAAGCTGCGTCCGGGTTTGCCGATTAGCAGTGACGAAGACGCTTATCGTTGGGCCGATGCGCATTACGTCCCTCGTGATTTGCTCGTCGGAAAAGCCTTGATGGTTTTCTGGCCGCATCCGTGGAATCGCCCCGTGCCCTATACCCCGAACCTCAAGCGAATCAAGTTGATCCGTTAGCCGAGTTGCCCTGTGGCGTCGTGCTGCTGGGACACGGAACTATCCAACTTCGAATGGAATCGAAACTATGGCTCACCTTTTTTCAACTGCGACTTCTGCGGACAAATTCGACCTGTCCGAAGAGCCGATTCTGCAAGCAGTCGATTTACAGAAGACCTACGGTCGACGTCGTGTTGTCGATGGTGTGAATCTGCATGTGGGGCAAGGAGAGATCGTTGGCTTGCTCGGCCCCAACGGTGCTGGAAAGAGCACCAGCTTCCGAATGATCTGTGGAATGGTCGAGCCAGATCGGGGCCGCGTCTATTTGAGTGGCCAGGACGTCACCGATTGGCCCATGTTTCGCCGCGCTCGCGACGGGCAAATGGGTTACCTGCCGCAAGAGCCCAGCGTCTTTAAGAAGTTGACTGTAGAACAAAATATCTCATCGCTTCTGGAGCTGCTTGGTGTGGATCGTGCGACTCGGAAAACGCGGACGCAAGAGTTACTTGAAGAATTCAACATTACGCACATTCGCAAGAACCGTGCTGGCGGGCTTAGCGGTGGTGAACGTCGTCGACTCGAGATCGCACGTTGTCTGGTTTCCGACCCGCGGATCGTGATGCTCGACGAACCCTTCGCAGGCATTGATCCCGTGACTGTGCAGTCGATCCAGGGTGTGATTCGTCAACTGCGTGATTCCGGGATCAGTGTGCTGATTACGGATCATGCTGCCAGAGAAATTCTCGGCACCGTCGACCGCTGTTACGTGATCTACCAAGGAACGGTGCTGGTCGAAGGCACGCCCGAGGAAGTGAAGCAGCATCCCAAGGTGCGAGAGGAGTATCTCGGCGATCTTGATGCAGCCGCGGGCCCAGTGCCGCGTGTGCAAGCCCCAGTACGCCCAGAGACCGCTGACGAACCCGCTAGCGAACCAGCCAGAGGTGCCACCATACCGCGACCACACTTCCGTCCGCGCGTCGACGACGGCACACCCAGCACTCCGGTCCGAAGAAGCGTCACGGACGTTTAAGCGGTGTGTCTTGCCGGTCGCGAGTCGAGTTCTTGAGTCGCGAATGCTTAAAATCTTGCTCGCGAACCTTGGGTGGTTGATCTGCTTCTCAGCTGTTTGCTGGTGCGTGAGTGTGTGTCACCGCCGAGTGAATTTTGATTTCGCGGACTTGTCCATTTCGTGCTGGGTGTAAACCAATTATCACGAGAGGTTTGGTCCGTGTTTGAGTAAGCGAGTTTGATGGACGAATTAACGAGTGGTTGGGTCGTGGCCGGTGGTGCAGCTGCACTGACGTTGTTCGCGACGGGGTGGGGACACGTTAAAAGCCTGTATCAGCAATTTGTGGGTCGCGTCGTCGTGAAAATGACGGTTAGCGGATACCAAGCGGATGCCGTTTTGCTTTATCTGAAGCACCATTTTGTGGCCTCGCGATTTGGGCCACGAGCGTATGTCGGATGGAAGCTCTTTGTGCGTCCACGCCAACGTGTCCAACTCGTTTCGATGGAGATTGCTCCGCCCGCAGGCCGACTTTATTGGCGCGGTTGGCGTCCGATTTGGGTCGCGAAAAGCAAAGACGGTTTAGGTGACTTGGAAGAGGGTGTCCAAGCGGCCGACTATGACTATCAAACCATCTCCGTCACCTTCGCTCGCGGTTCGTTGGATCCAGACGAGTTCATTGTGAACGCGACGGAGTTTTTTAACCAACAAGTCAGTGTTTATGAATCCACGGGTGGGCGACGCCACTCGATTCGCTTTGTTCATGGGACTGCTGGCAATATGGCGACGGTGACGCTCAAGCCAAAATCTGGTGGCGGCTCTCCGACGAGCGGTACGGACATTCGAGCATGCCTCGGGCATCGTCCGCTGCGTTGGCAATTGAGTGACTTTGGTCCCGACCCCGATCGCGTCGAGAGCGCCGTCGACCGACTGGCACTGGACAACGAATCAATCGAACTGGTGCGTGAGGCCAAGCGTTGGCGAGAAACGGAACAGTGGCACCGTGATCGGGGGCTGCCATGGCGACGCGGATATTTGCTTCACGGCCAGCCTGGGACTGGAAAAACGGCGCTGGCGCGAGCCCTTGCCGAAGACCTCGACTTGCCTGTGTTCGTTTACGACTTGGCGACGCTCAAGAACGACGAGTTACTCAAGTCGTGGAACCAGATGCTGGCGGAGGTGCCATGCATGGCATTGATGGAAGACATTGATGCCGTGTTCGACGGCCGGAAAAACGTGGCCGTCCAAAGTGGACCAGGATTGACGTTCGATTGTTTGCTGAATTGCCTTGACGGTGTCCAACGTGCGGACGGACTGATGGTGGTTGTAACGACGAATCATCTCGACCGGATCGATCCCGCGATCGGACAACCTGGCAAGATCGGCTCGCGACCTGGGCGGATTGATCGCATCGTGTCGATGGGATGTCTTGATGATCCAGGACGCAGAAAACTCGCCGAGCGCATCTTGGGCGATTGGCCTGAGTGGATCGAAGATATTTGCAAGGTCGGATGCGATGATACGCCCGCCCAGTTCCAGGAACGCTGTGGGCGGCTCGCGTTGCAATTGCATTACTCAAACGACACCGAATCGACAGTGGAAGTACAACGCCCCGCCGAATTGTCGGACGCGATGACGTCGTGATGCGTCGATTCACTACGGTCGTGGGTTGATGCGGACTTGGACATCGGGATGCGGATAAATCGGAGTCAGCTCGAGTGATTGTTCGAGCAACTTTGCTGGCTCACTTTGGCTGCTCGCCTTGAGTTTGCCGATGAGTGTGAGTGTCGGTCCGGTTTGCAGCGTCATGGGCAACGAGTCGAGTTCCGCCTGCCACGTGTCAACTTGCGATGCGACTTCGGGTGGTGGCACAACTTGCCAAAGCAACACTCGAGCGAGCGAAGCGATGTTGTCACGATTCGCGTCGCGTTCGAGCGATCGAAGCGTTGCCACGGCTTGCGATCGACTGGGTGACGAGAGCAGCCAGCTCGCTGCGACCAGTCTCGTTGCGGCTGTGGAGTCCTCGAGTTTAGCGGTCGCGGCGTCTTGCATGACTCGATCGTTCATTCGCGATTGCCAAACCACGGGCAGCCATCCAACGCACATCGGCGGAAGCGAGCGACGATCGATCTGGCTGACCAGTTCCAACGCGACTTTGTAGCGACCGCTTCGCATGGCGGCTTGAGCAGCGACGATGGACAACCATTGTTGGCGCCACACGGGCGGACGGGCGCTGATTGCATCCAGAAGCGGACGCAAGCACGCTTCGTATTCGCCTTGGTTGAATTGATCGATCGCTGCTTGTTCGTTCTTGGGCGCGTTCATGGGCTCGACCAAGATGACCCGTTGGGCTGAGGCCGTGAACTCTGAATCGCGGCCTGGAAGCCTTGCAACAAACTGTTTGTCATCAAAGGAAACGATCGTCCCGGTGAGTTCTTCGATACGACGCGGGTACCAGGTTTGAGTACTCGTCGTGATCGGCTCGACCCAAAACTTCACGAGTGCGTTCACAGCCCATGATGATGGTTGTGGTTCTTGAGCGGCGATGTTGTTTGACGGGGCAACAGCAAGAGCGGAAACAGCAAACGCGAGTGCCAACAGGAATATCCAAAATCGGTCGCCACGCATCACTCGTTACCTGATGACGGAGAACCCAAACGATGCGTATTCACATATTGATATTGGCCACCGTTCATCGATGCGAGCTCACGAAGGAAGCTCACCGAGGGTGCGGCGAAATCAGTTCCAAATTCGATCGCGTGGATGGTCGTTCCGTTGCTGTCGGCACGCCGCTGGATCTCAAAAAGTTCTGAGCCTGACAAGCGGGGAATGCGAGCGTCGGTAAGAAAGAAGATGACATCCGGTGACATTCGCAACGCCATTTTGAGCGCTGAGTCGTGTTCGGTGCCGCCAAAGGCATTGATCGAGTCGACATAGCTGATCGCTCGTTCGATCGTTTCGGCTTCGCCTCGGTAAAGCTGGAGCGGTATTCCCGGAAGCTGGAACGGTGTTGGTTTATCGTTATAGAAAATGATTTGAAATTGTTGTCGTTCACCGAGTGATTGGAGGCTGCGAATCAACTCGCGTTTGGCGGCTCGCAGTGGACGCCCGCCGGTGCCGTTCATGCTGTCGGACCGATCAAAGACGTACACGAACCGCGAACCGCTGCCGGAGACACCAAAGACCATTGTGGTGGTGTCGTTCGGCTGTGTTTCGACGTCTTGGCCGCCGTCACCGCCCAAGGCTGCACCGCTTAGCGCGACGTCTCCGGCTAGCCCGCTGGAGGCCATCGGTGACGGCGTGCTCTGCATCGACTGGAGCAGCCCCGCGAGGTCCAGCGGTGGGGCGAGGTCGGCTGGCGGAGCCGATAACGCCGACTGCGTGGGTTCGCCGGCAGCTTGGCTTTTTTGAGTGGCTTCCGCCGCGATTTCGGTGGCGTCGACGTAGCGAGTTTGGTCTTTTTGGCGATGAACAATAGCGATCCCAATCTCGCGATCTGGCTCGTCACCCGTGCCATGACGCGGCTGAGTCCACCACACTCCGAGTGCCACCAGGAGGCACACATGCACAATCAGGGAGGCCACGAACGCGGGCATTTGGCGATGCTCTAGCTCCATGGGCATGCTCGCTGAGCCAATTTCCTGAGGAATTGGGGCGGCTGGCGGGGGTGGTTTTCGGAAAGAAGTCATCGATCATCTAGTCTTACGAGCGAGCCGGATCTTCTCATTTCGCCTGTGACCAACTAGTCTAATGCGCGTGCGGCAATTGATGTCGTGCTCAAAACGTGAATCCCAATCAATTTTTTGTTCCTTCGGAGACTCTGGCGTGAGTAGCGATCCAACCCCAAACCGATATCTGTTCACGAGCGAATCGGTCAGCATGGGGCACCCCGATAAGCTCGCCGACCGTATTTCTGACGGCGTGCTTGATGCGTTACTTGCTCAGGATCCGTATAGCCGTGTTGCCTGTGAGACGATGGTCACCACGGGTATCGCGATCATCGCTGGCGAGATCACGACCAAAGCGATTGTGAACTACTCACAAATTGTTCGCGACGTGATTAACGAAGTCGGATACACCGACGATGAAATGGGTATTTGCGGAAACACCTGTGCCGTCATGGTGTCCCTCGATTCCCAAAGCCCAGACATCGCTCAGGGTGTTAATGAAGACTCGGCGAGTGGAAAGGATGTTGGCGCGGGTGACCAAGGCTTGATGTTCGGTTATGCCTGCAAGGACACACCGGAGTTGATGCCGCTTCCAATCGCACTTTCGCACCGCATCATCAATCGCATCACCGAAGCTCGCTTTGCAAAGGAAGTATCGTGGCTTCGTCCCGACGCGAAGGCTCAAGTGACTGTCGAATACGAAGGTAACACGCCTGTCCGGATCGACACGGTCGTGGTCAGCACCCAGCATGCTCCTGATGTCACCAACGAAGAAATTCGTAAGTTCGTGATTGAGCACGTTGTTACTCCATGCTTGCCACCATCGCTCGTCAAAGGCGAGATCAAGTACCACATCAACCCAACCGGCAAGTTTGTCGTGGGCGGACCTCACGGCGACTGTGGTTTGACCGGACGAAAGATCATCGTCGACACGTACGGCGGTTGGGGACGTCACGGTGGTGGTGCATTCAGCGGCAAGGATTCAACCAAGGTTGACCGTTCAGCTGCCTACATGGCTCGATACGTCGCCAAGAACATCGTTGCCTCTGGCTTGGCTGAACGCTGCGAAGTTCAACTTGCCTACGCAATTGGTGTGACTGAGCCTGTGAGCGTGAATGTTGATACCGAAGGCACCGGACGAATTGATAATTCGAAGTTGTGCGAACTGATTCGCGAACACTTCCCACTGACGCCATCAGGTATCATCAACCACCTTCAACTTCGTCGACCGATTTTCCGAGTGACCTCTTCGGGTGGTCACTTCGGACGCGACGAAGATTCGTTCTCTTGGGAAAAAACGGACAAAGCCGAGGCACTCGCTGCGGCTGCTGAAGCCTTGACTGCGACGGCTTAAGCATTCCCAGTGCGACTCGTTTGGACAACGGATCCTCATCTCAATCACGTTCCCGTCTCCGCTTGGGAGACGTGGGTGGGAGAGATGCTTGATTGCCAAGGTGACGGCTTGCTCATCACCGGCGATATCTCTGAAGGCGACGACGTCGTCTTTGAACTGCGTCGACTCGCCGAGGCCGTGAACCAGCCCATCTTTTTTGTTCTCGGTAACCACGATTTTTACCAGAGTTCAATTGCCGCGACTCGCCAGCGGGTCATGGAGCTTTGCCGAGAGCATCCGCTCTTGATGTACCTCACCGACACCCAGCCGATTGAGCTGTGTCCGGGTTGCTACCTCGTTGGCGATGATGGATGGGGTGACGCAACCCAAGGCGACTACGCTCGGTCGCCAGTTCGACTCAATGACTTTCGCTTGATCGCAGACTTTCACAATACCTCGTCGAAAGCTTGGCAGAAACGCCTGAAACTCGAAGGCCAAGCAAGTGCCGAGCGTCTTGCGCAGAAGCTTGAGACGTTGCCCGAGGACGCGGACCAAGTTCTTGTGATCACGCACGTTCCGCCGTATCGCGAATCGTGTTGGTACGAAGGCCGTACGACCGATGATTGGTGGGCACCGTTTTTTGTGTGTGGAGCCGTCGGCGACGTTTTGAACGCCTTTGCCAAATCGCGTCCGGACATCCAAGTCACCACGCTTTGTGGTCACACACACCACGGTGGGATCGCTCCAATGTCTAGCAATCACTGTGTCTACACAGGGGCTGCGGAATACGGAACGCCACGGGTCGAAGCGGTGGTCACGATCAGCACCGCAAAAACCCAAATCAGCTCGATATCACGCACCACTTAGGTCGTCTCGCGTGATAAAAGAGGAGAACGCGTGACCTTGCACCAGCTTGCACCCCATTTGTTTTCCAAAGACCAAACTTCGCAAAGGAGCGTCTTGTGAAACCGTTCTTCCAGCTGCCAAGATTCGAGCTCGCTTGGCCGAGCTTTTGGGCAACTTTACTTGGGCTGTTTCTGGTGAGTGTTGGTCTATTGGCTGGGTTCGATGCGACGTTGATCGTGATGGGCGCTTTGTGCTTGGCGATTGGTGTTTTGATTTGGCAGGAAATTCCTACCGGAGTCGTTTTAGGCTTCGTCTTTTTCGGATTGCTCGCGGCAAGTCATGCATGGAAGTTGGTGTTCGATTTTCAGTGGCGATCTCTCGGCTATTCGCTCGGTTTCGGGTCGATAGCCTATTCCTGCTGGCAAGGGTTTCGGGCTCGTCGCGAATTCTTGAATTCGGACCAGTTCATGACGCCAGACAATGTGATGAATGCGGCCACGAATTTTGATCCGTCCGCTGACGATGACGACAGCGATTCGCCCATGGTCTCGTTGGTGCTGTTGCAGCGCCAGCCGAAGTACATGGAGAGCATGATCCTCGCAAAACATGTCGAATCAGCCTGGGGCGGTGACTACTCCAACGACGACGAGGAAGCGGCAGATGGTTTTGTGGTTGGTGATGATCCGGTCTTCATGATCAAGACTGAGTTGGGGATGTTTCTGATGCACAACCACGCCGCTACCTATTGGACGGACGTTGATGAAGTTGTAGAAAGTATTACCGAATTGCGACTCCGAAAGGCAGTCGAAGACCACCAGGCTTGGTTGTCGGTGGACTTCCTTTCGGCGAGCGATGGCGAACCGAATATCCCGAAAGCGTATTCGATGATCATGAGTCTCATCCTTGAACTTGCCGATGAGGATACGCTCGCGATCTTCCGGCCAGAGTCGATGGATATCAATGTTTGGTCCGACGAGATGGCTGCACGTCTTTTGGAGCCCGATGCGTACAAACAGATCGCCGAACTCGATAACGCTCCGGTGGTTCGTGTGTCCGCCGATGACCCAGCCATGCAGTTAGCCGTGGCGACTGCGAAAGAGCGGTGGCCAGAATTCCTTGAAGCATTCCAAAATCGAGTCTCGAACGAGGGGTTCGCAATCAAGGCCAAGGTCACAGTCGGTGACTCGAGCGAATTTATCTGGATCGATGTAGTCGGGATTGAGCCCCATTATGTCCATGTTAATCTTGCAAATGACCCCGTTGAGCTTGGTGACTTGCGTCTTGGTAGCCGTGTGGAAGTGCCATTGGAGGACCTCTGCGACTGGTGCTATTTCGTTGGCGAACAGCCTGTAGGACTGTTCACTTTGGAGGCGATCAAAATGTCGCAAGGAAAATCCATTTCGGACGAGTCCTAGCTCTCGCCAAGAAAAGCATGATGTGCTTTGATGGGATTTGTAAAACGGGAGTTTTTGGGTATTCGCTTGGCGCGTGAATTCGGAACTTGAATTACGCTGGACGACGCGTCTCTCGGACAACATCTAGCTTTGATTGAACTCCTGCGACGCGGTCTTGTTTGCGTTGACATCGGCTCGCGTTCTTTGATGCACTTTATTGATTCTACCAACTACATAAATCGAGTTCAGCGGATGAGAACTTTTGAACGATACGGTTTGATTTTCTCGATCATCACTGCGGGTGTGATGACCCTGGTCACCGCTCATGTCTCCTGGGCCCAGCAGGCAACTTCGTCGCGGCCGATCGTCGGCTTGCGGAGTGCTGACGCGTCGCCGATTTTGCTTAGCGGCGGTGAGATCGTTTCTTCGCCGAGCGAAACGCCACGAATGGCTGACGTGCTGATCGAAGGAACGACGATCGTTGCGGTGGGCGTCGATCTTGATGTTCCTGCGGGAACTCAGCGTTTGGATCTGAGCGGCAAGCGGATCTACGCGGGGTTGATTGACGCGATGCACGATGTCGAATTACCAAGCAAGCCATCGGTTGACACCAATGGTTACTGGAACGCGAACATCACGCCTGAGTACCGAGCCGCTTGGGTTCTCGATGAAAATGTCACTGATGAAAAGAAACTCCGCGCTCAAGGCATCACGACTCAGCTACTTGCTCCCCAAGATGGAATTATCAAAGGAACGAGTTGTGTCGTTCTGCTCGTCGATCCAGGGCACTCGCAACGATTGCTTCGAGAGGATGTTTTCCAGCACGCGACACTAACGGTCCCGCGTGGAAGTTCACGAGCCTCGTATCCGAGCTCCCCGATGGGAGCAACGGCATTGGTTCGGCAATCGCTCTATGACGCGATGTGGTACCGAGACGCCGTTCGAAGTCATGAGCTGTATCCCGGTGTTTCGAGGCCTGAGCCCAATGCAGCGCTACAGACGCTATCGCAAGACATCGAGGATACGGTATGGGTATTTGACGCAGCCAACGAGCGGATGGCGATTCGTGTTGCAGATGTTGCGGACGAGTTTGCGCTCAAGATGATGATTCGTGGCAGCGGTTATGAGTATCGAGCGCTCGACGAGATTGCTGGAGGTAAACGAGTCGTTTTGCTTCCAGTGGATTTCCCGGACAAGCCTAGCACCGACACGGTTGCCGCGATTCGCGAAACACCGCTGGTAACGTGGATGCATTGGCACTTTGCCCCAGAGAATCCAGCGAGATTACATGATGCTGGAGTCGAGTTTTGTCTCACCACGGATGGCCTCGATGACCCTGGGCAATTCTTGAAACAGATTCGATTGGCGGTTGAGCGCGGACTCGAACCAACCGTCGCCCTTGCGTCAGTGACCACCACGCCGGCAAGCTTGCTTGGTATCGATCGGTCCGTGGGGAAAATTCAAACAGGGATGCTTGCGAATTTCGCGATCACCGACGGTGATTTGTTCGCAAACGACACCAAAGTGATCGAGACTTGGGTTGCGGGAGAACGGTTCCACATCGGCGATGATTCCGAAGCGACCAAAGACGATGCCTTGATCGGGACTTGGGGTGTCCGCTTGCCAACCAGCAAGAAACCAGTCGCCGCAACGCTTGTCTTCGAAAAGAAAGGCAAGTCGATCAGCGGGAAAATTCGCTTGGTTAAGGCCAAGGCCGATGGAGAAACGAAGGGGGATGACGATAGCGACGAAGAGGGCGATGACGACAAGACGAAAGATGAAGACCAAGCGAAATCAGTCGAGCTGAAGACGCTGATTCGACAGCGAGAGCGGCTCACCGCGACCATGGAATTGAGTGAGCTTGGTGATGACTTCGCAAAGGGCGTTTCGCACCTGACGATTCTCACTGTGAACGATTCAATCGTCGAGTCGAAAACCACGACGTTGGCTAAGCTGACAACGCCCGACGGCAAGACAACTTCGATTTCGCTAGCTCTCCAGAAAGAAGAACCAAAGGAAGAAGTCTCCAAAGACGATGCTTCCAAAGACGGCGCCAGCAAGAAAGTCGATACGAACGGAGACGAAAATAGCGAAGGTGAAAATAAGGAAGGCGAGGATAGCACGGACTCGACGGATGTGGATTCGGAGCCCATTGATTCGGAGGCCATTGAAATGGTGTTTCCTCTTGGTGCGTATGGATTCAGCAAGAAGCCAGAGCAACCCGCGACCGTGCTTTTCCGTGGAGCAACCGTTTGGACCTGCGGCCCGGAAGGAATCGTTGAGAATTGCGATGTTCTGGTTCGCGATGGTAAGGTCGCTCAAGTCGGAGTCGGGCTTGAAGTTCCGAAGGCTGCGGTCGTGATTGACGCCTCGGGCAAACACATCACGCCAGGATTAATCGATTGCCATTCACACGCGGCAACGGACGGCGGCGTCAATGAGTCCGGTCAAACGATTACTTCCGAAGTCCGCATTGGTGACTTCATCGACAATAGTGACATCAAGATCTTTCGGCAGCTTGCTGGTGGTGTGACGACGGTGAATGTTTTGCACGGTTCCGCCAATCCGATCGGTGGACAGAACCAGGTGCTCAAGTTCCGTTGGGGCGATTCGATGCGGTCGATGAAGTTCGATGGCGCACCGTCGGGAATCAAGTTTGCCTTGGGCGAGAACGTGAAACGCTCGACATCTCGTTACCCGAACACACGCATGGGAGTGGAGCAAATTCTTCGCGACCAGTTCCTTGCTGCTCGTCAATATGATGCTGATCACAAGGCTTGGAAGGCAGGCAATCGGAACATGTTGCCGCCGCGTCGTGATTTGCAATTGGATGCGTTGGTCGAAATCCAACAGGGACAACGATGGGTGCACTGCCACAGTTACCGCCAAGACGAGATCGTCGCGACGCTAGATGTCTTGGAAGAGTTCAATATCCAAATTGGCACACTCCAGCACATACTCGAAGGGTACAAGGTTGCCGACCGCATTGCCGCGCACGGTGCTGGTGCTTCGTCGTTTGCGGATTGGTGGGCGTATAAGTTCGAAGTGTTCGACGCGATTCCGTACAACGGTGTGTTGATGCACGACGCCGGCGTGGTCGTTTCTTTCAATAGCGACGATGAAGAGCTTGCTCGTCACTTGAACACCGAAGCCGCTAAGGCAACCAAGTATGGCGGAGTGCCTGAACAAGAGGCGTTGAAGTTTGTGACCCTCAACCCCGCCAAGCAACTTCGTATCGATGACCGCGTCGGTTCACTCGAAGTCGGCAAAGACGCAGACCTCGTTGTTTGGAGTGGGCGACCTATGTCGACAACCACACGATGTGAACAGACTTGGGTTGACGGACGGCAATATTTTTCGCTTGCGATGGAAAAAGAAATGCGAGAGCGAGACGCCACGCTCAAGGCTCGCTTGGTTCAAATGGCCTTGAATGTCAACGCCGATAAGACTTCAAAGAAGAAAGGCGACGCGAAAGAAGAGGCGGAGCGTTGGTTACGGTACGATGAGTTTTGTAACGCGGGCCAGAATCGAGGAGACAACCAATGATAAAGTATTTGATTCTTGTCGCGTTTGTGATGCTAAACGCGGTGACGTGTGCTGTTAAGGCGAACGACCAAATTCCAGGTGTTCCTCAAGGCAAGCCGATCGTGATACGCGGAGCGACTGTGCATCGCGTGGACGCTGAAGCGATCGAGAATGCCTCGGTACTGTTTGACGAAGGACGCATCGTTGCTGTGGGTACCGATGTTGTGGTGCCAAAGAACGCGGAGGTGATTGATGCGACCGGCAAGCACGTCTATCCCGGGTTGATCGAGTCCATGTCAGATCTGGGGCTTCGTGAAATTCTGGCGGTTGATGTAACGATCGATAGTTCGGAGTTAGGTGACCGAAATCCGAACGTTCGTTCGTGGGTTGCCGTGAATCCAGACAGTGAGCTGATTCCTGTTGCTAGGGCTGGTGGTGTGCTCGTCGCGCACGTGTCGCCGGGCGGGCGATTCGTCCGCGGCCAATCCGCTGTGATGCAGCTTGACGGTTGGACGGCAAAGGAAATGAATCTGCGTGCTCCGGCTGGCTTGTGCGTGAATTGGGAATCGCTCCTACCTAACAACAAAGACGTTGCCGAACAGGCGAAGCTCAGAGACAAGAAGCTCAAGGATTTAGACGATTGGTTTGATGAGGCCGCTCGTTACGGGCAAGCACGTGCCGAGGGGCGAATTGCGAACGTAGCTGACTTGCGATTGGAAGCACTGTTGCCGGTGCTCAGCGGTGAGTTGCCCATGTTTGCGGAGGCAAATGAATTGTCGGCGATCGAGTCCGCGGTCGCCTATGCGGTGGCTCGCAAGATACGGCTCGTCATCTTTGGTGGTTACGACGCGGCCGAGTGTACTGATTTGCTCAAGCGTTACGATGTCCCAGTGATCATCGCGGGGACGTATCGTTTGCCGCTGTATCGTCATGACCCGTATGATGCTCCGTACACGTTGCCCGAGCGATTGCGAAAAGCGGGTGTTAAGTTTGCGATCTGTGGTGAGGGGCCTGGATATCCCGGTGGATCTTCCAATGCGAGGAACTTGCCCTACCACGCGGGCAATGCCGTGGCGTACGGTCTTCCTCGTGACGAAGCGATCAAGGCAATTACGTTGTCGGCGGCCCAGATCCTCGGTGTGGATGATCGAATCGGGTCCATCACCGTTGGTAAAGACGCCACGCTTCTCATCGCCGACGGTGACATACTCGAGACTGAGACAAATCTTGCGGCGGCTTTCATTCAAGGCCGAGCCGTCGATTTGTCCAGCAAGCACACGATGCTTTACGAAAAGTACAAACAGAAGTACCAGTCCAAGCCGTAGACCGAAACTTCCTGCACGTGTCCGCCGCTGTTGTGATGCGCATTCAACCTGCGATTCAATAGCGGCGTTCACCCCACAGCCGCAGTAGCTCGATCGCGTGCTCCGCGGCGTCCACCATTTCGTCAAGGCACGCGAACTCGGTGACACTGTGAATGTTGTGCTGGCCGCTGGACAGGTTAGGTGTTGGCAGCCCTTTTTCGGTCAGTTGGCTGCCGTCGGTGCCACCTCGAACAATCTCTGTGCGATAAGGCCGCCCCAGTCGTTCGTACGCCTCGATCGCTAAGCCCACCGCCGCAGGCTCCTTTTCGAGGCCCTCTCGCAGGTTGCGATATTGTTGGCGAGTTTCCACGTCGATCTTCAATCCAGGGTACCGATCGAGGACCGAGGCGGCGACTTCAAGCAATTTGTCGGCGTAAACTTGAAGGTCCGAGCTGTCGAACGAGCGGAGGATCAATTCCACAGTGGCCTCTCCAACACCACCACGAATGGTGTGCGGATGGATAAATCCTTGTCTCTCCGAGGTAGTCTCGGGCGAGCAGTGTTCGCTTGGCAACGTGGCAATGAAGTCAGCGGCGGCGCGCATCGCGTTGATCATGCGATCCTTCGCGATGGCTGGGTGAATGTTGTGGCCGACAAAGCGCACGGTCGCCGCGTCTGCCGAGAAGGTTTCGACATCGATGCAGTGCGACCCACCACCATCGAGTGTGTAGGCAACCGTTGCATCGAGCTTTCGCAAGTCGATCTTGTCAGTCCCTCGGCCGATTTCTTCGTCGCACGTGAAGAGCAGTTTGATGTCCCCGTGTTGCAGATGAGGTTGTTCGATGAGCGACTCAGCGACTTCCATGATGATCGCGACGCCGGCTTTGTCGTCACCACCAAGCAGAGTCGTGCCGTCGGTCGTAATCAGCGTCTTGCCAACAAGCAAGTCGAGCGTTGGAGAGCTAGTCGGTGATATGACGGTGCCATTGGGAAGAACAATATCGCCACCCGCGTAGGCATCGATCACTTGCGGTTGAACGCCATCCCCAGGCGCCTCGGGCGACGTGTCCATGTGAGCAACGAGCGCCACGGCAGGGCTCTTTCCGCCATGAGTCGCTGGGACGGTTCCCCATACCAACGCATTTTCATCGACGTGTGCGTCGCGGATCCCCATTTTTTCCAGTTCGCTGCAAAGCAGATTTGCAAGCGAGCGCTGAGATTCCGTACTTGGATAGGTCTTGCTCTCAGGATCTGCCGCGGTGCCGACTTGGACATATCGCAAGAAACGATCGAGCAATCGACCTCGGTTGATCGTCACGTGTGTCGGTTTTGTTTGAGTGGACATGTTGAATCGTTGACTCCGGCGCTTCGTTGATAGGTGTACCCGCGTGCCTATCGGATATGCTAGCTTATGCATGCCGATTCGGCGAAACGTCTTTTGACTCTTGGACCCAGGCAGCCACTTTCATGGCCGATGAAGTTTCGCATTTAATCTTTGATGTTGAAAGCATAGCGGACGGCGAATTGATTTCAGCCGTTCGGTACGGCGGCGAAGGACTCAGCGGCGCCGACGCAATCATTCGCTATCAAAGTGAATTGTTGGAGACCAAAGGCTCAACGTTCATTCCGTACACGTTCCAGTTGCCAATCGCCGTCGTGATTGCAAAAGTCAGTCCTGATTTTCAGTTGATTGATATCGTATCGCTGGACGAATCCGAGTTTCGTCCGCACGTGATGACGGAGAATTTTTGGCGAGGCTGGGAAGCCTATCGTCGACCACAATGGGTGACCTTCAACGGTCGCTCGTTTGACATGCCGCTCATGGAGCTAGCAGCGTTTCGCTATGGTATTTCGCTGCCCAAGTGGTTCGAGAGCGAGGGTTACAAGTCGCCAAGGAATCGATTCACGCTTGGCGCGCATCTCGACTTGCAAGAAGTGCTGACCAATTTCGGTGCCTCACGGTTCAATGGCGGTCTGAATCTTGCCGCACAGCTTCTGGGCAAGCCCGGCAAGATGGGACTCACCGGTGACCAGGTGCAATCTCAGTACGACCAAGGCAATTTGCAGGCAATCAGTGATTATTGTCGTTGCGACGTTCTCGATACCTACTTTGTCTTTCTTCGTACCATGGTGCTGACGGGGAAGTTGACGCTTGAATTGGAAATCGAGCGAGTTGCCGAAGCGAAAACTTGGATCGAAGAACGAGCGGACGCGTGCGAAGCTTACCGAGCGTATTTGGGTGGTTGGGGTGACTGGGTTGCCCCCAAATAGGCCGCCCAAATAGAGCGTGCAAACAGGCCGTGAAGTTCGATTGAGAGGCTGTTTCACAGTTTGTGAAACGAGGGAATTCGCCTTTACGTCTACGTCCGTCGACTGCTAGTGTCGCATTCACGAACGACGTTTTCACTCACATTCGCCAATCTTACCCATCACGGTTTATGGCTAGGCAAGGAAGTCGCTGCCAACCGAAGAATCGTCGCGCCCCAGCGGGTTCAATCTGCGTGTCTGCGCGGAACTCGGGGTTACTCACGTTACAGTTCTTGACGCTGTGTTTTGCTCTTATTGCGAATCCAACCGCGGTTCGAGACGTGTCGGCAGATGACGCCACCGTCGTTCCATCACAGCAACAAGCTTCAGTCGAACGGGCGTCAATCGAGCGGGCTTCAATCGAACGGGGCGATCGAATCGATTCGTGGTTCCGCGTTCAATGGTCGACAGAAGAGCCGCGTGAGTGGCACATTCGATTGAAGATCGTTTCGGATGAGTCATCAGAATTTGTTGAATTCGAGAATCACTGCACTTCGGATAGTTCGACTGGAGCATTCACGTTTGTCTCCGGTCAGCCTGAGTTTTCGATCGATACACGCGAACCTTCCAACGGTGGCGCGGTGCGTGTGCATGTGCGTGCGTCTCAATCAGCCCAATTGAGTTGCGAGTTGATTTCGGCTGGTGAGGCTCCGAGAACGGAACAGGTCGCGATTGCTGATCTTATGCCTGCGAACTCAACGCTCGAGCGATCCGCACCCGCAACAGCCACATCACCGGCCGTGAACTGGACATTCCAACGCACGTTGGATGATGCGGTTCAAGTGATTCTTCGAGAACCTTCCACAGTGATTTCCGTTGGTGAGCCGCTACAGTTTTCTCTAGCGATCAACCGGCTCGAGGCGTACCGCAGCAGCAACGTCACTCTTCGATATTCTCTCCGACGAGTGAACAGTGGGACAACGGTCGCCAGTCAAACATGGGATCTTGCTTTAAACGAATTTGGCTCAGCGTCGAAGATCGATGTGACTGCCAGCGAGCTTTCTGAGCCGGGCGTTTATGAGCTTCGAAGCGTCATCGAAACGAGTGATGACGGAATATGGAGCAAGTTTCGTCGTCGCAAAGAGCTCGTTGCCGAGTCGGGACTCACGCTTGTTGTGGTTGACCCTCAAAATACGGCCGCTGCATCTTCAGCAGAAATGGTTGACTGGCGTGAGATCCAGACGATTCGCCCGTCCGATTCTCGTCAGTGGTCTTGGACTGGGTTTGTCCCTGCGACAACCGAAGTCGTCTTGTCGACGATTCACTTGCAAGACGATACAAAGCTCGCAACATCCAATTATGCAGGCCAAACCGTATCGACGCTGGAGCCAAACGCCAGCTACGAAACCAAGTTGCCTGTCGATCGAACTGGGGCACCGCATCTGATTTCGATTCGGTATCCGTCGGGAGCGCGAGCACGTTTTCGTATTGATGTGCTTTCCAGCTCTCAGCCGCTTCAGCCTCGCAAGACGTTCGCGATAAAAGAAAACGCTGTAGGTATTGATCACTCGCCTTGGGCGACACATTCGTTTGTCTACTACCCTGGCGGATACAACGAAACGATTCGTCTCACGAATTTGGATGCTAAGGGTTCTGTTGCTTTTCACAGTATCCAGGTCTCCGCCGGACCACAGACGCTCGCTGGACCCATTGTTGACTCCGTCGCTGACTCGGTTGTTGGATCATCCAACGCCAGCGTGGTTGCATTTTCACTCAAGGATTTTGGTTGGGTCGATCAGCTGACCACTGACTTTGATTCTCGCAGTGACATGGGAGCCTGGTTGCCGGAAACCAAGTCTCTTTATCGCCTCCATATCGCTGCGAGTCGACTTGCGGATTACGTTCGGGCTTTGGGGATGAATGCCGTCGTTATCCCGGCGAACCAAGGTGGTCGAGCATGGTTTGCGACGAACCAATTTAGTCGTCGTTATGTTCGTGCGGGCGAATCATCGGAACAACTTGCTGCTGTGCTGCATGCTCTCGACGCTTCCGGTCTCGGCGTCATTGTCAGTCTCGATCCGACAATGTTGCTGACTCAGGTCGAAGCCGATTTGCGAGTCACTGACGCGGACGCGAGCACGCCACTGCGAAGTCGCAGATCCGGTGTTGAAGCAGGGCGATACCAGCCACTCGATGAACGGGTTCAGTCATCCACGGATTTGATGCTTGCCGACTTGATGCGAGTTTGTGACGGTCACGCTTGCTTCACAGGAGTAAGCCTCAATTGTTCAACGAACAGTCATCTTTCGCCCCTTGCAAGCGATGAGTACTTGGGGCTGTCGATACTGCAACGATTCGTGAACTCCCAACCGGAATTTGGGCATTCGCTTGCATCGCCAGATTCGACTCGACAATTTGAGCTTTGGCGGCGCGGGGATGGGCGTGCGACGTTCGAGGCTTGGTTGCTGAGCGAGCAACGCCGCTATTTGGAGGGACTCGCCGAACACGTTGGCCGTTTCGTTTTGTTGAGGCTGCCTGTTTCGCAGGTGAACTTCGCTGGCGACACCGGCTTTTGCACGCAAAGTTGGCCAAAAGCATCATCGAACTTGTATCCTGTTGTTGAACACCGGCGAGCATCGCTCGGTTCGCTCTCCACAGACTGTGCGACATCGAATCGATTGAGCTGCATTGCAGCGATGGAACCAAACCATTTGCGACCGCTTGCGATTGGTGTCAGTGAAGTCGACGGGGCCGAAGCCTTGCCATCCGCGGTCTTCCAAGAATCGCTTGCTCTCGATTTGGCGAGAATGATTGATCGCGTGCACCCGAAGGTTGTGATTGTTGATTGCAACGTGCTCACTGGAAGCGTATCGCCGCCGCTCGCGTCTGCGCTTCGTTCGATTGCGTTGTCGCCAATGACACAATTGAATCGTGTGGTATCAAGCGACGCCAACGCAAATCCGGTGAGTCTCTATCAGCACCCGATGTCGGGTGTGTTACTTGCAATCAATCTTGCGCCTTGGGCAACAGAGATCGATATCAACTCGGGCACAGACCAGACTTGGACTCACGATGCGTTCACTTCGCCCGTGTTGAACGCGGCGACGAATGCTGATGTCCAAGTCCAGAAAAATGCCTCGGCTAACGCGAAAAGCATTCGGCTCACCGCGGGTGAAATCGCGTTAATCCGAGCGAATACCGACCAACCTGTTCGGATCGTTGACTGGTCAAGTCGTCCGGCGGACGGTGAGGCCGGTCTCATCCGAGTCAAGGATGCCGTGACGCGAGTTGTTGAACGCTTAGGCGTATTTTCCGAGATGCCTGATTATTCGGTGCTCGCTAATGGCGGATTCGAACAACCGTCCGACGTTGGCATTGTGGGTTGGCTTGCGGCACAGCACCCGCCTGGTGCCGTTCGAGTGGACACCGAATCGATCGAAGGTAAACAATCGGTTTGCTTGACGAGCGATTCTCGTACGGGTTCGCGTACTTGGATCGTTAGCGAGACGATTCCGGTTCCTGCTTCCGGCCGACTGGCTGTTTCGTTGGCGTGTCGTGGCGAGTTGCAACCGGGGTCACCGCCAGCGAACCAAGAAGCAGTCGGCGAACGTGCCGTGCGGAAGCTGCGTATTACCATTGAAGGCACTCGAAATGGCGAACCCGTACGTTTCGCATCAGAGACGGAGGTCCCAGCGGACGGGCGGTGGCAAGCCCGTCGTGTCTTCCTTGAACTCGATGGAATTGAACCAAGTAACACTGAATCGCTCCGGTTAGCAATCGATAGCTTATCCGACGGACGAATTTGGATTGATGATGTACATTTGCATGATTGGTTTCCTTTGGAGAGTGAGCGAAATGACCTCCAAGGCCAATCATTTTTGGCGGTACAAGGGCTCCAGCGTGGAAATATTGTTCCCGCCGCTCGATTGATGCGGAACGACTGGGCGAGGTATTTATTAACAACCCGAGTCGCCTTACCACCCGCCGAATCACAACAAGCGGGCGAGGTTTCGCCACCACCCGTTCGAGATGCCGGTGACAAGCCGTCCACAACGCCATCCGTTATTTCTCAACCGGAAGTCCCTGGAATGGCCGAACGACTGCGCAGCTGGCTTCCGCGTCGATTACGATTTTAGTATCTGTTTGCACTTTCTTGGTCATCTCTCCCAACGGGGGCGATTGTGAAGCGAAACTCAAAACGATTGCGTTGGGTTCGATTCGCCGTAGCAACTGCTGCGACGTGCGGTCTGATTTTGGCGACGATGGGTTGGTGGGCGGTTGGTCAAACGAGCCATGTTCCGGACTTCTACGTCCAGGCTAAGAAACAATTGCCCGCTCGTGTTGCTGAGGCGAGTCGACGTCTGCAATCGGACATGAAGCAGTTGCAGGATGACGCGGGGAAGCGAGGTTCATGGCGAGCCGCATTTAGTGACGATGAAATCAACGCATGGCTCGTTCAAGAGTTGCCGGCAAAGTTCCCAAAGCTTCTGGCCAAAGGTGCAAGCGACCCACGCGTGATGATCGAGGACAATCGCATTCTCGCTGCCGTTCGCTACTGTGATCGGCGCATCGATACGATTATCTCTTGCGAAGTCTCTGTTGAATTGACCGAAGAACCAAACATGTTGGCTGTGCGATTGAGCAATTTGCGAGCGGGGGCTTTGCCGATTCCTCTATCGAGCTTCCTCAACGGCATTAGCCGCGAGGCCGCAACGGGTGACGTTGATATTCGATGGGATCACACGAACGATGGCCCCGTCGCTCTTGTTGCGGTACCAAGCGAGCATCCGGGGTACGTGCACAAGCCTGTCGTCGTGGAATCCGTCAAACTTGTCGAGGGACAGTTACTACTTGCCGGTCATACAGGCCCCGAAGCACACGAGGCTTATCAACCGCGAGGCACCGTGCACCGATTTGTGTCCTATCGAGTGGCCGACAATCGTAACTGCAAGACACCTCGCACGTCTTCCAGCCAAAGTTCTGATCGCATTCGATAATCATCGGATTCAATTCGGTTCGGATCGGCCGTCGAGGCATCGCTTGAATTCCAATCCAATCGAGCGTGCCACAACGTGGATGTGGAATTGATCAACTTAAACCGTCCGCTTGCGATGCGCGTGACTTTCCCGCGTCCACCCGTGATGTCACCTTCGTAGTGAAGATAGTGCACTCGATGATCTGGGAGTGCCGTCGCCGCGATACCCTGGTGGTCTTCAAGCGGGTTGATCACTTCGGTTGAGAATGTTTTCAGCCGGCCGTCCAGTTCGAACATCCAGTCCAAATGAGTTTGCGATGTTCTCTCGAGCATCGTTCCAGCTTCATGCTTGAGGACTACGAATGATGGATTCATCGCGGCCATAAATCACAGACCTTGCTTGGCAATCGAATCGTAGCGGTGTCTCAGTTCTTCCTCCTCGGGCGGCTGAGTCAAAAGAATGTAACGCACTCTTTTTTTCGCTTCATCAGTTTCGCCAGCGAATGCGAGCAGTTGTGCTGCGCGGATCTTGGCATCGTGCCAGTCATCACTGCCACGCGGCAACCCGCTCGCGAGTTCATCAAGCCAAACAACCGCTTCACGTCGAAGTTGCTTGTCATCACAACCTTCAAAAATCGCGGCGATTTCTCGTATTGTCTCGCCCGGTGTCGTGGAGGCATCAGCGAGTTTTCGGGCCGCCGCACGAGCTTGGTCAAGTTGACCGAGCCACGCTAAACGCTGGACCTTATAGAGCGTTGCCGACGAAACACCCGGCCAGGATTCGATTAACTTCGCGACAGGAACACGAACGCTTGAATTCGTGATTGCATCATTCATCAGCCGAATCTCAATCGAACCTTGCCATCTTTCATCTACGTTCTGTAATTCCGGTGTGGTCTGGAGGTTCGTACGAAAACGCAATAGCGAGATGGGAACCTTGAGTCCAGTGCTTAAATTCTCGTTCAGTGTCTTGAGTTGTACTTGATCGAGAGCGAATGCAGCGGACGCCAGATAGCATTCGCGAGCCAATGACTGGACGGATAGATCCGTATCGCTGAACGCTTCTTGAAAACGCTGGCTAAGCGTTTCTAGTTCGTTCATTGAAGCATTGGTGGACGCAAGCTGCCAGAGCGATACAACCTCATCGCGTTTTTTTTCGTCGAGCTTGGATTCGAAATTCAGGGTGGCAACTTCGGCGGCGTCGATGGTGCGTTCCTGTTGCTTGAGGCTTTCGATCAACCAAGTTCGTGCGGCTGCGACCGGGCCTTCGATTGGCCAGGTGGTGATGCTCTCACGCAGCATCGTTTCGATTTGCGAACTGTATTGATCCTGTTTTGTTTGTCCAAGCAATGTCGCCGCCTGCACAGCGATCATTGGCGATCTTGGCTCCGAAGGATGTTGCATCGCGGTCCGATAGAGAATCGACGCAGCCTTGATCGAATCGTTGTCAGCCATGTAGGCGGCGGCTGCCTTGGTTGCATAGTTCATCGCGCGGTTGCTGTCGGTATCCGCGAGCGCAGCAGCGGCGAGCAGCTCGCCTGCTCGTTTCATGTCACCGCGACGCAGCCAATCTTCTCCCTGGGTCGCGACAATCGAGGGATCAACAGACTTCGTCGACGTCGCGTCGGTACCAAGCGAAGATTTCAGCTCACGCAGCACGAGAGCTTCGGCTCGGCGGCGCTCGTATTCACCATTTCGGCTCGCAATGATATCGATCCAGTCACGAATGATTGAATCCAAGTCAGACACCCTGTAACCAAGTTGCTGGACTTCTTCCGGTGCCAAGGACTTCAATCGAAGCAGTAATCGCAAGCGAACCAGGTCCATCTCGAAAGACAGTGGAGCCGTCCTCGCATCGCTTGCGTAAAACGTTTGCAACTGGCGAGAGACGCTCGCCCATTGTTCAAATGCCAAACCTAATCGAAGTCGAAGTGCGATTCTTGCAAGTGATTGGGATTGGTCATTCGCCTGTGGAAGCGATTGGAACGCTTCCATCGCCAAGCTCGTATTGCCTGTTCGCAAGATGGCTTCGATGCGAAGAAGTTGCAACTCAGTCCAGCCATCCGAGCCAGCGGGTAGGGACTCGGTCGCTGATTCGGCGTACCTCAGTGCCTTGGTCGCTGCATCACGTTGGTCTTCGCTTTGCTCCACAAACACATCTGAAATCGCAAGCATCGTTTGTACGATATTGACTTGGAGTCGTTGGCTCAACTCGCCCAGATCACTTGCCGTAGGCGATGTCGCACCACTCGGGCTCGATTCGGTTTTCACTCGTTGTTGTCGAACTTCTTTGAGCAATATCTCGGACTCGCGGACGAACTTGGCACCGCGCGCGACGGCTCGATGCGAATCGTCGGATTGTGGACCGTTGATGGACGCGGAAACGCAATCCTGGAAACATGCACTGCGCAACGCTTCGATCTGTTGGAATTCCAGGAACACACGGAATTCGGAATCGCCATAACTTTCAAGCAGCTCTGTGACCGGTCCGCCGCATTGAGTGAGTTGGTCGTCGCTCAGCGTTCCACTGGCAAGAAGCTCTGCGGACCTTGCACGAGAAAGCCCCACTGTCCAACGCGCGCGATCGAGAGACTCACCGGCTGAGCCGCTCAGCTTCGTTTCGCAAAGACGAATCGCATCGGCGAATCGTGATTGGCGGATCAATGCATCCAATAGGTCAGACTCGCGATCCGTCGAGGTTCGTCTTACCGGTGAAGCTCCATAGTCTGCTGCTAGCGCGGTGCTTGTCATCATCCAAGCCGCTAAGATCCAACCAAATACTCGCATGCATTACTCCTCGATCGCGAAGAGCACTCGGTCGGCGCCGGCTGTGCGCGCCGCGTCAAACACCGCAACCGCATCCGCCATCAATACCGTGGGTTCCGGATCGATGATGACGGGTGGTTGTACCCCGAGTTGGAGGATCTCCGATAACCGAGTTTTCAATACGCTAAGGTTCGCGATCGGTTGCTGGTTCAATTCAAGCTTCACACCGGATGAATCGAAGGTGACACCGATCACGATTTCATCAAAAGCCTCCGCAACGATATCGGGGCTCGGTTCGGCGCCACCACCAGGTTTCTCTGCGGATGCAACCGAACTCGGTAAATCGGACTCGGGGGCTTCAAAGCTGCTCGTCCAGACAAAGAAAATCAGCAATAGAAACACGACGTCAATCATAGGTGTCATGGCGACTTCGAGAGAACCATCTCGAACAACGTGTGGTGTCTTCATCGCGACGCCTCGGTGAGTACGGCGATTCGAACGTCCGTGACACCCGCCTCAGCCGCTTCTCGGAGCAGCGGTTCAATCGATTCATATGGGACACTGCGGTCCGTACGAATTCGAATCGAAGTTTGATCGGACGAAGCTTTGTATTCGAGGATGGCCGACCTCAGTGATGACAGGTCAATCGCTCGGGATGCAATGTGCCACCGTGAACTAGCGTCAACATGGATCGTCAGCGGTGCAATATCCAAGTCGTTGGGCAAAGCCGTGCTTGCGACCGGCAACTCCACGGGCAGACGCGTTTCCTGTTTCGCCAGATGGCTCGAAACAAGAAAGAAAATGATCAACAGAAAGACGACATCGATCATGGGAGTCATGTTGGCTCCCACACTCGTTCGACGATAAGCTGATGGCGTTCGCATTGCCAACCATCTTACCGTCGTGCTTGTGAGTTGTGCAGTCGTTTGCGTTTTTCTTAACCGCTGTGATTTGGCGACGCTCGGCGTGAATCGGGCTTCCGCAACCCCGACACGCCGAGCGATCCCTGAATCTTCATTTAGCTTGTTGCAATTTCGATCCGTCGCGGCTTAGCTTCTTCCGCCTTGGGAAGCCGCACTTTGAGAACGCCGTTTTTTAGCTCCGCCGAAATGGCATCGCTATTCACGGACTCACCAATCGTAAATTCGCGTTGGAAGTCACCAATCGCGTATTCCGACACAATATGTCGTGACGCATTGTGATGCCGGCTCACCTTGCCATGGATGGTCAGCACCTGTTTCTCGAAATGTAGATCCAAATCGCTCGCCTCTACCCCAGGCAACTCGCCATAGACAATCAGCTCGTCCTCGCCTTCCCATACGTCGAAACGAGGTGAAAACAGAGGTCTTGCAGGTGAAGGGCCGTTGGACTTGGTTGCGTTCAGGTCGGCGCCAGTGTCGTTGCTTGATGAGTTGTTGTTTTTGAAATCTTGAAGTGTTGTGCTCATGATGGTCTCCAAAGGAAACTTTGAAGGAAGTGTCATTGAATGGATTGAAGCGACATAGTGCTTCATCGCGAGGTTAAAACAATCGAGTTACTTTGCGTTGACAAAGATTCGATGTGGTTTCGCCGCTTCACTCTTGGGCAATCGGATCGCGAGAACACCATTCGTGAAGGCCGCCGTCACTTGATCGCAGTCAACATCTCCGGGAAGTTCAAATGCACGTGCGAAGCGACCGTACGAACGCTCTTGCCGGTGCCAGGTGCCTTCGGTGTGCTCTGGCTGTTTGCGTTCGCCCTTAAGAGTTAACTGGTTGCCGGTGACATAGATTTCAATGTCCTCCATACAGAATCCAGCAAGCTCCGCTTCTATGTAAAAGTTATCTTCGTCTTGCCAAACGTTGAGTGCCGGAAACAAACTCACGTCGGTTGAACGTCCAATGCCTCCACGGCTAAATAGTCGATCCATCTCGCGGCTGAGACGATTCATCTCAGACCATGGTTGCCAGTGTGACGCTAGCATGATTTTCCCCTGGGTTGAGAAACATGGAACTTGGTTTTCACGCATAGAAGACTGTGCCGATTTGACAGTCTTCTTGATTGCCACACATAAAATGCAACACGCGTGCCAAATGCCTCGCCGCCGGCGTGACGGATTCGCCTCGCCCGCTCGATGAACATGTCGTGACAAGATCGCGGGGCGAAATCGAAGGGCAAGATCGCGGAGGTTGAGGCTGGTTGCGAAAGCTCGCGTTTTGGCGATTCTTGCCCTTGAAGCGATCGTTACGCTTGTGCGGCTAGTTCACCACATTGCGAAGCAACTGTCCGGTGAGTGCTCGTCGGCAAGCGGTGGCGCCTTTGTGCCGCATCTCATGGAGTCCCTCTTCACAGTAGAACGCCGAGTGAGGATTGATGATCAGTCGCTCAAACGCGGGGTGACTCGGGTCTCGCCATGCGGCCAGCACCGGGTCGTCTGCGAGCGGCGGTTCGACGGGAAGCACATCGATTGCCGCACCAGCAAGCTGGCCAGACTCGATCGCCGCTGGCAGTACAGAAACATCGACAATGTCACCGCGGGCCGTGTTCACGAGATAGCTGCCCTGTGGAAGCCAAGCGAGCGACTCGTGTTTGATCATGTGCCGCGTCAGCTCCGTGAGAGGACAGTGAATGCTCAGGACGAACGCGGAGCGCATCAGTTCCTCGAGTGTTTCGGCGCGTTTGATTCCGAGAGCCTTGTCGTAACCGTCGGGCTTGAACGGATCAAAGTAACGCACTTCCATGCCGAGTGCCTTCGCACGTTGGGCAGCGGCCGAGCCGATACTTCCAAGTCCGATGATCCCGAACACTCGCCCGCGCAGACGCAGCAAGGGCTGTGCAACTTGGTACGACCACGGATTGGGCTGTGCTCGCATTCTCTCGTTGTAGAGGTGGATGCCACGAGTCAGAGTCAACATCATTCCGATCGCTGAGTCAGCAACTTCTTCGGTTCCGTAATCCGGCACATTGGCAACTGGGATACCGCACTGGCGAGCAAACGCGTGGTCCACATTGTCAATGCCAACGCCACAACGGACGATCAGTTTGCATTGATCGAGCCGGCTGATTGTCGACTCGCCCAACGACAGATTGTGATACATCATGATGGCGTTTGCGTCTTCGATGCGACCGTCAAGTTCCGTTTCATTGAACGCGTCCAAGGCAACGATGTCTGCGATGTCACCGAGGACTTCTCGCTCGATCTCAAGCGAGTCGTTGATAAAGTCAGTGATGTAGACGCGATGGCGAGTCATGATTGGACTTTCTGTGTGGGGACTTGCGACAAAACGTGTGATTACTCTTGGACAACTGAAGGAGTTACAATTTTGGCTTGCTCATATCCTGCGAGTGGATCGCAGTTTGATGCGTGATCGTTCCCCAGTCTTCGATGAATTTACAAAGAGGTTTCCTTGATGTCACTCACTCACGCCGAGTTGCTCCAGCTGAAGCGATGGAATACGCCGACAATATATAACGGTTGGGAACAGATTACATCGCATGATATCGCGGGCGATGCCTTTAACGTCGAAGAAACACGAGATTTCATGCCTCAAATGGGACCGATGGTGGGTCGAGCGGTGACGCTAGTAATTGAACCATCTGATGCGAGTCACAAGCAGCAAGCGAATTGCTGGGCCGACTATCGCGAGTATGTCAGCTCCATCGAAGGTCCCAAGATTGTCGTCGTCCAAGATCTCGACAAGCCGCGAGTGATCGGTTCGTTCTGGGGGGAAGTCAACAGCAACGTTCATCGCGCATTGGGCTGTGTCGGAACGATCACTGACGGAGCGATTCGTGATGTCGACGAGATGACGAACGCGGGTTTCAAAGCGATCTCGCGTCGGCTTTGTGTTGGTCACGCACATGTCGTCCCCGTTCGCTGGAGCTGTGACGTCGAGGTTTTTGGACGATCGGTAAAACCGGGCCAATTGATACACGCGGACAAGCACGGATTTATGGCTGTCCCGGAAGAGGATGAGTCGCGATTGCTCGAAGCCGCTGTGTTTATGGATCGTAATGAATGCCAAACCGTGATCGAAGCTGCTCGAGGTTGCAGCGGACTTTCGACCCCAGAAGCACTGAAGCGCATCAACGACGCGGCAGCTCGGTTTGGTGCGGCGACCCAAAGCCAGTTCGGAAAGTCGGGAGAATGGAAGTGAGTACATTTGCGTGGTCATTCGCGTTCTTTTTCACACGGACTAGAATGAGTTCCTCAACCACTCAAGAGTCTTTCGCCGTCTTGTCTTCCCCCAATCTTCTGCTGTCATGAAAACTCAAACTTGTTGGTATGTGCGAAACGTCGCGTTGTTTGTTGTTGTGTTGTTGGCCTCTCCGCTCATCGCGCAAACGCCTAGTAATAAGCGGGCGGAGGAACGTTTGAAACAGCAAATGCAAGAGAAGGCCCAGCGGCTACAGGAGCAAATGCGGGAAGTCGCTGACGACGCCACTCAATTGCCGACTGACCCCCAATTATTGACGCTGCACAAAGAGTTCATCAGCAAGGCCGAGAAGCTTGCGATGGAGTACGAACGCAAGAAGGAGTTTGATAAAGCACGGGAGGTCTATACTTCGCTCGTAAAGTTGGTCCCGAGCTATGGATTGGCTACAGACGGGTTAAGTCGAATTCTGGGGAGCCAATCCGTCCAAAATCGGAAGGTCGCAACGATCAACGCGAACCAAGCATGGCAATACTCCGGCGTTGTCATCACGCAAGGTATGCCGGTCCATATTGAGGCTCAAGGAACTTGGAAGGTTGTTTACGAGACGGGAGCTGGTGGAATTGAGATCCCAGAAGAACTGAAACCGCGTGACAATCGCATTCGTCTCGGAACATTGATCGGCACGATCGTTCAATCGCCGAAAGAACTGGCCGAAGCCAAGCCGTTTGTCATCGAAGATGGCAAGGACTTTATCGCTAAGTCCACGGGGCAATTATTCTTGAGGATGTTCGATGTGGATCCGTCCGACAACGAAGGCAAGATGATGGTGTTGATCCAAAGCACCTTTGCGAACTGATCAAAGGTCATTGCAACCATGTCGGCTCAGTCTTGGCTGCGGACGAACCAGAACCAGAGAAACCCCGCACCGCCTAGCAGAAACGTGAGGGAGACAACGGCGATGATTAATTCGATCATTCAGTAAATCGTCGAAACGTTAAAAGAGGAATCGAGCTTCGTTCGAGTAGCGATCACGGCGTTCTTCGTCACTAATGAAGTTCAGCATAATGAACTCATCATTGGACGAGCCAAGCATGTTGTTCAAGGCGATATCATAGGCTTTTGCCGGTGGGGACGCACCCTCCAGATCTGATTTAGTGTCGACAGAGGGGGCGGGGATGCCAGCTCGTGAATTCGATTGAAATTCCTCGCTTTCCGGAGGCAGGAACTGAATTCGGTTCAGTTCGTTGATGATTTCAAGGGCATCTAAGGCGGTAACTCGATAGTCGCCATTCACGTCAACAAAGACGCCGCCAGGATCTTCCGTGGCTGGATCCAAGATTGGGTTGTCGCCTCGCAAATTCAACTGGCGGATTACTTCCAATGCGTCCGATGCGGTAACTCCGCCAACCGTGTTCACGTCAAATCGATTGCTCGCGAGTTGGAACTTTGGTGGTTCGTCATCGACGATGTCAACCGTAGCGGTGCCTGACGTGTAGCCTGCTGCAGTAAATATGTACTGCAGCGTGGCGAGCAGTTCGGGTGTCATGTCGTTGACTGGGGTCAATCGAACGGTTGCCAAGGCTTGTCCAGCGGGAATGCGAACTGGTGACGCGATGACGAGTTGCGATGACGCTCCGCCCGAGACATTGACGTTTTGGTCAGCGGTCGTATCGGTATTGCTGCGGCGTACCGTGAGCACGAGCGAATCGGCCGCGGTGTCTTCGCGAATGGATGCAACGTTGAACGAAGCGGTGATTGTTTCGCGGTCCGTGACCCTCAAATCGATGCTACCAGGATCCGTATTGGGTGCCGACGCGCTGAGTAATACAGTTTGCTCACCATCCAGGAGCGTATCATCGATGGCACGAACACTGGTCGTTACAGACGTTTGGCCTGCTGGGATCGAAACGGTGGCGGGCAATGTCGCTTCGCTCGCATCGTTTGAAGCGAGCGTGATGGTTTGTGCAGAGGTCAAGGCTGGGCCGCTGCGCGTAATCGTTAGCGTTGCTGCGTCTGCACCAGCGTCTTCAGTGACCGAACTTCGATTCAGCGACAGTGTTAACGTTGGCTTGGGGTTCACCACAACGTTGAATGTGCTCTGAGCCGCACCGTTGTCGTCGTCGGTGACTCGAACCGTGACCGTGAACGTACCGGCGCTGGTATAGACATGGCTGCCATCGAATGACGCAAGCGTCGTTTGGCTAGCGCTGCCTTGGCGATCGATTGTGGCGGTACCGGAGTCGACAGTGGTTTGGTCGCCCCAGTTGATCGTGTAGTTGAAGGTTTCGACGGTTGCTGGCGTAGC
Source organism: Pirellulaceae bacterium (assembly GCA_041749955.1). GTDB lineage: Bacteria > Planctomycetota > Planctomycetia > Pirellulales > Pirellulaceae > JBBSJZ01. Next base: position 8,737 of record JBGTAI010000021.1, on the reverse strand, counting down.
ACTCGCATTTGAAAAACCTGGGTCACTGATTTGACCGATATTCGCTAGCGTTAACGTTTGTCCGACCGTGATGGTTTGGTTCGCAGGAACGGTCAGCGTCGGCAGTGCGTTCGTGATATTGGCGTTCGTGGTCGTCACGAATTCGCCGTTTGAACCTCTCAAGACAATTTCAACAACGTGGTTCCTGTTGTCGGCGTAAGTGTGTGACGCGGTGACCGTTACATTGCTCGCGTCAACATCCCAACCAATGTCGTCAAAGGCGGCAAAGTCCAGTGGTGTGAACAATGTTCGTGCACCTGAGAGGATGGTTGGATCCATCAGCACATCACGCCCGTTGCTCGTGATGCCTTCTTGCCAGTGACCACGATCACCGGATTGGAGCGGGACGCTGCTCGCACCGAAAGACGCTGCCGCTTTGGGGCCAGTGAAGTTGCCGCTTTGGGAAAGGTTGTCCCAAGACGATCGGTTGGATTGAGCCGGGATGAAACCAAATCCAAACACGTGGGCCATCTCGTGCATGGCGACGGTCAAGAAGTCGACTTGATTGTTTTGGATTCCGCTGATGTCGGTGTCGAAGTGCCAATTCGTATCAGCGTTATCGAATGTGATCGATCCACCCCAAGGAGCGAAGTCCGTTTGCGGGCTTGCCAGTGCACCAGGTTCGCCGCGGCCTTGCACGAGTTGGTTCCATGCGGGTGTGCCGAACGAACTGAAGCCACCGGGGCCACCAAATCCTCGCGTGTTGCCCGGCAAGTTCCTCGCGCCGGCATAGACAATGATCTCGTTCGCAGCGACTTGCAGGTTAGCGCGACTCTCCGACGCGCCAGTTGCGGGATTGGAGAACACCGCGGACCAGGTGTTGGATCCAGATGCAGAAATGGCGAGCAAGTCGTCATTGAAGCGGCTGACGATCGAATCGGCGGCGATCTGCAGGAGATCTCTCCTTGCTTGGCTGCTGAAGAAACCAGTATCGAGTGAGTAATCGATCCTTACCCTCAGCGGACCAGTTGCGGGGAGTGCGCTCACGGAGGCGGGTGTTTCGCTTCCGTCACCCCATCGCACGGTTGCCGTTAAGGCTGTTCCGCCAAGTCCTGCGGCGTTGATTACCTGAGAAAGATTGAACACTTCCCCCTCAGCAACCATCAACCGGCGATCTTCGAGTCGTTCGGAAATTAACGTTCGCTGAGGTTGGACAGCGCGTCGACGATCCTTCCTGATGCGACTCGAACCAAATTGCATGGGACTTGCAATGATCGCGAGAATTCGCCAACTCAATCGCTTCTCTGTCATCGATCACGGTCCTGGTCAGGGATTACGTCTTATTTGAAGGGTGCGTCTTTTGTGAGCAACGTCAATGCCTTGTTTGCTCACTATCAAAAAACAAGAGGCCAAGCCAGACAGTTACGCAACTGCTCTCTCAAGGCTACCACACAAACCCTCGAGGAACGTTATATTTTCCACCCCTCCCGTTGGGTAGGCTGGTTTGTCGGATTTAACTGGCATAGCCGAAATTCGGCTAGACTACGGCGGAATTGATTTCGTGTATTGGGCCGCGTTAGCGAAAGAGGACGAATCTGAATGTTCCGAGTTTCCATATTGATGGTCATTTCGTTCGCGACCGGCGCTACTGTTCGCGGCGAAGATAGCGTCTGGCGAGCTGAGGTATTACCGGTGGAGCTTGGCGTTGGCTACGCCGTTCGCACGTTGGATCTGTCGGGCGACGGCAAGCTCGATATCGCAATCGTCGATAGCAAGCGATTTATTTGGCTCGAGAATCCGACGTGGAAAGTCCACGTGATGCACGAAGATACGAAAGCTTCGCATGACAACGTCTGTTTCGCACCGCACGACATTGATGGTGACGGCGACATCGATTTCGCAGTCGGTCGCGATTGGCAATTTGGCAACAGCGATTCCGGAGGCCACATCGGTTGGCTGCGGTGTCCCGAGGATCCGCGAGATCTTTGGACGTACACGCACATCATGGACGAACCAACGACGCACCGCATGAATTGGATGGACTGGAACGGTGACGGTCGCCAGGAGCTAATCGTCGCTCCGCTCAAGGGCCGCGGATCGCGTCCACCTGGTTTTGAAAACACCGCCATCCGGATGTTGATGCTCTCACCACCCGCCGCGAGTGAACTCGATTCAGGCAACGGCGAATGGAGCGTTCAAACGCTCGATCACTCGCTTCACGTTTCACACAACATTGACGTAGTGGACCTCGATTCGGATGGTCGCCAAGACTTGCTCGCCGCTAGCTTCGAAGGTGTCACGTGGTTTCGTCCCGAGGGCGAGCGCACGATCGCGACTCGATTGGGAAGCGGTCAAACTGGCACCGCACCAGCGATTGGTGCAAGTGAAGTTCGGCTTGGTCGACTCGGCACGGACGCATCGTACTTGGCGACAATCGAACCTTGGCACGGTGACAAAGTCGTTGTCTACACACAGCCGAATGAAAAAGAATCGAGTGAACTTTGGACGCGACATTTGCTCGACGAACAACTCAAATGGGGACATGCGGTTGCTTGTACCAATCTGGATGATGATGCGGACCTTGAACTCGTGATTGGTGTTCGCGATGAAGCCTCCGCCGAACACCGCGCCGGTGTGCGAATCTACGACCCAGTGAATCCAAGCCAGGGCAAATGGAAGCGAACGCTCGTCGCTCCAGGTCAAGTTGCTGTGGAAGATCTCGTTGTCGGTGACTTTGATGGCGATGGCGATAATGACATCGTCGCGGTCGGTCGCGCCACGCACAACGCTGTGATTTACTGGAATGACTAAGCGTCGAATTGCCCTTACTTAAATATCAACTTCTTTATCCACCTAGGAATCTGTCGGCATGGTCAATCAAGCGTTCCACGGACGTTACAAGTCCTTTTCAATTTCAATGGTTGTGCTTCTGGTGTTGTCGAGCACGACGTCATTGCCTCAGGCGGCCTTGGCTGAAGACTGGACCCAATTTCGCGGCGTCGATCGAGCCAATCGGTCCGCGGAAACAGGGCTCTTTGAAGGTTGGGTTGAATCCGGTGCGCCACCGCTCGCTTGGATGGCCGAAGGGCTTGGTTCGGGATACGCAAGCGTCTCGGTCGCTGGTGGCGTGATCTACACCAGCGGTAACTTTGACGATAGCCAGTCGGTCATCGCGATCAGCGCGGAAGACGGATCTTTGATTTGGAAACAAGCCATCACAAATGGTCCACCCAAGCACGGTTACGACGGTTCGCGTACAACCCCAACTGTGGACGGTAATCGACTCTATGCCGTTAGCAGTGACGGCAAGATTGTGTGCCTGGATCGTGCTGCTGGCTCCATCGTTTGGCAACGCGATTTCAAGGAGTGGAATGGCAAGATGATGAGCGGTTGGGGCTACAGCGAATCGCCGCTCGTTGATGGCGACAACGTGATTTGTACGCCCGGCGGCGATCAAGGCATGGTCCTTGCATTGAATAAGTCCACTGGCGAACAAGTTTGGGCGTGCGAATTGCCTAAATTCGAAAGCAAAGTCGGACTCAATGGCAAGGATCTGAAAGACGGCGCCGGATACGCTTCCGCCGTGATCTCTCGTGGCGGTGGCGTGAAGCAATACATCCAGCTCGTCGGTCGCGCGCTGATCGGAGTTCGTGCGTCCGACGGAAAGCTTCTTTGGCAATATGAGCAAGTTGCCAACGGCACTGCGAACATCCCCACAGCAATCGTGGACGGCGACTACGTCTTTACGAGCACCGCGTACAACACGGGCTCGGCGCTACTGCATCTCGTCGCGGAAGCGGGAGGCGGCGTGAAGGCAGAGGAAGTTTATTGGCTCGAAGCGAATCAGTTACAAAACAAGCACGGCGGCATGGTCCTCGTTGACGGCTACATTTATTGTGGCCACGGCAACGGCAACGGCTTGCCCGCGTGTGTCGAAATGAAATCCGGCAAGATCGCTTGGGGGCCAGAGCGTGCCGCGGGCGATGGCGAGACAAGTGTTGTGTACGCTGATGGACACATTCTCTTTCGCCGAGAAAATGGTACGGTCATCGTCGCAAAAGCAACGCCTGAAAAATTCACGCAAGTGCTCAAGTTTGAGCCTGAATTTCAGCAGGGCAAGACCTGGGCACACCCCGTCATTTCGGATGGCAAACTGTATCTGCGCGAGCAAGACAAGTTGATGTGTTATCGACTGAAGTAACGCGTTCGCGGAATGTCGAACTTATCCGCTCAATCGATCCATCGTTTGAGCAGGCCTTGGTAGGCATCGATGCGTCGATCTCGCAAGAACGGCCAGTGCGTTCGAACGACGTCGATCTCATCAAGGTTACAGTCCGCAGTGATGATACACTCGCTGTGATGGTCCGCCTCGGCGACGACCTCACCGCGAGGCGACGCGATGAACGACGCGCCCCAGAATTCTAGTTTGTTTTCGATGCCAACTCGATTCGGGGCACCGAGCCATATGCCGTTGGCGATCGCGTGGGCGCGCATCGACGTTCGCCACGCATCGTGTTGACCATGACCAAACTCTGCCTTCTCTTCATGGATCCAGCCGATCGCAGTCGGGTATAAGAGAATCTCTGCGCCCGCCATCGCGAACAACCGTGCAGCCTCCGGGAACCACTGGTCCCAGCAAATTCCGATTCCAAGCTTGGCGTACCGCGTTTGGATGGGTGTGAATCCAAGGTCGCCGGGCGAGAAATAGAACTTCTCGTAAAACAACGGATCGTCGGGAATGTGCATCTTGCGATAGATCCCCGCGATCGAGCCGTCTGCATCGATCACCGCTGCACTGTTGTGATACATCCCTGGGGCACGCCGCTCGAAAATGGGTGCCACGATCACGACGCTTCGTTCTTTGGCGACAACGCAAAGGGCGTCGATTGAGGGTCCAGGAATCGGCTCGGCGAGATCGAAATTACAGTGATCTTCGCTCTGGCAAGGATACGGCCCATTGAACAATTCTTGCAGACAAATAATTTGAGCACCCTGGTCAGCAGCCTGGCGAGACCATTGGCAAGCCGTTTCAATCGACGCGTCACGGGAGAGGGCATCTCGCAACTGGACCAGGGCTAAGCGTACATTTCTTGTCACGTTGATTTTTCCTTAGTCTCGCGCCCGAAGCTCGAATCGTATTTGTAACTGTGTCTGAACCAAAACGCCCCGAAATTATCTTTGTTGCCGGCAGCGATACGGATGTTGGCAAAACTTACGTCGCGTCGTTGCTCGCTCGACAGCTATGTCATTCTGGCAAGCGAGTCGGAGTGTACAAGCCGGTAGCCAGCGGATGTGTTCTCAAAGACGGGATTCTCGAGTCCGGCGATGCAATCAATTTGTGGAATGCGGCTGGATGTCCGTTGGATCTTGATGCGGTGAATCCCCAGCGTTTCATGGCACCGCTTGCGCCAAAACTCGCCGCCAGTCTAGAAGATCGCGTTGTTGACCGAAGCTTGCTGGTCGAAGGTGCCGCCCGATGGTACGAACACTGCGATGTGCTCATCGTCGAAGGCGCCGGCGGGTTGATGAGTCCGATCGCGGACGCGGTGCTCAATATTGACCTGGCGATTTCGCTGGCTCCTGTCAGCCTCCTGATCGTGGTCGCGAATCGACTCGGGGCGATCCACCAAACGCTGGCAACGTGTGCGGCGGCAGAGCATCGAGGCCTCAAGCCAGCCGGCATCGTGCTTTCCGAAGTCGTTCCTTTTGAAGCAGCCGATCGGCGTCTTGCACTCGAGCACAACGTGAGCGAGATCGCCACGTACACCGACGTGCCTGTCCTCGCACAAATTGCATGCGGCGGCGATAGTGTCATCGCGATGGATAAACGTCTGCCATCCTCAGCCAACTCCTTTTAAGCACACGCCTTTCAGCAAATGACACGAAAGCTTGAATCATGATCGATCTAGATGAGTTGCTCGCTGCTGCGACGCATGCCGCACGCCTCGGGGGCGAGATTCTCGCTCGATACTTCCACGGTGGCGTCGTGATGCGAGACAAATCCGCCGACGGAGGCAAAACTTATGATCTCGTCAGTGATGCCGATATCGAAAGCGAGTTAGCGATCGGCAACTACTTGCGAAGTCAATTTCCATCGCATGAGTTGCTTGGCGAAGAGTCGCTTGCGGGAGGTAATGCTGATGCCGAAGACCTGTGGATCATCGACCCACTCGACGGCACCAACAACTTCGCTCACCAGCTGCCGCACTTTGCCGTTTCGATCGCGTACTACCATCGCGGCCAAGCCATGGTCGGCGTTGTGCTGAATCCAATTCGCGATGATCTTTACATTGCTGTTCGCGGTCGCGGAGCGCACTTCAATGGCAAACGAGTTTCCGTGAGCGATGATCCGACGCTCGCAAAAACACTCATCGGTTGCGGGTTCTATTACGATCGCGGCGCCATGATGCGAAGCACGCTCAAGGCGATCGAAGAACTTTTCGGACAGGACATCCACGGCATTCGGCGCTTTGGCACCGCTTCGCTCGATTTATGCCAAGTGGGCTGTGGCCAGTTCGGTGGTTTCTTCGAATACAAGCTTTCGCCCTGGGACTTTGCCGCTGGGCGATTGTTCGTCGAAGAAGCTGGCGGCCGAGTCACCGACGCGAAAGGCGACTCGCTACCGCTGGTGCAAACGAGCGTCGTTGCCAGCAACACATTGCTTCACGATGCCATCGTCGAGATTACGCGACGGCATCATCCATAGCGACTGTGCCGTCCGGCTTGGGTGGCTTTGGTCGGACAACATTCTTTGCCAATCCGATTGCCTCCCAGCTTCGGATGATCCACCAAGACATGTCGTACTCCCACCAGCGATGCCCATGGGCAGCGGATCGTGGCTGAGCATGGTGGTTATTGTGCCAGCCCTCGCCGTGGCTGATCAGGGCCACGAGCCAATTATTGCGGCTGCAGTCTCGCGTCTTGTAGTTTTGGTACCCAAACATGTGCGAAACCGAGTTAACGGCCCATGTTCCATGCAACACAAACACGGTTCGCACTGCAACAGCCCACACATACCAGCTCGCGGCATAACGCAATGCTTCGCCAGAATTATATCCACTCGTGAGATACCCGAACGCTGCGCCAACGAGTGTGATCAACAACGCGTGGCCTGCGAACACAAAGAACCAACCGTCACGACGTTCTAACTTGAGATAGAACGGATCACGCAACAAGTCACGCACATAGCGCTCGTAGTGAATCGTGCGATCCAAGCTCTTGTGACGACACACGACCCAGCCCACGTGTCCCCACAGGAAGCTGACCAGCGGCGAGTGGGGGTCGGGTTGATGGTCGCTGTGTTGATGGTGCATGCGGTGAATCGCGACCCAGCGTGCCGGGCTGTCTTGCAAGTTGCACATCCCCATGACCGCAAGCGTGTGTTCGAGCCACTTCGGGCATGTGAAGCCACGGTGCGTCAGCAGTCGGTGGTATCCGATCGTGATACCGAACATCCCGAATGCGAAGTGACCGAGGATCGCGAGGATCACGCCCGACCAAGTAAATAGCCACGAGAACGTCCACGGCAGAAACGCCAAAACAGCAACCAGATGCACGCCCGTCAGCACGATAACGTACTGCCAGAGGATCTTGAGCGGCTCAGTTTCTTCGGGTCGCGGCAGTCGTTGTGGGTCGATGCCGGTCGTTGGCAAGTCAGCCATCGGGTCGCTTGGCGAGTCCGAAAGCGATTGCGGATTATCAAGGGTCGAGTTTGTCATGGGACTCATCATTCTCGCCGGAGGCGGCGTTGTCCAGATTCTCACAGAAAAGCGTGATCAATTCGTACCAGATGAACCGCAAAACGAAAAAGCCGATCTCATGCTTTTTCGCACGAAATCGGCTTTTGTTGGTCGATTGACAGGCAAATTCGACTGGGCGAGTTCGCTCGGCTGGAAATACCAGCCTACGAACCGCCAAAACCAGCCTATTTCTTCTTCTTGCCCTTCTTGTCGTCTGCTTCTTCCTTCTTGACTTTCTTTTTCTTCTTCAAAGAAACCTTCAGAACGCGGACCTTCGGCATCCCGACGACTTCGGATTCGTCGGTCCAGCGATCCAGTTCTTTTAAACGCGAGACCCTTTCGGCTCGGGTCAACACGTTTCGCGATTTAATTGCCCCGGCTTGCACCTTGAGGCTACGATCCATGGTCATATTGGAAACTCACTCCGGCGAGGCTCGCCCGATCACACGACCGCAGCGGGTCGTATCGAACTATATGTGACTTTGTGTGACTTTGACAGTTTCAAGTCGCAAAGAATAGGCGTTGATTCGATTTCTGGCAACGGGTTATTCCCTGGCAGCTCGCTGATTTTTACCGCTGTCGACAATTTTTCCAGTGGCAATCGTCTTTTTCGACCCCTCCGCCTGCAATTGTGAACGTTTCTGGGCACAATGCGCGTTTTCCCTGCCCGCCGTATGATACCGACCGTGACCCGACTGCTGTGCCATTTACCTATCCTTTCGAACCAGAGTCGCCAAACGATCTTCCATCGGTGGGGTCTGCGGCCTGGCTCGTGCGGAACGTTGATACGATCCGCAGCATCTCCGCCAACCCGATCTCGGCCAATGCCGCGATGTCGCTGCGCCGCGAGCACGGACAAGAGGCTGCGTCATTACTGTTGACGATCGCAAGCGTTCAGTCGCGTGCGGTGGAGAAGTTCGGGCCCGGTACGTGGATGGCGACTGAAAAATCGATTGCGCAAGCGACCGATCGTGTGGTCGCAGCGTACAAAGCGTCGCTATTTGGCAATGCAGCCGTTT
>JBGTAI010000020.1:0-19290 GCA_041749955.1 Pirellulaceae bacterium | reverse complement strand
TCTGTCGTAATTTGGCGTTCACTCGAAACCCTCGTTTGCGTGCGTTTGTTGAAGTCTTCTTAACCTCCAATACACGCGTAAAACGCCGAGGGTTTTCGAGTTTCTTCCAACTTTATTCAGTCCAGCTACACTGGATTAAGGTCTAGAGAAGCTTCCGCACGCTTACCGGCAAGCGTTGATGGCGCTCAACAACAATGGAAGCGACGGTACAACATCTCGCCAGCGTCGTGCGAGGTGGCAAGTCCTTGCGTCAAGTGCATTGGCGGCAACCGCAGGTGCGGTGCCTGTGCCGTGGGTCGACATCCCCGCCGTGCTGGGAATCCAAGCTCACTTGGCGATGAAGGTGGCAAAGATCTATGACCAAGAAATCACGCCAGCAAGATGGGCCGTATTGAGCAGCGCGGCGGGGTCACGCATCGCGATTCGATTGGCATTGCGTGGCGTATGGAAGTTCATTCCGTTTCTTGGGATGGCTGCGGGCGCGGCAAGCTCGTTCGCGTTCACGTACGCACTGGGCATGTCATGGGATTGGTACTTTGCCGATTTGCGAAAAGGGAACGTGCCCAGTCCCGACCAGCTGCGTGAGATCTTTGCACAGCAACTCCGCCGCGGACATGAACTTTGGAGAGCCGAATGAACTGGCTAAAGATGCTCCGTCCGCGATTCACCGTTCTGTTGCTACTGTGGATGCTCCCGGTGCTGGTGTATTTGGTGATCGGCGCTGTCGCCATTTATCAAACAGGTTGGTTCTACAACATCTTTTGGCTTTTACCGGCGATGTGGCTTGTCGCCTGGATTGTGGGCAAGCTCTGGTCGCCAACAAAACATCACCACACCCCCGAAGGCAAGCCGCTCCAAGCGCCAGCGTTCTGGACTCCGCGTGACACGGGTGCGATTGCAGTCATCGAACAATTTCGCGCTGAAGTCGCAGATGCGGCTAACCAGTCGATCACCGACTACAGTCGCTATCTACTTGACGCACAAGTCATGGCTGAGCGCTTGGCCAAGTACTACCACGCGGACCAAAGCGAGAACTTGCTTCACCCGCTGACGCTCGTGGAGATCTTGTCGGTTATTCACTTGGCCGTCGAAGACTTGGAGCAATGGACCATCGAGCATGTTCCAGGCAGCGATCTGGCGACGATTGGCCAAATTGAAAAAGTGCCAAGCATCATCGGCGCATTAGATGTCGCCCAGAAAGTCATCTATATCGCGTCCGCAATCATGAATCCATCCAAGTTGCTGGCGTATCCGTTGTGGAGAAAGGCAGGTCGCATTTCGGTTGAACTCCAGAAGGAAGTCGCTTGTGCGTTCTATCAACGATATCTGCGACAGCTTGGTTACTATCTCATCGAGATGTACAGCGGTCGATTGCGAGGAGGATCGGCACAGTATCGATCTCAATTCGCACCGATGGCCAGTGCCGCTCATGAACTCGGTGGCGATCTCGAGGAACTTGACAAACTGAGTATGGTCCCCACCACGATCGCGGTTATGGGGCAAGTCAAAGCCGGCAAATCGAGTCTGATCAATGCGCTGCTTGGGAGCCAAGTTGCCCAAACCAGTGTGCTTCCAGAAACGCGTGAGGTACAGCGGTTTGAGTATTCGTTGCCAGGCTTCAAGAACGCGATCACGTTGTTGGATACACCGGGATACGACGAGGCAAATGTCAGTCGACAGCAACTTCGTGAGATTCGCACGGCGGCTGAGTCGGCTGATCTGATCCTCTTGGTGATGGCAGCCAACTCGCCGGCTCGCGAGTCGGATCGGCAACTGCTTGACGAACTAGCGAAGCTGTATGCGGAAAAGAAAACTCTCAAACCGCCCTCCGTGGTCGCGGTGCTCACACACATCGATTTGCTTCGACCGGTGCGTGAATGGTCGCCACCGTACGACTGGCGAAACCCTCATGAGTTGAAGGAAGAGTCGATTTCCGCTGCGGTGAAGTACGTTGAAGAGCTGTTTGGTTCGTCAATCGCCAGCTATGCATGTGTCTACACAGGCGATGCGAATGAACAAGATCCGGGAGTGATCGAGGAAGTCGTTCCCGTCTTGATCGATCAGTTGGACCAAAGTCACTCAGCAGCAATTCTGAAAGCCTTTTACAAGCGATTGAGCGACCGGCGATTCAAACAACTCACGAGTCAGCTGATCGGGCTGTTGAAGACCGTCACGCGAGGTTAGGCTGGCGAACCTCCAGCGAAACGAATCGCCGGATTCTGGACTCAATCTGGTGTGGCTAAAGCCGATGGAAAATCGCAATCTAGACTGCAAACGCATCGCAAACGTGTTCGAACAGGCGTTTGGAACGACGCCAATCGAAACACGACTAGAGAGCATCCTCACCCAGGCGACGTCGCTGAGGCGATCCAATGACCCAGCACATTTGCAGACAGAGACTGGCGAATTGCTTTGCAGCGTCTTGCAATTATGCACCGAACGTGGCTGGGCAATCGAAACGCTAGTTGACCAAACGCTCGCCAAGATCGAGTCTCGGACGAATATCGATTGTCCAGCGACGGATGTCCGACCAGTGCCCGTGAGGCGAGTTGCGGTTTATGCGAGAACGTTTGACCCGCCCACACGGTCGCATCGCCAAGATGTGATCCAGTTGCTCGAATCGGGATTTGATGAAGTGGTCGTTTGTCCGCTCGGGCCACGTGTTGCGGACGGCGAGCACCAGCACACCTCGCCGCTGCACCGCGCCGCACTGGTGACACTCGGCTTTCGAGATCTCGATGGTGTCACCGTTGACTATGACGACATCAGCAACAATCGCTACTCAACAACAAGCGAACTGGCCGCTCGACACGGATCACGAGGCGAGCTTTGGCATGTTCGCGATGCGGATTCGTTTAGCGTTTCAAACCACAGTACCGATTCGTCGGAACTTCAGTGGATGTTGTTTCATCCCGCCGACAAACGACCTTCGGATGAGAACATTCCATCCAAGTCAACGCTACTGGGTCGTGAAACGAACCAGACTTCTGAACAAGTCCGGCAGCTCGTCTACTCATCCAAACCGATCACCGACTGTGTTGTCCCGCTCGTCGAAAGCTACATCGAGCGACACAAGTTGTTTGTGCCCTATTCGTCTCAGCGGTTCGCATGCTTTCGAACCACACGACCTCGTTTGCTTGTGGTCGCGGACACGCGAAACCCCAAATCGGTTGAGGCGATGAAGCGGTTCGAAGAATATCAATCGGATGATCCCGAGATGATTCTTGCGCTCGGTGGTGACGGCACGATGCTGCACGCGATTCGAGAGCACTGGCGATTACGTGTACCGTTTGTCGGTGTCAACACGGGGCATCTCGGCTTCTTGATGAACGAGCGATTACCCGAGAGCCTTGTCAACTTGGAGTTAAACTCCTACATGTTGCCGATGCTGCGAGTGGATACGGAGAGCCCCAGTGGAGATCAAGATTGGGGACTGGCGTTTTCGGATGTGTGGGTCGAGCGAGCGGAAGGGCAAGCCGCGTGGATACGATTGGACGTGGATGGCGAAACTCGTGTTTCTAAAGTTGTGGGTGACGGAATGCTCGTTGCCACGGCGTCTGGATCGTCAGCCTACGCGCGTGCGATGGGTGCCGTCCCCGTTCCTCTGAACACGCCAACGGTCACGCTTGCTGGGTCGAATATATTTCAGCCCAGATTCTGGAAGCCCATGACGTTGCCGGACGAGAGCTTGATCACACTCACAAGCTTGGATCGCTCGGGCAAGCGTCCTGTGCGATGCTTCATTGATGGAACGCCGATGGGCGTTGTCCAGCAATTGACGATCAAGCGGAGTTTGACTGCGAGTGTGGAGCTAGCGTTCACAAGAGAATTCGATCCTTCGGCGCGGTTATTGCGATCACTCTTTCCACCAGACGACCTATAGTTTTGTAACGGTTCGGCCCGCCCGTTGTATCGTCACCCGTATTTTCGACATTGACCCGTTTTTTCTAGTACTGAATCGACATCGTGCACCATCTGTTTATTGAACAGTTGCTTATCCTCCTCACGACAGGGCTCGTCGCAGGCTTGCTGTGTCGCGCGTGGAATCTGCCGCCATTGATGGGCTATTTGGCGGTGGGTGCGATCATCGGAAACGGTGCGTTGAACTGGGTTCCAGCGGAGGAAGCAGAGATCCGGCATTTGGCCGAACTTGGCGTTTTCTTTCTGCTCTTCTCCATTGGTCTGGAGCTCTCGCCAGATGAATTGCGGCGAATGAGTCGGCACTTGCTAACAGGTGGACCGGTTCAGATGCTGCTGGTTGCAATTCCACTCACCGTTGTACTTCTGTGGTTGGGTTGGAGTGCAGCGAGTTCGATACTGGTTGCCGCTGCATTGGCATTTAGCTCCACGGTGCTCGTTTTCAAGGCACTCGGTGAGCTGGGCCAGACATCCACAAGCATCGGGCGACGGGCGATCGCGATTCTCTTGTTCCAAGATGCTGCACTGGTTCCGCTGTTGCTTTGCGTGCCGTTGTTGGCCAGCACCGATACCAATCCAAGCATTTGGCAATGGTTCGTGCTTGGTGGCATATCGGTTTGCTTCCTCGCGGGAACGATTGCGCTTCGTGAGTTTTTGAGCCGCATCGCGATTCCTCGGATCACTCGTCATCGAAGCACCGATTTGGTTGTGTTGCTTACACTCTCGGTCCTCGGCATCGTGACACTCGTCGCGTACGAACTTGGACTCCCGCCAGCCGTTGGCGCGTTTGCGGCGGGACTGGCATTCGGTGGTAACCGTTGGTCCGAGCAAATCGATTCGCTGATTTTGCCGTTTCGCGAAGTATTCGCCGCTATCTTTTTTGTCAGCCTCGGGTTGTTGATCGATTTGTCCGCGATCGCTGGCGATCCGGTATTCATTGTGTGCGGGATCGTGATCCTCACGCTTATCAAAACCATTGCAGCCATGGCTGGATTTTGGGTCACGGGGCTTCCGCCACGGTTGTCGATCGGGCCCGCGTTGGGACTTGCGCATGTTGGCGAATTCGCGTTTGTGCTGCTTCTACTCGCGTCTTCGACTGGCTTGATTTCGGGCGAGGATCAACAACGTGTGCTCGGGATCGCTGGAGGCACGCTGCTATTGTCACCGCTCCTTATTCAGTGGGGCTTTCGACGTCGCGAAGACGATCATGCTCATGAAGCAAGTCACAACCCATTCCTCGCAGCAGACGAAAATGCACGCTCGGCTGTGGTGATTGGAATGGGCCCCGTAGGCCGCGCCGTCGTCTCGCGATTGGAGACGCTCGGTTACGAAGTCCACGCTGTTGACTTGAATCCGTTGAACTTGCAATCGTTTGCCCAGTTCGGTATCCCCATCGTCGCTGGTGACGCGACGACTGCACCCGTGCTGAAAGCTTGTACCGCTGACACCGCTGGGATGCTCGTGATCTGTGTCCCGGTCGACGAAGTTGCGATTCGTGTCACAGCGGCAGCAAGCCAACTGAATCCTTCAGCGAACATCGTGGTTCGATGCCGATATGCGAAGAGTCGCGATTTATTGATCAAGTCCGGCGCGGACTATGTTGTCGCCGAAGAAGCTCAAGCCGCAACCGAGCTGTTGCGGATCATCGAGACCTCATTCGGCTGAGCTCGTATTTTCCTCCGCCTCAGATTCCTGGCGGTGCTTCAGAATCTGGCGATTGTAAGCTGCGATCGTCTCTTTACGTCTCAGAAACCCAAGCAAACGATTGGAGTCTTCGCTATCGACGACGGGCAATTCATCCAGGTTCTCTGAGGTGAATTTTTGCAGGGCTGTGTTCAAGTCGTCATCCGGTCGGACTTTGACGAACTTGGTCATCATCACATCGCGAGCGTTAGCGAGTCGCCACAAAGTTTCGTCAAACAAATAGGCTCGCACATCGTCATCCGAGAACATCCCCACCATTTTGCCTTCGGAATCGACGACTGGGAAATAGTGTTGATTCGTCTTGGCGAGACGGTGAACGATCTCATCGAGTGTCGCGCCTTCGTGGATGAGCATCAGTTTTTGGTCTTTAACGTACACATCTTCAACGTGAAGTCCTTCGAGCACGTCGACGAGAAAGTCACCTCGGTGCGCGGGTGAATCCATTCGCGTCGGCACTTGTTTCTTATACAAATTCCATCGTCCTGAGGCGATAAACGTAAGCGTCGAGACGAGCATCGTTGGTACCAGCAAACCAAAGTCTCCGGTCAGTTCACGGATCATGATGATCGTCGAGATGGGCGCCCGAGCGACCCCAGCGAAAAAGCCAGCCATGCCCACCACAGCATAGGTTTCTGGATTCGGTGCAAGCGTCGGAAAGAAGTGATGCATGGCTTGGCCAAAGGCGGCACCAACACAACCACCGATCACCATCGAGGGGCCGAACACGCCGCCACTGCCTCCGCTGCCGATCGAAAGCGACGTCGTGACCATCTTGATGATGGCGACGACCGCCAGCATCTTCATCGTCAATTCAGGTTCACCGATGAGTGCCCGTTGCAGTGTTCCGTAACCCGTGCCGAGCACGCCAAGTGCATCGTGGTTCTGGTCCATAACCATGAACAACGAGATGCCAATCACGGCAGCAAGCAATCCGCCCACCGCAGGACGCAGGTGCGGAACGATTGGCAACGAACGAAACGCACCTTGTGTCCAGTGAAACATGCGCACGTAAAGTCCAGCACTGAGCAAGAGCACCAGAGCCAGCAACACATACAGCACAAGCTCCACCGGAGAAGTGAGCGTGTGATTCAATCCCGTCACAAGAATGGGCTGAAAACGCTGCTCCAACGGTATCGACTGGGTGTAGACGCTATAGGCGACAATCGACGCGATCGCCGACGGCACAATGACGTCCGCCTCCAAGTCCGAATCGCTATACAAAATCTCGCCAGCAAAAATCGCCCCAGCGAGCGGCGCGCGAAACATCGCACCCACACCGGCACCCATTCCAGCGGCGAGTAAGATCCTGCGATCACGATTGGAAAGTTCCAGTCGGGTTGCCAACCACGAACCGACACCGGCACCAATGTGCGCGATCGGTCCTTCACGACCGCCAGAACCGCCCGTGCCAAGCGTAACAGCCGACGCAACCGTCTTTACAAGGGAGACACGACTGCGAATGTACCCCTTCTTGTTGTGAAAGGCGTCCGCTGCCGCGTCAGTACCCGCACCCTCCGCCTCAGGTGCCAAACAATACACGATTAAACCAGATACTAGCCCTCCAGCCGTCACCACGGCCACGACGACCCAAGGTGAAAACTCGAATCCAGACGGGGCAAACAGATTGTGCTCGCCAATCGCTTCACCCTGTGGAAAGCCAGCAAATTGGTTGAGTGACCAACGTCGTACCGTTTGCGTCAAGACTTCAAACAGGACGCAAGCGGCGCCCACGATGAAGCCGACCAACGATGCGAGAAGCGCCCACTTGCTCGATGAGCCGAGTGCAAGCGAGCGACCTAGTAAAAGAAGACGATTCACAGCGAGTCAAACAAAGGCGGTTCAAACGGTTCGCACCCGTTGTACCGCGCCAGTGGCTTCTTATGTAGCGTCAACCTGCGCTACAAAGCCGTTGGATCAACCACTACTTTGATTACTGGAACAGCGGCTTTGTCGTAGGCGTAGACTTCGATTGCGGTTTCAGTCGCCGTGAGCGGCTGGATAAGCGCATAGCTCCCCAGAGGCGTCTTCACCAGAGGATCAAGTCGCCCGCTGAATGCGGAATTGTTTTGAATCACAGTAATCGCACGTTGGTAGAGCCCCGACGCTGCCTGGGTGGCTTGGATCGTCGCGCGACGAGAGTCGATTCGCATGATTCGATGTCGATGCGATTGAGCGAGGCCTAACACAGCGGTCGCCACAACCACAGCAGCAAGCATGCACAACAGCATGACTCCACCGCGGCGCCGGCGTGATCGGACTGAAACTCGAATCGCAAGCTTTGAATGTTGGCTCATCGTGAATTTGCAATCGTGGTGAGCATCGAGGAAGTTGCACCCGTCACCGGATCGCGAGCTGTGATCGTCATCGTCAATCCAACTCGTTTGGCTGGGATGTCCGTCGTCAGCAATGGCTGGAACCGAACATCTTGAATATCTTTACAGATCACTGAAACGTTCACCCCATCGTCCATCACCAAGTCGCGGCCTTTGCGAAAAAAACCTGCAGTCTTGCCACTGGGCAATTGAACTTTCAAATCATTATTCGCAATCGCAACTACCAAGCTGGGGCGGATCATGTCACGCAACCAGCTCGAAGCTGAGCGGAGGCTCTGTGTCACAGTCACGTCGGTCTCAAGCCGGCGAATCGTTCGTCCAGAATCTTTGACGACAGCGGCAATCGGAACCAGCAAGACGGCAACAATCGTCGTGCAAGCGATGACTTCGATCAGGCTTAGGCCATTGCGGACCTGCTTGCGGGGTCGACTCACGGTGAGGCCCATTGGGTTTGGATCGTCTCGTGAGACTCCGTCGCACTGAGAAGACGATCACCGTTGGCATCGTTCCACACGTCGACCGTGATCGTAACGAGTTGTGCGGAAACTTTCCCGACGGAGTTGTCGGCAACGATACGAGTGCGACAAATTAAGTCAGCACCGTTTGGCACATCAATTTTCTCAATGCGATCGATACCGCTGGGTGATGCTACCGCGATTCCGAAATAAGGTGTGCTTGAAAGTGCGACTTTTTCCTGTTCGAGCTTTTCCTCGGCGGTGAACAGCATCACATCGTGCGATTCATGTCGGCGACGCAAGGCATCCGAATCGTTCAGGGCACGCATTGCAGGCACGATCAACAACGCCATCATCATCGAGCCGATTGCGACTTCGAGTAACGTGGAACCGCTGCGAATTTGTTTTCTTGTTTGGGGCATTATGGAGCCTTCGTTTGGATCATGCCGCCGACTGGCGAAACGGTGATTTCACCCTGAACGCTATTTGTAGTCACACTCCATTTGGTCGCCGAGTTGGCTGATCCATCTGGTTGGAACTGGATCGAACTGGGGGTGCCTTGCACAATCACTTGATCGGAGAGCTGTGTGGACCATTTACGTCCAGCGGTTAACGGGCCAGGATCTTCGACGATGTCAATCTGGGTCGATCCGAGTCGTCCAGAATAAGAAACGCGAACTGTCGTTTGTTTCTCGATCGCGGTGTTGCGTGCTAGCGATACGATTCGGCTGACATCGTATGTCGCAGAACGCGATTCTCGACGATCCGTCCACTGACTGTCTGTTTTGAATGATGTTGCCACGGCTGCGGCGCCGAGGATCATCACCACGAGAACGACCTCAATAAGAGTCACCCCCTTGGGCAAGCTCGCAGAGTTCGGCCGACGAGCGAGACTCCTTGCGAAGACAACTTGCCGCCGTTTCAGAGAAAGAAGCATTGTATTTCCAACTCCAAAGTAAGCGGCAAGAGTCCTTCACGCTGCAATCGATTTAGCTAGGCAAAGCAATAATTACTTGACGGTGAACGTGCCAGTACTGGCATCGTAGTTGTACTTAGCAAGAATGTCTTGATAGCGTTTGCGTTCAGCAGCAGTCGTGTAATTGAGGTACTTGTAAGTCACCAAGTCATAAACTCGGGTTGGATACTTGCCAACTTCGAGGAAGTACGTTTGAGTTGTGGCATTGAGTGTCGCGACGTCTTGTTCAGACATCTTGGCGTCACTCTTGGCTCGCATCGGAGCAACGGTTGCAACGGTCGCAGCAGCTACAACAGCGAGGATGATGACAGCAGCGATGACTTCCAACAGTGAGAAGCCGTTCTTTTTGTTTCGTTTCATAAGACTTGTACCTTGAGCAACGTGACGTGATAGGTTTAGACGGTTAGGCAGCATTTCGGGCTGCTATCAGGAACTTAGGTCAGGATTTTCTCGGGCGCCGGCAAAATCTAGGAATTCACAAATGAAATTTTCGAGCCACAGTCCCATCGATGGAACTCACATATGGGAAGGAAACGAATCACGACCCGACGAAATCCGCTTGGTGATGCAACAAGCGGAGCATGTGGCTCGATCGTGGCGGTCGGTGTCCGTGGAGACTCGAATTGGAATCACGCGTCGCTATGCGGAGTACCTGAAACAATATCGCGGCGAGATCGAATCGTTGCTGGTCCGTGAAGTGGGCAAATTACGACACGATGCGGTCGGCGAAGTCGACGCAGCCATCGCAAAAATTGAGAACTCCGTTTTGGCATTCGAACAACGAAGATCGGCCTCGCGAGTGGATGCTGGCGAATTATCACGTGAAGTGCGCTATCGGGCTCTCGGCGTCGTTGTGGTACTCGGTCCGTTCAATTTTCCACTGCATTTGCCAGGAGCCCAGATCATCCCCGCGCTGCTTGCGGGCAATCCAGTTGTGTTTAAACCGAGCGAGCGGGCAACAGCAGTCGGGCAATGGATGGCGAGTGCTTGGAATGAAGCTGGGATTCCTGAGGGAGTGCTGCAAACGATCGTGGGTGGCGCCGATGTCGCTGTTCAAGCTATTGCTTCGCCAGAAACTCGCGGAGTCTTTCTCACCGGCAGCAAACGCACGGGACTCGTACTACGACACATGCTTGTCGATCGATATGACGTGATGCTTGCTATGGAATTGGGTGGCAATAATCCGATCGTCGTGGAGCCCAACGTTTCGCCCGATATCGCTGCGTCCATGGTGACTCATTCCGCGTTCATTTCCAGCGGCCAGCGATGTACTTGTGCAAGACGGGCAATCTTCTTTGGTGGAGACAACGCCAGCATGCAAATTGCGAAGCTGGTCGAGCGAGCGTCCCGGCTAACGATTGGCTCACCGCTCGACACGCCTTCGCCGGACCTCGGACCACTCATTTCCGCTGAAGCGGTTGAGTACATCGACGGTCTTTACAAGAACTTCATCGAGCGAGGTTGCAAACCGTTGTTGCCTCCCAACCGTGAATTACCGCTTCCCACTTGCATCGGCCCCGCGATTGTGGACGCGACGGAACTTTCGCAGAACGATTTTCGCGAGATCGGAGATCTGGAATGGTTTGGACCACTCTTGGTGATTCGCCGCATGGACGATTTTGCAGACGCTGTCGACGCAGCTAGAGACACGTCGTACGGATTGTCGGCTGCACTACTTGGCGGAACACGTGAGATGTTTGATCGTTTTGCAGACGAAGTCGGTGCGGGGGTCGTGAATTGGAATCGCGGGACCACCGGCGCCGCAGGCCTGCAGCCATTCGGCGGACTAGGACTGAGCGGGAACCATTGTCCGGCGGGTTTCTTTGCGATCGACAGCTGTAATGATCCGGTCGCTTCGCTGGCTGCGGATCAATTACCGACAACCGATCCGTGGGAGAATGCCTGATGCACGAAGTTGAACTGCAAGTCGATCGAATCGTTGGCCCACTTCACCACTTCGGTGGTCTTGGGCTGGGAAACCTTGCGTCACAACAACACGCAGGTGAAGTCTCGCACCCAGCCGCCGCAGCCATCGAAGGTCTCGACAAGATGCGTCTGGTGGCATCGTTTGGCGTACCACAATTCATTCTTCCGCCCCAGCAACGACCGGCGATTGCGTTTCTCCGATCGCTAGGTTTCATGGGGAATGATCATGAAGTCCTAGCTTCCGCACTGCATTCATCGCCCCAAGTTCTTTCTGCGGCATGCAGTTCTTCGGCCATGTGGACTGCCAATGCTGCGACCGTGACAGCCGCAGCAGACACAAACGACGGCCGACTGAAGCTGTCCGTCGCGAATCTCACAAGCAGCATGCACCGTTCGCTTGAACCGATGGAGACACTCGGGCAACTGAGGCGACTATTCGAATCGCTTTCGTTGTTCGAGCAAGTGGATGTGCTTCCGCCGATCGAAGGCGGATTCGCGTTCCGAGACGAGGGCGCCGCGAATCATCTTCGACTCGCAGCACCTTCAAAGAACCAGGGCACGAAGGCTACCGGGGTGAATGTGTTTGTCTGTGGCGACGAAGATCCGTTACCCGTGCGTTACCAAGCGAGACAATCGCGGTTGGCTTTTGAAACGATCGCACGTCGACACGGCATGGATGCAAATCGAACGTTCTTTTTGAAACAGCATCCCGAGGCGATCGACGCGGGTGCGTTTCACAATGACGTCGTTGCCATGAGCCATGAAGATGTGCTGATCCACCATGAACGAGCGTTTTGGAATGCCGAATCAACACTGGAGAGTATCGCAAGCGTCTATCACCAAGTCACCGGTAGCAAACTGAATCGCGTCAGTGTTCCTGAGTCCGTGTTATCGCTCAGCGCCTCGATCTCAACGTATCTTTTCAATAGCCAAATTGTGACAACTCCCGCACCTGAACTGCGTCGAGCTTTGATTTGCCCGTCTCAAGTCCAAGAGCACGCCACAGCAAAGAAGCTGGTTGAAACTTGGCGAGACCGTGACCATTTTTTTGAAGAAGTCCGGTTCGTGCAAGTTCAAGAGAGCATGGCTGGAGGTGGTGGCCCCGCTTGTCTGAGACTTCGCATCCCGATCGATTCGCGCATCATCGCCACAACCTCGGCAACGTGCATGTGGCGCGACTCGACTGACCAAGCATTGCGAGAGATCATTGAGTCCGCATATCCAAGAGAACTGCGAATTACTGACCTCGCAAATCCAGACGTGATTGCGAATGCAATGGACGCGACGCGTCGGATTGGCGAAGCACTCCGTTAGCTGCGGTCCTGGTCCAAACCACCGTAGAAACTCGGGCAGCGATCGGCGAAGCGATCGATCACGTGCGCGCCTGGTGTCCGCTCGATCCGTTTGTTACGAGCTTGAGCTAAATCGACCTCGGCATACAAAATCGTTTCTTCGTCGCCCTTTGCTTGGGCGAGCACCACACCATCGGGACCACAAATCGAACTAAGCCCACAGAACCGAAAGCCTCGTTCCGTTCCGACACGGTTCGCAGCAACGAAGAACAAGTGGTTTTCCATGCTGCGAGCTGAAGGAACAATCTCGGCGGTCCTTGCCGCGGCGATTGGCCAATTCGTGCCAAGGGCAATGATGTCCGCACCCTCCAAAGCGAGCACACGCATCGGCTCGGGAAAGGAACAGTCATAACAGATAGCGAGGCCGACTTTCGCATCGCCAGCCGGTAGCACCGCATAAGGCTTGTCCCCCCGATCCACGAACCGATCGACGCCCAAGTGCGGTAGATGAACTTTGCGATAGTGCCCGACAATTCCCTCGGGACCGATTAACACGGATGCATTAAACAAACGCGGTGACGCGGAATCGTTGGAGCGTTCGAGCTCAAGAAAACCGAGCGTGATGAAGAGATTTTTCGATGCTAAAAAACCTTTTAACTCGGAAAAAAGCGGATCATCCAGCGACCGAGCGTGGACCATCGCTTCCTCTCGGGTATCAAAACCATAGCCCGTCAACATACACTCGGGAAACACGATTAATTCCGCACCATTCTCGGCAGCCGAATCTATCAACGCGAGAACGGTTTGGAGATTCGTCGAAACGTCTCCGAGGCGAATATCAGTCTGGACGCAGGCAAGCAACATAGTAGAAACAAATCCTAGCGAGTGTTCCGAGAACGAATTGAGCCAAGATGAACGATACGAAATACGATTACGACCTCTTCGTCATTGGGACAGGCCCAGGCGGCGAGGGGGCGGCGATGCAGGCAGCCAAGGGTGGCATGCGAGTCGGAGCTGCTGAACGATACCGACAAATCGGTGGCGGTTGCACCCACTGGGGGACAATTCCGAGCAAGGCACTAAGGTACACCGTTACCAGCACGATGCGAGCGCTTCGCAATCCGACTTTTCGAGAGATGGGATTAAACCTCACTCCCACGATGGAGCAACTGCGTCACGGTACTCAGGCGATCATCGCCCAGCAAGTCACGATGCGTCAGTCTTTTTATGACCGTAATCATGTCACCGTTCACCCAGGCGAAGCATGTTTCGTCGATGAGCACACGATCACCATTGATGGCGAAGCAATGATCACAGCCAAGTACTTCGTGATCGCGACCGGAACTCGCCCGTATCGTCCACCCGATGTGGACTTCACGCACCCTAGGATTTTTGACAGCGATACGATTCTTGACATTAAGGATAAGCCGTCATCGATTTGTGTCTATGGAGCCGGTGTTGTCGGAACCGAGTATGCGTCGATGTTTCGCAATCTTGGAATCAAGGTCAATCTGATCAACACGCGTGAGAAACTGCTTGAGTTTCTCGATGACGAGATCATTGACGCCTTGTCGTATCATCTTCGCGATCAAGGTGTCATCATCCGGCACAATGAAACGGTCGATCGCATCGAGGGCGAAGACGACGGAGTCGTTTTGCATCTCAAGAGCGGCAAGCAAGTCAAATCAGACGTTCTGCTTTGGGCGAATGGTCGCAGCGGAAACACCGACAACCTTGGCTTGGCAAATATCGGCCTTCAAGTGAACAGCCGCGGTCAAATCGAAGTCGACCAACAATTCCAAACTCCACTGGAACACATCTATGCTGTCGGCGATGTGATCGGTTACCCATCGCTCGCGAGTGCCGCTTACACGCAAGGTCGCGCCGCTGGGATGCACATGCTCGGAAAGAAAGACGGCGATTTACTCGTTCACGATATTCCGACGGGAATTTACACGAGCCCAGAAATCAGCAGCGTCGGAAAGACGGAACGACAACTCACCGCCGAATGTGTTCCCTACGAAGTTGGACACAGCCAATTCAAGAGTCTGGCTCGTGCCCAAATCACTGGTGAAACCACAGGGATGCTCAAATTGCTGTTCCATCGCGAGACACTCGAAATTCTCGGCGTACACTGCTTCGGGGCCAACGCGTCAGAGATTGTCCACATCGGACAAGCCATCATGAGCCAGCCCGCTGGCCACAATACGATCGAGTACTTCATCGAGACCACGTTCAACTATCCGACGATGGCCGAGGCGTATCGCGTCGCTGCACTGAATGGCCACAACCGATTATTTTAGGTGGTTAGCCCAGTTTCCCATCGACCGCTACGGTCCGCAGCACCCCAGCTCATGCCGGGCGTGTTGTGGGTCACGCTGATCTCGCCGCGAGCGTCAATCGCGATGACGCCACCGGCTGACTCAGGCAAACGTTCGCGAAACATTTCCTCGGCGGCCGATGCCAAGGTTCGGTTGGCGTAACGAACTTGTGCGATCAAGTCGTACGCGACACAGCGTCGAATGAACTCCTCGCCAAGCCCGGTTGCTGAGACGGCACCGTAATCATTCGCAGCAAACGTGCCGGCGCCGATGATCGGTGAATCACCGACTCGTCCAGACATCTTTCCGCTGGTACCGCTCGTGCTTGTTGCTGCGGCGAGATTTCCTCGTAAATCTCGAGCGACACATCCGACGGTTCCAAACTTGAACTCACTGGATTGCTCAGCGGGCTGCTTCGCATCACGACCCACCAGCGACCGAAAATCACTCGGAACAGCTAATGGGAAACCCTGGTCCTTCGCGAACGCATCAGCACCCGGTCCGACGAGCAACACATGCGACGTCAAGTTCATCACGCGTCGAGCGACTCGGATCGGATTCGCGGTAACGCCGATACATGCCACCCCACCACAACCAGCGCCAGCACCATCCATGATCGCTGCGTCCAACTCGACATGACCATCGCGCGTCAGCGTGGCGCCTCGTCCAGCGTGAAAATTCCCATTGTCTTCTAGCGACGCGACAGCTGCTTCGACGGCATCAAGTGCGGTTCCTCCAGCAGCCAGGACATCTCGACCAGCCGCCAATGCGACGGCCAATCCTCTAGAACGCGCATCACGCTTCTCGGCACCCCAGGTCTCGGGTCCACTACCGGCGCCACCATGAATCGCGATGGACCAAGTCAACTCGGCGGACACTTCACCTGACATGAGCGGTTTACCCTACAATGTGTTCTAGTTCGTGACTCTTGATGGTCACTTTCAATTCTTCAACCCTGGCAATACTACGTGAGCCGGCTGATCCTTGTCCCAACAAACTTTGAACGAGAAATCATTGTCGCCGCTTGGCGCGAATTTGGCGATTGCCCGCTTGCCGATATTCAGCTTTGTGGCTTTGGTCCCGTTGCTGCTGCGGCTAGAACGTCGCAATTGATCGCCGAGCATCACCCCACCGGCATCACACTCATCGGTATCGCGGGAGGACTGAGCGATCGAGTCTCGATCGGGAACGCCTATGAGTTTTCCACCGTTTTCTGTGATGGGATCGGCATCGGAAGTGGCCAAGATTTCCAGAGTGCTGGCACGCTTGGCTGGTCACAAGTCGAGGGCGCTGACGACGGGCTGCCACGAATCCAGGACCATATCGACAACTTGGTCAGTCACGACACTTACCAATTGCTCACGGTTTGCGCCGGTTCATCCAGCGCAGAACACGCTACCGATCGACGCACACATTATGCGATCGCTGATGCCGAAGACATGGAGGGCTTCGGTGTCGCATTGGGCTGCAAAATTGCCAATGTGCCGCTCAGGCTCATCCGCGGGATCTCTAATGTCGCTGGCAATCGAGACAAGACAACGTGGCAAGTCGAGCAAGCCCTTCGCGCCGCGACGGAGTTGCTGCTGTCGTAATCATCATACGAACCGTATCAGTGCTTTTGACAGGCTGGCAGCCTATCCCACGAATAAACTCGCGAGTGGGGAACGAAAGGCGAGACTAGAAACCTAGGTCACTTCGGCCCAGTCAGCTCGCTGGACCGTCTCGCACGACTTGCATCGAACACTGCCTCCGAGCGAGGAAGCGGCGATGCTGATTCTTTTCTGGCAACCCGTGCAAGCAATCCGCAGCTTGTGAGGTATCTCGGCCAACGCATCGAGTTCACCACCAGTCAACTCCGGAAAACGAATGTCGGTGACCGTAAGTGTCGTCAGCAGCGCCTCCGACAATTGTGTCACGTTGGCGACTCGGTCAGCCAAGCCACGCACGCTGTCTTCGAAGACGTTGCGTGCCAAGCGTCCGTTCCCAAAATGGCGATCACGCAGCGAATGCAATTGGTTGAACCCGAGCAGCAATCGATGGCGTGCGTCGGCGGGCAACTCGTACTGGTTGTCGCGACACATGCTTTCGAAGATTCGTCCCATTTGCTGGGGCGAGTAATCATCAAACTCGATGCGTGTGTTGATCCGCGACGACAAGCCCGGATTACTGCGAATCATACTCGCCATCTCGTCGGAGTAACCTGCCAAAATCACCACCATTTCGCTGCGATTGTCCTCCATGCGTTTGAGCAATGTCTGAATCGCTTCACGACCGTACGAGTCATCACCACTGGAATCCACCAGACTATATGCCTCGTCAATAAACAGGATTCCACCGAGCGCCGAGTCGCAAAGTTCGTTTGTCTTCACCGCCGTCTGGCCAGCGTACTGTGCCACCAAACCACTGCGGTCTGTCTCCACAACGTGACCAGTCGCGAGCGTTCCCATCGCTCCGAGGATCTGGCCCACGATCCGCGCGACAGTCGTTTTGCCTGTGCCCGGATTGCCGACGAATGACATATGCAAATTGATTGGCATCGTCGCGAGTCCGGCCGCTCGACGTTGTTCTTGCAGCTTCAAAAAATTCGCGTAAGAACGGATTCGCTCTTTAACTGACTCGAGTCCAATCAATTGATCCAATTGGGCAAGTGAAGCTTTCAGTCGCTTTTCTCGCTCGGCGGCCTCAAGTGCGGCGTCGTCAACGAGTTCGAGATCATCGGTCACGGAACCAGCGGACTGTGTCGCGTATCGCCCCTGAGTTGGCTTCGACATGTTTGGTTCCGTCTTGACCAGAGGATACAGCGCTGCATCCAGTTCGGCCTGAAACTTGTGCAGTGCGTCGGCTTCTTGCGGCATCGATTGGCCGTCGCACTTGACCACGAGATTCGCCAACCGCATCACCATCGTCTGGACGTGCGACCGCAATTGATGCAGCGGTTCGTAGCGAACGAATGGGGCCACGAGGGCTGGCAAATGCAGCCGATCGGCCTGTTCAAATAACCCGACCGCCGCTTCACGGAGATCTTCGGAGGTGAACTTCTCGTTCCACAGATACTCGATCATCTCAGCAGCAACGCGTTTCTCGGCGCTCGTCCAGCGATTGTCGGCTCGGACCATGGTCACATAGACCTTGATGACGAGGCCACGCTGGAGATCTTCCATCATCTCCACGAAACGTTCCGGCCGCCCAGGAAGCATGGTGGGGTGCTGGTGGACCATGGTCTTCCCGGCGTCACGGAAAAGCTGTTCACAGTCCCGCAGGATGCGTCGGAGTAACCCGACGACGCGGCCGGGGTCCAGTGTCGTCATGAAGTAAGAGATCCAGCAAAATTTCGATAGAACAAACTCGAATCAACCAGTATTGGCCTCATTATGGCATGAAGTCGCGCGATGCGCGGCGCCGAAAGTTCAACGATCTTGCCATGGGCCACCAAGACGAGGTTTGGTCAATACTCCAACACCTGAATAAACGCGGAAACGAGCGACTTCGGGTTCGTGCTGGACTGTTTCCAAGCTTGGGATTCAGTAAACTGGCGCAGCTTGAACTGAAGTCACTGACCAACGCGGACGAAGCATTACACGAGGTTTTATCAATGAGTGACTCCAACGTCGCGCTGCCTGAGATTACCGATAAACGATTTTTCGGCCACCCGATAGCCACTGCGATATTTTTTAAGGATGCCCGCTGATGACCAACCCGTATGAGTCCCCCACAGACAACAAGCCATCCTTAGAACGTAACCCGCCCGACGGCGATTCGATGGGCACGATGTTGGGTCATCCAAAAGGATTGTTTATCCTGTTCTTCGCCGAGATGTGGGAACGTTTCTCCTACTACGGGATGCGTGCTCTGCTGATGTTCTACCTGACGAAGCATTGGCTTTTTTCGGATGAACGGGCAGGCGCAATCTATGGAACCTATACGGCGCTGGTTTACATTACGCCGGTACTTGGTGGCTATCTGGCGGATCGCTACCTCGGACAGCGAAAAGCGGTTTTGTTTGGTGCTGTGCTACTGACATTCGGCCATTTCATCATGGGATTCGAGGGGACAGGTGGCGAAGATGAGATGGCTAGAAATGTGTTTTGGCTGGCCTTGGCATTTATCATCGTTGGTTCAGGATTCTTAAAGGCAAATATTTCAGTTATTGTCGGTCAACTCTATCCTCGCACTGACGAACGACGTGATGGTGCCTATACGATTTTTTATATGGGCATCAACTTGGGTGCATTTCTCGGTTCGTTGATCTGTGGCTATCTCGGTGAAAAGTTTGGTTGGTCGTATGGATTTGGCGTTGCTGGAATCGGCATGTTGGCTGGATTGCTGGTTTTTGTCTGGGGCAAACCGTTCTTACTTGGACGTGGC
>JBGTAI010000019.1:0-2225 GCA_041749955.1 Pirellulaceae bacterium | reverse complement strand
TATTTGATTTCTTCGTTGCGGAGCTTTGAGTTTCCATTTCCCTTGAGCATCGCTAGCGATTCCGTTGCCATTTCGCTTCCGGGAAATTCACTTAGTGTGCGCTCGTAGTAGTCGCACGCAGTTTTCTCTTCACCGAGTTGCACGTATGCAAAAGCAATATTGACTAAGGCCATTTCGCGATAACAAATTGCTGAGGGCGTCATCATCGTGATCGCGCGGTAACGATCGAGCCAACTGTGTATAGTGAAAAACTCGTAGCTTCGCTCATGCGAGCGAATTGCGTCAGTAAAACGGCCGCTTCGTGCAAGCTTAATACCACGACGGTGAGAGCTGGCAATAAGCCTTCGCGATGCAAGCGAGTAGATCAAGTAAATTGCAGCACCATAGGCAACGCCTTGGGGCGAATGAGTTGCAAGCCAACCGACCGTCGACGTGATTCCAATGACAATAAACTGTGGTACCGCCGTCGGCCAGGACATCGGTTTATAAGTTCGATTTACGTCAGGTGTTGATTCCGCTGTCGCGTACGGATTGGTCATGACCAGGGAAGAAGTTCTAAGCTTGATTCAAATAACGACCAAGATCAGCCGGTTGCCGCGATTGACTTGCCATGTGAAAAACCGCCGACGGGCAACTCGGCTGCATCTTCTGGTTCGGCACTATCTCCGTTTCAGGCCCTCGGGCAAATCGTTGAGTCGTTCGAGTTCGATGATCTCGCTGAAATACCATTGCTTTCCAGTAGCCTTTTTGTAACCGACACACTTCGCGGGGTACGTGACTCCGTCGAGTTCTTTCCAATCGCTGAAGCGGTGGATGTCGCTTCGCCAATCAATACGAACCAAGCGGCTCTCTGCTTTGTCGAAGTAAAGATCCATGGGTGGGGTCACCGTTCCGCTGACTCGCAGCCCGATAGCCGGCTTGTCTGACTCAACCACGTCCGGGATTACCTCCAATTCGGACGCCGGATCTGTCAACATCCCAAGCGTCCACGCCCAAACCAAGAACGTGGCTGGCTCATCTGGCTTTTGCTCGTTCTTGACTCGCTCATTCTTTCCAGTCCACCAATATTTGGGGGGTTCGTACACGGATACTCGCTCCGGCACTTTCTTCTCCGGATCAGAGCTTACGTTAACGGTTTCGCGGGTGCGGAAGAGTCGGAGCAGTTTGTCCTCGCCACCAACGGCCGTGACGACCTGCTTGACTACGGCGGTCGAGTCAGGTTCGGCAGCGGTCGCGGAATCGGACAAATGCGACATGCAACACAGAGCCAAACAGCAAACTATTCGCATCGGTTTTTCCTCTCGAATGTCTTTTGTGCCGAACGTCAGACATCGCGGGGCACGGAGAGTTGACTGTCCATTGCGGAAAACGCCGCAAGCCGAGCTCCCGTGCATGTCTTTTTTGTCTCCGGATCATAGCAGATTGGATCAACGTCAGGTCCCCATCGACGCATCGTTTGTAATCGTGACAACGTATACACGTCGCCAGCACCCCAGTTGCTGAATTCAACCTGTACGCCGCACGGCATGTCAAAACTCCGCCACGTTGGCTTTGGCCAGGATCGATGAATTGCACTTCGTAGGCGTCCGACAGAAAACGATCGTATAGGTCGTCAATCCGAACTCCCGAACGAAATGGGCCAAGATTTACCTCAAACCTCGAGTCCGGCCAATCGTAGGCATCTTCTTCCAGCTATGCTCAGCATTTTCACGCCAGCTCTCGTAGGGCAAGTTGAAGTGCTCAGCGTGTTGAACCGCAAAGCCGACGCTAAGTCGAAATTGAGGATCGGGTACGTCGTCTACGATCTCAAAAAAGACACATCCATAGCCGTAGATGCCAGTGTAAGTCACCCAATGGTCAGACGGTTCCAACGTCGCGAGGACCGTGGCTCGGTTCGTATCACGCGTAAACGCTCCGAAGCGACCCATGGTTCCAGTCGCGCTGTTTTGCGAAAATAGTGCTCGCCTCAACCTGCCCAAACTTAAAGGACGGCAGATTCGAAGTGCAGAGAGTTGCGACAGGACTCACTTATCGCCAATCATTCGTTGGCTATTAATGCACAATCGTAGCCTAACTGGCGGCAAGGCAGCGGGATTACGATGATTACTCTTGCTTCATTTTGATGGTGCCACATTAGTCTCTGTCGGGGACGATCGGACTGAATCCAATGGTCAAGCGTCTAGAGTCACTCGAACTACGCGTAACAAATTCCCTGCGGCGACTAG
>JBGTAI010000018.1:0-79106 GCA_041749955.1 Pirellulaceae bacterium | reverse complement strand
CTGGCGTGACTTGTCGGTCTGTTTTAGTCTGGTTCATGGCGTATCCTTGTGCCCACTTCGGGCGGCTGAGGTGTTGAAGTTTCAGCAGGATGCGCCACCTTTTTCATTTCTTCAAGAACACAACTTTCGACAATAACTCACGGGATCTCCCGCTGGGGACAATCTGCACCCCCCCCCTTTGTTTATTGGTTGATTTAGCTTGAGTGGAACACGCTGCATTGTCAAGTGTTTTACCCTCAACAATGATTTTGACTGGTCCAATGGAGGACAAACGGCCATTGCTTCCGAGCTCCCGTTTGTCAAAACGCCATTTTCCATCGTGTCTGGCAATTGGCGGTACGGGGCTGGCCGTCGTCAATCTGGGGATGACGCGGAATCTCCCTGGCGATTGAGTCGAGCCAAGTTGAATGCTTCGCATGGGGTTAGACGTGTGATTCGGGTTGGCCGGATAGAAACTCCTCCATTCGGAGCGAGGAGAACGTGCCAAAGACCCTCGATGCCATCCTGGGCCAAGGGGACGATGAGGGCCTCCCATTAACTGTTGATCGCCAAGCCGTCACCGCGACTCCGGGTTTTGCGAGAAGATGACGTTGTCAGTCAACAGTTCAGTGGTTTCGCGGCGCCAATATCAAGGACGGTTTCGAGTCGTTCGGTTTGACACGGTAATCGCTCTGAGCCCAGTATCGCGTAGAGCGACAATACAACCCTTGCCAATCCCGAATCCTGCGGTTGACACCAACCGAAGGGTCCTTTTTGAGATGTTTGGCCTGCAAACCAAAAACACCCATTGGAACACGGACGCTTTTTTTCTCATATAGCAATCCGGCGCTACCCGTCACGGTTCGCTGCTACCAGACCGACTGCACCCTGATCGACCTACAGTCTCGGATAAGGGAACAGTCGTTTTAGATTGTTAATCGGCGATTCGAACAATGCCCATGAAATGGACGCCGCTATTATTGAAGCAACGACGCAGGGCAAGAATAGAACTAGATCCCTTTCGGAATCGGTAAAACCGAATCGGGCTGCACCGCGCCAAACCAATTGGCCTGCGAACATATGCAAAACGTAGATTCCGTAGCTGATTCGACCAACATAAATAATGACACGATTTCTCAGAATCGTCCCTATCCATCCCGTCTTTTGCCTTGTCGCAGCGTCAATCGCAAAGATAAAGAAGAGGGAAGCAAAAAAATCCGAAACTACGAAGTTGAGTTTCCCAGGAAAACTATCCTCGAGTCGTATGTCAGCAAAATTCCACAACAAGCACTGTAGGATAATGAAACAGATGCCAAGCAATCCACCAACATGGATATAGCGAGTGAGTCGATCCTGGTTTTTGCCGTGTAAACGAGCAAAGGCTAAGCAGGAACCCATCACCAAAGAGTCCAAATTGCTCGTGGGGAAGACCATTGAAACGCCAACCGAGTAGCCAAGGCCGAATCGAAAGTAGGTGCGGCTCACTAAACCTACGATTACGCAAGTTGCCATCACCAGAGGTAGGTGTCGCCTCGGCGTGAGGAGCAACACCAATGGCCACGCTAAATAAAACGGCTCTTCGATTGCCAATGTCCACAAAATCGAGGCTCCAGGGACGATCGAAGAATCCCCAGTTCTGAACATAAGAATATTATTAAGGTAAAGTGCAAACCAACCAAAATAGGTTGCCATTTCGCTCGTTAGAATGAGCAACAACCCAACGTACGCGTAGTAGAGTGGGAAAATTCGCAGTGCACGACGGGCGTAGAATGCCTTGAGCACTTGGCCCAGGGGCTGTTCGGCTTGTTTTTCTCTCAGCAAGATCGACGAGATCAAAAAACCGCTGAGAACGAAAAACATTCGCACCCCAAACCACCCCCAGCGATAGCCGTCGCGAAACGCATTTTCCAGCGGCAAGAAATGCCAGGCCATGACGAAACCGACTGCAATGGCTCGAAGCCCATCCAATTGCGGATGATAGTGGGTCGCACTCGACTTTGGAGCCGGGAAGCCTGGTTCATCTTGCCGACGTGTTTCAATCACCTGGTCGCCTCAGTTCTAGAAGTGCATAACTGGTCAGTGCATTGATAGGATATTTAACGAGTAGATTCGCTTTGGCTACTTCACATCGATGCAGTAGACCAAGTCGTTTCTTATAATAGCCATGTCCGAAAAATCCATGGTATCGCACCACTTCATAGCCGATCGATTGAAACTTCCCAATCATGGACTTGGTCGGGCCCCGACTCCAACTGTAGTACGCCTTGAACTTTGCTAAATGATAATCGTCACGTGGATTGAACGTTGAAAGTAGTGCCGAGCTGAGCCTTTCGGGGATGATCCGGTTCACTAGAAACGGGAACGCGTAGAGAGTCGAAAAGAGATGAAACGTGCGACCGCCTGGATTAAGAGCATTGAAGATGTTTGCGTAATAGTCTTTGCCTGACTTGACATGCTCATTAACCATCTTGCTGAAGATGAGGTCATAACCATTCGCGAGTCTTAAATTCGGCTCGCTGAAATCCTGAAGCAACGTTTGATAGCTTGAGTCAGCCTTCGCAAGTTCGCTAGAATCGATGTCATTGGTGGTATAGACCATGTCAGGATGACCGGCCAGAAAATCGGGTTTGATCGTAGGGTTCGCCCCCGAACCTATCTCTAGAACGCTTTTGGGGCGATGAGCGGTGAGGTAGTCCTTTACAAAAGCTTCGCTTCGCGTCCAGCCAGGAAACTGTAGCCATGTCCCGTAGGCGATATCCATTTACATTACTCAATTGGTTGTTTCGGTATTTGGTATTTCTTGGGTAAGCAGCTTATGTTCAGCGCCAAGCATCGAGCTTCACATTCAGCAACTGTTCGACTCGCTCCACGTCAGAGCGAAATGTCTGCCGAAGCTGATCGCGGAAATCATCGTTGAGCGGTGTCCTTGGCTCTTGTTTGGAAAGCGAGTTTGCTAGCCAGTCTCGCATCGGAACGGATGCAGTGGCATATACATGGCGCACCTTTTTCATGAGCGGCTCGATTAATGGCGGCGGATTTTGGTAGAGCTTCCCCAGTAGTTTGGAGCGGTATTGTCGTGCCGGGTTCACTCGAGGAAAGTTCGTGCGGCCATTATCAATAATCCCTAGAAATTGGCAAACCGAGTCATAGACCGATTTGGTTTGTTTGGAGAACTCCTCGAACAAGAAGACTCTCCGTTGTGACGCTGGTACCAAGTCAACCAGTCGCTCCAACTGCTCTGCGTAGCTAGCGACGTCCTTGTACTGAAGTTGATTCTCCATCACGCATTGGTGTGGCACCTTTTGACCTTGTGCTCGCAAGCTTTGTAAATTCCAGGCATCTTGAAAATCGAGCACGTTCTCGAAATAGTGGCGACATAATTCACCGTGCATTCCGTAGGCTACATCCACTGGATTTCGCAACAAGACAATGAATTTACTGTCTGGGTTATACGCTAGTATGTTCTTGATCGCGTCTCGCGATTGCAAATAGTTCGTCGACCCCTCTCCGATCGCCAAGTATCCTTCCGATCCACGGAAGTAGGGAAGGTAGTCTTCAAGCGTGTACACATTGTGTCGCTCTCTAGCTTTTGGGTGATCCGACGACCAGAAGAACAGCTCTTTCGGTTTGGAAAAGAAAACCTGAGGGTGCTCTGAGAGGTAATGTGCCAAGGCAGTCGTGCCCGACTTTGGGGCGCCGATGATGAAGAAGTTGGGTCCTGGCAAGGCAATGGCTCCTAGGCTGACTTACGTGAAAGATGTAGACGTGAAAAGAATTCAGTGGGTCTGATCACCAGGGACGGCTCCAAAAAGGTGTTGAGTCCCGTGAGTCGACGGCACTGGAGCCAAGTCACAACGCTGATCACCGCAGCTGAAATTGTCACTAGCCATGCTAGGCCGATAGCACCATGATTCAATGCCATCCAAGGGCCGACAATAAATAATGCGGCGAACCCAACCACCGCCAATTGAAGTGAAATGCGTTCGTGCCCTGTCAAAGAAAGCACCAAACCACATGGCCCGGTAATCACTACAAACACTTGGCCAATTACCAGTATGGGCAGTACCGTTGCTGCGGCTTCATAACCTGGTCCAAATAGCAGATAGAGCATCAACTCAGGAGCAACAATCGCCGCTAATGAAAAGAATAGCGATGGGATGCCAATGACGGTCGTGCCAGCTCTCAAAAAAGATTGCAGCGAACTTTTTTTAGCGATGTCAGTGGCACCAGCAATCAGCCCACCGGCCGTCAAATTCAGTGCCGCCAACGGCATTGCAACCAAAAGTGCCCAGCGACGGGCGGCGATGTAGGCATAACGATCTGTCTCACTTGGAAACCATCCCGTTAAAAAAAAATCTCCCTGAGTTGTCAAAAACATAAGAGCCCCAGAAATCGCTAGGGGGCATGACACTGCCAGAATGGCGGCCAGGGATGGGCTGGATGCAGCTGCGCCAGACTCTCTTGCTTCGGAGATTAAGCTGTTCTGATTCTGAGTTGCGAATCGGGCAATTGCTTTCTTCAATAGTAGCAATGCAATCGATGCCGACAAAACCAAGCCGACCCCGTAACTGCTGGCCACCTTCACCCAGTCCCCATCGATCCATGTTGGCACTGTATAAAGCACTACGAACAGACAGACGCTCGCAATCGGAGTCCCACGAACACCACCAAACAATGCAGAGAGACTTGGGTAGTGCAAGCCCCTCGCTGCGTCCGTGATGATCTGTAGCCATCCAATTCCTAGGGATGCAACCACAATCGCACCGGCCAAAAGCAGAGTGCCTGGTTGAGCAAACAGCCACGGTGCAAACCATGGAGTCAACAAGAGAACCGCCACGCCGACCAAGACCGATGCCAAAAAGGCCATTACGGCGACCTTGGCAAGGATTGCTTTGATTTGGTCAACCCGATGCTCGTTATCGCTCCCTAATTCTCCGAGCATGCGAAGGGAAACCGTGCCTAGCCCAAAAGAACAAACCAGGCCCAAGAAAGTGATCGCCGTTCGAAACACCGCAAAGTGTCCAAACGAAATCGGTTCTAGCGATCGAGCAAGCAACACCGTCATGGCTACACCCGTCACAATCGATACAATGCGACCAAGTATTGCCGCTGAACCATGCCGTCGAACTTCGTTTCTCATCAGAATCAATGCAGCGGTATGACAGTGCCGACAGGAGACTTGATTGTAGTTGGTGCGGTAAAATTTCGCCATTGCTTTGCAGAAAGAATTGCCCGTTTTGCAATTGCAGGATTACCAAAGTTCATGAAATAGCCCAAAGATGATTCCCTTAGCAAACTCTTCAACCTCTCGTCTTGCTTCCCCCTTTATTTGGGTCGCTGCGGGTTCTTTCGTCTTCTTTGCGGCGTGGCTTTTTCCCTCCAAGTGGTATACCGACATCTATCGGGACGAGAATTTCATTTTTTTTGATGTGAAATCCTTTGTCTACTGCTCGCTGTGCATTGCGGCAACGATCGCTGGTTTGAACACGTCGCTCTACCGCAAATCGAGGATAGGAATCACTGCCGTTCCAGTCTCTCCATTAAGCGATGCATCGCTTACAGAATTAATGCTGATTTTGGTCTGCCTGCTGCTGACTCTTGGTTCGCTGGCGGTTCTGTATACGAACGGGGCCATTGGTGCTTTCGGTGCTGCCGTTTCATCAACGGGTGAAGGGATGAGTCAAGAATTTCGCCATGTCGGAGACGACATGGCGAAATGGGAAACGCTCATGGTGCCGGTGTCCTTCGTTTTTCCCTTACTGTATTTTAGCGCAAGGTCGTCGGTCGCCAAATCTCGCAATAGAATTTTCTTTTACTTATTAGTGGCGCTTTACGTCCTGGTGGCCATCATTACCACCAAGCGAAACTTTCTAGTTAGGCCGGCCTTTTCATGCCTCTTAGTGTTTTTAGTATGGCCATCAATGCGACGCTTTTCTATCAACAAAGGCATCGTCGTCTCAGCGAGTGCCGCATTGATATGTCTGATGATGTTCGTGATCTTAGCGATTGTACGATTTGGTGCAGACGGAATGACCTCGTCTGTGTTTGAAGTTGGACGTTATCTCATTACACCCTACAATACTGCTTCGCTGGTCATTAATGATGTGGTCCGTATGCCTGGGAGTAGAACTGGCTACTACTCGACCCAGTTCATTTGGCAGTTTCCAATTATTAGCGAGCAGATGGGTTTGGAATCCATTCGAGAGAGCCTTTTTGGTGATAGGCCATTGCATGGTGCTCTTGAGCGAGGCCCGCTCCTAAAGTCCTATGGGATTACGACAGGAACAGCAATACCCGCTTTCGCCTGCTCTTACATCGATTTTTGGTGGCTAGGCATTCTCCCATTCTTTGCATCAGGTATTTTGTGCGGGCTGGCATGGAGGTCCTTTTTGCTGGGGCGAGTGACCGGCCTTTGCTTCTATCCAGTGATTGCTTATTCATTCTTGGAGTGGCGAGGCAACCTGCTCTTTCCGCCACCAACGCTGGGTGTATTTCTTGCGGTTTACCTCGTCGTTGTGTTTTGCCGATTTGTCGAGGTTCGAATAAAACGTCCAGATTATGTTCGATGAGCAATTCTTCTTGGAAGCCTCTAAGTCGTACCTCTAAGCGGCTTGTTTTTACTTGGTTCAAAACGAACTCTTTGCCGCTGAACTGGTAGCTCAAAAAAGCGAAATGAAAGTTCCGCCACTAAGTAACAAGATCCAATAAAGAAGGCCAAAGCCAACCCGGGAGGCAAGTGCAACTCGTTTATTCCAGCAAGAACGAAAATGTGCAGCAAGTAGATCCCGTAACACAGCACACCAAAACGCGCTAGAACGCGATTGCGAATCAAATAGATGCCGCTAATGCTCGAGTAGACCGCGGCCAGAAGAATTCCCGCGATCAGTAACTCCAATAGGCCATAACCAAAGTAAAGAGCAAAGGCAGACCAGGTAATGAACACGATTGCAATGGAGGATCGGCCATGAGGCAATGCAAGGAGACCGCCCAAGGAAATATATTGCATTCGAAACCATGTTTCGTGAGGATTCGCATAGACGACGCCCTCTACATGCGAGAAGAAGCCTGAACAAATCCAAGACTTAAGTCCAATTCCCGTGATAGCAATCCCTAGGAATAGGAATCGAAGATATTTCGGATCGAGGGAGAATACGATCCATGGCAAAAGTAGGTAGGTATGCTCTTCAACAGCAAGGCTCCACATCGGTCCGAGGCCTGCGATTGGCTTGTACTCAGCGGGCAATAAGTCGCCAATCGGAGGAGCTTCTGTAAGTAGGTTTTGAGTAAAGGTCAAATAAAATGGGACCGATGCCAACGAATCATTCGAGAAAAATGCGAGCAGGATTCCAAGTGCCAAAACGACCAAGAAAAGTGGAAGTATTCGGAAGGCCCGGCGCACGTAGAATCGCTGTAACCTTCCCTCGTCGTTTCGAGTCTTAATTAGTATCAGCGTGATCAAGAATCCACTGATGATGAAAAACAAGTCCACTCCGATGCCGCCGATGCTGAAGTGGGTCAGTCGAGGGTCGAGGGTGCGAAAATGAAAGAAGTGAGCGAGCAGCACCGAAAGAATGGCGATGCCGCGAAGTTCATCAAGTCCTTCGATTCGTCGCTCGATCGATGAAATCATTTCGCGATCGCTTTGGATTGATACAGATCGATGAGTGACTCGCAAAGCTGGACGAAACGCAATTTGCCTTTGTCGAGCGAAAGGTGGTCAATCAAGAACTGCCTTCCTTGGTTTCCAACGTCTTTACGCTGTTGAACTGACAACTGACAAACTTGGCGTAACGACACCGCTAGAGCATCCACGTCCTCATTCGGTGAGACCCAACCGTGGTGTCCGACAATAAAATCCTTGAATAGTGTGCCGTACTGTGTCATGAGCATCGGTGTCGACGCAGCAAAAGACTCTAATAACGTGATGGGCAGCCCTTCCCAGCGCGAGGAGAGGATGGAGAAATCGGCGGCGTAAATCAGGCGAGTGGAGTCGTTGCGGAAACCTGCCCAAATGATTCGATCAGCAACACCTAGTTCTTGTGCGAGTCTCTTGTATTGACGGCCAAGTTCTTCGTTTCCTGGTTCCGCGTCGCCGGCGATGATGACGCGAAGTCGATTGCGATCGTCACCCATCTTTGCCAGCGCTCGAATAAGAATGTCCTGGCCTTTCTGGCGGCTAATGCGAGCCAAATTCAGTGCAATGAGTTCGTTGTTAGCGATGCCAAATTCTTGGTGCACTGATTCACGTTCATTACCAATGGGAGCCGGAAACTGACCGATTTCGAGCCCATTAGCAATCGCGGAGATGCGTTCGGGGGGTATCACAAAGTGCTCGATGACGTGGTCGCGAACTCCCTCGGCAACGCAAACAACATGCGTAGCGCGATCGCGGACCGATCGTTGGTAGACCTTTTTCTTAAGCCATCGCAGCGGTAAAGGGCCGTTAAATCCCGGGGTGTTCTGCAGCCAAATTAGGCATGGTTTCTTTTTTCGCTGCGCGACAGCAGCTGCGGCGGCAAGATCGCGGATCTGTACATTGATGACTAAATCTTGGGACTCCGCCAACTGGTCCAATGCCGTGCAGGCGAACGGCAGCACCGCCCATTGAATTCTATCGATTCGCTGAGTTTGAATACCTGCATTTTTGAAATCTGGCAGTGAAGATCCTCCGGGGCCATTTAGCTCCGGCTCGCTTTGGTAGGCAACCGTCACCGAATGGCCAGCATCGATGAGCGCGCTGCCGTAGTGCAGAGCCATTCTTGCAGCTCCATAGCGGCTCAAGCTATCGGCAGTAAATAGGATCTGGGCCATGTTTCAGCAAAGGGATTATGTACTGGAAGGTATTCATCGACGGTAAGCGGTTGCTGACCGGGCTTCGCTAATCGTACGAACAACCTCGGCGACAAAATTTTGCGAACTGCGACGAAGCGTTAAATTCTCCCGAAGATATTGGTGCCCTGCAAACCCAATCGTCTGAAGCGCGGCGCTGTTCATTTGAAGAACCTCGACCAACTTAAGAGCCAACTTCTCGGGATTTTCTTTTTCGACATACCAGCCGTGGACGCCGTCATCGAACGACGGGAATCGCCTTCCATATTCGGTCATGAGCGTCGGGGTCATCGTTGCAAAGGCTTCCAGCACGGCGATGGGCAGCCCTTCCCAGCGTGAGGGCAGCACAAAAAGATCTGCTGCCCGAAGCAAGCGGTGACCATCATTTCGAAATCCCATCCAGATCACCTTATGAGCGACACCACGCTGTTGGCTCAGTTGATGAAGATGCTCTGACCAGGCCTCGCCTCCAGGTGCTGGCGAGCCGGCGAGCAAAAAACGAGCTGGGGGAAGAGAATTACCCGCCGCCGCAATCGCATGGAGAAGAACATCGTGGCCCTTCTGGCGGTCCAAGCGGCCAAGGTTGACGACCAATCGCTCATGGGAAGGAATGGCGAACTCCGCGCGAACCTCCGCAGCTTCAGTCCCAGTTGCTGGTGCAATGACATTCACATCTAGCCCGTTGGCAATGACGGTTACTTTTTCCGGTGGAACAGCAAACTGGCCAATCAAGATATCGGCAACCCCCTGCGAGACACACATCACGCGCGTCGCGTTGGTCGAAACGTTCCTTTGAAACAGCATCCGCTTGAGTCGACGACTGATCCC
Source organism: Pirellulaceae bacterium (assembly GCA_041749955.1). Taxonomy (GTDB): domain Bacteria; phylum Planctomycetota; class Planctomycetia; order Pirellulales; family Pirellulaceae; genus JBBSJZ01. The sequence goes on along the minus strand of JBGTAI010000018.1, from coordinate 69,470 downwards.
ATTGCCCTGAAAGTTGGGTTGATTGTGGACGCAGATCAATGAGGGGACTCGAAGCTGCTTGGAAACCATAGCGGTGGAGACCATGTCCCGGCGTTGGGTGTTGATCAACAGGTCCGAGTCGTTTGCCATCGACCGAAATGTTCTACACGCCCAAGGAAGATACGCACTGGCCAAGTCGGACAACCGGATCGTCTCGATTCCGTGCTGTCGAAGGCGTGGAAGAATCGTATGTGACTCCGGCTGGATCTCTGCTTGGTATACAAACCTGACTTGATGACCGGCGTCATGCAATGCGCACGCGTAGTCTGCGGTGACGCGAGGCGCCCCATACGCATGTGGATTGAATGACGACATCAATATTTTATGGTTCACTATGGATCTCAATCGATTGGCACCAGTTTAACCATGACCTGCATGATTACAACGATCCCCAATAGTTTTTCAGACGCAATTGGTTCACGAGACTGGTCAGCATTCACGCGTCAATCTAAACTCTATCCCTACGAGTAGGCTCGTAAGGTGAATGGGTCGAAGTCTTCAACTAGGATCGGGTCATGGGTTACGAGATTACATCGCTTTATACCGAAGGGGATTACCTCAAAGGGAATCCTTGTTGGCATGCGGAAAGATCACCATGGAAAGCAGAACATGTTGCTAAGGGCCTATCTTCGGCACAGATCCAGCCCGTCACAGTTTGCGACATTGGCTGTGGTACGGGTTTGGCCTTGGCTGAATTGAGGGGTCGCGTCAACACCATTGAAAAGGCGGTTGGGTTCGAACCAAGTTCCGATGCGCCGATTCATCCGCGAGCGAAGGACGTTATCGAATATCGACGTGAGGACGCCACCAAATGCACCGAGACATTCGACCTCGCTGTGATGCTAGATGTTTTTGAACATGTCGAGGACTATATCGGTTTCCTTCGGAACTGTCATCATCTGGCTAGCCACTATGCGTTTCATATCCCGCTCGATGCAACGGTTATAGCGATTTTGACGAGTGGATTTGCTGCACCAAGAAAGTCATTGGGTCATTTGCATTACTTCACTCGCGTTTCTGCTCTAGCAACGCTGGAGCATTGCGGTTACCAACCTCTTCATTGGCATTTCACAAAATCAGGCTGGGAAGGTCCAGAGTCGCCAAAAAACAAGCGCAATCCCTGGTCGATGCTGAACATTATGCGGCGGACCATTCATACATTTTCTCCCGAATATGCCCATCGCATACTGGGCGGTTTGTCATTGCTGGTGATCGCTAAAGCGATTAAGTGAGCTTGGCAAACTGCGTGCTGTAAGCAAGTCAAGCCGATGGATTCTGTGAAACTGGCGAGGGATTTACGGCAAGTTCATGATGGGGATCCAATCCCCTAGCGCTAGCTATTGTCCGATAGTCGTGTAAAGCTCGAGACCTCTTGGTGCTCGCCGTTTCTTGAACGGGAAGAATGGCGGGGGTAGGCCATCGACAAAGTTTGCCGAATTGAAATCCGATTCGCAGCGCACCTAGCCATCAGAGATGTGGAAGTCCCGTCATTGCCATTGCGCTTCAGCGCGAGCGCATGCAGTGCTGCTCAGCGACCAAGGCCATGAGATCGGTCAGTTCGTCGACATCATTGGCGTTGACCGGGATTCGGTTTCCTCTTGGATTGATCGTTGCAATCAGGGTGGTGCGAAGTCGCCTGAAGATTCGGATCATCCCGGTGGACCGCGAATGCTCGACGACCAAGAGCAAGAAGTCCTCAAGCGACTCTTCAAGAAATACCCAACTCAGCCGGGAAAAATACTTAGCGAACTGGAACACGAAACCGGATAGAAGATGAGCAAGTGGTCGTTGCCAAACTACGCGAAACGATTCGGCCTGCAATGGAAGCGTTTTCGGCGAAGCCTGCGACAAAAGCGGGACGAAAATCAGTTTCGGCGCGCCCAGCAGGAACTGGACGAACTGATTGCCGAGCCCGATCTGACCGTCATGTACTTCGACGAGGCGGGCTTTTTCTCAAAGGCGTCGTGTACTACGTACGGATTGACACGTTGCGACGTGGTGAGCAGCCCAAAAGCATCCCCTGTTTAGGCTGAACCATCAATTTTATTTGATTCCGATTGTAGTGGCCGTTTTAATCACGATAACCGGCGCTGGAGGGCGCGGTGTTGTCTTGTGGACAGGTCTGAGCAATTGGTTGCGCAGTGGAGTGTTTCGTCATCGAAGAGTAAAGCGACCTCAGACGCTGACATATCATGCGAAGTTCAAATTGAGTTTCGATCCGATCTCGCGCAAGGTTTCCAGCGTTAACTAGTTCATTCGTCGGACGCGATAGCCAGTCAACGACTGATCTCGCAAACCCGTCGAGGTCTCCATTGGCAACAACGGTTCCCAGGTGGTCACCGATCGTTTCTCGCATTCCTTCAACATCGAAGGCGATTACTGGTCTCCTGGTTGCGAGCGATTCGAGCATTGAAAGACTGTGGCCCTCCCATCGACTTGGCATGACGGTTACGTCCGCTGCATCAAAGTAGAGCCGCGGATTGTTTGTGGGCCCTACGAATTGAAAGGTGGGGTCATCTTTTGTTCTTTCTGCCAGTTCGGTCCGTAGTTCTCCTTCGCCGACCCAGATCAGTCGAAAGTGAGGAGAAGCCTGCCTCACTTTGTCCCATATCTGAACCATAAGGTCAGGACCTTTTTGCTTTGTCACACGACTACAGGCAACAGCGAGTTTTACGTCCTGCGGAATCCTTAGAAGTTCTCGAGCTTCAAGCCTAGATGCAGCCGCATTTGTGTCCCAGCTTTCTAGGTCGATTCCATTGGGCAAGACGGTGACACTTTCCGATGGTACGCGACCATGAATTGCAAGCATTTCACGTTGGCTAACGCAAATAACCTTATCCGTCCAGGATCGGGCGGCACGGACCTCAAATTGATAAGCGAGCGATTGCATACATTTGGGGCCAGTTGCAAACGACCATCCATTGGGTTGAAACACTGTGGGCAGTCGTTTTCGAATAGCTATGCGACCGATCATGCCAGCTTTCGATGAATGCAAATGAACAAGTTTGGGCCGAGATTTTGCAATGATCTCTTTCAAGCGGCGAGATTCACTGAGGACGCCACGAATTGGGCTCCGCGCCGAATTCCACTCGTGCCAGTCACACCCCAATCTCACTAAGGGCTGGTGGAAATCCACATTGTTGGGACATGCGAGACCCACCCGCAACCCGCTGGCACATTGGTCATCAATGAATTGTCGTACAACTTTGGCAACGCCTTCCGTTGTCGGCTGAGTGACATGCAGGACGTCAAGAGGACTGCTGGTGCAATTGCACATTTCAGAAAGCATGGCTTGAAAATGGATAAAATACTGGTAGTACTCCCGAGTCGCGAAACCAGCTGAATAACGTGAAAAAGCGTCCGAAACTCGCGTACGATTTTCACGTTACAAGCCGCTAGATCCTAAGCATGATCCTTAGAGTCCCGATGGGCAGCGGGGCGAAAGCTCAGCGACTAACCGCTTTTAGGCTAATAAGCACCTTCTCGTTTGAGAATGGTTTTAAAGGTTCTCGCAATTATGTAGAAATCCAACCAGCCTGACCAATTGCAGACGTAGTAACTATCCAAACGTACGCGTTGGTCGTAGCTCGTGTTGTTTCGGCCAGAGACTTGCCAGAGACCTGTGATTCCAGGACGAACTCGCAGATAAAGCGGGTACATGTCGTCATACTTGCTGACTTCAGCAGTAACAATTGGGCGCGGCCCCACAAGGCTCATTTCCCCAATCAGCACGTTCCAGAGTTGCGGGATTTCATCAAGGCTCCACTTTCGTAGCAAGTTACCGATTCCGGGAATGACGCGAGGGTCGTTCTTAAGCTTGTGATCTCGGAACCATTCCTGACGAAGCAGCGGATCTCGTTCAAGGTGCTCGTCGAGAACAGCATCGGCATTCTGGACCATCGATCGAAACTTCCACGCTTTGAACGTTGCCCCACCCAGGCCAATCCGTTTGTGACCATAGAACGCAGCGCCCGGAGACTTCAGTTTGATCCAGCAGATCACAGCGATGAAAAGTGGTAATGTAAGGATCAAACCGATAGACGCTCCGATCAAGTCGACGGCTCGCTTGAATCCACTCGCAAAAGAATTTCGAAGGTGATCTTTTACGTGAATGCCCATCACACCTGCGCATTCACGAGGGCTGGCCCACAAGCTCGGTAAAAGTAATCCAGAAGGCAGGATTACAATGTTCGGCAAGATTGCGGCGCATCGCATGACTTGCGAGATATCGAACTCCTCGCATCCGCCAGGTGCAACAATCCCCCAACGTGCCATCGTATGGTTCGCGATTGTGGAGAGATCTGAAAGGGAGCCCAGATACGGTATGGTTGTATCGTCTAACACGGAATCGTCCGCATCAGGCTTGTACTTCAATTCGACAATACCCACGGGACGCAACCCACGCTGGCGTGCTCGGTCATAAAAGCGATAAATCGCTTGCCCTTGCAATCCGGAACCAAAGATGATGACGCGTTCGCCCCACCATCGATAACGGCAGCAATGACGGCGTGTGGAAGCTCGAGCAATCGGAACGATACAAGCAGTCAAGCAGCCACTCAGGATGCCGACAATCAATTCGAATTTGCTAAGTTCCGCTAGCAACTGGTTCAGTGATATCATTATTGCGAAAGAGATAAAGCATGCCGTAACCAATTGCTTCAGCTCGAAGACTGGGCTAATTGCAGTGGCGGGAAACAGCCCTAGAAGCGAGCCAACGCCTAAATAAACAAGTGCCACAGCGATTCCCTGGAGAAAAAACTCGCTGTGCGCGGAGTAGTTGGTCACCAACGGTACGCTCAAAGCAACAGCGTAAAAGCACCCAAGCACAGCTAATAGATCGCCGGCAACGAGTGGGATTGCGGTGAGTAATTTCTGGGCAAGGCCGACTCGCCGCTTCCATAAAGGCTTCTGAAAATTCCTAGACGCAACGTGGCTGGAACCCGAATGAGCATCCGGAACAAGCGGGCTAAGCTGCTGTATCGCATCCGTAGAAACAATCGTTTCGGTCAAAAATGACCTAATTTGCGTTGGTGCAGTGGGCGTCACGATTGAGGAGACTTCATTGAGAGGCAAATCGTTTTCACTGTAAAAAGCACCCGATTCATTACGCAATTGGGCCTTTGAGAGAGGGTCGCCTAAATTAGGGTCACCTTCCCGCCATCATGATACTTAGCCGGTCCGGAAAAGCGTAACGGTTTGCCCAGATTTTCGTCTATGTGTTGGCTTTTCGGACGTAGTTTGACTAGTACGTGTGACCATATTGCCTTTAATCGCCATAACCCTCCTGGGTCGGACACATCGCCGCGCCATCAAATTGGCGACGGAAACCTGTTGATGGACCGTCTACACGCCGGGCAGTTGAGATTTTTCTGGCCGTCTATTCATTTGCCTTAGCTTTGCCGCTCATTTAAATGGCACTGAAGGTATGAGTTCAGATCGGTGGGTGGGTCGCTATCGCGTGAAACTGGAGGTCAGCGTCAACTGCTTCAGCTCGCTGTTTGAGGATTCGAATATGCGGGTTGATCGGTCTGTGTCACTCATCGAAATCTAATTTGAAGCGTACCGATGGGTTCCACACAAGGATTTCTCGTCATTACGTCGATTGGACGTCTGAGGACCGAGCGCTCACGGAGGAGTACCCGTCGCATGAAACTTAACAAATTTGCATTGGTGATGTGGCTGTTGACGCCCATTGCTGGTTGCGCGTCTTTCAATGACTCTCGCTACGAGCACACGCAAAAGGCTCGCGCCAAAGCTGCATGGCGATGCGTACCCGATCAGGTCAAGCAGCACTGCTATCCAAAAGACTACGAGAAGGGCTGGAAAGACGGCTTCTACGATGTCGCGACGGGGGGCAAAGGATGTCCACCAGTGGTTGCACCGCAGGAGTACTGGCGGCCTGAGCAAATCCTCGAGAATTGTGACAATCGACGTCACGCTTACTACGACGGGTTTCAGGACGGTGCGGCGTGTGCTTCACGCTACCCCGATACGCACCACTTGAAGATGTGGTCGTCTTGCGAGTGTCCGCTGCCAACTTGCGAGAACCAGTGCCCTGCTGGTAGCGCTTGCCCGACAGGGGCATGCGGTTTTTCTGCGTTCCCCGAAACAATTATTGAGGGTGAGCCACTTCCATTGGAAGCTTGGAACGCACCTGCTGGACAGTTCCTTGCGGATCAGCCCAGTGGTGAATCGCTTCCAGCTCCAATGATCGAAGCGAGTGAGTTGCCTGCACCCGAGCCGGAAGCTGTTCCGCCAGCACCAGAGGCTAAGACGCCAGCACCAGCACAAGCAACGGAGAGAGACTCTGCATCCAATCAACGTTCGACTGGCCCGGCTGTAGCCAGTGGAGTTGATTCGGCGAAAATGCAAATTGACGAACTTAAGTTTAAAGAGTCGATGGCTACAAGCGTGAGTGCCAAGCCGTCGCGTCCCGTCGTATCCGCGGCCGAACCTATCGTTGATGCGATCTGGTTGGACCTCGAATCCGAAATGGCGAACGGTCGCAATCAAATGGACGTGCCGGTAGCTTTGCCCGCTCTTTCGCCGTCGACGTCCTCCCATACCAAATTGACTCCGACGCTAAGTCCCAGCAAACCGTCAGTCGTTAAAATGGACGCTGGCAAGCCATTGCTAGTCACCGCGAAGCCAGACGCTTCGATGCCATTGATTTCTAAGCCAGCTGTGTCACCGTCACCACGCATTGTCGAGGAGACTCGCAGGAGTGTCGCAGTGGAAGCCAAGCCCTTTACCGTTCCGAACGCTCCTGTTCCGAATGCTGCTAAAGCGATTCAGGCACAGGCTAAAAACGTGCCTTTGCGCAGCGAAGGAATGATCGAGCATTCGACGGTTGAGTTGGCGAAGCCCATCGTGACGCCGGCTTGGGGGCTCTCGGTTGAGCCTGTTGTGAGAATGGCTACCGGCATGGAATTGCCGTCCAAGTAAGAACCATTGTGATGGTTGGTGAGCGAGCCGGAGCAAGTGATGGTTCCGTCGCGTCCAGCGAGCGTATTTTTCAGATTTCAGAACCAAAATAACCGCAGCCAAAGTCGCTGCAAGCACTCATGGGTATCTCGGATGATCCCCATACGCACGAGGCGAAAGGATTCGACGATGAATATTTCTTTGAGCAATTCGACTGCGAAAGCACCTCGCTTCGATACGCGTTTGGCGGTGCTGTTACTCACTGGTCTGGTGTCCGTATCCTCGGGTTGCCATTTCGTGTCCTCGGCACGCAATGCGATCCCCGCGAATCGGCTTGATCCGGCATTGATCGGTTGTTCGAAAGAAGGATTGGCTCCGTTGCCTTTTGCTGCATTGGGGCAACCTAAGCCAGCCGAGCACGTGGTTGGCAGTGGCGATACGTTAAGTGTTTATGTGTTTGGGGTGTTCCCCGCCAGCGAAGAGGAGATACCTGTTCAGCAACGTAGCCAAGCTGTGAACCAGCAGTACTATCCACCTCGCGGTGCCGAAATCGGTGCTGCAGCGGGCTTGCCTGTTCGAGTGCGAGACGATGGAACTATCGATCTCCCGCTGGTCGCTCCCATCCAAGTTGCAGGCCTAACAGTGCCACAGGCTACGCAGAAGGTTCTTGAAGCTTACATGGAAGAGAAGGTTCTTCAAAAAGGCAGAGAACGTGTAACGGTTAGTTTGCTCAATCCGCGAGTCAAGCGAGTCGTTGTACTTCGAGAAGATACCCCTGCGACCCAAGTGACACTCGTGCGTCCCGGAACAAATGACGAGATTCACCGCGGATCCGGTCAAGTGATTGACTTACCCGTTTATGAGAACGACGTGCTCCATGCCCTAGCCACAACGGGTGGTCTCCCTGGGACGGATTCGAAAAGAGAATTATGGGTCATTAGGAACCTGTCGGACGCTGAGCGAAGATTTATCGATATCAAATCAGTGACTGCAATCACCGAAATCGTTAACTACGACGGTAGTCGTCCACATGTTACTCGTATCCCGCTTGTTGGATGTCCAGGAATGCCACTTCCTTTCTCGATAAATGATATTGTCCTCGAAGATGGTGACGTCGTGTTTGTTCCTCGACGCAACGAGTATTTTGTGTCTGGCGGCTTGCTTCCTGGGGCGCGGATCCCACTGCCTCGCGATGAGGACGTTGACGTTGTCGAGGCAATCGCTCTTGCGAATGGCTCAGCCGGTGGACCCTTGGGGCAATCAGGCGCAGTATTGGCAAACGGATCACCTGGATTTATGCGAGAGCCAACTCGAGTATTGATCCTTCGGAAGCTACCTGACGGTCGTCAGCTTCCGATTCGAGTTGATCTTGATCGGGCTATGGAAGACGAAAAAGAGCGAATCCTGATTCAGCCCGATGACGTGGTGATGCTACAGTTCAAGCCATCCGCTGCTGGGTTGAACGGCACGCTCAATTGGGTAAGTGCTGCGGTCACCGTTATTCCAACTCGCTAATGCCGTCTATTCGGCAAGCGTAAACTGCGGTCGCTATGACGATTCCTACATGAATCAAAGCCCTTACGTTTATAACGCAAGGGCTTTGAGTTTTGATATCGAACGCTGCTGCACAACCGACCCTAGATCGGTTCACCATTTCGATTTTCTACTGAGGATGGTTGGGCCATACGCGATTGGCCTGTTGTGCGCGGCGCAGCTTTTGGTCGAGTGTAGCTTGACTCATAGTAGCCGTAGTAGCCGCCCTCAGTGCTGAAGTCTTTGCCACTGCCGAATACGTTGAGAACACAGCCAACGACTTCGCCGCTAGCGGATTTCAGCCGTCGAATCATATTAAGCACTTCGTCTTTGCGAGCGGTTGACGCGCGGACGACAATAATTAGGCCACCAATTTTGGGTGCAACGATCAATGGATCGGAAACCGCTAAGACCGGCGGAAGATCAATCATGACAAGGTCGTATTGCTCGGCAGCTTCCTCGACCATCTTGTCGAACTCAGCTGACTGGAGAAGTTCCGCTGGTGACGTTGTCGAAGATCCAGCGGTGATGATCGAAACGTTTTCTGCTTCTGTGACCTTAACTGAATCCTTCCACTGTAGGCGTCCTTCAACGATGTCCGTCACGCCGCCCGTAATATCGACGCTGAAGTAGCGATGTTGGCTTGGGCGACGTAAGTCAGCATCGATCACCAGGACGCGAAGTCCAACTTGCGATACGGATACAGCAAAGTTTGACGTTACCGTCGACTTACCATCACCTTGCATTGCACTGGTCATGCCCAGCGTTTTGAGTTTTCCGCTGCGGATGTCGGGAAGCAATAGTGTACGCCCCATTCGGAATGCTTCCGCGTCTGGCGACAATTCCGTTGCGATCAACCCGCGAATTCCCTGGTTGATCGAATTGAGTTTTCCAATGCGTCCTAGCATCGGTAAACCGATGGCTTGATCAAGTTCGGCAGCTGAGCGGAAGCGACCGTCTCGCATGTCATTTGCAACTGCTAGCGATATTCCCGCCATCAAACCCAGGAGCATTCCTCCAAGCAAGCATAGCGGGAGTTTGGGCCATATCTTAAGGCCGATACGAGGCGTTTCCAGCAATTCGTAAATGTACCCATTCAGTCCACTTGCCGTATCCATATCGCGGACCTGGTGAACGATGCCGTCGAACAGTTCCTCTTGTCGGGCGATCTTGCTGCGTAACACTTGATCCTGTAGCTCAAAATCGATCAATGTCTTCGCTTGCTCTTCAGCGTCTTTCGATAAAATTTCAAGCTCTCTTCGACGATCGGCGTAAGCGGCCAAGTCGTGCTTAAGGAATCCAACATAGGCTCTCAAAAGAGTCTCGGGGTTGAGCGGGTCATCGCTAATGCCCATTCCGCCGGTTCCTGTTACTTCTTTCTGGTCGTCTAGGAACTTCTTTACAAGCACAATCTCATCCGCGATGTCCTGGACTTTTGGGTGCCCGTCTCCGAATATCGCACTCAAACGTTGTTTCTCGGACATCAGGTCAAGCATGTGTTTGTATTGAGTTTGAGCTTCTGCCATTCGTGCTGGCATTGCTGCTTGAAATTCAGTACTTCGTGAAGCATTCAACTGAAGGCCAGCGAACAGACCAAGTCGCTCCAGACTATCGCTGTCAATCAGCGCAAGCTTGTCGAGTTGTTCGCTGGTGGAGGTATCGTCCTTCATTTCATCCAGAGCTTCGACGACTCCATCGAGTCGCGTTCGTACCGAGGCTTCTTCGATCTGCAGGCTGAGTAGTTCCTCTTCCAGACGGCGATACTTGTCTTGATAAACGTTGCTGCTGCCTTCTCCCTGGAAAAGTAACGGAGCCGCTTTTCGGGCGACGACGTATTCCGCTTCCGCTGCCCGAAGTTCGAGCTCAACCTCTTCTTTGGCTTTGTTCACCAAACGATTGGCTGTCGACATCACGGACTCAAGCTGGTCGGCGATGAAAGCTTGGTACTCAACAAGAACCGACTCCAGTACGACTTGAGCGTCCGCAGGGTCGATGTGTGAAAAAGAAATGTTGAGACTTCGTGCATCTTTGGCGCCGCCGTCACCGCCTTTGACGAGTTCGAGATGGTCAATCACGTAGTCTGCCGTATCTTCGTCCTCGCCCAAAAGCGGTTGGATGCTAGGGAGGTTCATCAGACCGTCTTTGGTCAACGCCGACTCGACAATCCGGCGGCTTTGCATGATTTCCATGTGGTTGGCCAAAACGTCTTCCTCCACCATGTCAGAACTACCGCTCCCGGCCAGCCCCGAATTCTTCTGGTTGATCAAAACTTTGGCATTGGATTGATACCAAACTTGAGCTTTGATCGTGTAGAGCAGGCCCAATGCTGTGCCAAGGATGGCAAAGAAGATGATGAGCCAACGCTGGCGGCGAAGAATGCTCAGAATATCGATAAACCCTTCCTCGCCCAAACCTGACAATTGAGGAACAGTTCTCGCTGGGTCAACCTTTGGGGAATTCATCAAATACTTCGAAATCAACTGGGTTGGGGACCAAATGGATCACGACTGGCGTAATCCGGGGTATATGAGCATACATCAGGGGACCAAATATCACAGCAAATCAAACGCCACTGTCTGGAACCGGAGCAATCCAAGTGCGGATTGTGATGTGTGCGACGATTATATTGGATTCTTGTTTGGCTATGAGCATTGGGAACAATTAGCTCGGAACGAAAGCTTCGCGAGAGAATTTTGCCGGGATATTCAATGTCGGTTTAAACCAATGCTGGGATGTTGGATCATTGAGTGTACCCTTCCGCGGTTTCGCGGGAGGCTCGGTTGTTCAGGGCCCTCTCCGGCCCTGAAAGGCAGACTCTCCCTCAGGAGAGTTAAAAAAACAAATTCTGCTGTCCGACCCAATCGTCGTGTCGAACATAGTGGAGGTCAAGCTTGTGAAAATAGCCGCTACGGCATTGGATGCCAGCGATTTTGATCGAAAAGCGGATTTGGGTTGGTAGGACGCCTTTGTTTCCGATTATTGGAGCAGATCGGTTCGGTGACTTAGCTCGTCGAATCGATCGAGAACGTCTTCAAACGTTAGCTTGTCTTGAGACAACTTGTCATTGGTCAGAAGTCGAATTGACGATATCGAGAGAACTCCAGTGGCCTGGTGACGCACTCCCGTTACGACTGGTTGGGCCGGATACATGCCCATCATAACAAAGCTATCGAAGCGAATCGTTGCCATGATCGTGGGAATGGGTTGCCGCAGGACCGCACCGCCGACCGCAAGTTCGTGAAGTTTTTGGCGATCCTCGCTCGTAACGAATGCTTTGAAGCTCAATTTTTGCGTCGTCGCATCTGCGTCTAAATGCAAGAAAAGAAGTTCGGTTTGGGTACCTTGAGCGGCTGAGATCGAAGTGATTCGGTCGTTTGACTTGACATAGCGAAATCCCATGAGCAGCGTTCGACCACCTTTTGCTAGATCACCACCCAAGACCCCTAGGGCACGAAATCGGCCAATGGCCTCTTCAATCATTGGTTCTGCCTTGACGGTCCGCGTTAGGCTAGAACTCTTGTAAAATGCCGCTCGACAATCCGTGCCAAAATAGAGCTTTCCTTCCTCGCTCTCGTAGACAGTTGGTTCGATCGCGAGTCGATGTTCTTTCAGGTAGTTTTGAATCGCGCCCCGTGTTGCGACGGGAAGTTTGCTTTTAGCCGATTCGTCGATTTCTAAGCCCACCGTCAATGCGGGAATTCGCCCAAGGGAGCGGCGACTGCCTGGTTGCGAAGCTGCAAGCACTGGGTCGAGCGGTAAATCAGGTGTGAGAAGCTGGCAAGAAGCATTCTCGGCATCACGAAAGGCCCGGTTGACTTGAGAAGTCAGCCATGGGATTTCCGAAATCGTGACAATCTCACTCTGAGTCGGTGTTGCGCCCATGATGCCTACTGTAAGGCGACCACCTGCTTCGGCGATTACGGCTGGTGACTCAACTAGCATTGACTCTGGGGCTTCGTCCGCATGGTCCGCATCATCACTGGTTTCGCTAGCCGGATCTCCAGCGAATACTCCATTCTCAATTCGTCCTTCCGAAGGACTAATGATCGCCGGGTTCTTATTGATGATCTCCAATACGATGACACCTACGATAATGAATAGTAAGACTCCTGATACTATCTTTAGGAGCGTGTTGGAAATCATGGGCTTATTCGTCGATGCAGTGGGAACTCGAGGAGTAGAAGGTGGTCGTGTTGAGAGAACACGCCAAGCTACAGCTTTCGAGTTAGTAGTTTACTCGGCCTGGACGAGCTTTGTTAGACCGATGAGTGCGTGTTGCCAAGAGTCAGCGAGCGCCTCGACTTGCTGGAGTCCCATGCTACCCACTCGGCCACGCACGTTGAGTGATAAAACTGAACCGTTGTCGCACAGGGCGAGTGACAAGGGTACATGCGGGGGCAATGGGCCGTATCCGGAGACGCGGGTGAGCGAAATGCCGTCTTGGCCCCAAGTGCCTTTCTCCTGCTTCAAGCCAATGCGTCGGCCCGGGGAGGAGTTTGACATGCAAGTGAAGTTCGCCGTTGGAATGAAGCGTTTGCTCCAATCGATGTAAGGAAGCAACCCAGGAATTTTCTCTGCTAGCTCAAAACCTTGGATCAGATCAGCTGCGACACCGCGTTTGCGTACATAGCTCATCTGCTCCACAACGGAGGCAAGTGTCGCACCTGGATCACGAAGACTGCGTATTTGGCGACGTACGAACGCAAAACCGAAGCGATTACTGGCCGATAAACGTCGATCGGCCCAGGTTCGCAAGTCGACGGGGTTCATCATGCATACGTGTGTGGAATCACTTATGTCTGACCGAAGTTCGGCTATCGCGATCATGCTCGCAGCCAGTGCGAAGTCATTCAGTGTGTAACCTCGAGCGCGAATCACCTCTCGAAGACTTCGTGTCTCGTCCGCTTCAATGAACTTGGTCGAATGAAGAGGCTCACTGTCATCGGATGATGCCTTTCGTTTAGCAGGGAAACGCAGGTTCGATCCGCGCACTGTGACCCAGAGGTTTTCGAATTTCTCCTTGGACGATAGTGCTAACTCGCCGGTCGGTGCCACGTACTCGCCTCGTCGATGCAGCTGTTCATAATCGATGCGAATCTCTTTGTCAGATACTTCGCTGTTTGCGAAAAAACGCTGCAAAACATCTCGCACATAGCGACCAGCTCCCTGGCCGTCGACTCGCACGTGATCAAAGTCGAAGCTAATCAGTGACTTGTTGTCGGACGAACGAGTCAAGTGAATCGCAACTCCAGCACCCTCGCGAATTTCCAGTGGAGTGAGTGGTCGGGAGACCCAAGCGGGCATCTCGCCAATGTCTTCAGCCGTCACTTGGACCAGCGAGTCGTTTTCGACCCACGTTGAGCAAGCCTCGATGTGCGAACGAAGCAGCGGATGTTTTTTCACGGCATATTGACAGGCATCCAGAAGCCGGGCGGGTTCGATATGTCCGTCAAAATGCAAGTCGACGCGAAACGCCATATCGCCCAACTGCTCGTTGAGTCGCAGGAGAAATCGTTCGAGCGATGTAAGCGTTCGCCACGATGTCTTGCTGTTGTCAATGGAAGACATCTTAAGCTCGCACACTCACTCCGCCGTCAACGACGATCGTTTGACCCTGGATCAAGTCACTGTCGCTGCTTGCGAGGAAAGCGACGACTCCGGCAACGTCCTCGGGTGAGAGTGTTCGAGTCGGTAACATCATTCGTTCGCCCGCGGCTTTCAATACTTGTTCGACACCGGGCATCGTCCTCACAGCTTCAGTCGCCACAATTCCTGGCAAAACGCAGTTGAAGTTGATGCCCGTGGGGCCGAGTTCAAGTGCTAAGTGTCGGACAAAACTCTCGAGTGCGGCCTTGGACGCACCAATCGCAGCGTAATTGGGAACTGCCCACATCGAACCGTGACTGGAGATCGCAATAACTTTCCCGAACGTGTCTCGCTGGGCCAACATCTTGGCAGCAGCTTGTGCTAACCACACCACAGGCAATGCATTGGTCCGAAGTGCAGCTTCCACGTTGGTCGGTTTCAACTGAGTCGCTGGTCGAAAGCCGCCCGCGGCAGCATTACTGACGATGATATCAAGCGATCCGAAGCGGTCTTCGATACTTCCGATCATCGCTTGGATATCTTCTGGGTTGGCCACATCGGCACGAATCGCGATGGCGGTTCGACCGAGTTCTTGGATCTGGCCAACCACAGCACTCGCTTCATCGCGGCTGGATAAAAAATTGACGATCACATCCGCGCCTAGCTCAGCGAACCGAATCGCGCACGCACGACCGATTCCGCGGCTGGCTCCGGTCACGAGGGCGACTTTTCCTTGCAAGTCAATCAAGACAGTTTCTCCGAGGCGGCAAGGTATTGATGAAAAGCATGCAGTCGTTCTTCACAGCGGCCAAAGATACCTGGTCGAGTCGCTGAGCGGATGCCGGCTTGCACATGCGGGAAAATAGCGGCGTCCTCACGGAGGACTTGGTCCGCAATTCGAGCGGCAGTTCGGCGAAGGATCATCGCCCAGCACTTTCCGATGGGGCCCAGTCGACTCGCCTTTGGACCAAGCCCGATGACTCGCATCATACTTTGGCCAGGCGAAACGGGAAGGATTTGGTAGACGAGTGAGATAGAATCCGTTAACGATGCCATGACGTTGGGCATGACGTGAATGTGTTGGTAGCGAGTATCGAAGCTGCCTGTGATGGAGCGAATCGACCATTCTTCTAGTCGCTCCATCACGCTGCTTCCACGAAAGTGTGTGACAAAATCGCTGCCACCGGCGTGGAAGGTATGTTCCGTATTCTCTTCGCCTGGGTCGTGGCCAAACGTTGCGGCGTGGACTTCGTCGAGGTGGTAGCTTTCGAGTGATCCTTCAACGGGAATTTTCCAATCCGCTTCGTAGAAGTACTCGTGCTTGAAATTGACTTTCCAGCGAGATAGGTCGGTTCTTGTCGCGAGCGTTTCGAAGTATTCACCAAGCCCGCTTTGCAGCGTCGGTGCTTGAGCGTGCAGTCGGACGAATACGAGCTGGCCGCAAGTTTCCACATCGAACGAATCGAGGCAAAACTGTTCTCGATCGAAATGCGGGAAGTTTTTGGCTCCCGGTAGCTTTCGAGTTCGGCCGTCGCTTCCGTAGTGCCATCCATGGTAACGGCATTTAAGTACGTCACTGTGGCTGGTTCCGTCGTCAAACAGTTTGCAATGGCGGTGGGCGCAGACGTTTCGAAATGCTTTGAGTTCTCCGTCACAGTTACGCACGAGAATTGGTACGTCGAAAAAAGTCACTGCGAGATTGTCACCCGGAGAACGGAGTTCCGAGCTCGCACCCACTAATTGCCAAGAGTGCTCGCGCAGCAATTGGCTGTCAGACTTGAACGCAGCTTCGCTGCCGTATCGATCGGTGCCGATCAATGGTGCCAACGAAGTTTGTGCTTGGTACATCGCCGTCACCGAATCCAGCTAATGCGATAACCGTGGAGTGACAAAATCAAATCACCGTTTTGGCCTGCGAGATCGGCAGCGAGAATCATTCCACGCTCATCGGATTGGATCGCACGAATGTGCGTCAGTAACGGCTCACCTGGATCAGGCTGTCGACCGATGCGAATCTCGTCGAATGATACCGGCAAACTTGGCCTGCCGGATTCGTAATATGCGAGCGTCGCGGCAGCGTACAACACTGCATCCATCGCAGCACACGGCAGTATCCATCCGCTCAGCGGACGATTCTCGCCACCGAGATGAGCTGGCGATGGAGCTGCGATTCGTCCCAAGGCTTCGCCGGGAGCGATTGCGATCTCGCGAAGCGCTTGCAACGGTTCGCCGTGAAAGACGACGGCGCCAGGTGGCAAATAATCAATCGCAGTAAAGGTCCAGTCCTGATCTACGGGCAAATTCAATTTCGACATGACTGTCGTTGGTGCGGTCACGAAAGCGGCTTCGAAGTGTTTGCGACCTTCTTCGACGAGTCGGCCATCTTTGCGACGCAGATCGGCTTGGATCGTCCAGTGATTGAGTTGCCCCTTGGGGTCAGTTGCATTGACTTCGACAGCCATTGCATCGTCCGTTACAAACTTAATGGCTTGGAATGCTTGTGCTGAGGTGCATTTGGTGACATGCCGGTCCCCAGACGCGAGCAGTGCGGCTTCTGCCATCATCTCGAGTGCGACGACAAATGGCAGTGTTGGCCGATCGTTAATCCTGTGTTCTTTCAGGAATCGATCGGTGACGGGATCAAGCGTAACGACATGATTGACTATGTCTCGTGTTGCCGATTTGCCTGTTGGGTCCAAGATGGGTGAAGCAAGCGATGTGGCGTCCGAGCGTTCAACGTCGGGGAAAAATTTGCGAACGTAGTTGCGATCGGTGATCAGGACTTCTGGCGAATCGCCGCCGAACTCCAATTCGTTTAAAAAGTGCTCAAGGCCTTCCTCGGCTGGCATGAATTGCATGCCGATCATTTCGAGCGCGAGCTTCGCTTCGGGCTTGGCCGCCATCCCGATATCACCCCAAGCGTGCCAGTGGAACGTGACGCAGCGCACGGACGGGCGGTCGGACGACAAGCGATTGATGCACTTGGCGAGCATGTCGTTGGCGAGTGAGTAGTCTGTGTGGCCGTTCGCACCAAATCGACCGCTGATGCTGCCAAAGCCGACAAACCATTCGAGCGAGTCAGTCGCAGTCGCAGCGGCAAGTGCCATGCAACCATCGACTTTGGCTCGAATGCACTTCTCAACTTTGTCAGGTCGCTTGCGATCAAATCGGGAGTCTTGCCCGGCGCCGGCACCGTGGATGACTCCTCGAATCGGTCCTTGATTGTTGCGGACATGCGAGATGATTTCGCTCACGGCAACCGCGTCGGACACGTCAACGCTGTAGTAAGTCGCTTCGATTCCACGGCGTTCACATTCCGCGAGCGTGATGTCGATCTCGAGGGATTTCTCCGTGTCTCTCCAAGTCTCGATTGGGTTGAGCCCCGCTTGTTGTGCGGAGAGCATGACATCGCGTCGCAGTTGACTGCGGTTCTCGCATCCACGTTCGCGAATTCCTGGCTGCAATGACGGCGCGGGGGCAGTTCCCAGTAATGCCAATTTCAAACCATGTCGCTGGGCAAGTTCCATCGCCGTCATCGCGGTGATGCCGCGACCGCCGCCGGTGACGATCCATGTGCCACCTCGCGTGATTCGGGTGGCGATATCGGTGTTCTTATTGACGGGAGCATAGCGAGCACGAACGGTCCATCGACGATCGGCGTCAACGATGGTTTCTTCGTCGTACGATGGCACCGCAAGTTCACGCATCACGCCATCGATAAATCGATCGGGCGTGCTGTTCTCCGCGAACTCGATGACCTTCATTGGAGTATCGCGGAAGCCACGCATCCACGACTCGATCAACATCGCTTTGGTGAGTCCCGCAAGCCCGCCCGACTCAGGCGACTCGAGTTGTGATCCAGCCAAACCCATTGCACCGCCGCCGTTCGTGGTTGTGACGAGACTGGCGTGACCCATCCGATCGAGATCGATCATTCGCTGCATCCACAGCTGACAAACACGAAACACGCCGAATATCGCCGAGCTTCGTCGTGTCTCCCAAGCACTCGCGTCAAGCGAACGCAGCGAACTCTCATCGTGCGGTGTGGTTAAGAACAGGTGGGGAGTCTCGGCCAGCGACCAGATGTTTTCGAGCGTCTTATCGACATCGAAGTCACCGCCGACATCTTTCAGTTGGTGCGTGGTTACGCCCAATTGTTTCAGCCGACGGACCAGCGCTGAAGAGATCGGATTATCGCCGATAATGAGCGCGTCACCGTGAAAGGTTGGCACAATTGGCGTACCGGCGCGTCGATCGCGTCGTACCACATCCAGCAAGAAACGGCAGGTGCCATGGCTGGGAACTTCTACATCAGGAAAGGCAACTTGCCGGACTGGTGACTCGGTCGCGTGTTTACTTGCGCCGTTTCCGTTGCTGGATCCATTGCCATTGTGCAGCGACGCTGGATGGACGCCGGCGCCATGTGCGATGCCGTCGATCAATCGTGGTGACGGTTTGGTATTCGAAGTCGTGTGCCCATTGGAGCCGTTGGGTGTCGAGTGAGCGACAAGATTCGCTAACCAGTCGGGTTCGACCTTCGTAGCTTGATCGAGTTGTTCGCGCAGTCGGTTACGTATTTCGTTTTTTTTTAACGATCCGATCAACTGACCTTCCGCAAAGTCCTCATCCTGCTGACTGTCGATCGCACTGCTGTGACCTGCCTCGAAACTTGCTTCTTCACTCACTGTTGAGATTGGACCGATGGATTGAGTTTCAAGACGACTCGCGTCGTCACAATTCTCAAGCACGAATTCGAGGATTGATCGCAAGTTGAGGAAGTCCGCGAGTGAGAGTCGGCCTAGTTCGACATCTCGCAAGTCATACTGTTCCGCCAATTCGCCGAGCAGCTGCGCTTTCTTGATGCTGTCGATACCAAGCTCGCTTTCCAGATCCGCATCGAGATCAATCACTTCAGGATCGTAACCCGTTTGGTCCACCACAAAATCAACCATCAAAGATTCGATCGAAGCAGCGAGATTGGTTGGCAGTGCTGCCGGTACTGGCGACGTTTGCACGAACGGAGTTGACATCACAATTGCGGCAGAGGTTGAATCCGTTTCCTTCGCCTGAGCGACGACAACGTTTGTGGATTCGTTTGTGGCCGGAAGTTCAATATCCGCCACGAGCGAGAGGATGTCGCCGAGCGAATTGAAGTCTGCGAGCTTCATTTCACGCAAGTTCAGCTCAAGGGATGCCCACTCAGCCAGCTCGCCGATCACCTGGGCTTTCTTGATGCTGTCGACTCCCAGCTCAGCTTCAAGATCGGCTTCGAAGTCGATCACTTCAGGTTCGTAGCCCGTGAGTTCTACTACGATATCCACGAGGAATTGCTTGGCTGCGTCGATGGATGTGGTGGGTGTCGACTGGGCTTGGCGAATTGCCGCAGTTGGTAACGGATCGGGTTGGCGAGTGGGTTCTGGCCGGGATGCTGGTTTGCTTGCAGTCGCAGGGCTCGCAGCTGCTGGGCTCGCGGTAGCTGGGCCATCAGCGTTGGCAACGCGTCTAGCTCGAGACGTAACGTCAATGATTTCAACGTTTGACGGTGCCTTGGTGACTGGCGACTTGCTTTCTGGTGTTTGGTAGTTCGCGATGGAGCGAATGGTCGGAGTCGCTTGGCTTTCTGATCGCGTGCCCTTGACGCATTCAACCGCCAGGTCGATCAAACGCAATCGTTCTGCATGCGTGCCGACGTTGGAGTCCAAGGACAGGCAAATCGCGTCGGTGCCCACCGTGGCTAGATTTAATCGAGTCAGCACATCGCTCGGTCCGACTTCGATCAGCAAACCGCAGCCATCATTCACCATGCGCTGGACGGTTGTGGCGTAAAGCACCGGATGGGTTAGCTGTTCGATTAAGGCAGCTCGAATTTCGTTGGGTTCGGCAAGATAACTTGTGCTCGTCGCCGACAGGAACGCATGTTTGGGTGGGCGAAGTGTCTCATGCCCGAAGCCAGACGCGAGCACTCGCTGAGCATCGGCCATCCAAGGCGTGTGAAACGCTGCGGGGACAGGAATGACAACGGAGGCGTATCCTTCTTCGGATAGTGCGTTCTTTGCGGATTCGATCTGAGCGACATCCCCAGCGATCACTGTTTGGTTCGGCGCGTTTTGGTGCGTGATGTAACAGTCGAGTCGATGCTTGGTCAATACACCACGAACTTGGCTTGGTTCGCTGCGGATTGAAAGTAATTGGCCCGTTTGCCGAGCGGTCATCACGACCGCGTCACTGCGTAGTTTCGCAAACCGAATGGCTTGCGGGATCGTCATCACTCCACAGTGCAAAGCGGCACCGCATTCACCAAAGCTGTGTCCGAGCGTGACGTCGGGGCTGTGCCCATGACGGCTGAGCGAGTCCGCTAGAGTCGAACTCACGGCAAGCACCCATTGCTGTGTCCACCAAACATCGCGGCCTAAGCGTTTTTGTGGGTCAGCCAAGTTTTCCGTGACAGCCGAGTGCCCCATGCGAATCAACGTCGCATCGAATTGCTTTAAGAACTCAGACGCGCCCGCGTCTTGAGTGATGATCTGGGGCACAGCTGAATACTGTGAACCTTGGCCCGGAAATACCCAACCAATCCGATCGCGGCCTTGGCGTGTATTCCAAAGCAGTGCCAAATGTCTCGGCAGGGACTGGACCCGAGCACCTTCGTCCCACGATTTGCGGATTGCGGCAACACTGGCACTTAGTTCAGACTCGCTTTTTCCGATCGCGACCGCTCGATAAATGCTGTCGGCGCGGAAATGCAGGCGAACAGCATGTTCACTGACCGAACGACATGCAGATTGAAGCACTGAATCAAACTCGTGTTCGGTATCAGCTTCGAGTCGCAAGGTGAGCATAGAGTCAAACTTCAAGGAGCGAGCGTCAGTGGATGTCGAAAAAACGGCCGTTTTGGGTCCAGCCGGGCAAGGTACCGGAGCCATTTTGGCTGGCTGGTCGATGGCTGGTTTTGACGGGGCATTGGGGCTTTTTACAGATACACTAGTAAAAAAACCATCCTCTGCCACACATGTGATGGTTGTTGGAGCTTTTTCTTTCGAGGAATCGAATGATTCCGTGATTAATCGCACCACGCTGTGGGCACCGGCCAAGTAGCCGACACGTGAAGCGATTTGGTGGTTGAGCGAACTTTCGGCAAGCGATTCCGAGCGCAAACGCGGTCCATTGCTGGTGACACCACAGTTGATTTCATCAATCACACCGAAAATGGGACGTTGTTCGCGTTTCGCATCAGCCAGACGCATCAGCATGACGGCTGCAACACCTTCGCCAGGCAGGATTCGCGAGCAATCGGCCGGGATGTCGCGAACCAATCCACTGCGAACGAGTTGCTCCTTCAGATCGAGTTGCTCAAAAGCGACAAGGTCCAACGACCGCTGAGCTACACCACAGATCACGGTGTCGAGCGTGCCACTTTGAAGTTGGTCGGCAGCCAGCATTAATGCCAATCCGCTGGATGCGTCATCAGCATCGACGGCACAAGCGCCGCCCATCAGATCAAACGTTTTGGCGATTCGCGACGCAAGCGTGCTCGCCGTGAAGCTTCCAGTTTCGTCCAGTATTGCGGAGTACTCATCGAGCAATCGCTTTTGGAAGTCCACGAGGATCTCGTTGATGGACAGCGGGTTGATCGCTGATTGCTGCAAGGCGAATTGCAACCGCTTGGCTATCTCGGGCAATCGCAAACCAATTTGCAGTTGATTCGAAAACTCACCGCCAAAGATGGTTCCGACGACGATCCCTGTTCGTTCGCGATTCAGACTCCACGTGCCACCATCGAACTCGTGGCAAGCTTGAGCAACTGCGTCGATCAGCATCATCTGGGCTGGGTTCGCTAGTCGTACTTGCTTGGGTGGAATTCGATATTTTTGACCGTCAAAGTGGTAGTCGCGGATGTAACCGCCAACGTTGGTTGGCGCGTTGAAGGTCGTGGGACTTGAGTGGGTTCGGACGCCAACGCTTGCTCGCCAACGATCTTGCGGCGGAGCGGCAATCGAAGAATGGTTGCTTTGAAGTAATGCGAGAAACTCGTTGACGTTACCTGCGCCCGCAAGAACGAGACCCCGACCCACAATCGCAATCGGTTCTCGCGTCGCGGGCGGCGAGTCCATGCGAGATTGCGGTCGATGCAACGTCGACTCGCGTTGTGCTTGTTCGACAACGGCGTGAGCGTTCAAGCCACCGATGCCAAACGCATTCACAGCGGCTCGGCGCGAGCCGGTAGATTTTGGCCAAGGCGTAGGGCGATCAACCACGGCAAGCGACTTGGCTGACCAATCAAACAGTTTTGTTGGCTGCGTTAGATTGATGGATGGCGGAATTGTTTCACGGTGCATCGCCAACAGGACTTTCACTAAACCGACCAATCCGGCCGCTTCGAGCGTGTGTCCGAAATTGCTTTTGACGCTACCCACGAGCAGCGGATTTACCCGCGATGATTCGGCAAGCAACGCGCTGAGCGATGTCAATTCCGTGGCATCACCGACTTGTGTGCTGGTCGCGTGAGCTTCTTGATAGTCGATTGAGAGGGGATTGGCGTTGGGATAAGCACGTCGCAACGCGAGTTGTTGACCCTCGGTGCGCGGCGCCCACAAGCTTTTACCACGGCCATCCGATGCGACACCGACGCCGCGAATGATTCCGTGGATCTTGAAGTTGTGCTCGAGCGCGAGCGATTCCCGCATGATCGCAATAGCGACATAGCCTTCGCTGCTCACCAATCCGCTTGCCGTGTCATCAAAGGGGCAACTGCCCTTTTCGCTGCAAGCTTGCGACTGGGAAAATAGAATCAGGTTATCGACGTTGTTGAATGTTGCACCGCCAACGATGGCTGTATCAATGCGACCGTGCTCAATAGTGAGAACGGCGTGTTGCAACGCAAGCAGCGACGACGCGCAAGCGGCATCGATGACTTCTCGTGGGCCACCGAGCCCCAGCATTCGTGCGGCGAGCGAAGCGACGCTGTACGCATTGAAATGGATGGTGTCACGTTCTCGATGGGGGCGTCCACTTCGAATGGACTCTGTGAGCGAGTTGACGACAGATTGCTGCTTCAAAGGCGGCAATTGTGCAAAGGCATCGATCGAGCGAAGTTGATCGGCAACCGTTTCCGCAAGCGTGGCAAGAGCCAGCGAGCCACCGAGTTCAGTGCCGCCAGAGTGGCCGACGAAAATGCCACAGCGTTTCGCTAGCTCTGTGTTTTGTGACGCCCCTGACATTTCCCAGCAATTCGACGCCACTTCCGCAAAGTGTTTGTGTGCTAAATCAAATTCGCCGAGCGAGGCAATGTCGCTTTTCAACTTTCCGAACGCATCGCTTCGCACGCAGCTGCCAAGTGTCGTGTAAGTCTTTCCGACTGCACCACGTTTTTCGTCAAAATACAGGTCATGATCGAAACGGGATGCCGTGAGTGGTGCGACGGCAGAGCCACCTTCGAAAAGCATCTTCTCAAAAGACTCAACCCCGCCATCGGCGCCCGGCAAACGGACGGCAAAGCCAACGACTACAATTGGATCCGCGATCAAGTTAGTCACGTTGAGGCTCCAAGACTTCGTGATTCGCATACTCAATTAGTCTCGCGATCAGTTGCTCGATGCAGCTGCATGAGGATCGAGCTGAACCATTGAATTCGGGCTCGTCACACTCCAACAAAAGCCTTCCCCCGGACAACGCGTCGGAAACAGAACGCTGCTGTTTGATGAGCTCATTCCAGGTGGCGCGATCACAATACAGACGCTGGGCACAGGACTGACCTGCAGGCACGACGCTCATCGAATTCAGATTCAATCGCCAGTCACCACCGGAAGGACCTGTGATGAAAATGCCCCAGTCGCTTGCTGGCTCGAAATCTGAGGCAACGAACTTGCTTTCGTTTTCAGTAACCATCAATTGTGAGAGCAGTCGATCGCCCAAGTCTGCTGGCGTGGCAGCCTCGATGTAGTCTCTTTTTCGCAACGCCGCCGGGCTTTCCTGAGTTAATTGAACGCTCGCGACAGACGCGATCGTTTTTGATCCAACAGGCGAATGATCCGCGAGCCCAAGTTCACCAAGGGCACGTGCCAAGTGGCTGCGATCGAACGTTGGATCATCTTTAAAGTATGGCAGAAATGTCTGCACGTAAGGAGCTGCGATGGTGTCAATCAAATCATGTTCCGATATTGACGGACTAGATGCTGGTGATGCGGTACGATGTGTAACTACGCCGTTCTTTTTCGTGCTACCTAAATGCTTTCCGTTGCCATTCGCTGAAGGCGGGCTGGGCTTGGAAACGACTTGGTGAAAGCCGGCTTCGATCTCATTGATGGACGTCCCGGTGCTGTCAGTCAAGTGATACGTCGCATCATGCAATCGGGAATCCGCAAAGATCCCATCGATGACATCAGCCACCCAGCTGGCCTCAACGAGATTTTTACTTTCGGTTCCTTCGAAGCCCAAATTCCGAAACCATTGACCGTTCTCCGGTATTCCGAATTTTGACGTCAAGGCTCGAAAGAGCGAGAATGCACCATAAATCGTGCGGTCCTGAGCAAACGGTGACTTGCCATCGGAGTCAATGACGATCGACGGGCGATAAACGGTCAGGCTCTTGAGCCCTTGGCAAGAATGCAAGATCTGTTCAGCAGCGACTTTGCTGCGTTCGTAGTCGTTTGCAAAGGATTGCCCGATATCGAGTTCATCTTCTCGGGCGACTCCAGAACGAACACCGCATACATAGGCGGTCGAGACGTAATGAAACTCTTCGATGGACGCTGAAGAACAAAGTTCTAAGAGTGCGGCCGTTCCGCCCACGTTGGTACGAAAGGGTTCATTGTTTGGAGAATCTGCGGCTGGGCGAAAGCTCATCGAGGCTGCGCAGTGCAGCACAGTGTGGCAGTTCTCGCGGACAATCTGCTCATCGCGAGCGTTCAAACCCAATCTTGGCGACGCCATATCTCCATTAACGATTACCGGTCGACCTAAACGCTGGTTCCATGCATTTTCAAATCGCGAGAGGACCGCGTCAACGCGTGCCTCGGCCGACAAAGCCCCCTTGCCGCGCACCAGAGCCATGACCGGCACATGGCGTCGCATCAACCGCGCTAGCAGTTGTGCACCGACCATTCCGGTTGATCCGGTTAGGAGGACGTAGGGTCGCGACTCGGGCATGACGCTCAAAGGGGCAGAATTTCGATAAAATAAAAGGTGAGTTGGGGCTTGGGACCTCGCCTCCCGACCGCCAGTCTATTGGCGATTCTCGAAAATTGTAGGCTTCCCAATACATTTCCCCGCCTACAGCTTGGCCTCAGTCCTCATTACCGGAACAATTCTCCCCTTAGGAAATGTCTAGTGGTAATTATGTCGATTGGAAGGAAAAACCTGGCGTGCTGATCAAATGGATGACAGCCGGCCGTCGCTGCAACTGGATCGCAAGCGATTTCGGCAATTTGATGCCACTGAGCAAGATCTCGCTACAATCATTCTAGATCGCCCTGATTTACTGCACTTCAGTCAAAATACCCACCCAGACTGACAGGGCTCGACTATGGTGGTGAGACCAACAATCCTTATCGGATGAACGTGCAGATACTTCGGCAAACTATTTAAGAGATCCCGATGACGGCCCCAAGCAAGCAGCCTGAAGATGCGATTAAGTGCCTTCTCATTCAACCCGAATTTGAGTCGACCAATTATTGGAACTTCGTAGAGAGTGCTCGGGCCATTGGCGCCAAAGCAACGGCGCCTCCACTTGGGCTGATGACCGTTGCCGCACTGCTTCCGCAGCATTGGGAATTCGAAATTGTCGATTTGAATGTTGCTCCGCTCGACGAAGACACTTGGCAGGAAGCCGATCTGATTTGCACGGGAGGCATGCTTCCCCAGCAGCCTGGGATCCTTGAGCTGGTGCGACGAGCGAACTCGGAGGGCAAGTACGTCATCGTCGGAGGGCCAGATCCAACGAGCCAGCCCCAAATTTATGGCAAGGCCGACGTCGTCGTTGTCGGCGAGGGCGAAGGCTCCATCCCGCTTTGGCTCGACGCTTGGCGAAGCGGAAATCCTTGCGGTGTGTTCGAAGCAGCCGACAAGCCTGACGTGACCAAGACACCCGTGCCTCGTTTCGACTTGATTTCATTCGATGATTATTTACATGTCGGAGTCCAGTCCTCACGAGGCTGTCCATACAACTGTGAGTTCTGTGACATCATCGAGTTGTTTGGCCGTCGGCCACGCGTGAAGAACCCTGATCAGTTTGTTGCTGAACTTGAGCATCTGTATCAACTAGGCTATCGCGGGTGGGTCGACTTTACCGACGACAATTTCATCGGCAATCGCAAACTCATCAAGCCGTTGCTTGAGGCACTCAAAGAGTGGAACGTAAGTCGCAACTACCCGTTCGTTTTCTCGACAGAAGCGAGTATCAACCTTGCCGATGACGACGAACTGCTGGAGCTCATGCGGGACGCCCAGTTTCGGTATGTGTTCTTAGGAATTGAATCGCCTGACGAAGAAACATTGATTCATACTCAAAAACGAATCAACACCGTTCACCCGATCATTGAGCGAGTTCGAAAAATTTACGCTAACGGTATCTCCGTCGCCGCTGGACTGATCATCGGCTTTGATACGGACAAGCCAGGCACCGACAAGCCGATGATTCAGTTCATTCAAGAAAGCGGGATTTCATTGTCGATGATTGGTTTGCTGAGTGCACTTCCAAATACTCAGCTCACTCGTCGGCTCTCCAAAGAGCGACGTTTGATTGATTCGAACCACCGTTGGCTTTCGGAACCAAACGTTGACTATGAGCTTCGCAGCAACGAGTCAAAGGACCAAACAGCCAGCGGTTTGAACTTTGTTACCCAGCGTGATCGTGTCGAGATTTACAAAGAATTGCGAACGATCATCAGTCACGTGTATAGCCCGCGGGCGTTCATGGACCGCGTGATTGACACGGCGTCGCGGCTACAGATTCAGAACAAGCATGTTCCCAACTGGTGGGAATTCAAACGCATGTTTCGTGGATTCTGTGTGATCACGATGCGGATGCTTTCAGATCCTCGGACGCGGTGGTTGTACATGCGAAACTTTGTTCGGGCTGCCATGATGGGCCCGACGAAATTCGAGTACGCACATACCGTCATGGGGTCGTTCTTGCATTTTGACAAGCAGACTCGCAAGATCATCGAAGGTTTGGATCTCTCGATCGAATTTGCTGAGAATCAAGCTGAGTACCCCAGAAGCGTCGCCGAGTTGAAGGAACGATTGAAAATCGAACCTGAACAACTCGTCAGTATCGGTATTGAGAACTAGGTCACCCGACCAAATGGGGCTTTTCGTTCGAGCTGATCACTGACTGGGATGCTGATTGCTGGGATATCGTTGGCTGGGATTACGAACACACCGATTCAAGATAGACTAGGGGCGAAATTCGACAGCGTAGCTGTCGCGTCGTCTTGTCTATCAAGGATATTCTCATGCGAGTACTTGTCACCGGGACTGCCGGATTTATCGGCAATCACGTTGCCAAAGTTCTTTTGGAGCGTGGCGACGAGGTCATTGGTGTTGATAATCTCAACGATTACTACGACGTCTCGCTCAAGCAGGCACGGCTGAAGCGTCTGGAGTCGTTCACATCCTTTGAGGACGTTCGGGCATCTGTCGAAGATCGCGATGCAATGGAGGCCATTTTCGAGCGATTGAAGCCACAGCGTGTCGTGCACCTCGCCGCCCAAGCCGGTGTTCGGTATTCCGTCGAAAACCCGCACGCCTATATCCAAAGTAATTTGGTCGGGTTCCTGCATATCCTCGAAGGATGCCGACATCACGGCGTCGAGCACCTCGTGTATGCGTCCAGCAGTTCGGTGTATGGAGGCAATACGAAATTGCCGTTCAGCGAGGACGATGCAGTGGATCACCCGCTCAGTCTCTATGCTGCGACCAAGCGGTCCAATGAGTTGATGGCGCACACCTACAGTTCGCTGTACAAGATCCCAACTTCAGGGCTGAGGTTCTTTACCGTGTATGGACCTTGGGGCCGGCCGGACATGGCGCTTTACCTGTTCGCAGAGAAGATCGCCAAGGGCGTGCCAATCGACGTGTTCAATCACGGCAATCACAAACGATCGTTTACCTACATCGACGATATTGTCGACGGCGTTGTTCGCATATTGGATCGGCCGCCGACGGCCATGGCTCCGGCGCAAGCCTATGAGCCGACGCCTGCGGACTCGCGAGCACCGTACTCGATCTTTAATCTCGGCAGTGACCACTGCGTCGACTTGATGCAGTACATCCGTGCGATTGAAACGGAGTTGGGCAAGAAAGCCGAAATCAACTTCTTGCCTTTGCAAATGGGCGACGTGCCGAGCACCGAGGCAAGCATCGATCGTGCGGAACGACTAGCTCAATGGCGTCCGAAAACCCAGGTTCAAGAAGGGATCGCCGCGTTCATCGATTGGTTTCAAAAGTACAAGCAGGGCGTTGCGAGCTAGTTCAGTTCGTCTGGGTACGAGAACAGCCCGCTCGATTCCCGTTGAATCGTCCAAAATTTTTGAACGGACTCGATGCTCAGCGTCGCGTACAGATGCGGGAAAAGGGCTCCGCCGCGCGACGGTTCCCATTTTAAGTTCTCGCCGAAAGCTTCAGCGTCCAATTCGAGCAGCACAATTTCGTTGTGATCGGCGAAGTGCTTGTCAGCCGTTTCTTTGGCTTGCTCGGCAGAGGAGAAATGGATGTATCCATCCGAAAGGTCGATCGGCGCACCGAGAAAGCATGTGTCGCTTTGAAACACTGCCCATTGGTCGGGCGTCAGAATCTTATAAATCTTCATTGAGATCGCCTAAGCGTGCTAGGGAACTGAAAAAGGCGTCTCGGTAACGCCCCGGGCGCCGCTAGGCAGCTTTCCGGTGACCGTTACATCCTCAATGGGATAGCGTCCGGGGGTGAATCGTTGGTTGCTTTTCGTCGCGAAAATTTGCTGAGGAAGCACCAAAGTGTCACCAGCCTTCAGCGGCGAATCTTGGTAAAGGAAATATTGGCCGTTCAAGTCGAGTGTGACGTTGGGGATATCAAAGTCCGCCAAGCTTTCGACGACGACCACGTCCGTCAGAACAGCTCCGGTTCCGTCGCGGGTTTCGACAAAGCGACGGTCCAAAGTGATGTTGACGGGCAGTGTGTGTTCGGCCGCTCTTCCAAAAATCATCGCATAAATCGTCAGGCTACTTAGCGGTGCCAAGCAAACAAGCAGCAACAACAGTAACAAGCCTCGCGACGAGAGCGTCAGTGTCGGCGCAATTCGAGGCGTCACCGACTCTGGCGAGTCAATTGAATCCGTGGTGGACACTTGCGATCTGGTTGGTCAAAGGAGATTGAGGCGTGCGACATTCGCACCGCGTAATAGCCAAGTGTATCGCGAAGGCAATAAAAAAACCGGTCGACTGAAGTCCGAAGACTCAATCGACCGGCTTTTATAGAAGCTTTGACCGGACGGCGGCAAATGCGGAGCCGCTGGGAGAAACGCGAAAGTCTTGGCGTGCTACTGCACTTGCCGTGTTTGACTTGGCGAACCCAAATAATGATCCCTCTGCCGAAAAGTAACGGCCAAAGCTAGTGAGGGACTTTCTTCAAATCCCACACTTTGATTTTAGACTTGCGTAAGCAGTCAGCAAGAGTAGTTCGGCACTTGGATGCGAGTTCTGTATCAGATTCTCGAAAGAGTTAGGATTTGTTCATCCATTCTTCGGTCTCCGCCAGCTTCCGATCCGTTGATGATCACTCATGACGCACCCAGTTTTGCCAATGGTGGGGTCATCAACAGCCATTTAGGCTCGTGAAAGGAATTCGCCGGTTCGCGAGTCCACTTTGACACGTTCGCCTTCTTTGATGAACTCGGGGACTTGGATTTGAAGTCCCGTTTCGAGAATCGCAGGCTTGCTGCGAGAAGTTGCTGAGTTGCCCTTCACGCTTGGATCGCATTGTTTGATCGTCAGCTCGATGGTCGACGGGATTTCGATGCCGACACATTCATCGTTGTAAATCAACGCTTTGACGCCTTCGAGACCTTCCGTGACATACTGCATCTGTTCTGTCGCGTCTTCGAGTGGAAGCTCGTACTGTTGATAGCTCTCTTGATCCATCAAGTAGATTTGCGTCGTATCGGTGTACATGAGCTGGACCGGTCGTTTTCCGAAGTCCGCTTCGTTGAGCGATTCGGTCCCTTTGAGGACAAAGTCGATCTTGTTGCGAGTCACGACATTGCGTCCACGAAACTTGTAGAGCGTCGCCGCACCACGGGCGGAGGGCGATTGGACACTGAGTCCCTCGACGATAACGGGGGAGCCTTCGAAGACAACAACGGCGCCTGTTTTGATTTCTTTTGCTAACATGATTTCGTAAGTTTACCGCCACAACCATTCGCGGAAGCCCTCGACGACCAACGCTCGGTCGTCGATTCCTTGCCACAATAAAAAACCGCCAACGGCGACGGCCACCAAAAGCATTGCGAATGCGGGTCTCGGTGTCGATGCCGGGATCTGCTGGACTTCTTCACGGAGCGAAGAAAGCAGCATGGACCAGAATTTTGGAGCTAAATTTGGCTCAAAAGCGATCACCTGGCAAGGGTCTTGTCCGTGGTAGCCGTCCAGTCTCAAGTTCACTTTGATCGTCGGCAGAGTGATGTGATGCGTTTCCGCGTTGCCAGTCGCTGCGGAGTCGATTTTTTGAGCTGCCCTTACGGCCGCGTCAAAAACCTGGTCGGAGGCACGGCCGTAGACTACCAGTCGCTGGGGCCGAACGATGATGTAAAGCGACACGCAAAGCGAATACAGTAGTGCCAGCGGAACCCAAACGAGCGGTCCCATGATTGCGGCACTCATGGAGGGAAAGAAAAGTTCGAGCGGCCCAACGGCAACGAGTCCCGCGACAGCCACCGCGAGGGCAGCCGTGTCACGTCCTCCGGTGGTCACCAAAGCCCTGCCGGACGCCCGGATGGCTCCGAGCGTACCAAGGTAAGCGACCAACGGAAGTAACGCCAACAAGAGTGGAAAGGTAATGTCCATGAACGTCGATCAAGAGAAAATTGAGTCAGCTTGGTTCGGTAGTAGGCACTGGAGGCACATCGCTTGCCCGTCGAAGCGGAACCGACGTTACGAATGAAATGATCGTTTGACCCGCGACCGGTGTGAGGGGATCGCTGATCGTGTTCATTGCCAGGTTATGTTCATCTTTGAGAACGCACATCAAAACAGGCTCGTCTCCGTAGATTTCAATAAAGTCATTGTAAGTGAACGAATCGGTGAGTTTAGTGACCTTGAACATCGCCCCAGCGGCATGCAGATCGCGAAACTTCGAGAACGTCATCCCAGAACGAAACAGCTCACGGCCCAGCAAGTTTTTCGTCATTCCGCGGTTTCCGCGATCGCTCTGGGATTTGAACGTGAGTTGGTAAAGTCCCTTGCGGTCAAAGAGGGTACGAAAGACCCGAATCGCGAGCGAATTGACCTCGTCGTTTTGTGTCATTGCGAGCAGTCGCCCAATGCCGTTGAGTTGGAGTTCTTCGCGAGCATGTTCGTTGAGGACATTCGCACAAACACCTTTCAGCCCACTCATGCGTGCTTGTGAGATCTTGGTGTAGTTCGTGTCGACAAGCACCACAGGGATACCGAGCCCCTTTAATTCGGTCGCAAAATCACGGACCCAGGCGTCGGCCCCAGCGATCAAAACGCCGTGGTTAGCGTTATCCGCCAAGCCCAGAAACTTCGCAAAGGGGCTGGCGGCGAGTCCGTAAACGGCGACTGAACCGACGATCACAAGGAACGTGACGGTGGCCAGTTGGTCGGCGCCAGGGACATCCGCTAATGTGCCGCTGCGTTCGAGTTGCAAAGCAAACACGCTGCTCACCGCCGCAGCAACAATGCCGCGAGGAGCCAGCCCAGCAATAAAGGCCTGCTCACGAAAGTTCAGTGGACTGCCGGCAAGCGATACAAAAACAGAGATCGGTCGCACTACCAGGATCAACGAAAGCAAGAACAGTAGGCCCGGCCACCCGAGGTTCCAAACGTCCATCAAGTTCACTCGCGAGCCAAGCACGATGAACAAACAGCCAATCAAGAGCGTTCGCAAGTTTTCTTTGAGTTCGATGATGTGCTCGACATCAAAGTGCTTTTGGTTGGTCAGCCAAATGCCAAGCACGGTGACAGTGATCAAGCCTGATTCGTGTGCAAGCGTGTCACTGACAGCAAACAGAATCAGTGTGCAGGCCAACGTTGCCACACCGTGTAAGTTGTCTGGGATCAAGAAGTGTCGAAACGCTGTTGTCATGAGCATGCCGCCCGCGACGCCCAAGGTAACACCGACAACCACAATTTCGCCAAGCGTCCATATCGCGGATCCGAAACTCAAGTCGCTTGCGTGCACGAGCACTTCTTCGAACACCAGCACCGCGAGAACTGCACCAACGGGGTCGATAACAATGCCTTCCCATTTCAAGGTTGTTGCGACTCGTCGCGATGGGCGAACTTGACGAAGCAGCGGACCGATAACGGTGGGGCCAGTAACGACAAGAATCGCGCCCAGCAATAGGCTGATTCGCCAATGAAAACCGAGGATGTAGTGCGCTGAGATCGTGGTCAGAACGCATGTCAGGATCGCACCGATCGAAACCAGTCTCAGGGCGGCGGAGCCCGCTTCGCGAAGCTCACCCAATTTGAGCGACAGCCCGCCTTCGAACATGATGATGGCGACGGAAAGCGAGACGAGCGGAAACAGAATATTGGGGCCGGATGTCGCGTTTCCACCAGTGACTTCAGCCAAGTAAGCGTCCGGTTGGACCCATAATCCGAGAATGACCCCGAACAGCAGAAGCAGCAAAATGCCTGGAAGTTGGGTTCGCCAAGCCAACCATTGGGCCGTCACGCCGAGCGTTGGAACAAGCGCCAAATAGAGCAGCAGGTCCATGCGGTACGCTTTTTACGGGTGATGGGATGAAGGGTGGGCGAGCGAACGACGCTCAGGGCCACCTTGATTTTGATTGCTCGGGGGTGATTCGGCTAGGCGACTACCAAATGAACAAGAGCCAAGCGGAAATCGCTTGGCTCTTCGAGGGTTCAACTTGTCTGTCTTGGCGGATCAGGCGCCAGGGAGTCGTCTTGCATAGCGAGGTGTCTCGCTCGGCGGCAAGTCAACGTCATGTTCTTCTTGGAACCGGCGGCGTTCAACGGCATCCGCGTAAAACCTCAGCCATGTTTCGTTGTCTTCGACACAACGCCATTCCAAGTTCTTGCCGGGTACGTCGATCTTCTTTTCACAGGCGGGCAAAATGTCGCGGAAGACAATCGTGTAGAGCTCGCGGTCGCACAGATGGTCGGTGTACTTCAACACGATGCCTTGCGAATAAAGCAGCTGGATCGTTTGTCGAAGCAAACGTCGCAGCCCTTCGTCGGAAAGTGATTCCGGACGTGGCAACTCCAGCGGCGGCGTGAACCAATGACCGATCGGGAGTGCCGGGGCACGCTCCCAAGCAAGCATCGATGCCAGGTATTCGTTCTCGGTGCGCAATGGCATCCGTGCGACTGACGAGTCGTCAATCGAGTCGTCGCGATACGGCTCCAGCTCGTCTCGCAAGCGCGCATTGTCCAACAACAAATCGACCTCATCGATTATCGGTTGGCTGGTCTCGCTCATATCCATCAGTGCAAACGCCTTTGGTACTAAATACCTTGTCAGGTGCGGAAACGTTGCTTTTCAAACGATCGATTCAATCGGAATTACCGGTAACCGAACCTCGCCGTTGATCCGTTAGCTTGAGCCGGTCATTGGACGAGTTGTTGTTACTGAATCAATCACTCACGAATCCGATCCTATCCGTAGCCCGGCTCGGCTCAACCATGAATTGAGCAAAAAGGGTGTCTTGTTGAACAATTCATCGACCCTCGCCTCGCGGAATCGTTACGAGCGGAACCTTTTATCAAGCTTGCCGGTACAAAGCGACATGCGCTTGTACCATCGCGTCAATCGTGAACTCGGTTTCGATGCGTTCTCGGGCAGCGTTTCCAAGCTCTTGAGCAAGTTCCGGATTCTCGAGCAACGCGTGCGTTTGTCGAGCAAAATCCGCGGTATCGCCAAGCTTGACGAGCTTGCCGGTCTCGCCCGGAAGCACCAAATCGCGGTTGCCAGGAATGTCCGAAGCAACGACCGGCACACCTGCCTGCATCGCTTCAATGACAGCATTGCTTTGCCCCTCGTATTCGCTGCCGATCCAGAACACGTCGGCGGCCGAAAGCAACTCCGCTACGTCATCGCGTGCTCCTGCGAATCGCACATGTGCTGGGGTGCTAACGGCATCTCGATGTCGGAGTAATTCGTCGGCTTGCGGGCCATCACCGACGATCACAAGAGAAGTGTCCTCACGCAGTGTCGCGAGTAATTCCCCAGCCCAAATCAAATCACGATAGCGTTTTTGCGGCCACAGACGCCCAACGGCAAGGATCAGCTTGCGATTGGAATCGACTTCCAATCGCTTGAAAATGTCGTCACGAGAAACAGCGATGACTTTGCGAGGCTCGATCGCGTTGGGAATGATGCGGAACAGCTCCGCAGGGATGCCGCGGCCCACGTAGAAATCGCGTACGCCGGAACTATTGGTTGTGATGCACTGGGTTCGTTTCGCGAGAAAGCGATCGACGACGCCGTGCATGGAGGTCTTCCATGGATCCACGCTGCGCTCACTGGCGATGATCCGCGGCACACGAGCCAGCATCGCGGCTGCTCGGCCAAAACTGTTGGCTGCGAAAAGCCACGTGTGAACGATGTCTGGCTTGAACTTCACCAGCTCACGACGCAATCGAAATAAGGCCGTGGGGTCTGCTTTCCAGCGTTTACCAATCACGGTCACGGGGATTCCTGCTTGACGAAGTTCTTCGCTCCGAGGCCCATCGTGGGTTAGCAAGAAAACGTGAACTTCGAACTCGTCTCGAGGAAGATTCTTTGCCAACAAGCACAGTTGCTTCTCGGCGCCACCACGGACCATCGTGGGGATAATCAGTGCGACTCGTTGCATCAGGAAGCGACCTCGATCGACGAGCGTGACTGGGGACCGGACTTCGCTTCGACAAGTTGATGGATGATTGCTGCGTGAGCGTCGATGACGTCACGTTGTGGTCGTTGGCGAA
The DNA here is from genome assembly GCA_041749955.1 of Pirellulaceae bacterium. Lineage (GTDB taxonomy): Bacteria > Planctomycetota > Planctomycetia > Pirellulales > Pirellulaceae > JBBSJZ01. The sequence continues at coordinate 34,245 of JBGTAI010000018.1, read as the reverse complement.
GTAGCGAACGCCTCAGAGCCGATGCCGCCGTGCGACGCTCCGGTAAATTCTCGATGACTTGTCGTACGGCTTGGTTGAGCGTTTTTGTTTGCCCAACATCGAACCACGTGACGGCTGATTCGGATTCCTCAACGCCACCCAGCAACGTTCGAACTGCGTCAGTTCGCACGGCAACGATCGGCAACTCGGAAGACACGGCGGCTGGCAAAAAATGGTCCAATCCCTCATCGTCGGCCTGCAAAAAGACATCGGCCGCTGACATCAAGTCTTCCGTATCCAAGAAGGTGCCTGGCATCGAGAACGACTGTCGTACGCCATCGCTTCGCATCAAGGAGTACAGCTGTTCGCGATTCGGACCATCACCCACAAACCAAATTTTCAAGTCAGGAAATCGAGCCACCATCGTCCGCACACACGACGCGACCAAATCGATTCCGCTGGCCCGATTCATGCGGCTCATGCACAAAATCACTGGAGCTTGGATATCGGCATGCAGATCACCGTTGACTTGACCGAGCACCCGGCGGGCGACCGACCGCGCCATCGCGGAACGCCCTTGGCCCGCGGAAAACCCATTGTCGATCCGGTGGATTTTTGCGGACGAGATTCCGCGAGAAATGAGCTCGCGGTGATCGACGGCACATTTCGCAATGATCCCATCGCATTGTTTTGCGATGGCTAAACATCGGCCAGCCGCGCGTGTGCCGTCCCACCAAGACGCGTCGCTGTGCTCGCCCCAACCGCCAAGCCGAGCCAATGTTGAAATGTTACTGCCGCGTGCAGCCTCGATGATCGCAGTCGTTTCGTCGCGAATCGAATCGGTGTAGATCAGATCGAAAGTCGAGGCATTTTCTTTGAGCCAATGAGTAACGTGTCGAACGTAGCGTCCCATCGACCAGTCGCTTCGTGGCGCCGCCGCTGGCCGGTGAACGGTGATCTCACGCAGTGAAAAACTCTCAGGCCACGAGGATGCATAGCGAGGCGCGAGCACTTCGATACTCATCCCACGACGTTGCAGTCCGGTTGCGAGTCCCAATAGCGCCGCAGCCGAATCGTAGCCACAGTGGGGCCAGAAACGTCGCGTCACAAACAAGACTCGCAACTTTCGGCTCACGAGTTCGCTTCCGCAGCCAATGCTGTTGCTTCAATCTCTGCTGGCTCCAGCACTGCCAAGTAGGGCAGGTTGCGATACATGTCGAGGTAGTCCAATCCGTAGCCAACTACAAACTCATCAGGAATCTTGAAGGCCACGAAGCTTGGTCGCATCTCAACGGTGTGTTCACGTTGTTTGTGCAACAGCACTGCCGTGGAAACGGTTACCGCTCGCATTTCAATGAACATGTCGCTCAATCGAGCAAGCGTTTGGCCAGTATCAAAAATGTCGTCGACCAACAGCACATCGCGACCGGTGACGTCAATCGTCATGCTCGCGTCGACATGCAACTGGCCCGATGATGTTCCGCCGCGATAGCTCGACGCTCGGATGACGCCCACACGCTGGGGCATCGAAAGTCGTCGAATTAAGTCCGCGAACAGCACGAGCGAGCCGGTCATGACGGCGATTACCGTCAACGGTCGGCCGTTGTAATGCGCATCAATCTCGCGGGCCAATCGCTCAACGCCGTCGTGAAGCTGTGATTCGTCTAATAATACCCGCACGAGATGCCCGTTAGTTTAGGGTGTTTAGGTTGAGTGTGGCGGCCGATGCAGTTCGACCGAATGTAACGGTTGATCATGGCCGAAGAACAACTTACCGATAGTTACGATCGTATTTGTATTGCGAAAGTGGCTGAGTTGGGGGCAAGCGGTTCCGGCGCCCATTATGAACAATCTTGGCCATTTCGATTAGACCACGGATGACGAACTCTCAGCGATTGTCGAATGTCCGAAATGCCTTTACCCAATGGCTCAAAAGCCAGGACGGTGAGCCAGATCGAATCACGCCGGGCAGCGAATCTATCGTAATTCGCGGTGGTTTTTACTGTGGTCGACGCTTCAATGCCCAGTCGCACCACGCCATGTGGTTCCTGGAAGAAGACGAATTGAAAATTTTCGACTCCGCTGGCCAGATCGTTTGTTCGATGCATTCCAGCGAAATCGATCGCTGGGCTCGCAACGCCGAAAACGAGGCGGCGCCGTACCAGGAAACTGCAGACGATCATCAGCACCGCCGGGCTGCGTAGTCCGCCGTTTCTCGTGAACGTCTAGTGAGCGAGTCGAATTCCCAGTGGAAGCGACTCGCCGAAGACCGCTGATTCTTCCTCGCTGCTGAGCCGGCCACCTTCCTCGACCAGCGTCGTGTAATGGCTCGGTGCCCCAGCGGACTCCAGGTGTCGAACCGACATCGATCGGGCTTCGTCCGAAACGTCGCGATGTCGATCGCCCGTCAAACGAGCCAACTGGACGATCGCAAGCAACAAGGACTTCTGAGTTGAGCCAGTCTCATCCTGAGCAACTTTCGCTGATCGCAATTGCCCGAGCCAACGTTCCACTTCATCTCGCGGCACAACTGTATTGAGCGGTCCGTAAACAGGCTGCCGGTTGCCAATACGTCCGATCGCCCATAACAACGCTGGCCGAATTGGTTCCGATTTCTTCCGTTCTAGCTCTGCTAATCCAGCTCGCCCCAGCTGCACTTTGTCCTGAGTCGCGATCCGTTCGAGCGATGCTGCCAATCGCCAAGACTCAGTGAGTTCGGAGTTCTCTGGACGTGAACCCTTTCCGCCGAGCAAGCTGAGCGACGGCGCGGCAAGTTGTTGCTGTTGTCCGCTCGTCATCCCGCCAGCGATCCGACGCCACAGAATTAGCGACTCCGTGCGAGACTGTGGCGCGGCGAAAGCGAGCTTCCCGAAAACGGTCTTCCAAGTTTGCGAGACACGCCAATCATCGACCGCGACTCCGTAGCCAGGTCGCAAGCAATAGCCCAGTAGGTTCAACCAACGAGCTTCGTGCTGTGCCGACTGACGACGACCCACTTGCAAGTCAATGAGCGTTTGCCACATCTTTCGCAGCAGTGACGGTGGCCACGACTCTCGCTTCACTTCCGTGATGTTTTGTAGCTCTGCAATTAATTTGTTCGGTGCCAGATTCGGTTCCGTACCAAACACACGCTCAATCGCCGCCTCACACGCTCGAATCGTGTCATCGTCCATGATGCCCGCGGATTCACCCGCCGCAACGTGTGCCTCACGGTCTGTTTCGAGCGTGCTGCGGATATCGAAATCCAATTGCCATCGTCGAGCCGAATCCGCATCGACACACCACATCCCCACGGTGCCAATCTCGCTCAACTCCGACTGGATCACCACGCGAATCGTTTTGGCTTCGCGTCGTTTGCCTTCGCCGAGCGCAGTATAGATTGGCGGTAATCGTGATGCCTCATTCACTCCAATCCGCACCATCTCGCCAGCTCGATCGGCTAACCGTGTGCTGCTGGCCCATAACGGAAACTGGACCGGTTCGCCGAGTTGAAGCTCGAGTGGATGATCGGCGATTTCAAAACGTTGTCCAGCCTCAGCGCTTCCAGGAATCAGACAAATGGCTTGTGCGGATTCGCCTTCGCACGATGACTCAGCGACTTGCATGTAATACGAACGACCGAGATTCGCAGCGATCTTGACGCCTTCGCCTCGACGAACCATGGCGTAATACGCCGCACCGCGGGCAACAGCGAGATCCAAACGATCGCTCTCGAGGACTTCCGGCGACCAGTTCTCCCCGTTACCTGAAAACCAACGCGAAAGCGATTCCGTGATGCGATTTCGAAGCGCCGGTGCGGACATCACACCGCCATTGAACAACAACCACGATGGCCGATCTTCGGAAATCGTATCGCCATCGGCCAGCCCGCTGCGTCGGTGGTCTCGCAAGAATGACCCCAGATGCCGCGTTACCGCCGGGTCCGCTGCATACGGCAACCCGAACTCGCGAAATCCGCTTTCGCCAACCGTTGGACGATCCTCCAACGCGACCTGAGGGAAGAATCCGTCCACGAGTACAGCGTCGATTTCTTCTGCTGACAACGAAACTTGGATGGCACCGCCGATCAACTTCGAGCCTTGCGAAGGCAAGCTCAGTGTGTAGCTTTCGGGGCGGTCCGATCTCAACATCGTCTCCTTCGCCATCCGCGCGACTTGGATCAACCGGTCCCATTGGTCCGACGATAACGCAGCCACGCCTGTTTGTTGAAGCAGTTTCTCTTCAGCCAACTTTGCGAGCGCTAAATCCAAGTTGTCGCCACCCAGGATCAAGTGCTTGCCGACCGCGACGCGATGAAACTGGACCTGGTTGGAGTGTTCGCCTGCGGGTTGAACTCGAATCAGCGTGAAGTCGCTTGTGCCGCCGCCGATATCGCAAACGAGAATCATTTGCCCGGCACTAATTCGCTCTTCCCACGCACCGGCCTGGGAATCGATCCACGAGTAGAAAGCCGCTTGCGGTTCTTCTATCAAGAAAACTCGCGCCAGCCCCGCACGTTTGGCCGCCATCACGGTCAGTTCTCGAGCCACTTCATCAAACGATGCTGGCAACGTGATGACAACATCTTGCTGGTCGAGCGGATACTCCGGGTGTTCGTGATCCCAGGCTGCTCGCAAGTGCGCAAGGTACTTCGACGACGCCTCAACCGGCGACATGCGAGAGACGTCCGCATCACCGTGCCACGGCAAGAAATCCGCTGAACGGTCAACGCCGTCATGCGACAGCCAACTTTTCGCCGACGCGATTCGCCGTCCAGGATGCCTCAGCCCCGCGTCACGCGCGAACACACCAACGCACTGGTCACTCGCTTTCAATTCCCAAGGCAGTTTGCCTTCGCCCGTATTGGCTTCGTCGCGAGTCAACTCGTAATAAAACGAAGGCAGCGTTTCGCGAGGTTCGAACTGGCCAAAATCGACCCACTGGGGAATCCGAAACGTCTCCACTCGCCAAGGCGACGCCTCCGTATCCACAAAACAGAGAGCTGAATTCGTCGTCCCCAAATCGATACCAAAGACGTATCGAGACAGCACTTCGCTATCGACGTCTCGTGTCATGCTTTGGGCTCGCGCACGTTGAATTCCATCTTCCATTGCTCTTCGCTGTTGGTCGCGCGGCACCACAGTTCGAACATCCCCAACTCGGTGACGCGGCTGAGGAATTGGACGGGAACGTATTGAGCGTCACTTACTGACTGCGACGATAGATTCAGCTCGATGGGCTCGCTTTCGACAAGTTCTTCTGGTGACCATCGATCGAGTCGCGTTCCGAACTGGTCTCCCGGACGCTGAGTCGATGAAAAGAATCGAAACCGTGCTGGCTGGCCCACGACGATACCGACCTGCTCGCTGCTTGCCGCCGTTTCGCTACCTTCCTCCATGCCCCGCGGCGCGACACACACCGCTCGCAAAGGACGCTGCATGCCAGGGATCGCCAGTCCAGCGGTTTCAATTCCGACGTAATAGGATCTCGCCGTGCCACCACGAATTCGAATGCCGCCGACTTGTTTTGACCACCCGTAATACGCCGCACCGATCGCTACAGCCGTGTCGAGATCGTCCGTGTCGCCGAGCACGGTGAGCGGCGAATCACTCCACGCACCGATAGTCTTGATGAGACGCTCTCGAAGCGCAGCACTACGCAACACTCCTCCATTAAATAACAGGTGCGTTGGCTGAGTTGGAGACGACGAATCATCGCTCGGATTCGAACGTTGGTCCGACAAGAACGCTGCGATTTGGCGTGTGATCGCTGGATCGGCTTCATACGGCAATCCAATGTCTTGGAATCCAGATGCTGGTGTCCGCTGAGGACGCTCGGCCGCTGTGCACTGAGGAAAGAAGCCGTCAACGATCAACGATTGGACTTCGTCGCGAGTCAGCTCAGCGGAAATGGTGCCACCAATCAGTGAGCTTCCACGACCGAGCACCGAGACCGTTTGAGTCGTTGGTCCATCGGTCGCAAGGAGACGTTCTTTCGCATCGCGGCACGCATGCCACAGCGACACGTTTTGCCACGGATCCAAGTGGTGGCCTTGGTCTTGCAAACGCGTGGCGACGAAGTACGCAACAGCCAAGTCCATGTTGTCGCCGCCGAGCAACAAGTGATTGCCGACCGCCAACCGTTTCAAGTTCAACTCACCGTTGTCATCATCCAATCCGACAAGCGTTAAGTCGGTTGTCCCGCCGCCGACGTCCACAACGAGCAACAAGTCGCCTGCGGACAACTTGCGTCGCCATGATTCACCATGAGCCGCAAGCCAACGATAGACGGCTGCTTGGGGTTCTTCGAGCAATACAAAGTCCTCTGGCAATCCCGACGCGAGAGCTGCTTCCCGAGTCGCTTCGCGTGAGGCTGGATCAAACGAGGCTGGAACCGTCAGCACCACCTTCTGGTCACTGAGCATTGCATCCGAACGCTTGGTGTTCCAAGCGTTTGCCAAGTGCGAAAGAAAGACACGCGTGCAGTCGATGGCTGAGACTTTTTGGACTTCGCTTGGCGATTGCCAAGGCAGCGCCGCTTCGCTGCGATCAACGCGGCTATGACACAGCCAGCTCTTCGCCGCCACCACGACTCGCTGAGGGTTCTCGGCGGCTTGTGCCCGAGCATACATCCCCGCAACGCCATGCGCTGGATCGCCTCCGCCAGGCATCCGTAGCGACTCGACTTCGCCTGCTCGCGGCAAGTACAGGAACGACGGTAACGAATCACGCGACTCAATTTGTCCGGCGCCGACGAATTGTGGAATGGCGAGCAACTTGATCTCAGGCGTCTCGCCGGGAGCGAGTTCTGATTCGAGTGCTGTGTAAGCGACAACACTATTGGTTGTGCCGAGATCGATGCCAACGCAGTAACGAGCGGTCATGAAAAGTCTAGGATCGAATGCGGTGTTGAAAGTCGATGTTGTGTGTTAAACGCGTTGAACTTGGACGGGAGCGACAACACCAGAGTCTTGGTGTGGACCAGTCCACTGGGGCAGTTCGAGTTGGTCGACTTTCCAGCCATGATGAACCAATTTGCCGCTCGTACCCGAACCCTCGCCAATCCATTGATAACGAGCTGGACCAGCTGACTCAGGTACGTCAATCATTGATCCGTCGTTCGCGGTCACGATCGGTTGGACTGACATCACGCGTTCCAAGGTCGCCGCACATTGCTGCAAACACGGCCGCGCCGCAGCGCCGATCTGTGCGTCGCTGTACGCCGACAAGTTTTCCTTCACTAAATCAATCAACCGAGCTTCCCGTTGGAGCGTTGCCAGCAGTGTAATCGCATCGCTACGAGATGCCGTTTTTGGCGGTGCCGGTTCGGCGACAGGCGACGTCTCAGCAACAGGCGACTTCGCCTCCGGCAGAGCAGGAGCGGCGGTTTTCGCTCCGCCATCGAGTACCGTTTTCAGCTGACGAGCAACGTCCTGATTCAACAAAGCGGCAAAAAAAGCTCGAAATGCCGTCCCCAAAGCCATACGCGTACCCAAAATTCAAGCGGAGAAAGTGACTTCAATATCAATCATTCCCCAGCTTGGCACACTCCCCACCGCCGTCAACGGGTTCAAGTAAACGTCGAAGGAAATCCAGAGGCACGTGATTGCTCGCCTTGAGGGCACCAATTGCGGGTTTTATTGCCCGAGAGATTACAAATACGATTGATCCAAATCGCCCAGATGCGACCGAAGGGCGTTCAATTCCCATTGATCATCCTTTTCCAATTGAGCCACGGCGTCGTCTGAACCCCGGCGTCGTCGTGATCCACGAAGCGGGCGATGACTTCGGATCGTCAACGAGCAAGTTCCTGCGATCTTCGGGCTGGGCTGTTCGATTGAGTATCAAGCGACCAACAAACCGAGCACCGGTACGATGCTGTTTGGCTGTCAATCCGGCAGCGTTGCATCGTCATCGGCAAACATCGATACGCGAACCGCTTTTGCATCGCGTCCATCCAAGGCCGCGCAATCGGCGCCGCAATCAGCGGCATTGCCCTCGCCCGACAAATCTCGTCAGCGTAAAATGGTCTTCTCTCTCGATCGTCCTTCACTGTCTTTCTTTCATGGTGCTCCAACGCGGTCCTGCGGACAGCTAATGAAATTGATTTCTACATCCCATCAACTCTGGCTCCCTTCTCACCCGGCTTTGCGGTGGAGAAGGGCTGGGGATGAGGGGGCATGCGAGGCCGAATGCACGACGAACGTGACGCAACATTGTGTGGTGTAAGACGTGTTGCAACCCCAATGCATACCGGAACAAAGGCTTTCTCGCTATAGAGCTCAACCAATCAACGGATGCATTATCCGGGCTAGCGAATTCTGCTTACCCCAAAAGCAAACTTTGATAAAGTGCCGGTAGCTCGATCGATTGACCGTTTCTAGGTTGAAGTTCCATCGCCCACTTGTGTTCGCTCACGCAACCGTGAGATCGAACGGTGCATGGTTCGATAACGCATCGTTCCGACAACTCCGGTAATCGCTCCAACGGGTAAACAGGCAACGCCGACGCCAAAGAACCAACCCGCCTCCGCAAAGTGCATGATCGAAACCCCAGCGATCGCGAGCGACACGGCGGAACGCAAGTACGATAGCAACGTGCGCTCATTTGCGAGAATCGTTCGATCCACCGCCAACTCGTCTCGCAAGATCAAATTCTCTTTGTCGAATCGGGAGTAAGGCGTCTGGTCCATGATCGAGATCACTTTGCGTCGTAACGAGTCGGTATCAGGTAGAATGTCACCTTCAAATTCTACCTTCGAGGCGACGATGTACGAACAGCATGATTTTGGAACGCAGATGTCTTTGCGATCACTTTGTGGTTTTCTTTTCTTGGGGCTGGTCACGGGCTTGTCTTTGTCGGCAAACCATTCGACGGCTGCGGAGCGACCCAATGTATTGTTGATCTGTGTCGATGACCTGAGACCGGAGCTAGGTTGTTTTGGCAAGGACTACATCCAATCGCCCAATATCGACCAACTCGCTGCCCGCGGCCGCGCGTTCCATCGTCACTTTGTCCAGGCTCCCACGTGCGGTGCGTCGCGTTACACGCTGCTCACGGGGATTTACGGACCAAGCGGGAATGAGGCGTTGTTCAGTCGAGCTAAACAACTGAGCAAATCGACTCAAGGTGTTTACCCGAGTATGCCAGACTGGTTCCGCAGTGCTGGCTACACGACGGTTTCTGTGGGCAAAGTCTCGCATCATCCCGGCGGTCGTGGTGGAAGCGATTGGGATGACGATGCTCAACCCGAGATGCCAGGTGCTTGGACGAGACACTTGCTTCCCGCGGGTCCTTGGATGCACCCACGCGGCGCGATGCATGGATTGGCAAATGGCGAGATTCGCGACAATGCAAAAGCGATGGACATCTACCAATCCGTTGACGGTCCGGACACGATTTACCCGGATGGACTGATTGTCGATACGGCACTGGAACAAATGAACCAACTGGCTCACGACGCTGATGATTCTCCGTTCTTTCTCGCCGTTGGCATCATTCGACCGCACCTACCGTTCGGTGCACCAGCGAGCTACATGCCGCCGTACGCCGATATCACGCTGCCCGCGATCCCGCATCCGGAAAAGCCAAGCGGCGTGACCACTTGGCACAAATCTGGCGAGTTCATGAAGTACAACCGCTGGGGCCGCGATCCGAACGTGGATGCGGAGTTCGCGACGCTGGTTCGCAAGCACTACGCCGCCTGTGTCAGCTACGCAGACGCGCAAGTCGGAAAACTGCTTGGCCGACTGGATTCACTTGGCTTGCGAGAGAACACGATCATCGTCCTCTGGGGCGATCACGGATGGCATCTTGGTGAGCATGCAGTTTGGGGAAAACACACGCTGTTCGAAGAGTCGCTGAGATCGCCACTGATCGTTTCGTACAACGGCATTCCGCGTCCCGGCGAGAAAACGGATGCCTTGGTCGAGACACTGGATATCTTTCCGACACTCTGCGATCTGGGAGGTGTGCCTCGCCCGATGTTTGCGCAAGGCGTTTCGCTCCGACCGATCCTTGAATCACCCGAAACCGCCGGACATGTCGCGGTTTCATACGCCAGTGCACAGACACTTCGCACCCAGACGCATCGATTGATCGCGCACAAGGACGGTCACATGGAGTTGTACGACCACACGACCGACCCCGGTGAAACGAAAAACGTCGCTGAGCAGCAACCTGACTTGGTCAAGCAATTGCTCGCGACGTTGGAAACGCGATTGAAAGCGAACTGATTGCGACGGTTACGCGTTCGTCTTCACTTCGGGACTATCCGCAACGTTCACCCACACGTGGACGTGCGGAGCACCGCGATAGTGCCACACGAACGCTGGGCCTTCGAGCCGCCAATTGTCCCAGACACTGTCGCCACCAAGATCGTTGTCGGCATAGAACGCGAGCCGACATGCGTCGAGGCCGCCTTGTGTCTTCAAGCACGCGATGACTTCGTCGCGATCCGTTGAACGATACATCTCGACGAGCTTTTGCAGCACCAATTGCAGATGCTCTTTTTGGTCCGACGACATCTCCGTTACTGGGATACCCGCAATCTCTTCACTCTTGCCACGGAATCCAACGGCTTGCTCGCGTGGTGTCTTGGGGACCAAGGCAAGTTTTTGTTGGCGGCCGTCAAGCATTTGGTAAAGTTTATTTGCAGCAACGGCTTGATCCCAAAACACGTTATCCGTGTGTGTCGGGCCTTCGTTGAACTCAGGCGCGTGGCCATAGAACAATGGACCACCGAAAGCGACGTGATCGGTCGAGTTACCGTCACAGCGAAGCGTCATGTGGCGACCTGTCATGACCAATTCGAATTTGCCATCGCCCGGCTTGCCAAAGATCGCGATCGATTGCTCGTGACCGAAACCGCCTGCATCGTCTTCGAGTTGCTTGTAATAACGTTCGTGCCACGATGGATCGATGATCGATTCGAAAACTTTGGTGATCAGCTCTCGTTGTTCGTCATTGTAGAAATCAGAAACAATTTCTGGTTTTGTGATGTTCCAGTTATTCGCAACGAATGAACGAAGGAGTCCTCGCTTTTCATCTTGGTGATCCCAATCAAAACAGATGGCTTGCTTTTGTTTCTCGTTGAGCGACGCATACAGCAAACCGGTGTACGATTCCGCGGTCGTTGCTGGTGCTGTCTCAGCCAACGCGTTCGTCGGCAAGAGCAACGATCCGGCGCCGATCGCAGCCGAAGCCGCTGCGGCCGTACCTAGAAACTGGCGACGATTCAAACTCGACTGTTCTTGCATTTTTACACCTCGAAACCATAGAGACCGCTGGGGGGAAACCAGCCTTTAGTGTAACGCGTTTCCAGTCAGCAAGTGAGATTCACCGATCATTGTTTCGTATCGTCAGCGTCGGGCTCTTCACGCAGTTGTTGGAACAGCTTTGCTCTCGCCAACCGCCAGTCACGCTCGACCGTCCCGACACTGACTTCCAAGACTTCGGCGACTTCCTCGACGGACAAGCCCGAAAAGAACCGCAATTCAACGACCTCCCGCTGTCTCGGGGAGCTTGCTTCGAGGCTCTCCAGGGCGGCTTCGAGCTCTTCGAACTGGCACTGGTTTTGGCTCTCGAAATTGTCCAAAACGATGTCGAGCGAAGCGCGTTGAAACTCGCCGCCGCGTTTGTCGGTCCTTCGTCGGCGAGCGTGATCCACCAGAATTTGACGCATCGCCCGATTGGCCATGCCGAACATGTACCGCCGATCGGACACGTTATTGAAGGCGTCGGAATCCAACAGCTTGATACAAGCTTCGTTCACCAGTGCAGTGGCTTGCAACGTGTGGTCAGGTCGTTCGCGACGCATCAGGGCGCCAGCCATATCACGCAATTCCGACTGTAGCGTGATGAACAAACGATCCCGGGCGGACTCGTCGCCCTGCTTGAGTTGCTGTAACAACATCGAGACTTCGGTTTCTGGTGCAGTCACTGGATTCTAGTGGGTCCGCGAATCGAGTAGGTCTTGAGGCCGCCAAGCCTGAAGTTTACTCGATCGCGTCATGATCGGCACCCATACGGTCCAGTGAGTAGGGTGCTGTGCTTGCACGCACCGACTTTTCTTAGCGAATCGCGTCGAGCACTCGCTGGCGGGCTGCTGGCGACAAGTTGCTGTTTCGCACTTGTTGCTCGATCTGTTCCGCCGTACCTCGATAGCGGATCGGTGCTGCCTCGAGATCCGGTAGCGACATCTCAATCAGAATCTCGTTTCCGTTTTGGCTGATCGAAACACTCTCGCTACCGGTGGAGAATGCTGAGGCCGACACACTTGCGCCCATTCGTGGCGAGGCAAACGGCTTCCAACCGCGTGATGCCGTGGGATATCCCAGCGGCATGACTTGCCCGCGGCGAAGAACGAGCACGTCCGGCGTCATGTTGGCGGGAAGGCTTTCGAAACTCTTCACGGGTTTTCCGTCGGCTGTCATCAGTACATCACCTACTTTCAGCATGTTGGCTGCGGGTGAGTCCTTCGCAATGCGATGCACCACGAGTCCGTGCCCACCGTGCAAGGCTGGGATATGCATACGAAGCAGTTGGGGGACCGACCGGAATTCGACGCCCCAAGCGGCATGATATCGGGGCTGGTTTTCAATGGTTGTTGGTTGAGTCGCGGCGATCTGGGAGTCCTCCGATGGGGCATCATCGCATTTCGCAGGTCGGGTGACTTGCATGGCGAGAGCAAGTGATAGGATCGCGAATGGTAATCGAGTGTTCATGATTTGTACCGTTTGAGTTTGAGTTTGAGTTTGAGTTTGAGTTGAAGTTGAAGTTGAAGTTGAAGGGGAAGGGGAAGGGGAAGGGGCTAGCGGGAAGTTCACTTTAGATCAACGAGAGCAACCTTCGCCGTTGCGGGCGAAGGTTGGGTGCTCGTGGTGAGTTACTTTCGTATCCAGTTTCGATTGCTCGATGGATTCCAATTGCCTTGGGTTTGGAATTGTGTTGGTGCACCTTGATAGTACGTGGTGGGTTGGCTTTGAGGCTGAGTCCATTGGTTGGTGCGGCTGGACGACCAAGCGTTGGTCTTGTTGCCGAAGCCGGTTGAGCGACTTCCGCCATAGACTTGTCCATTTTGAATTCCGGTGCTTCCGCCGGAGATGACGCGTCGATCGCCGCCTTGCGAAACCACTCCACCGTGGCTGACGTGCGTTCCGTTTCGGCCGATCGTCATGTTCAAGTTGTGTGCGGCGCCAATGGGTCCAGTCCCAGCTCCGATCGAATTTGAGATAGCGATTCCGTTGGGTCCAGCACCGACGGCCAAGCCGTGTCCGAACTGGACGCCGTTATTCGATCCGCTCTTGGATCGTGCGAACTTGAATTGGCCGTCCGCGGAAGCTCCCGCACCGGCTCCGCCACGACCGATGTCGACAATGGAGCCAGCTCGTTGGGCGGCTGCTGGTGAAGCCGTGGCAGCAACGAGGAACAGCATTGCGAAGCAGCCGAGTACAGTTTTCACAGAGTTTTGCAGGGTCATCGTGATTCTCACAGTAGGTTAGGGTGATGTTTTTCGCGGTCATCTCAACCGCCTCACCAACACCTGCGTGACTTGCCAACAATCCCCTTAAACAAATCCAAAAGAAATCCTCCACAAAGCAAAACGTCCATAAAACACCGTCATTTACCCAACACCATCATCTCGATGTCATCGAGCCAAACTTCGCCCGCGCCGGATGAAACCAGCTCCAAATCCAACGGAACCACCGTGAGTGACGGATCGGGCGCATCACCCACGGCCAACTCCATTTGCAGCCTGCGCCATCCATAGTCACCGGGCGGAAGACTCAGCTTCGCCTCGTCACCGATCTCCAGCCGCAACGCATCCGCCTGCAACCCGCGAGCTATGCACCAAATCGAAAGTCGACACGTCGAGTTCGCTGGGACCGGGAAGGACTGGCCTGTGCTGCCACGTCGCTCGACGGGTTCATCGGCTCCCGAGTCGATTGCGTCACCCACGATATGAAGCGAATAGTCGCCTCCGTGGGCTTGGCCGCGAGAAACCTGAGCCGACGCAAAGTACCCCTTCGAATTCCGCCAAGCCGCTCCCGTTGCATCACTCCAATAACGCATCGCACCGAGTTCAAAGTCGCCGTTGAGAATCGGAGCCACAAACGACTGGGCTTCTGACGACGGGGCTTCCGACGACTGGGCCAACTCAATCTTGGTCACCCGAGGAAGCTGGCCAATGGACTGGAGCAGCGATCGAAATTTCGCGAGTTCTTCGGTTTCACCCGATTCCGATCGCAGCCTCTTGAACCTCTGCAAGAGAGGCGTAATCGCAGTGAAGAGATCGCACGCGGGTTGCAGTTGCTGGGCCAAGACAAACGCGCTCAGTGCTCGATCGTACTGGCCAAGCTGTGCAAGCACGCGTCCCATACCCAGTGCGCACGCCGAACGGTGTTCATCCGTCGTCGCAAGTGGCATCGATGCTTCGAACCCAGCAAGCGCGGCTGGATACGCGGCTTGTTCATCCTTACATGACGCCAAGCCATATGTCGCCCAGAGGTGCTCGGGATCCAACGACAATGCCGTGCCAAAGTCTTCGATGGCTTCCGCAATTTCATCTCGTTCGAGCCGCAACATGCCTCGAACCGCATAAGCGTGCGCCGGCGGATGTGGCAGTTCAAGTGCGAGAGTCACATGCGTGAGAGCGTCGCTATATCGTTGCTGGTTCAAGCGAATCGAGGCGTACAACGTGTGGTAGTTCGGATCACCAGGGTGTTGCTCGACGAGTTGCGTAGCAAACTCCGCCGCATCGACTCGCCCGCGTAAATCATCCGCACCAATCAGTGCTGAATCAGCAATCTGCATCAACGAAAACGTTCTGAGCGAGGCCTCCATGAGCACCTGGACGGCTTGGTCGGATTGTTGGGCAGCACCGAGCGACATTCCGTAAGCCCAACCGACCCACGGTTGATCGCTGCCGAGCCGATACGCAGCCTGTGCGTCTTGGAGACTCCACTTCAACAACTCCGCTGACCGCTCGCGACGAAACTCCTCCGACAAACTCGTGTCTGCTTTCACTAACTCGGATTGAAAACGGAACAATGAGGCACGATCCGCCAGTGCAAAACAAGAGTTCGGATTGATCGCGATACAACGACCCATCGTTTGCACGGCGGGCTGGAAACTCTCCCACGTTGGTTGCGGCTCCTGCTTAGCGATGAAATATTGCATCTGAGCCAATGCCAATTGCGTCCAGTAATGGTTGGGGCGAAGCGACGCAGAACGCTGAAACAGGTCACGCCCAGCGGTGATCGGATCTTGGTTCTTGTAGTCATGAAAGACGACGCGAAACGACGAGTCCATGGCTGAGATCAAGCACATGACACCGAGCTTTTGAGCATCCGCAGCATTGCGCGGTGTCTCCATATCCATCGCTTTGACTTTGCGACCGGTTCCCAAGCGAAAGCGGGCAATGCCGCGATACCAACGTGCGGACTCCGCCTGTCGAAATTCATCGATGCGATCGCTCACCACGATTGCCACGTCGGCTTCCTGTTTTCCGGCATCGGAACCCAGTCGGCCGGCTGCCGTGAATAAGCTGCCTCCGCCGTCTTGTTTCGTACCGAACAGTCGCGTGCCAATCGTCTTGACCAACATGCCGTCGAGCATCAGCCATTGTTGATAAACATCCCAACGCAACGTATCTTGTTGCTCGGGAGTCAAATCGTCGCTCGGCAGGTGCGCCCACCAATCTCGATATTCCCAAATGCCTAGCGATTGAAGTGCCGCGGTCGCCGACATGATGCCCTGGGTATCGCGGCTCATCACGTTGTATTGCTCACTGAACTCAGCTTGACGATAGAACTCACCGAGCTTTCGCAATCGTTCCGCTCGAGCGATGATTTCGCCGCGCCGTTTCGCAAGACTTGGCTGCTCGGCGAGCGAATCAGCGGCTGTATCGAGGATCCCGAGTGCTGCGGCGAACCGATTCGCTTCGATCTCTCGTTGAGATAGCTCCCAAGCCGCCTCCGCCGAATCGCGTATTTCGTCCAAACGCCTCGCCTGCGTGGCACGCAATTGGATGTCTTTGATACTGCTCTGTTGTTCGATCCGAAGCTGCTTGGACCGTTGGTAACCCCACGACCACGAACCAACCACCGAACCGACCGTGATAAGAACGGCAGCGACCGCGCCGCTCATCGCCAGCGTGCGATGCTTTCGCACCCAGCGACCAAGACGCACAGAACTCGGGTCGCGATAGATCGATACCGGTTCATCCGCCAGCCAACGTTCGACGTCTGCCGCAATCGCCGATGCCGACGCGTAGCGATCGGACGAATGAGTCGACATCGCCTTTAGACAGATCGCTTCGAGAGCCCGTGAAATCTCCGGGGCCACTTCGCGAGGCCGCGTCAACGTTCCACTCTTGATACGCTCGATCAACTTCTTGACGGACGACTCATTATGCGGCGCGATGCCGGTGAGGATTTGGTACAGCGTCGCGCCAAGCAGGTACACGTCCGTTCTCACGCCAACCGAGTCGTGCTCACCGCGGGCCTGTTCTGGACTCATGTATTGGGGCGTCCCCACGGCGCCTCCGATTCGCGTGCGCCCTGAACCGCTTTCGCTCACGTCGTCGGCAACAAAACCGGCGGTCATCGATTGGTCGTAGGGCGCGTCGAGTAACTTGGCGAGTCCCCAATCAACCACAATGGTCTCTCCATAGGGCCCCACCATGATGTTCGAGGGCTTGATGTCGCGATGCAAAACTTGGCGACTGTGTGCGTATTCGATCGTGTTACAAACATCGATAAAACGATTGAGCAGACTTCTTAGTTGCCTCACTCGCGTGGCGCGGTCACACGCATCCCATGTCTCTCGATATTCCGCGATGACTTTCTTGAGCGTCTTGCCTTGGATGAAACGCATCGCATAAAACGGGCGTCCATCGCTCCAAGTTCCCATCGCATAGACGGGTACGACGCCCGGATGCTCCAACCGACCGGTCACTTCCGCTTCTTGAATGAACCTCGCTTTGGCCTCATCGTGCTCAAGCCACATCGGGCGAATTTGCTTGACCGCCACATCACGATCAAGCTGGGTATCGTGAGCAATCAAAATCTCACCGAGCCCGCCCTGCTCGTAACGCGAAATGATTCGAAATCGCGACGGACCTTCATTCGCCCCTTCTTGCGAGACTCGTTCAGCAAAGGGCTTGGTCGGTTCCGGAGATTCCTGGGCTAGATCCGCACCAGCAATGAAGCGTGACTCAAGAAAGTTGCCTTGCCCAGCGGCCTCATCAGCACCCAACAAGTCTTCGACAAGACGCCTGAGTTTTGCGTCTTCACCGCATCGGGCAGCTAGAAATTCAGCCCGCGCCGCCGGATCCATCTCGACGGCTTCGAGAAAGATATCCTCTGCCTGGTGCTGCCACGTGTCGGACAAAACGCGTTCCTTTCCTGACTGTCATGAAGGTGGCGGGACTGACGAAATCCTTCCGATCTCGAGCGTGATTCACGTCGACGATTATGCCCCATGAGCTCTCCAGCGACTTCGTTAGCACGTCGTTTCTCCGAAAAAAAAGCCAGAAAAGCCGGCAATTCAAGCCAAGTCAGAAAATCTCTTTTTTTCGTTGAGGGTTTTTCGCGGTTCTCTCGCAGGTTCCGGTGAAGACAACAACGTCTTCAAAACAATCACTTCCAAATCTTCTTCCAGGAACCCTAACGATGTCCAACTGCATTCTGTTCACCCGCACGATCGCCTTCGCTGCTCTTTGCGTCCTCGCTGCTGAGGCTCAAGCACAAGTCAGTGCTTACAGCTACTCAACCGGCGGCACCGCTGTCTCGACTGCGAGCGGCCGCGGCAACACTCGACTCAACGCAACGGCAATCGCCACCAACGGCGGCTACGCTCGAGCCAACATGCAAGGCAGCGGTCGCAACGGCGGCTTCGCCACCGGCAACAGCACCGCGATCGCAGCGGGCGGCGTCGCCATCAGCAACGGTCGTGCAAAGGCCAACGGTTGGGGCTCACGAGCCCACGCCGACTCCACCGCACTCAGCTTCGGTGGCTTCGCTCACAGCAATGGCACCGCGATCGCTCGCGGCAACTGGTCCAACGCTCGAGCCGGAGCGATCTCGATCGCCGAGTACGGCCAATACAGTAGCGGCAAAGCCCGAGCCGTCGACAACCGCTGGAACCAACAACCGGTTTACACCTCACCCGGATTCCCGTCGAACACCTACTACGGCAACTGATTCACCAAAGCCCGACGACTCAACAAAAAACCTCGCGTCAAACGACGCGAGGTTTTTCTTGTTAAATGGTTGATCCCATAATCCCGCCAATCGCTAAGCGACTTTACGCCACTGAATCGGCTCAAAGTGTTCTGGTCGATAGCGAGAGAAAAGTCTTCGTCGAACGCTTCGAACTTTCGCTTCGGCACGTTGTCCGAATCGCTTCAGCATCGGCTGTTGGCCCATTGGAACGCTAGGTGCTCGATGATTACTCTCATTCCAATCTACGACATAATCACTTTGCTGGGGCGTTTTCGCGAAGATCTCCGCTTCGTGTGTTCGCTTGGCGATTACCGTCAGAAACGTTTCGCTCTTTGTTTGTGGCATCACTCGCCCGCCAACATCTTTCGGGTCCCGAACTCGGTAGACCGTGCTGTCTCCGGTCCGTTCCCAAAGCAACATCTCGGTGACTTCGAATCCGTTCTCTGGTGAAAGCACACGGAACATCAGCTCGGGGCTGAACTGGTAAAATCCATGACCGCTGAAGTTGTTCGTCCCATTAATTGAAAACAGATGGCCACCGACTTGAACCATCTGCATACAGTTCTTAATTGCAGTTGGAAAATTGAAGATGTGTTCAAGCGACCCGCCATCGAGCACCAGCGTGTACTGATTGTACAGCGATGAATCGATGGGCTGGTTCATGTCCACAACGATATTTGCCTCTTCATAGTCAGATGCATCGACGGAATCCACCACGCTTGCACCCATCGCTCGCAGTAGCGGTTCAGCATAAAGTCCTGCCTCGTCGTAGATCTCGTCAATGAGGCGATCGACGTTTGGCAACGCACATTCAATGGCTGTGTCACGAAACGCATCTCTCGAAACGTGAACTTGCTGTCGACCGATCATCGCAGTCCGTTCAAAATCCACGCCGCATGCGCGAGCATGATCCAAAACTCGAATAATTTGGCGATCGAGTCCCATGAGAAAATCCTATTCGAGTTACGCTGCTACGGAGTTCGGTTTCGATACCGCACGAACAGCTTGATTCTTGATCGCGATTCGACCTGTGTAGTCGAGCCGGTTGAGCATGATCGCAATTCCGTTGTTGAGAAGGTACTCATCAACGGCCTGGCGAGCACCGGCCCAGTGTCCATAGTCGTCGATGATTAAAACACCGCCATCGACCAACAGTGGAAACAAATGTTCCATCTCATGTCGCGTTGACTCGTACCAATCTGTATCAAGTCGAAGCAGAGCAATTTTCTTTGGTGCCGCTTGCGGAATGGTGTCTTCCACCTTTCCTTCGACCAGAAAAACTTTGTCTTGGGGATAGCCGGTTCGGTTCATGTTGGCACGGACTTCGTCCAATGCAGATCCACACCATTCAAAGTCAGGGTCGGTTTCACGGTGAGCGGTCAGCGTCACAGACGCCGCTTCACCTCGAAACGAGACATCTTTGGCGGTCGGCTCACTCATTCCAGTATAGGTATCAAACAAATGAAGATGGCGAGAGTGATCACCCAAGCGGCACAGCGTGTCCGCCACCGCCATCATGCTCCCGCCTTTCCAAACGCCACACTCGACGATGTCTCCTTCAATTCCGGCGGTGGTGATGTACTTGACCGCGTCACAAAGCCCGTTTAAACGCTCGGGCGTTGTCATCGTGTAATCCTTAACACGCTTGATCGTAGCGACATTCTCGGACGCCATATCAACCGGGTAACCGTGGTCGCCAATTAGCGGATTCTCGCGTCGTTTTCTGCGGCGCTGGCGACGACGCTCATTTAATTCCGTTAACAGACTAAACACTTTGGCCACTCCTTGGCTCGAAGCTCATGTCGGGTAACGCCCCATCCGTAATAACGGATCAGACATTTCTTATTTGCGGGTGTTACTAAACCACACACGCGAAGGTCAACGCCAACTGATCGGCACCGCGTCTATTCCAAGACAGCATCACCAAGTGGAATGGGCAAAAAAAAACCACTCGGCAAACGGAGCCGAGTGGTTTCAGTTCGTGGTGATTATTGCACCAAATCTCTACATTTCGATTTCGTAACCAGCCCGATAGGGACGAGCGAGGAAGCTGTTCGCTTCGTCGTCACCAACGATTTGCTCGGTGGCGTCATCCCATTTCAGCGTCCGACCAAACCGAGCAGAGATACCGGCTAAGTGACAGACATTGAGCATTTGCATGTGCGAATGCACGTCACTGATTGGTTCTTTGCGCTCTCGGACACAGTGAATAAAGTTCGCCCAGTGTTGCTTTCGTTCGTTGTACTCCATCGGCAATCCTTTGTAGACCTTGGAGATTGCGTCTTCGGGAAGCGGGTTATCTGCGAGTTGCTCGACGGGAGCACCGGAGACTTTACCGCGACTAACAAAGATACGCCCCTTATCGCCTTCGATGAGGACACCGTTGTCTTCGTCGTTGCGAATGATGAGTTCGGTTCCGCCAGGATACTTCACAACAAAGTTGAATTTCGTTGCGGTGTTATAGCGATCGGTCTGGACGGGGAAGCCGTTCTTGAACTCAACAGGATGCTCTGCGTTTCCGCCAATCTCGATGGGTCCAGCCGTCTGGCCATTGAGCTTGAGTGCCCAGTTGGCGATGTCGACGTGGTGAGCGCCCCAGTCGGTGAGCTTGCCACCGGAGTACTCATACCACCAACGGAATTCGTAGTGGCCGTTAGTGTTCTTCTTGTTTTCTGACAACCGATAGTCAACCATCGGGGCTGGTCCGAGCCAACGTTCCCAATTCAATCCACTCGGCACTTCGGCGACTGGAATCTCGGAGCAAGCGGGAGCACCACCAATACTAGCTTCGATTCGCTTGATCTTGCCAACACGTCCTTCAGCGACAATCGCAAGTGCCTTAACAAACTTGTCAAAGGTGCTGCGTTGCTGTGTACCTACTTGGATAATGCGACCGGTCTGTTTTTGAACTTCGCGGATCTTCTTGCCTTCGTCGATCGTCAACGTGAGTGGCTTTTCACAATATACGTCCTTCCCAGCAAGCATGGCTTCGATGAGCGGCTTGGAGTGCCAGTGATCTGGCGTGGCGATGTGAATGCCATCGAGATCCTTGCGTTCGATAACTTTGCGATAGTCTTCGTACGTATCCGCTTTACCGCCGCTGAGTTTTTCGTTGGCTGCGGCAAGTCGGCCGGAGTCAACATCGGCGATGGCGACGACGTCCACAAAGTCTTTCGCGGAATTCATGTTCCCCATGCCCATTCCACCGGCACCGATGAGCCCGATCCGGAACCGATCGTTCTTCGACTCTTGAGCAAGAGTTTGCGGCTGGGAAAAGAAATACGGAACGGACACTGCGGCACTTGCGGCAGCAGTCGTCTTGATGAAGTTCCGACGGTCAATATGTGACAAACTCACGGTCATGCCTCAAAAAGCGGGTTGAAAATACTCTGTAGGTCGTGCCCCAACGAAGATTGTAGTTTAACTAAAAGGCTCGAGTGTCATGTGTAACGAATACTCAAACTCGGCTGTTTTTGTCTGCTTTTTGCCAGCGTCCGCGGTTCAAACGAGGCTGGGGCATTGAGAAAAGCATGGTGACAGCCAAAAAAGCACGCCAGATTGCCAACAGCACTGTGATGAGCGAAACGTGTTCCAGCGTGCACCAACGATGTCGATCAAAAAAGGCCTATGCTGCCCGGCGTCTGGTACCGGCATCGTAGTGAGCCGTGCGTCGATTGATGAAATCACGCAGCAATTCAATTTGGATTTCGGCATCAACATTCAATGCCGCTTCGCGAGCTGCTCTCCCCATCTCGCAGACTTGATCGAGGTCGGACATGAGTTGAATCATATCTTGCCCCATTTGCTCCCAGTCACCTTCGTTACATAGGTATCCGTTAACTCCTTCAACGACTTGGTCCACGATTCCTGCGTGCCGCGTCGCGACGATCGGCAATCCGGCCGCCATCGCTTCACCTATCGATACCGGCCAACCTTCCATATCGCCAGTCGGAGCGACTCGCGAATGCTGTACAAACGCGTCCGAACGTGACATTTCTAAAAGTACTTGATTTGGACTGAGCGACCCCAAGAATACGACTGCGTCTTGGAACTGTAGCGATTGGGCACTGACCCACTCGCGACACTCCGTTTCCAGCTCGCCGAATCCGCCCATTCTCAACCGTGCATTCGGATACGTTTCATGACAACATTGGAATGACTTGAGAACAGAAATCGGGTCTTTCTTTGCAGTAAATCGTCCCACAAAAAGGAATCGAAATTCGTTGTCCTCGCGTGGGGCAGACGCTTTCATCTCATCCACGGTCGAGACAATTTCTCGGCTTGGGGCTCCACACGGGATGAGGGCAACCGAATCCGCGTCCATTCCGATGTCCAGCAAGTAGTCTCGTTGATATTTCGCAACAACGATCATTCCAGCAAACGGATGCCAATGCGATTGGAGCGCCTGTCGATACCTCTTTTTTCGAAGGCGAGCACTCATGTCGTGCCCGTGAAAGTGAGCAAACACGGGAACGGAGAGACTGCGAGCGGCGACTTCGATATCCATGGCGTAGTGACCAAACTGTGCCAGAACCGCTTCCGCTTGCGTTTGCACTAATTGATCTCGCAACCACCTTTTGAAAGCCTGGCCAAACCGCGATCCGCCAACCCGAGGCTCAACCATCCCGTCAATGATCCGAGGCAGTCCGTGAAGTGGTTTAGCAAAACGCTCCGGCACGAAACGGATCTCTGTATTCGCAAACGGGAACTGCTCGCGATTGACATACTCCCACGTGATGATGGACTGGAGTTGGCTTTCCAACCCCAGGAACTGGCGGTACATCCACACGTTGCAAGCTTGGCCGACCCAAGGTGTAAACGCAACTAAACGCGGTACTTTGGTGACTAGCGTATGGGGCATTCCGGCCGATCCTTGAGTGGTGATGAATCTTTCCAGCTATAGGAAAGCACTCAGGTCGGCGTCAACGCTGATCACCGATTGGCTAGCCGTTGAAAATGAGTTTCCCGATCGTTCCCGCGACCAAATCGGTGTAATACAGCGATCCATCGGGCATTCGCATGATGTCGGTAATGAAGCCCAAGGTCGACGAGACTGGTACCACGTCAATGAGTTGTCCATTCGCGTCGAGACGGCCAGCTCGCAGAATTCGGTCACCAATGTCAGTGAACAGGAACGCGCCTTGAAGACTTGCTGGATAGTCACCGCCTTGGACGAAGTCGCCCATAATGATGGCTCTTGCACCGGCCGCATGACTCCGTGTCCAAATCGGTGGCGTAACGACGGCGCCACTATTGAGGAAAGCCTGTGTTGCCGGAAGCGAACTGTAGCTGCCTCGATCACCACCAGTAAGGCCGAGTCCCTCGTAGGCTGGCCAACCAAAGTTCTTACCACGTCCGGTATTGATTTCTTCCCAATTCAGCCATCCAACATCGGCGATGAAAACTTCACCACTGGTTGGATGAATTGCAAACCGGAACGGATTCCGAAGTCCATAGCTGTAAATTCGACTCGCGTTGCTGTTTGGGTCACCGTCGAAGAACGGGTTGTCAGACAAGCCGAGTCCAGTCACACGATCAACTCTCAGAATTTTCCCATTGAGACTGTTGAGGTTCAAAGCTCGAAGATTAATGGGATCGACTCGACCGTAAGAACCACCATCGCCCACGGAAATGTACAACGCTCCATCTTGTCCGAACTCCATGTCGCCAATCGTATGGCTCAATTCATCGCTGGCGATGAAGTCGTTGATGTAGTTTCCATTGGCATCCAAGCCAGATTGAGGATCATTGAGAAGCGGACGCCGGTTGGGTTGACCAATATTTTCGTAGGTACTGTTCTTACCAACGATCACCACCTCAGTATTGCGGTCCGCCGCCGTCCAACTTGCATTGACGGTAAAGCGGGACACGCGAGCGACGCGGGCTCCGTCGCCGTCGGGACCGGCAGCTCCCACTCGGCCCTGCACTTCCGGCGGATCGTAGGTGTAGGCGACATAAATCTGGCGAGTTTGTGCGAAATCCGGTGGAATGGCGATCGACATGATGCCACGGTCCTCGCCCACACGATTCACGATATCTCGAATATCCAAGAAGACGGTTGAACTCAAAGTTCCGTCGGTATTGACCAACCGAATCGTACCGGCGCGCTCCGCGACGAGAAGTCGTCCATCGGGCAGTCGCTCAATGGTGGTCGGCTCAACCAAGCCGCCCGTCACCACACTCGTTGTGAAGAAGCCCACGACGTTTGGCGGAGGAAGAGTTGCTCCAGCAATGAGCGATTGAACTTCGGCGCCGTTGATCGCACGATCATACATTCGGACTTCATCGATCTGGCCGATAAACTGGTTGTTGATACGGCCGATTGTTAACTGAGCAAAATTCGTGGGCGGCTTGGAACCGCCAAAGTTACTGTTGGTGCCAACGACTTCACCGTTGACGTACAGCGTCATGGTGGTTCCGTCGAACGTAACCGCAACGTGATTCCATGCGTTGATCGTGATGGACTTGTCGGCGACGACGCCTTTCCAAGTATTTCCACCAGTTCCGAAACCCACTGTGATTTCGTCGTTTCGAACGTAGATGAATGGGTAACGTGTACCAACGGACGTGCCTAGCTGATACCCAATCACTCCTCGATAATTATTGTCGTAACTCGTCGGTTTGATCCAAACGGATTGGCTATACGTTCCTTCCGTCAATCGTAACGACTCGTTTTCTGGAACATTGATAAAGTCATTGACTCCGTCAAATCGATAGGAGCCTGGATTATTAAAGTTCGTGTCGGGTGTATCGCTGCTCGGGCCCGTTGGCGATGCAAAATTGGTTCCTTGGCCATTATTGCCGAGTCCCGATCGGTCGATCGCGGTGCCGTTGAGAACTGTCTCGTTGAGATCCCAATATCCAATCAGACCATCGCCTGACTCATTGTCGACAATGGTAATGTTGGCAGTACGAGGCTCGCCCTGAACGGCCCCATCGACACGAAACAATGAAAGATTGAAGTTCTTCTCGCCGTCGACGAAAGCGTTGTCGAGCAGGTTGAGTGTGATCGAACCGAATTGCTGACCGTCAGCGAAATTGACAACGCCCGATGCGGTGCCAACGTAGTCAACACCGCTAATCGCGGATGCATCTTGGGTTTGATAAAAGACCTGTGCTGAACCACTTGTTCCGCCGGTACGCCGCAATCCGATGGAGACCGTACCAGCGTTCTCATTCACGGTTACCTGGGTTTCGGCGAGACCAATTTGGCCAACGTTGCCTACTGAACCTGAGGCGTATTGAAAATAGCCATTGCCATAAAGAGTATCCTCCTGGAGATTCCCAGAGATGATTCCGAGTCCTGGCGCGTACCCACCAGTGCTGAACGTTGACGGAGCCTCGGTTTGATAGGTGACACCGTCGATTTCAATACGGTCAACGCTTAAGTTTCGATCAATGTTGTCTTGATAAAAATCGTTGGTAAACGCAACGCGAATCTGATTCGCGGACAAGGTCTGATCAGCTTGATAGGTGTAGACGGCACCGACTTGAGGCACATTGTTGTAGGTCGCGACTTCTTGCCCATCGATGAGCAACTTCATTTGTTCGCTACCGACACTGCCTGATGCGAATATCCGAAGTGTCGAACCACTGCCTGTGTTTCCGCCAAACGCAAAGTAACCATTAGCGTACAACACCTCCGCCCCCTTAAAGCCGGGCACGATGCCTGTGGCGGCCTCCCAAGTGCCCGTCGAGTAGACCGTCGGTGACTCAGTTTCGTACTGGACACCATCCACCCGAATCCAATCGATTCCGACGTTCCTGTCGATCCCCTGAGATGGATCGTAGGCGTCATTAATGAAATTGAGGCGAATCTGATCCACGTCGACACCGTCCACGTTGACGAAATACGACTGAAACTGGCGTTGAAAGACGCCGGTGTTGGAAATATTGAGCGTGGACACGACCTGGTCACCAATTTGGACCTGCAACAGTTCGTCGCCCATGGAACCTGCGGCACGAATCTCGATTCCGAGATATCCTCTATAGGCAGCCATAGCATCGTGAGTCAGCGCGAGTTCTGACTCGATGTTGCCGACTTTGAACTCGAGTTCCCAGTCACCACGCCGCGTGTTGTTCGAAGTGCGGTCATCCGATGCTGCGACATCCGCTTGGCACAGTTTGGAGAGGTCTCGCACTAATTCCTTTCCAGCGGATGTAGAGGCGACGTCACACCCGTAGAGAAGTATGTCGGCACCCGGCGCGAGTGTCTCCGCCCAACCACGTAGGTTTGCCGTGTGAGTGCTCAGCGTCTCTGCCGACAAAACGGTTGACCCCAACTGCAACTCGCCTGCCGAGCCGTGAGAAACGATGTGAACTTCTTGAACCGAACGCAGCGTTGATAGGTGTGCACGAATTTGGGCGACACCATCCGCATCTGGCCGGAGCAAGACAAGGGTCGCCCCTTCAGTCAGTGCGTTCTCCACTGAGACGACATCCGCTGCGGCAGCATCAACAAACACGATCACTCCGTTGGTCGTTTTGGTCGCTGCTGATGATTGTGCTGTTGTCGCAGTCTCAGCGACTGCCTCGAGAACTGTAGAACCAGCGTCTCCCGCGAGCATCAAACGAGGTTCAAGTGCACTGACTAACCAGCGACGATCACGATGACGAAGTGCGGAACGTTTACGGAGCATTGAGAATCTACTAATAGAAATTTGTTTAGTTGAGAGTTCGATGGTAATTGCGCCGCGTCGTCAAGCAATACGAAGCCGCCGCGATTGAACACCTCATTTGCCAAGCGAGCCTGATCTCACTTGCCGTACTACGTCCCAATTCTTTAGATAACGATTGTCCATGCGCATGAGTCACATCGACGCATAGCCCGCACAATCGTTTCAACGCATACAGACCGACCAACTTGGGACGCGTTCACTATGGGAAATACTCCGTCAATTCCTGACTCAAACGCCATTTCCAAGTCGGATATTGCGACCTTCTATGACTCATTCAGCGAACGTTTACTTGCGGGCTATATCACGGGTAATCCGCGGATCGAGCATGCACTCGCTTTCGCGGTCGAGAATATTCCGCCACAGGCAAAGAATTTGTTAGAAATCGGCTGTGGCGTTGGCGAAACCACCAATCGATTGACGTCATCACGACGCGATCTAAACGCCGTCGGCGTCGACATCAGCCCTGAAAATGTCCGTACCGCACAGCGTTTGTTCGCGGACTCGTCGCAGGCAAGTTTCACGGTGAGTGACCTGTCGGTGCCCGTGGACGGCGGCCCATTCGACGTTGTTACTTTGCTCGATGTTTACGAGCACATTCCGAGCAGTGATCGCTCGGTGTTTCACGCAAACTTGCGAAAGGCAATGTCCGAGAAGTCGCGACTGATCGTGACGTGCCCTAGCTATCTCCATCAACAGCACTTGCGACTACACAACCCAGATGGTCTTCAAATTGTTGATGAAACAATCGGCCCAGCTGAGTTTGTTCAACTAGCCAACGATCTCGGTGGTCAACTGACTCACCTACATTACGAATCGGTGTGGCGAACGAACGACTATGTTTACGCGGTGATCGATTCCACTGTCGATTATTCCTGGAAGCCAAAAGTAAGAGGCGTTCGCCGCCTCATGTCGAAAGTGAGTAAACTCATCGATACCACACCATTCGGTGGCCCAGCACGGCGATCACGTTACGCCAAACAAAAGTTGGCTGGCTAATCCGGTTGGCGTCTCGGACACACATAAACGCTAGTGCTTTGTTGCAGCTAAGTTTTTAGATGAGCCGAACTCGCTAGTGTCGGGTTCCGCACAATACTCGCGGCTGGCGCCGTCGGCTCACGTTGCCAAACCTAATTCTTTATCTGGACGAAACACTACGCTGCTTTGCGAATAGTTCGAATCGCATTCTCGATGCGTTTCAGGGGGCCTCGTCGAACGGTACCACTGAAAACCACTTCGTCGGTGAACTGGTCGGCTTCGTGATCTCTTACGACCCGTTTTGGATGCGTCATTGGCCCAAGCGTTTCGGTCGCAAGACCAGAGTAGCTGGTTCGTCGCTGCGTATGCGTGGCGTCTTGGTCGAAGCCAATGTTTGTCACAAGGTTCACTTGCGGAAGCACTGTTAATCCGCTTTGCATCCATGTGGTCAGCGTCCAAGGGAATGCCCAGCTCGAACTTTGCCCGGCATGCACTTGGTCAAAGATTCGGGTCCAGTAGTCGATCTCGCGGTGACTGTGGCAAGCAGTCTTCATCCCGCCGGCGTCACGAAATGACGGCCAATCAGGGATTGCGAGGTCAAAATGTTGCCAAGCGCGTCGCCACGTGGCCCAACCCCAACAATGCGGGAACTTGGAAAAGTAGTAGCTAGCATCGCCCCGACGATGACCACGTTGAAAGTTATTTCCACTCACAGCCATGACTCGCTGGTCATCCTGAAAGCGATCCAAAAGTTGTTCGCAATAGGGAAAGAATGAATCGTCAGCGACACAGTCGTCCTCCAAGACGATCAATCGATCGACGATTGACAACGCCTCGGTGATTCCACTGCTGATCCGACGACCGCAGCCCATGTTCACGTCAGCGTAGATGCGGTGGACGCTGCACGGCCAATCAACGGCCTCAGCAATTTCCCGCGATTTTGCGACTTTCTCCGCTTCACCCGTGCGGTCAGGCCTCGCGGCATCGCTGATCAAAAACAAAGTGGAAGGTTGAGCGGTTCGGATCTTTTGAAAGCTTAACCGAGTTGGATCGGGTCGGTTGAAGATCACGAATGCGACAGGGACGTCGAACATGAAACAAAGTCGCACTGGAGGAAAAAGGAATCCGTCGAGTCGAACGTAAGCAGCCGACACGTGCTTTTACACGTACGAATTTGGGCATGTCAATGCGCACATTGGCTTGGAAAACGTCTTTGCGTGCATCGGGTGAGAAGAGTCCACCATGAATCGATCTTGCTTGAATCTCAGTAGTTTGTGGATAGTCGAGTTAAATCGAATGCGGGTTGGTGGTTTGGCGATGAAAAGCGGCCGACGAGCCCCCGAAGTTTTCATGCCCCAAAACTAGTAACCTGTGCAGCCAAAACAAGATGATCATTCACAGCTTCAAAGCATGGAAACAGCGTCGACGGAAAGCCCGGCAGGCTCGGAAGCTGGCGGATCCATCCGGTTATCCGGCGGATATGAATCGGGATACAGTCGATACGATCATTGCTGTTCGTGACTACACGATGACTTCGACCGAACGCTTGCACGGGTTGTGTGAAGCTGTTCGCTATATCACCGAAACGGGGATCGAAGGGGACATTGTTGAGTGCGGTGTCTGGCGCGGCGGGAGTATGATGGCCATCGCGAAAATGCTAGAAAACTCAAATGAGTTGCATCGTCACCTGCACCTATTCGACACATTCGAAGGCATGAGCGAGCCGACAGAAGCAGACGTTTCCGTGGATGGACTGTCCGCAGATCAACAACTCGCTTGCGAAGACAAGAACGATGGTGAGTCGGTTTGGTGCGTCGCATCGCTCCAAGACGTGCAATCTCACATGGCTCAAACCGCGTATCCGCGCAACCAGATCCACTATCACGTGGGCATGGTCGAAGAGACCATTCCACACGCCGCACCTCAAAAGATTGCCTTGCTGAGGCTCGACACAGACTGGTTCGAGTCCACCGCGCATGAAATGGAGCACTTGTTCCCTCGATTGGCCGATGGTGGCGTTTTGATTATCGACGACTACGGGCACTGGCAAGGCGCTCGACGGGCCGTCGATGACTACTTCGCCAAGCACAACATTGGAATGATGCTCCACCGACTGGATTACACCGGGCGAATCGGCATTCATCACAAAGGGGTCTCCCGACAAGTCATAGGAGTCATGTCTCGTGAAGCTGCTTAACGTTGGTTGTGGAATGTGCTTCCACCCGGAGTGGACGAACATCGACTTGGTCGCTGCGACACCGGAAGTGCGAGAGTACGACCTCCGACAGGGGCTTCCCTATGATGACGATTCGTTCGATGGCGTCTATCACAGCCACGTGCTGGAACACCTCGCGCCCGAATCAGCCGCTAGCATGCTGGCGGAGTGTTGGCGAGTACTTCGTCCGGGAGGGACACTTCGGGTGGTCGTTCCAGATCTCGAGGGCATTGCGAGAGAATACTTGCGAACGCTTGAGGACGCGGTCGTTGACGGCTGTGATAGCAATCGAGCCAAACACCGCTGGATGACTTTGGAGTTGATTGACCAGATGACTCGCGAATCAAGTGGTGGAACGATGGGGCAATTGATGCAAGCCCCAGGCGACACACCCATTGAATTCATCCGCGGGCGAATGGGGCACCAGGTCGACGGAAATAAGAAAACCAATCCAAAGAAGACATTCTCAACTCGCGTGTTTCGAATCATCGCTGGTATCCGAAAGCGACTAGCATTGCTGGCTGTCACGGCAATCGAAGGTCGTATCGGCTACGCCGCATATCGCGAAGGGCGTTTCCGGCAATCCGGCGAAATCCATCGTTGGATGTACGACCGCGTTTCGCTGTCAAGCTTGTTGTCCGAGCTTGGCTTTGAGAACCCAAGAGTTTGCGGCGGAGGCGATAGCAGCATTGAACAATTCGACCGCTACCAACTTGACCGTGATGGCGAACGGCTGCGAAAACCAGATTCGCTGTATCTCGAAGCGACGAAACCAGCCGCCCAGAATCAGGCCGCTCGGCGTCTTTCGACAACCGCTTCGTCAAGCAGGGCCGCGTAGAGACGCTGATAGGACTCGGCTTCTCGCTTGCTGTAGAACTCCGTCTCGATGATTCTGCGAGCACCTTGACCAAGTCGCTCGAGTCTCTCGGGATCAACCAATAGTAACCGAAGCGTTTGTCCCAATTCAATCGCGTCACCCGCTTTGACGAGTGCTCCAGAAACTCCCGGACGCACATAGTCAGGAATTCCACCAGCAGCGAATCCAACAACAGGGGCTCCACAAGCCATGGCCTCGAGGCCCGTGAGCGGCAAGTTATCGTCGAGCGACGGCAACACAAATACGTCGCAGGCACTGTAAACCATTCGTTGTTGGAGCGTGCCGCTGATCGCGCCAACTTCGTGAATAGGTGGTAACGGCAACGTCGTTTCCGACAGCTGTCCGGAGCCAAATACAAGACATTGAACGTTCGGCAGATCCGCCAAAGATGACAACGCTTTGGTTAGTTCTGGGGCACCTTTTCGGCGAGATTTCACGTCCATGGCGCCAAAACCGACGATGGTCGCTCCAGGGTCAATCCCAAGCCGCGCGCGGGCTTCGAGACGGTCCATGGGATATAGGTCGGTCGTGGGTATTCCGTAGGGAATATGGGTAAAGGACTTCGCGTTTTGAAACATCAAGCTCGTTGATGCTGTATCAAGCAACCAACGACTCGGTGCGACAACGTGCAAGTTGATTCCCTGAAGTGCTTGCTGCTTCATCGCAAACGACTGTTGACTGACGTCCGTGCCAGAGCGACGAGCGATTTGCGGACAATTACCGCATCCAGTTTTAAAGTTCTCACAGCTTCCCGCAAAATGACATCCGCCGGTGAAGGCGTTCATATCATGCAGCGTCCAAACAACAGGTTGCTGAGAATCTAGACTTCTGAAGAAGCTTTCATAGTCGATGAGCTTGGCGATCCAATGCAAGTGAACGATTCCCTTTGAATCGCCTTTGCTAGACTTGTTCGCGAGTTGGTGCGACAACGGTGGCCAAGGAGTTGCTGACGGCGCTTTTGGCGATGTAAAAATCTCGTTCTCGGTTCGTTTTGCTCGCACGGCACGTTTGAACGACTCTCGATAGAGACGATAGCGGATCGAACTCAGCGTGCGGCGCCAGGGTGAGTCACGAAACCACTCAGCCCGATGGTAATTTGGAATCTCGTTCTCATCTGGCTTTGCCGCGTGATAGAAGCTGCTATCCACACCCAACGAACAAAGCTCATGATGCAGACGGCGTGCGGCAGTTGCGGCACCACCATCGATCAGAGTATTGAAGTGGCTAACAAACACAAGATAATTCCCCTGGAGTCACCGATTCACGTGCAGTTGGTGTGCAACCACAACAGTACGTCCATAAGTACATCGGTAAATGCGAGGGGTGACCTTGATTGCGACTGGGCAATTTATGCCGATTGAGTGGCCATTCGCAGCTTTTCGACGGCGGATTTACGAATGAATATGCCATCCGCTTGAAGCATCACTCCAGTTCGCGAGTCTTGAAATCCAGGTTCAAGCATCGCCATTTCAAACCCGAGCTCGTTCATACGAGCGATGGATTCTTGCCATAGAAGCTGGCCTTCATAGAGCGGAACCAATGACAACTCGGCTTCAAATCCAATGATCTTATCCAGGCACCCAGAAGCCCCCTCCAGCACAGAGTGCTCGTGTCCTTGCACATCCATTTTGACGAAACAACGATCTCCATGGCGATAATAGCGATCAAAAATGCTATCAAGTCGTCGTACTTGGACATCGATTCGTCCAACGTAAGCGGAGTCGGGCGCCGCCATCTCATGATTTGCATGCATTGATTGCAGTGAGCTGCTTTGGGAATTGCCCGCGACATTGAGAGTCGCGGTACAGTTGTCAGCTCCCAGTGCGAAATTCTCCGTTTGCCACGATGAAAATCCCCAGCGGCTTTCGTTCAGTCCGCGAAACGCCTCGGGTTGGGGTTCGAAAGACACGATTCGTCCACGATATCCGTGCCGCTTCAGTCCCCGAGCATACTGGCCTCGGTTGGCTCCTACATCGAGCACTAAGTTGATCCCGTACCGCTCAAGAAGTTCAGTATGAACATTGCCGCTCGAAATGCAATTATTGAGCTGCAGAAACGCGTTCCGATACGGGATTCTTGAGAAGTAGACATTCGATGACATGGGAACTTACCCTACAAGATCAACTTGAAATGGCCGGATTGTTGCTGCGGAGTCAAATGACAGTGGCGCGGAGTCTACTGACAGTGACGTGTCGACATCAATACGAACACGCAATTCGACGTTTACGTGCGAGAGTCCCGTTTTGTAACCTCTGGCATCCTCCCAAAAGTCTATGCATCGAAGCCTCTCGCAAATATGACTGCCGCATCCATCAACCAGGCCACCGCGCACGTCTGCTGCCCAGATTGCGGTTTAGAATCGCCGAACTTGGTCGGTCACTTACCGCATGCAGATTTTTTTGCTGGCCGAGTTCTCGAACCGGCGATACCAGGTGGCGCGCTCTATTCCTGTAACAACTGCCATTTGCATTTTCGCTGGCCACGGCTCTCGAAACAACAGATGGATGAGCTGTACGAAGTGGGCGAAGACGACAATTGGACGAGCGCAGCGAGCAAGCGACGTGATTGGCAGATCGCAGCGGAGTGGATTCAAGCCCTTCCCCAAAACGAATCCATTCTCGACATCGCTTGCTTCGACGGCCGTTTTCTGGAGTCACTTCCCGATCGACATCAAAAGTATGGTGTCGAGATCCAGCCACTCGCGGCGGAACGTGCAACCCAACGCGGCGCTCGCATTATCGCGGACAATTTTGAGAAGCTCGACTCCGTGTGCGAAACGTTTTCCGTGATTACCGCATTCGACATCCTCGAACACACGCATGAACCGCTTCGGTTCTTACAGCAACTATCGCATCGACTTCAACCTGGTGGTTCGTTGATCGTTGGAACCGGGAATTCGCAGGCGGCAACGTGGCGATTGATGGGCAGCGACTACTGGTATTGCTCGACGATCGAGCACATCTCGTTCATCAACCCAAAGTGGTCTTTGGTCGCCGGAAATGCTTTAGGAATGCCTGTTGAACGATTGGAAACGCTTAGCCATTCAAGGGCCAGCGTTAGCAAAGTGTGTCGCGAGACGGTGATGAACCTCAGTTATCGAGCGGCGCCAAGCATCACGCAAACGATGCTTCGTCGTTATCGCAATCTTGTCCGATCGAAAAAACGCACGACCGATTGCTATACCTCACTCGGATAGCAATGGCACATTCTGGAATGTCTG
The DNA here is from genome assembly GCA_041749955.1 of Pirellulaceae bacterium. Classification (GTDB taxonomy): domain Bacteria; phylum Planctomycetota; class Planctomycetia; order Pirellulales; family Pirellulaceae; genus JBBSJZ01. The sequence continues at coordinate 96 of JBGTAI010000018.1, read as the reverse complement.
GAAATTGAGGGTCAGCAAGGACGCGATCGCAGGTTTATGAGTGGTACTGAGTTCGTCGAGGCAGGTGTCAATCGCTGCCTGAAAGTCGGCGTAGTT
>JBGTAI010000017.1:0-11591 GCA_041749955.1 Pirellulaceae bacterium | reverse complement strand
TTCGATGAGCGTGAAGCCCAACGATTGCTTTCGCAATTTCATTCCAATTTTCCTTTGAAAACTTTTCGACTGGACAAAGCATTGTGCTTTGCCCACAATCAGGGGGTGATTCGGCGTGGTGGCTCGCGTTGAGAACGACTCGTCTTTTGCTGAGTCTGAATCGTTCTTGCGGGTCACCTCGCCTTTTTTCTTAGCAGCCCCATACGCCTGGAGCCGCTATCCGAACTTTGCCAAGAATGTCTTGGCGGTTTGATTAAACACGTCGGTCGTCGAGTTCTTCGTCGGGCCTTCGCGTTGACACCGGCAACCGTCGCTGCCGCCTGGGGTGGTGATGGGAGTAAGGTTTCTGCAGACCCATCTCTATCGAAGACGCGGCATCGCCGCAGCTTTACGCAATTAGGATTTCGTTAATGTTTGGTGGTTCGGGAACGCTGGGCTCTTGGGGGCTGCGGCACACGGAGTGTGCCTGCTACTTTTTCGATTCGGATATGACGGGTTCTTGGCCTACGGCACACGGAGTGTGCCTGCTACTTTGACGTGGATTCGATGCTGTATGCGATAGTGTGTTGTTGGTGGTTTGGTTTTTAGTTCTCGTTGCCTTTTGAGTTGAGCGAGTAGTAACTTGCGAGTACCAAGTCTTTGGCTTCGATTTCGTCGCTTTCCCAGAAACCTGTGGTTTGTGGAAAGCCGTTGTTGATAAAGCCGTCGTTGTTGGTGTCGACGATGCCACGGACGCTGCCGTCGGACATCAGCACGTTCACAACGCCAGCGTGAATCGCGGCCATGCCGCGGTAGTCTTGCCGTGTTTCAAAGTTCCATGAACGAAGCCATCCACCCGCGCCTTCTCGAACGGTCGTTGCGGGGAAAGCTGGTGCGTTCAGGAATGCTGCTGTTGATGTTGTCGGCGGGTCTACGTTGTGGACCGGCATGCCGACGATTGGTGTGACGTAGGGCGTGCCGGAGAGGAACTCGCCCACCGTCGCGGACAACTGGCCAATTGCCGAGGAATCGCAAAGCAATGGCACGGAACTTGACGGAGCCTTGGCGGTGTCCAGCAGGCGAGTTGTCAGCGGGCCGCGGGTGACGGCGGTTCCGCGACCATCGGTGCCGCATGTGGCAGGCGTCGGATTCGGGTTCCCTTCCGCATCAAGCTTGAACTCGCTTCTTACGAGAAACCAAGTTGCCGCGTAGTTCGTGTTGTAGCCCTTCTCGATCATCTTGGATTGAATCAAGTTAGCTCGCTCAGTCGATGATGGATTGAGCGTAGGCAATGCTGGGCTTGCGGTTGAATCGCCTGCGATGATTCTCGCAACGTTTCTAATCTCACTTCCCATCTCGTCGGTGTATTTCTCTTTGCCAAGACGATCGTAACAGTCGGTGGTTTCAATGCCCCCGCTGCCCACAGGCAAGGTGAGGACTTGTTCGATTGCTTTGGCGACCATGGCGCCGTTACTTGTGCATCGCATTTCGCTTGGCATGACTCCGCGTGTCACTAGGTCCGATACCCAGCCAATTTCCGTGGGAACTCCGTCTCGCTCGAAGTCAAACGCGCCGGAGCAAAACTGGCCTTCGGGAGCGTTGACTGTGCGTGCGGTCATCGCGACGCCGAATTGCTTCAAGTTGTTCTGGCACTGAGTTCCGCGAGCGGATTCTCTTGCTTTGGAAACGGCGGGCAAAAGCAATGCAGCCAAAATCCCGATGATCGAAATCACCACGAGCATCTCAATCAGAGTGAAGCCACCATGGATTTGCATCGCACGTGATTGGCGACTTGGATTCAGGGTGTTCGGCATGGACTGGGAATGCTGCATGGATAGGTTGTTCTTAGTTTTTCTAAGCCACTGGCAAACCAGTTCGCTTCGACCCGCGTATTGAAGTGGCTGATGACGAAGTCGATGTGCAGTGGATGTGAGTATTGGATGAAGTCCGAAAATTCTGGTGTTGGGAAGTTTCGAGGCGTGGCGTTCAGAAGCTCTCTGCAAACAAATTGAGCCCAAACTTATTGAACGGTGGCAACGTACGCCTTGGAGCTCATTTGTCGGCCTATTTCACGTGCGGATTTGGAAGTCTCAATCCCAAATTCATGAACTCACAAAGTCTTCACGGTTTCTTTGCAATTGGGCTTTCCTGACTTGCGGGTTCGATGCAATTCGTTGTTGTTCTAGGTCGCGAAAAGGCCTGTTAGCGGCGGGTTCGACGCCGTAGGGCCGCTGGGGTAGAATGGGGCGGCTGTGCGGGCCCAGGCCTTTGGCGGTCTTGGTAAAACGTGTTTTCGTGGCTTGCCGCGGTGCTGGGTGACGTCATCGCACCATCGGATAATTGGCAAACGCTTGGGAGTCGGTCGCTTGGATATTTTGGATCTTGATTGTGTCATCTAGCGATTCGAATTCCGCTGGGATCAATCCCGCTGCTAGCCAAGCGAGTCAACTTCAACGTGAGCGTGAACGCCAACTATCGCGGGATGGCGTTGTTCAGCTGCAATTGAGCCGGCTGAATGAGTTGCTCGCTGAAGTATCGACTCGCCCGTTCTATCGAGAGCGGTTAAAGCACATGACGTTGCCTCTAGCGTCGCTGAGCGAGTTGTCAACGATTCCGTTTTTGGTCAAGGCGGACTTGGAGCCGATTCGGAATGCGGACGACCCGACGCCATCGCCGCTGTTTGGAAGCGTCTTTGATTTGCCACGCGAGCGTTACGTTCGGTTTCACCAGACGAGCGGAACGAGGGGCTGGCCATTGCCGGTTTTGGACACGAAGGACGATTGGAAGTGGTGGTTGGAGTGCTGGCAATTCGTGCTCGATGCCGCTGAGGTGACGGATCGCGACGTGGCGATGATGGCGTTTTCGTTTGGGCCTTTCATTGGGTTTTGGACGGCTCATGATGCGCTGGTTGATCGTGGCGCGATGGTCATACCGGGTGGAGGGATGTCGAGCGAGGCAAGATTGAAGCTCATTATCAGTGCCGGGTGTACCGTGTTGTGCTGCACGCCGACCTACGCGTTGCATTTGGCGAATGTGGCGGATGAGCTTGGCATCGATTTGGCGAGTGACTGCGTTGTGAGTCGCATCATCGTTGCTGGGGAGCCAGGAGGTTCTATTGCCCCGGTCCGAGAGAGAATCGAAACGGCGTGGGGGGCTCGAGTCGTTGACCATTCGGGCGCAAGCGAAGTTGGGGCTTGGGGATTCGGTGTATCGGTGACTGCAGATATGACTGGCGAGTTGACGGATCCGGCGGCCTCTTTGGGCTTGCATGTCATCGAGACACAGTTCATTGCGGAGTGTTTGGTTTTTGACGAAGCTGGCCAAGCTCGCGAGGCGGTCGATGGTGAGTTGTCAGAATTGGTGCTGACGAGTTTAGGCCGGTTTGGCGGGCCAGCGATTCGCTATCGAACGGGCGATATCGTTCGGAGCGTTCGTGAGCACGATCGTGCCTGTCGATTTCTTTGGCTTGATGGGGGCGTGCTGGGGCGGGCAGATGACATGCTCGTGATTCGCGGTGTGAATGTGTTTCCGAGTAGTATCGAGTCGATCGTTCGCGAAGTGGACTCCAAGGCAGAGTTTCGGATGATCGCGACGCGGAAAAATGAAATGGATCAGCTGGAGTTGGAGATTGAGGCGAGTGACGATGTCGTCATAAAGCTTGAGGTCACACTTCGTGAGCGTTTGGCGATGCGAGTGAACGTTCGTCGTGTTGAGTTCGGGGCGTTGCCAAGATTCGAGGCCAAGTCGCGGCGGTGGGTGGACTTGAGGAATGGAGATTAGGAAATGCCGAATAGTGAATGTTGCAAGGTGAATTGATGTTGGATGAAAATGGGAGGAGTGGAAATGGGAATTGCTGGTGATGAAGTGTGTCCGGTTGGTATTCGTCGTGAGGGGGAATCGGTGATCGTGATTGATTGGAGCGATGACACGACGACACGCTGGACGGCGGGCGAGTTGCGGAAGGCGTGTCCATGCGCGACTTGCCGAGAGAAGCGTCGCGGAGAGGCGAATACGAAACAGTCCAAGCCGACGATGCTTCCCGTGCTTTCGGCTGCGGAGGCGAGACCGTTATTGATTGAGTCGATGAAGCCAGTGGGGACTTATGCGTACAGCATCAGCTTCACGGATGGTCATTCGTCTGGGTTGTTCACATTCCCGATTCTGAAACGCACTGTTGAGCCTGCAGCGTCAGATTACAGTGAGTGAGAATGATGCTTATTGGTATCGGTCGCAAATGGGCGGACCTTTGGACCTACGGATCAACCGAACGCGCCAACCAGGCCGTTGGCCTGGGCTAGGTAAATTGTTGGGCCTTCGGCCCGAAGAGTCAGCAATTGCGTCACTCCAAAACATACGTGTTGGCTTGCCTTTGGCGGCAAATGGGTATGGGGCAGCTTGTCGGCTTGCGACCCTATATTTTGCAAACTTTTGTCCTCCGATTTCGATTGGTTATTCAATGAATGGTTTGTGTCGTTTCGTGATGGCAGGTATCTGCGTGGCTTTTGCGACAACTTCGCTAGATGCTCAAGAAAAGTTGTCTGGTAGAGTAGCCGAAAAGCTCGATCAGGCGGCCAGTGCGAGCGCGACTGATGCCGATGTGATGCGTGAGATGCAGTCGCAGGCGGTGCGTGAGCAAGCGGCTCCTTGGGGGCACTGGGGGAACCAGCCGGATCGTTACAGCACGTGGCTCAATCACAGCAACCGTTTGATCCCGGTTTACACCTTTGGCATCACGCTCGACTCGCTTCGAAGTGAAGGCAGTGTGTATGCCGATGCAGATAGACTTGAGACGCTGTATGGCACGGTGCCGGAGGGGACATTGAATCCGACGGCGGTGTACTTTGATCAAACCGACATCTATCGATTGCAACTGGCGGCGTTGGAGGCAGGCAAGCGAAACATTATTTTGATGGTGTTTGATGGTATGGATTGGCAGACGACGCGTGCAGCTGCGATCTACAAGACTGGCGAGGTCGGTTATGAGATCGGCCGGGGACATGGGCTCGCGTTTCAAGATGAGCGGAGAGTGCCGACGGATTTTGGCTTGATGGTGACGAGTGCAAAGTACTCTGGTGCTAAGTTTGACCTCAATGCGCAAACAGTGAATGATCCGGGCAAGAAGTCCACGGGCGGTTATGATCCGCTGCGTGGTGGACGTGACCCTTGGCACGAGACTGCGAGGCGAGATTATTTGATGGGGCTTGATCGTGAACAGCCACACACGGTTACGGACTCGGCATCTTCAGCGACGAGCATGACATCCGGAGTCAAAACGTATAACGGAAGTATCAATGTGCTTGCCGATGGAACACAAGTGGAACCCATAGCAAGAAAGCTGCAGCGCGACGGATATCGGGTGGGCGTCGTCAGTAGTGTTCCCGTCAGTCATGCGACTCCGGCGGCTGCGTATGCCAACAATGTGTCACGCAAAGATTATCAAGATCTCTCGCGTGATCTTGTCGGTTTGCCGTGCGTGTCGCATCGCACGGACCCGCTACCCGGTGTGGATGTGCTGATTGGTGGAGGTTGGGGCGAAGGCAGCGCGAGCGATTCTGTTCAAGGCGATAATCATATGCCGGGTAATGTCTACTTTCATCAAGACGATATGCGTCGATGCGATGTCAAGTCGGGCGGCAAGTACGTGGTCGCTGAGCGAACGTCTGGCCGCTCGGGACACGCGGTGTTGATGGAGGCGGCAAGTCAAGCAGCGGCAGCTGGCCAACGACTGATTGGATATTTTGGAACACAAGGCGGCCACCTGCCGTTCGCGACGGCGGATGGCAACTTTGATCCAACGTTTGATGCGAAAGGAACGGAGAGGTATACCGCAGAGGACCTCCTTGAAAACCCAACGCTTGCGGATATGACGGTTGCAGCGCTCAGTGTGCTTGAGAAGTCCGATAAAGGCTTTTGGTTGATGATCGAAGCCGGCGATGTGGACTGGGCGAACCATGCAAACAATCTGGACAACAGTATTGGAGCGGTCCTTCGTGGTGAGGCTGCGTTTGAGCAGGTCATGCAGTGGATTGATCGGACTGAGGCGGGCGAGGACACGGCGGTGATTGTGACAAGCGACCACGGGCACTATTTGGTTCTCGACGACCCCGAGGTGATCGCACGGGCGGGGCGTGACACGCGAGAAAAGTCTGGTGAGAGCCAAAGTGGAAATAGCCAGAGCAAGTAGAGATAATCCAAAGGATTTGTCTCAGGTGGCGAATCTTTATCCCAGTTGCTAAGCTTGGGTTTGCGTCTCACACCGGCGGTCGGGAGCTGTTCCCGCTCGCCGGCGTGTGACGTTCGTTAGAAACGAACGTATTCCCTTTTGGTTGAGCCTGTTGGCTGCGGATATTGACGGTGAACGACGACTTAGTGAGTCGTCTGTTCGGGTTGTTCCTTGGCTCGATTCAATCAAGTCACACGCGAGTATTTTGTGGCCGACTCGGATTCACCCCACTCATCATCAACGCACCACAGTGGTTCGGACGACGTCGATGTTCATTTAGTCGACGAGGTCACAGGTATTGAAGGTGACCAAGCCTCAAAACTTGTTCGTTGTCAAGAAATCATTGACTACAAGTTCAAGAATGAAGGTCTGCTTTTGTCAGCGCTCACGCATGCGTCGGGTGCGACTCATCGATTGGCTAGCAATGAACGACTTGAGTTTCTGGGTGACGCCATATTGGGACTGACCGTTTGTCTGTGGCTTTTTGAGGAGTATCCCGAATACAGCGAAGGCGATTTGACGAAGATCAAATCGAGCGTTGTGAGCCGCCGATCGTGTGGACGTGTTGCGTGTACGTTGGGTTTGGATCGCTGTTTGATTGTTGGGCGGGGCGTAACTCGAAATCGAAGTTTTCCTCGTTCGCTTGTAAGCGACGTATTCGAATCGGTTGTCGCCGCGATCTATCTTGATGGCGGCATGGACGTCGTGCGTCCGCGGTTGAAGAAATGGTTGGCGGGTGAAGTGTTCACGGCGATCGAAAGTCAGGGCGGCGGCAACTTCAAGTCATCGTTACAGCAGTACGCTCAGCGAGATCTAGCGAACACACCGATCTATCGGATGGTGAAAGAAGCCGGTCCCGATCACCGCAAGGCGTTCTTGATTGCCGCAGTCATTGGCGAACAAACATTTCCGCCAGCTTGGGGAAACAACAAGAAAGATGCTGAGCAGCGAGCGGCGGCAAATGCGTTGGCTGAGTTGCACGGCCAACCGATTCCGCATCCGGAAATCTACGGCGGTCCAATCCCCGAAGATGATGATTAGCGAAAGATGGCGTCCAATGAAAAAAGAGCATTGCTGAGATGGCGATGCTCTTTTTGAGATTGACGCTAAGTGGAGAAGCCAACCTGCGTCGCATTTATGGCGATGCGACGTGTAGGGCTTCTTTCAATTACTAGTTTGCAGCTGGAGTGGCAAAGTTTGGCGGCAAAGTGAACAATGTTGATGTTGCTGGTGCTTGAGCAGGTGATGTTTGAGGAGCCGTGTTTGCGGGAGCGACTGACGTTGGCGGAGCGACTGGCGTTCCCGTTGTCTTGAGGGAGGCAGTTGCCGTTGGCGTCGCTGACGTATTCTGGCTCACTTGTTGAACCGGCGTGGTTGGCGTGTCCAGTCCTAGGAACTGGCGAGCTGCGATCGTCGCTTGCGGTGCGGCTTGAGCGATTGTCGATGCCGCTCCGTCGATTTGAGCGAGCATTTCACGCGAACGATCTACAGCGCGTTTGACGGCAGTATCTCCAGCCGCTTCGCTTTCGCTAGCGACGACCTGAGTCAAATGCGTTCGTGCAAGGTCCAGTTGGCCTTTTTTGTAATGCAAGTAAGCCATATTGAAGTGTGCGACAGGGGCTTTGTTATTTTTCGAAAGTACTTCGTATGCACCTGTGGCGTTACCCGCGTCAAATCGAACGCTTGCCAAGTTGTTCGCGTATCGTGAGGAGTCTGGAGCGAGTTGCAATGCACGCCCGAGAGCTTGTTCTGCGCCAGCGTGGTTACCGAGCTTACTCAGCGTTAAGCCAAGATCGTTAAACAGCCCCGCGTCTTCGGGCGACTGTTGAATGGCTTTTTGGAAGAACTCAGCGGCTTGTGCAAAATTATCTTGACGGAAATGCAAACGAGCGATGCTGGTGAGTGCTGGAGCATTGTTTGGCTCGCTCTCGAGGGCTTTGGTGTAACTTTCCATTGCCTTCGTGAAGTTACCAGTCGATTCCCAGAGTTGTCCGTTGGCGACGAAGACTTCTGGGCCAATGCTGGTTGGTTTGTTCTGTAAGCTGAGTGGATCCGTCTTGTCGATGTCGCTAGCGGAATTCGTTTCCGACTTGGTGAAGAAGCCAGTGAACGTCGCTTTGGTTTTTCCTGCGGCGCTTTTAGCCGTTGTGCCAACGGTAGCGAATTGGTTGCGAGCACCCTGAGCCGTTGAAGCGATTGAGCCAGTAATCTTCGATCCCACTGAAGGTTCGGAAGTCGTCGTCGCGGACTTGGCAAAAGGGTTCATGGATGCCAGCGACATTCCGCCGGTGGAACAGCCCGTTGAAAGCACAAGGGTGGTGCCGGCGATCATACCATGCAGCATACGACGTTTAGTTCTGGATATGGTCACGGTTGGGTCCCCGTATCGAATGGCTGTATGAAACTGGCGAGCGGAGCCAGCGTCGGGTGGTTTGGATATTTCTAGTTAATCCATTTAACGGGATCGGAAGAATTTTAGGGGCGACTCCAGTCGGACTTTGGCACAGGGATTAAAAAACGAAAAAAGGTGTTTCTCGAGTGCCGAGAGCCACCTTTTCGTGTACTGAAGTGCAGATGTGGCTAGTTTGCGGTGCCTGCTTGCCCCGACGCGCTCGTGCCAGGCAGTTTTGGTGCTGGAAGTTCTTGAAGCCAGCTTCGATTGATTTGAGTTGCCCAGGCACCGGATGCGGATGTCGGCTCGATGTCCGTGACCCAAACTTGTGGCGGATTGGCGGTACCAAGGCCTGTGAGACTTTGACGCACGGAAGCAACCCTGGCTTGGGTTTCTTCAGCAGTGCGGCCTCGCATCACGTAGACGTCACGACGATTCGTCGGAGCTTGGCTAGCAATCCATTCGACCCGCTTATTCCCCGACGCAAGCAAGGCTCCGTCGCCATCGCGAAATAGCTCATGGCCGATCGTATTGTGGACGCGCCAGCCGTTATTTTTCATGACTTCGAAGGGTGCCACAACTTGCATGGCATCCGCTTCGTTAAACGGGTCCGGCCATGCATTGTTGCGTTGTGTTCCAACGTGGACGTTGTGCCAGAACGAGTGCCAGTCCGCGGATGCATTCGACGCAAACAAGCCAACTCCCAACAGAGCCAGGAGCATTCTAGTTTTTCGTGCCGTTCGTTTCATACTGGCAGGTCCTTCCGCCAAGCGGTGGTCAATAACAACGAGTGCCGTCGAGATACGACGTGTCCTTAGAGTTTGATCGGCGCAAAGCAGCGTTGACTTGTCCCGGCGCCCCTATTCCTGTCGAAAGCCACCCAGGCCGTAAAGCTTACGTGACTGTGCCGATCATGCGGAATGAAGCCTTCGGCGAGTGGAGGCTATTCGGGGCTTGGACGCTGGGTGAAATGCCCAGCGCTAGGTTAAATCAGGTCGGGGTTAAATTGGGTCGCAGGAGCCAAAATCCGCTTGCGTTACTTCGGCGACCATGTCGCCAAGTTGCACTCGATCACCCACGGCAAGTTGTTTACGGCGTCGCGTTTCGACTTCGCCGTTGAGTGTCACTTCGCCGGACTGAATCCGGATCTTTGCCTCCCCACCTGTTCCGACGAGACCGCGACGTTTTAGTAGGTCGGCAAGCCGGAGTATTTCTATCGGTCCAGCTTCCGGTTCCGTATCATCAATGCTCATGCGAAAGAACTCTATTTCAGTTTGAATGTCGCAAGCACAGGAAAGTGGTCACTCAAGTCGCGTTCGTCCGCGGGTAAGTTCCAATAATTGTCCCAGTGCTGCTGTGGTTCATCGAGGTCTGATTGAATTGTCAAGTCGCGTCGCACTTGCACGGAGTCAAATACGAGATCGCGATGCTTGGGATCGTCTTCGAGTAGCGAGGGACTGACCAAGATTCGATCGAATGATCGGCCTGGAAGTACGTGTGTTTGGGTTTCGCCGCGTTCGAGATACGATTGCAAATCGACAAGATGTTGACTGGTATCGACGTGTTCAAGGCCACGAGCGACGGCCATGTCAGTGAGCGAGTGATCGGTGTTCGTGTCTGACGATGAAATTGTGGTTTCTGTATTGAAATCACCCAACACAATCACGTTCTCACCAGCAGCAATCCTTTCGCTGACCCAATGATGAACGAGTCTTGCTTGTCGGGTGCGAATGTCTTGTGCCTCGGCCGTTGACCTGAGGTGGACATTCATCACGATCACACGTTGCGGTTCTGAGCCCGGATCAGAAGCCGTCGCTGTGGGGATTTCGAAAGTGCCTAAGACATGTTTCGAAACGTCATAGTACTGCTTGGTTGAGCGCATCATGTCGGACAGGGAGAACACCGTTGTCGCGACAAGTTGAGCGGGCTTGCGATACAAGAATCCAACGTCCTGCTCAGTAAATACATCTTTCGATTCGATGCAGACTTCTTCGTAAGCTAGTTGGTGATTTCTTTCGATTGCTCGGGTTAGATACCACAAGACACGTCGATTTTCGACTTCTTGCAGCGCGCATATTGTGGGCTGGACCTTCGCGATACTTGCGGCAACCGCGTCGCGGCGCCAATCCCAATCCTCTCGGCTTGGTGAGGCTTTTTCTTTCGCAAGTTTGCTGAAATTGTCCGATGAGTCGTCGTCATAGAACCACTCCAGATTCCAAGTCATGATCGAAAACTCGATCGGTTCTGCTGCAAACGCGGTGCACGGCGTTCCAAGTGCGACCAGCAGCAAAATGGCTCGAAACGCATCCGAACCGAGCAATCGAGTTGACAACGTTTCGCTCCAAGGAAGTTAAAGAAGGCTGCTGACTATAACGAAAAACGGCGATTCCGACTTGAGATCAGAACCGCCGCATCATTTGTAGCGTCGTCACCAGAGTCTTCGAATGAGATCACATTTCCATCGAATGAGCTGGCGGCACGAAAACTCGTTTAGGACTTGCTTAGGATTGCTTCGCGTTCAGCGGATTCCTGAGCGGCATCCGAATCATCAGTGCTTGGTGCGGCTTCGCTTGCGATTCGTGTGACTTCGCTCACGACGGTGAACGCCGTTCGCAATTCCAAGGGTGAGAACCAGCGAATCGTGCCGACGTACTTGCTCTCAACGCGATTCTTCATCGACAGTTCTTCCCAACTCATCTTGTCCATCAAGTGCCAAGCGGCAGCTTGTGCTGTGTTTTGAGCAACTTGGCCGTTACCCAAGGCTTCGCACAACGCACGAACGCGATTATCGGTTGTTAATTTCTCAAGCGGAACAATGGTGTAGGCCATACGTGGATTTGGATCCGGTTTTCCATGTTCAAGGCAGACAGTTGTCACGGTCATTTTTTGCATCTTGTCGGGGCCAACACGCATGAAGCCACCGCCCATGCCACCACCGCCCATGCCCCCCATGCCGCCACCCATACCGCCGCCCATGCCTCCGCCGCCGCCCATACC
>JBGTAI010000016.1:0-4942 GCA_041749955.1 Pirellulaceae bacterium | reverse complement strand
CATCATCACAACGCGTGGCCTGGAAATGCAATTTCGCGGCTGCGATGCACTCCGCGGTGTTGACCTCTCCGTTCCCGCTGGCACCGTGTTCGCCTTGCTCGGTGAAAATGGTGCTGGCAAGACAACGCTCATTCGCATCCTGACCGGTTTCCAACCACCCTCGGCTGGCACCGCACAAGTCTGTGGACTGGATCCGACCAAAGACGCACTCGAAATCCGCCGACGCATCGGTTACGTCTCCGACGCGCCAACGATGTACGAATGGATGAAAGTCGACGTGTTCGGATGGTTCTCTGCTGGCTTCTATCCCGACGGATACCTCGAAGCTTACCGCGAGTTGATTCGCAAATACGAGTTACCGCCAACTCGAAAGATTCGCGATCTCAGCAAAGGACAACGAGCGAAGGTCGCACTCAGTCTCGCGCTCGCTCACGATCCCGAGCTGTTGATACTCGACGAGCCCACCTCAGGCCTCGATCCCTTGGTGCGACGCGAGTTCCTCGAAAGCATGATTGACCGCGCCGCGACAGGCCGCACGGTTCTCCTCTCCAGCCACCAAATCAACGAGATCGAACGAGTCGCCGACCGCATCGCGATTCTGCATCAAGGCCGCATTCAACTGACCGGCAGTCTCAGCGAGCTGCGCGACACGATCTCCGAAGTTACGATCAAGCTCAGCGATCCACTCATCTCGCTTCCGACGCTCGACACGCCCGCTCAAATTCTGAACGAACAAACTAGCGGCCGCCAACGACGCATGATCGTCCGCAACTTCACTCCACACAACGAGGCCTTACTCAAGACAAGCCATGGCGTCTTCGAAGTCACCCATCGCTGTGCCAGTCTCGAAGAACTCTTCGTCGCCTGTACCCGCGGCATCGGAGTCATCCCACCGCGTGAGGAAATGAAGGAAACCGCAACATGAGCGTCTCATCAATGAACCGCCGATTGCTCTGGAAAGAAACCCGACAAGTGCTGCCGCTGACCGTCTCGCTTGTCACCATCGCCTTCGTGCTTGGCACTTGGTTTGCGTATATGTCATACGGTGGATTTCTGGACAACATTCTCCACTCATGGCAAACGATGTCGATCCTGCCGCCAATTCTGTTCGCAATTGGTGCCGGCACGGTGCTAGTCGGACAGGAGAAAGAATCGCGATCACTGAATTGGTTGATCACGCTCCCCGTTTCGCCTCGCTATGTAATCCGACACCAGTTCATCTTTGGGCTGACCGGGTTGCTGATCATGTGGCTCGGTTGTCTCGTCGTGATTGTGCTGACCGACGCTAGTAGAGAACTATTGACCCAGTCAAGTTTTACTGACTTTGGTTGGGTCCATTTCTTCGTCGTTCTCAATTCGCTGTATCTGCTTGTTTGTGGCTTCACAACCGCTTGGATGAGCCGAACTTCACTCCATGGTCTGCTCTCGGTAATCGTTCTCGCTGTGTTGCCCTATCTCGCCGCGTATGCGATCAACTGGGTTTATCATGTGTTTTGGGGATTCCGATATGGGTACTATCGTGATCCGTCGGAATGGCTGACGTTGCAGGTCTTGGTGCTTTTCATCATCGGCGTGGGTGCTTACGGCTATCGCACCGCGCATCAACAGCTCAGTGGTCAATCCAGTGCGCCGCCCTCAGCTCGTAAGCAGTCATTCGTTAGTTCGTTGCAGGCTGTTTCCAGCGCCACGCAAAACTTTTTCCGAGGCGATTCCCAATTAAAGCAGGCACCGCCAACTGCGATGACATCGTTGCTGTGGCAGTTTCGAAATCAAAATCGCGGAAGTGTTATTCTCCTGTATTCGGCATTTTTCGTCAGTTTCCCTCTCGCGTGGGGACAACTGCAAAATCGATATCCGAACCATTCCAACAACGCGATCCTAGCAACCACTTGCGTCGTCATCTCCTTTGGGACGCTGTGCTGGATGGCGGCGTTAGCGTTCCAGGGCGAACGAACGCATAACCGAGTTCGCTTTTTGGCAGAGCATGGCATTTCACCAACTCGCGTATGGCTGACGCGACACGCAGTCCCATTCGTCTTCTTCTGCTTATACGTGTCGATTTGGGCGAGCTCGTTGCGCTGGGAAAACTCAAGTGCCAATATTGGATATCGGCTTATCAACCAAGGACTGACACTTTCAACCAGCGAGATCGCTCTCGGTTGCGCGACCATTTATGCCATATCTCAATGGCTCAGCCAAATGATCAAACCGGTTGCGATTTGTTCGGTCGCAGTAACAATCGTTTCGTTTTACGTTAGCACTGCAACCTTCTGGCAAATCAAAGAGCTAGAAACGCCCTGGGTGTTGATTGTGATCGGCTTCGTTCTGGTACCGCTTTTCGCGACATGGCGATTGATGCCGCGATGGATGGACGGAAGATTCGGGTGGCAATATTGGTTGTCTCATGCAAGCTTCGCTGGGCTCGCCATCCTCCTGCCGATCGTCCCGTTTGGAGCCTGGTATCTGAATGCCCCCAAGCCGTTCACCCCTCAAGAGATCGACGCACTTTTGGCTGAAAGGCAGTCGATTCGTGCCAATTCGTTGCCGCGCATTTCAGTGATCCAACTCAGCGAAGAAGATTACAAGGATTACGAAGACATTGCGGGACCGAAAGAGAAACTTGCGCGTCGAGAAGCAGAGACCAACTTGGCTGCACGGAGACGTGATCGACTAGTTGCCCTATCCAACGCCGTCGGGACGCCGAACACAACGGTGATTGGGAACGAGTGGGAGATTAGAAACTTCGTTGGTGATTTAACCTGGCTCCGACTCGCATTGGATGTGATGAATGTTGACGACGGCGATCGAGAGTCGATCCTGCGCGAATACCGCGAATACTTGCAGGCTTTTACGAAGCTCGTTGCAGCGCTGCGGCCATCCAGTGAATTGAAGGATCAGGAATTTGCTGACAAAATCGAGATTTGGCTTCTTGCTGAACTCGCCAAACCCGAGACACGGGCGCGTCTTGACGATGTCACGTTTGCCGCGATCGTGAATCAAGTATCGCAAAGTGAACAACGATGGGAGGCTCGCCGCCGTGCGTTCATTGCGAGCGCCGCTGTTTTGCTTGACTCGAAAACCAAAGACCCACCTCCTGACATCTTTGGTTGGTACCGTCCGACGAAAGATGCAAAGAACAAGGATACAGTTCGCGGACGTCTTCAGACAAAACGGGAAACGGTACGGCTCATCCGAACTGTGCTCGCTTATATCGATGACGCAAAAGCTGGGCATGTCGTCTATCCTCGCGAGCAATTGATTGCGTACTGGGGAGGTCCTGAAGCTTATTTCGGAGCCGGGCTGCTGGGACCTTACATGCGGTTCGATGATGTCACGAAAGCTGGAACTATCATTTTCGATTATCGTGAGCCGACGCTAACCCAGTGGGGTGCTGGGTGGGAGCAAACGGGACGTGAATGGGCAATGAAAATGGATCAACTAAAAGCTGGGGAGAAGGCAAAGTGAAAATCTACCGACGCACATCTGGCTTTCCGCTATGGTTTGCCCCTGTCTTGTTTCTCTTAACTGCATTTTCCGCTACCGTTGGCCCTTGGTATGTGCGACAGCTTGTTGCCGCGATCGAAATTCGCGTTCACCTCGCTTCGCTTGGCAAGTCAGGCCTACCGATTGATCGCGAATCGCTGTTGAAGATGTTGGATCAGCGAACCAGTCGAGAGGCAACGACATTGTGGGAGGATGTTTACACGCCGGTAATCATGCTGAACGGCGCTCTGTATTCGAGCGGTCTGAAAACCTATGAAGATCCACACCAGGGCGGTGGTGGGATGACGGATCGCAGCGAGTTCAAGATTCCGCCTCCTGGTGAGCCTTGGCCGGAGCAGCGTTACTTTGTCGAGCTCAGCAAGAGTGCAGAACCCGTCCTTGCTCGTCTGCGTCAACTCGGCATGTACGATCAACCAGTTTGGGCACCAGGTGGATACACCGCCTACTCAAGCGACTTCGCACCCATCGGTTGGGCAAACACTTTCTCGATGCTGCCGGCGATGGAGTTTGAGATCGCGTTCTACAACGAGCAAATGGATGACGCCCTGGAAGCCTTGCAGCTGAACTCAGCGTTACAGGACAAACTGGACTGGCAAACGACCATCCTTGGTGAAACACAGCGAAGCAAGTTTATCTGCCAGCGTAACGAAAGGCTTCTTGAGACGCTGGAATACAACCTGTGGAACCAGCAACAAATTGGATCGCTCTTGGAGCTGGTGGGAATGAACACAGATCTGGCGACCCGATGGAAAAATGTGATTGCCACTGAGCGAGTGTTTGCACTGGAAGCCATCCATGCGGACTCGATCGGAATTTATGGTCGCGTACTGAGCAGCGAAGCGCAGAGCGACGGAACGTATAAGTTCATTGATGTAGCGGCAACACGTTTACGAGATTTCATCAATGTGCTTGACTCAGGCCTAATCGTTTGCGACGGGGGCTTCAATGGGCTTGAGTTGCGTGCGGGAGAATTGAGAAAAGTTTTTGTAAATTGGCCGAGTGCTGATGGCAATTTGTTCTTGCGGCGTTCTCATCGAATCTGGAACACCGAGCTCCAACAAAAGTGTCCATCCTTTGAGACGTTGGCTACCGCACTGGTCAATCTTGAGAATTCACGCCGCATCACACGAACGGCTCTCGCGGTCAAGCAGTTCCAACTCGAAAGCGGTGATTGGCCGGCTAACCTCGATGCACTATCAATTCCCCCTGCTGAGTGCGTGACTGTTGAGGGCACTGAATTCGAATTGGCCGTTGACAGCAACGGTGAATCGGCAACTCTCACTGCTGATCTTAACGTGACAAAGATTTTGTGATTAGTTTTCGTTTTCGCGCTTTGCCAGATCGCCGGTAGGCTCTGTAGGCTTGTTGGGGATACCAAACGATCATTTCTCAGGCGAAATTATGAAGACGAAGAAACATCACGGCTCGTTTATGCTTC
>JBGTAI010000015.1:0-6789 GCA_041749955.1 Pirellulaceae bacterium | reverse complement strand
CGCGCCATAGGAAGTGTTGTGGAACGGAGACGCTTCGATCATCCAGGGATCGTGTTGCGGCCCCATCGGACCCGCATGTTGCCCAGGGATCACGCGTCCGCTGTTGTGCACAAGTCGTTCTGGCAACACGACGGCTGTCGGCAAATTGTTTTGCTGTTTCGCACGCATCGCGTAGCCCGTCACCGCAGCAATCGACGCTCGATCGGATCGGCTCGGGTTATTCGGACTGAATCCGGCCGGCAACTCGGAATGGCCCGTCAACATGATGTGATGGGCGGCGGAGTGTTCGTTGGAACCGTGCGTTAGCGAACGACACAGCGCCCACATCTGGCTTCGCTCGGCGAGTTTCGGTAGATGTTCGCAAATCTGCAGTCCCGGAGTCTTCGTCGCGCGAGGTTGGAACTCACCGCGAATGTTGTCGGGAGCGTTCGGCTTCATGTCAAAGCTATCGTGCTGCGACAGTCCACCTGAAAGAAAAATGAAGATGCACGATTTCGCTTTGCCGCTGGGCTGACGACCCTCCGCCGCAGTCGCCTGGCGCAACCCAGCGAGATGATTCATGCCGAGTCCAAGAATTCCAATTGCACCCGCTTGCAACGCGTCGCGACGTGAACGCCTCGCATGTTGCCAAGTGCATTGCGACTCTTGAACTCGCTTGTCACTCACGCCGGCGCTCCCGTGTACAGATTCGAGATGACGTTGCCGTTGAGCAAATGATGCGGGCGATTGAGTGGATCCATAAGGGTCGCACCCGAGTCCACACCCAGGGCATTGAAGATCGTGCTGCAGATATCCGCGGGTGACCAAGAGTTCGTTACCGGGTAAGCCGCTTGTCCGTCGGTCTGGCCGAGTACTTGTCCGCCATGGATTCCAGCTCCAGCAAACAAACCGGAATACGCATGAGCCCAATGGTCGCGGCCGGGAATCGTTTGGCCGGGTAAGGTACTCACTTTCGGAGTTCGTCCGAATTCACCCATCACGATCAGCAGTGTTTCATCCATCAAGCCACTCGCCGTCAAGTCATCAGTGAGCGCCGCCAAGCCTTGATCCAACTGTGGCAACAACGTGTTCTTGAGCTTGCCCCAGTTGTCGGTGTGCGTATCCCAAGTCTGTACGATTCCCATCGTCGCTTGAACGACGGGCACGCCAGCTTCGATCATACGTTTGGACAATAGCAGCGATTGCCCGAATTTGTTGCGACCGTAACGATCTCGTGTTGCATCCGACTCACGACTGATCTCGAACGCATCCGTCAACTTGCCCGAAGTTAACAAGCCGAAGGCCAGGTTCTGTTGATCGCGGAGTGAATCGGTTTCGACTCCCGTCAACCTGCTGTGCCCACGATTCAATTCTTCTAGCAGTTGTCGTCGCGATTGCAATCGCCCGGTGGAGACGCCCTCGCGCATCGAAAGTGCCTGCATCCGAAAATCTTTGTCGTTCGGATCGCCATTGATTTGCCACGGATCATGCTTCGCGCCGAGAAAGCCAGAATGCTGACCCGGCCAAGTCAAAGGGCCTTCGATCAAATAGTTCGGAAGCGAAACGCCCGAAGGCATACCATCGCTGCGCGGACGAATGAAATCCAACGCCGAAGCGTAATTGGGGAAATCGTTGCGAGTTTCAACGCGATCCAAATCCGATCCACCGCGTGGTATGGGCGTGGGACGACCGGTCAGCGCCACATGCGTCGCCAGCAAATGATTGTGTTCGCGATGGGCGAGCGTCCGCACGATAGCCCAACGATTGGTCTGCTGCGCGAGCTTTGGCAAGTGCTCGCAAACCTGGACACCAGGAATCGTCGTCGAGATCGGCGTGAACTCACCACGCACTTCCGCTGGCGCATCGGGCTTCGGATCGAGCGTATCAAGTTGACTTGGACCACCACTGAGCATCACGATCAGTACCGACTTGGCCTTGCCAAATCCAACCGGCTTACCGGTCGTCGAATCGCCTGCCAATGAAATGCTCTTCGGCAGCGTTGCTCCTACGACGCCTGCAGCAGCGGCGCGCAATAAACCTCGGCGATCCAATCCATAGAGAGGCTTCAGCATGGGCGAGTACCCAGAAAGGCAGGATTTAAGGTGGGCAGGTAGGTAGAGGCAGGATCTTTATTCTACACGAAGCGAGCGACCCGGGTGATTGCGAGTCTCCTCCATCAGGCATTTTGCAGTTGACCAATTTCCGTCGCGCAGGGTTCTGGCCTGCCAAACTCAAGGTCAGTTTGAAAGGTTGCCCCACTGGGCTGGACCAGGGGAATTGCTGGCATTCAGCTCAAAATGTCGTGAATCACGTTTCCGTGCACGTCCGTCAGCCGAAAGTCTCGACCACCATAGCGATACGTTAAGCGAGTATGGTCCAGTCCGAGACAGTGCAGCATCGTCGCGTGGAGATCATGCACACTCGTACGATTTTCCACGGCTTGAAAACCGAATTCGTCGGTCGCCCCGTGCACGGTTCCACCCTTGATCCCACCGCCAGCCATCCAAACGCTGAAGCCCCAGTGGTTATGGTCGCGTCCCTGTTTCGGATCCCCTCCAGCGCCCAATTCCACCGTCGGCGTTCGTCCAAACTCGCCTCCCCAGAGCACCAGCGTGTCTTCGAGCATTCCTCGTTGTTTCAAATCAGTCAGCAAAGCGGCAATCGGCTGATCCAGTTGATCGGCGAGTTTCTGGTGATTGTCTTTGATGTTCTCGTGGTTGTCCCAGGGCTGGCCGGCACCGTGCCAGAGTTGGACATAACGAACACCTCGTTCCAATAAACGTCGGGCGATCAGCGTTTGTCGACCATGCACGCCTGATCCATAAAGCTCTTGGATATGCCGTGGCTCATCGGAAACATCAAATGCTTCCTGTGCGTCGTGTTGCATTCTAAAGGCCAGCTCGTAGGACTGAATGCGAGCATCCAATCGGTCGTCCGAACGCGATTGTTGATGTCTCCGGTTCCAGTTTTGCAACAAATCCAATTGGCGGCGTTGATCGCGAGTCGACACCTGCTGGTGCTCGATGTTCTCGATCAGCCTGCGAAACTCCTTGTGTTGCGAGTCGATATACGTTCCTTGATACGCACCCGGTAGAAATCCAGATTGCCAGTTCTCATTGTCCTTGATTGGTAAACCACCAGGGCACATTGCCACAAAGCCGGGCAGGTTCTGGTTCTCCGTCCCAAGTCCATAGAGCAGCCACGATCCCATACTTGGTCGGGTTTGTACTGAATCCCCGCAATTCATCAGCATCAACGATGGCTCATGATTCGGGACCTGAGCGTGCATCGATCGAATAACTGCAATGTCGTCGATATGTTCCGCCGTCCGCTTGAAAAGGTCGCTGACTTCGATACCCGACTCGCCATAACGACGGAACGTAAACGGCGAAGGGAATGCTGCTCCCGTTTTTCGTTCTGTCGTCAGCGTGTTGGCGAGTGGTTTGCCAGCGTACTTGGCCAATAAAGGTTTCGGGTCAAACGTATCGACATGCGAAGGCCCGCCATTGAGAAAGAAATGAATCACTCGCTTCGCAGTAGCTGGAAAATGAGGCACACGAGCTGTGAGTGAGTTTGCTGGCTGGTTCGTTTCCGCGGCAACCAAGCGATCATCGTCACCCAGAACGCCCGCGAGTGCGATCGCTCCGACACCGAGTGCTGAACGGGCAAGGAGGTCGCGGCGGTGAAGCACGTTTTTCGTCATTGATTCAATCCACAAACAAAAATTCATTCGCGCACAAGACGACTTGAGCAAGCTGCTCCCACGCATCCAGCTCGGCAGTTGTATTGCTTGGAAAATCAGTAATCGAATTCCAAACCACCGGCTGGTCAACGAGCTGTTCTTGTACAGTCGCAGTCCAAAGATACTGGTCACTATTGAGCACTTCGTCGATATCGACCACAAAGTCGACAGTCTCACCTTGCTTTACATCCAACGAATCGACATTCAAGTCTTCGGCCATCTGGTGAATCTTCGTTGACTTCAACACGCCCTGAGACGAACTCACGATAAAGGCTCGAACACCGTCACCGGCCTCAGGCTCATGAACTAAGTGTGACTGAATTGCGACCGTCATGTTGCGAGGAGCGGTCCAGCGACGTATGGCAGCGACATTGTGATTGTTTCCAGGGTGACCACCATTTGCGGTGACTTGCACCCAGCCAAGCTTCGCGTCGGGCCACGCGGGACCGCCTTGCCAAGCGGTTCCAGTGAAATGCGGCAGCGTCATGAATGCATCCACACGCTGGTTCGATTCATCCAACTTGCCATAGCCATAGCTCCAGTCCTTCGCCGTCGTTGGCGTCGCCGCAAGATTCGTGTTTGGACGATTCTCCAACCAGGAAATCACATCGGCGGATTCCTCTTGGCTCGGGTCACGCTGATAGGCTTGGCGGAATAATCGTGACGCGAATGTCGCCGAATCTGCGTCATCGCCACGCGCCAAGCTTGCCAGGGCTTTGGCTCGTTCCAAAACCAGCGGATGATTCATGAAAAAGAGTGTCTGCTGAGGAACGGTCGTCTCATTGCGCTCAGGCACATGAAGATCAGGATTGGCGAAGTCAAACACACGAAGCGTCGACTCGAGATATTGGCGATCGACCAATCCATAAAGTGTCCGTCGAGTGGGATACGGAGAGTTGAAAAGGCTCGCGGGTTTGCCTCCAAGAGACTCATCAAGCGAACCGCTAACTCGCAGCCAGGAATCTCTCAACTCCTCGAACGTCAACCGTCGTGGATTGGCTCGCCACAGCAACCGATTGTTCGGATCGACGTTTGCGAGATCTTGCCGTAACGCGGGATCGTCGGGGACAGTCGAAGCTTGTTGGTACGTTGACGAAAGTAAGATCCAACGATGGAGTTGTTTCAAGCTCCAGCCCTCACGGACAAAAGACGCCGCGAGCCAATCGAGCATCTCAGGATGCGACGGAGGATCGGATCTCAGCCCAAAATCGCTCGGTGTCGTCACCAGACCGGCTCCAAAATGATCCCGCCAGACACGGTTGACGATCACTCTCGCCGTCAATGGATTGGCCGGATCCACGATCGCTCGTGCTAGCTCCATGCGACCACTGCCGTTTTGAAACGGTTGGCGGTTGGAGCCGCTGAGGACTGAAAGAAATTGTCGTGGTATGTCGTTGCCAAGGTTCAGCGGATTGCCTCGACGGAAGATGCGAGGCTCAACAGGCTCAGCTTGGTCGATCAGTGCTAACGCGACGGGCACGTTACCAGCAACGTTGAGCCAACGATCAATTTCTCCCTGCAGCTTCCACAACTCCGTCAACGTGCCGGAGTCGAAAAACGTCTCACTGTGCGAGACCGGACCGTCGGGAACACGACATGGGGAGCCAATACCTTCGAGAAGCTGCCTTAGTGATTCTTTGTCAGGTCCATCGGGGTGCTCGTCGAGCTTCGCGAACACTTCTCCATATCGGTCGCAAACATCGCGGAACGAATTCGGAGGCGTAGAGAAAGCGGACTGAACGATTGCGTTGATCGGAGCCCCTTGCTTTCGCAGTTGCTCGTGAATCAGTGCAGCGTTCGCTTCGAACTCAGGTGATTCGAGGGATCGGTAAGCGTGCCAATGCAAAAAGATTGGATCGCTTTGTAACGCCGCCGTTCGTAGATAACGTTCCCAGTTGCGGACGAAAGCAGGCAGCAAATCACCTTTCTGGAAAATTTGGTCAAAGCCATCCGCAGGATATTTGTGCAACTCGGTCTGTGCGAACAAATAGTCAGCAACGCGTTCACGTGCCCGCTGACTTGATTCATCGCTGTGCTTTCGCAGTTTTTCTTGAAGTGTGTTTTGCCGCTTTTCAAGTTCGACACGAAAAGCATCGTCTGTGGCATCCAAACTAAGTACGCTCTGCTGTTCGATACAGCTGTCGAACACTCCATAGAGCGAATAGTAGTCAGCGGTAGGAATTGGATCGTACTTGTGATCGTGACAGCGAGCACAGTTCACCGTCAGCCCCATCGTGCCTCGACAGACCACATCGATGCGGTCATCGATCACATCACGTCGCACGCCCAAAAATCGACGACCAAGGGTAAGAAACCCCATCGCGGCAAGGTCATCTAGCGTGCCGTCGTCGACTTGGTCGGCAGCGATTTGTAGCAACAAGAATCGGTTGTATGGCATGTCGCTATTCATTGCCCGGACGACCCAGTCCCGATACGTCCACGCGTGAGTCCAAAAACGTTCTTCTCTCGCGTAGACGTAGCCTTTGGTGTCAGAGTAGCGAGCGACATCAAGCCAGTGGCGTGCCCAATGTTCGCCGTATTGAGCCGATGCGAGCAATCGTTCGACAAGGTTCTTGTACGCATCTGGAGCGGTGTCGTTTACGAATCGCTCGACTTCTTCAAATGTCGGCGGCAATCCAGTCAGCGAATAGGTGACCCGTCGAATCAATGTTCTTCGATCGGCTGGCGGTGATGGCGAGAGTCCATTCGCAGCCAGCTTTTCAACAATCCACGCGTCCACCGGTGTTTGCACCCAACTGGAGTTTTCAATCTTCGGAACGTCCGGAAGCTTGATGGGCTGAAACGCCCAGTGATCTTTTCCGGCATTCAATCGGGCTGCTGAATGATCCGCCTTTTGAAGAGTCGCTGGCCAATAGGCGCCCGACTTTACCCACTGTTCGAGTGACCTGATCTCGCGCGATGACAGCGGCGTGTCAGGAGGCATTTCCAGATCACCTTCGCGTCGAACGGTTTGCAACAAGCGACTGTTGATGTCGCCAGGAATGATCCTGGGATCCGAGTCGCCTGATTCAAGCAACGAACGAATGGAGTCGACTCGTAGTCCACCT
>JBGTAI010000014.1:0-23904 GCA_041749955.1 Pirellulaceae bacterium | reverse complement strand
AGCTGCCTGTTATTAGGCTGCTAGTGCGAAACTTTCGTTTGCAACTAAGATTTTTGATCAGCTTTTTACGTGGCCAACTGATCAACCACGACACGCAACCTTCGCTTCTATTCATCCGGTCGAATCCAGATCGCCCCCTTTAACAGAGGGATCAGGCATCAGGAACCAGGCATAAGGAAATCCTGGGCCCGGTTCTTTGACGATCCAGAAGTGTAGATGGTTCGCGCCTATTTGGAAAGAACCACGGACAACATTTGTAGCCGTGACTAGAAGTTTGTTGGCAGCGGGTCGAGATGCGGGTCGAGACCGAGCGAAAGTAGCGACTCGGTCATCGCGGCTTCGTGGGCGGTGAGTCGTGCTCGGTCGATGCGATGGCGACGTGCAACATGCCGCTGGGCTCGCGTGAGTTGCGACATCAGCCATCCATCGCTGGCTCCGCTGGCGGCAGCTTGCCGGATTCGCAGTGCTCTGTCGACACCGAAGGCTTGCTCGAGAATCTCGTCTTCGGGGCTGCAGTAGAGCTGGGTCGAACCAGGATCCCCTTGTCGCCCGCAACGGCCGTAGAGTTGGCGATCAATCCGAGACGCCGCGTGCGGTTCGCTGACGATGACATGCAATCCGCCGGCCTCCAAGACACGCGCATCGAGTCGAATGTCGGTGCCGCGTCCAGCCATGTTGGTTGCACTCGTGACTCGCCCCAGGTTGCTTGTCGGATGCAATTGACCCGCACCAGCGACGACGGCCGCTTCCAATTCGGCATTCCGCGCGCTGAGTACATCGTGGTCGATACCGGAGCGTTGGAAGTACTCGCTCAGGCGTTCCGATTGCTCGATCGTACGAGTGGCAACAAGGACGGAGCGAGCGTTTTTGATATGGCAAAGAGTCTCGGCGGCGATACGTCCGTACTTGTCTTGAACCGAGCATGCCACAACAGGCGGCCGGTCCACACGCTGGCTGGCAACATGGGGGCTGACGCGATGCACCGTAAGTCCATAAACGCTTGCGAGTTCGCGTCGGTCTTCCCACGCAGTCGCTGTGATGCCAGCAAGATGCTTGAACTTGCCAACGAAGTCTTGCACTGTGATCTTGGCCGCGGGTTGTGACTCCGGCGTCAACGCCAAGCCTTCGCAAGCTTGTATCGCTTGGTGAATACCACCGCCAAAGCTTCTTTGTGCCGATTTGCGACCGGTGTACTCGTCGACGAGATTTAGCTGGCCTTCTTCAACGACGTAATGGACGTCTCGCTGGATCTTGGCGTTGACCCACAACGCACGTTCGACGGCGTGTTGTATCTCCGTGGTGCTGAGCGGTCCCATCGCGTCGGGCATTTTTGCTTGCAGGATTCGTCGTCTACCTGACGGTGTCAGCGCCATCGCATCCAGTTCTTGCAGATAAACAAAGTCTACTTCCGCGATAAATTCGCGGACGAGCGAAGCACTCCAACGATAGCAGGCTTCGGCGGAAGGCGAGATCGAGCCTGTGGCGGCTGTGATGATGAGCGGCGTTCGAGCTTCATCGATCAGCACACTGTCGGCTTCGTCGATGATCAACGCATCGAACTTGTACGCTGTGCGGTTGACCAAAGATTCTGATTGGCGATTCGCGAGCGATTGTTTCAAATAGTCGAACGCGAATTCTCGCAATGTTCCGTAAGTGACATGAGCGTTGTAGGCTACGGTTCGCTCGTCAGCACTCGATAGGCTTGTGATACAGCCTACGGTGAGCTGCAGGTCACCGAACAACTCGCTCATCCACTGGGCATCACGTTTGGCGAGATAGTCGTTCGCGGTGGCGATGAGAACTTTCCGCCCAGACAACGCGTGCAGGACTGCGGCGAGCGTGGTCGCGAGCGTCTTGCCTTCGCCAGTTGGCATCTCGGCAATCGAGTGACCGCAAAGATACTTCGCCGCGATGACTTGGCACGGTCGAAGTTCGAGGTTGAGTCGTTGTTTTACCGAAGAGGTGAATCGGGCGACACTTGCTTGATCGAACAGGCTTGTTTCATCGAACGAAAGCGGTGAACGGTTCGATGAAGACTTCATGATAGGTTGGCGTTCATGGGGGACGCCGTCTTGTTCAAGCAGTTTCGTTATAGCCATAAGTTCGTTATAGCAATAAGAATGTAAATCCGGCGATCGCGGCGAGTTCCATTGTGACTCCGCGTCGGTCAAGTGGAAGCAGTTCACCGTCAATTGGATAGAATTGGCACGTCTTGCATTCACCACCGGCGGGAATTTCGCAATCAGGCCGATGCTTACCCGCTTTGTAAGGAAGCATGATGGTATTCGCAAGAAACGTCGCACCAGAGACTGCGTTTTGGAAGATGCCGAACCCGCTACCACAGCGTTCGAGATTCGGTTGTTCGAAGTACAACGGTCGGTGTGTTTGACAGATCGTGTATCGGTCTGGCGGCGGAACTGGGTATCCCATGGCTGTGACGTGAAACGCAGCCCCGTCACCAACGACCATCGCGGCTCGGTTCTCTGGGACAGGACGACCTTCGGAGCCGCTTCGTAGATCGATTTGACGAATTGGTTTGAGAAGCTCGATCAAGTGATTGTTTGTGGCTCGCGAGCGATGGGACTGGTCACTTTCGTTGTTCGCATTCATGTCCGATTCGCTCGCCCGGTCAGTCTCGAGCAGGTCTGTTGGTTCATCTTCACCCAACTCGAGTGAATCGCTCGAAACGGAATCCCCGTCGGTGTCAGTGCAACGGATCGCCGTGACTTGGCGGATTCGCTCGCCAAGAGACAATGGACGCTGCTGGTCCAGAAGCTGTTCCGTTGGAATGGGCCGACGGACTGTTGCTCGGGGATTTTCCTGGGCTGCGGTCGGACCAGCCACTAGCAGTCCTGCTAGCAAAGTCAAACCAGAAACGACACTGGCGGTCAGCTGGTTCTTATTGACGGGACGCGAAACGCCGCATGATTGGAATGATGCCATCGGAATCAACCGTTAAGGGAACTAAGTGTCGCGAGGAGCCGAGCTCGCGCCGTAGTCGTTATCGACACGGCAGCCGTGCCCACGCCAGCAATATCGGAATAGTCGGAAGAAGCGTCAAATACGGCAAAGTCGCTGCAGGTTACCGGTCGCGAACCCTCGATACTTGGCAAGAATGACGGAAACTATTCGGCAAAAACACTAGGAAATCGCGGGCTTTGACTAGGATTGACTTGTTTTGCGGACCTCAACGGAATCCGGTTACTCTATGCTGCGTCGCGAACCACAAGCCTCCCTCCTAATTCGAGCCGCTGGACTCTTGCGCCAGCGGTTAGGTCGGCTCGTTGGCAGGCTCGATGAAGATGGGCGTTCACGGCTTGGTGGCGAAGATCTCTTGCCAATTCGGCTGCGGCGTATGGCATCGCCATCCGTGCGATCGCTAGAGCCTCGTTTCGTGCTGAATGCCACCGCGGAACTGAACGCCCTCGGCCAGCTTGTTGTGATGGGCACAGATTCCGCTGAGACGGTGGAGTTGCAGGTCGAAGCAGACGGCCGTCTGAGACTGCGTGATGCGATCGGCGATGTGATCCCCATTGCCGGTCATCCCGATGGTGCGATTGGCCAGTCAAACCCGCTCGATCCATTGAGCATCACCTCCAAACAGATCATTTTTGATATGCGTGGTGGCGACGATGTTTTGAACCTGGACTTGCCAAGTGGGCTCGACGTTACCGTCACGTCAAGTGCTGGGAATGACACAGCAACTGTTGGCGGAGGCAACGCGGCCTCAATCACGCCGGGCGGCTTAACGATCGATTCCGAGACGATTCGAATTGACCCAGCGACCCGCTCGATTGCGTTTGGCAATTCGGTTGATCTCACAGGCGACGTTTCCGTGGGAAGTATTGGACAGACGACAGAGCTCTCGTTTGCCGATGGTGGGTTGGCCGTCAGCGGCAGCTTCAACGTGACTGGCGATGTGCGTCTGGCAGGCACCACGGGCCCAGTGGACTTATCCAATGCGATCTTGACGTCCAATTCGGCTGGGTCGGATCTCAGCATTGACGCGATGGCGGGTGACGTGTTTCTCGATGCAGTCGACGATTCGGGCGGTTCAGCCCTGAATGATCTTCGTATCGATTCCGCCGCATCAGTCCAGTTCAATGGAGCTGCAGTAGAACTAGACGGCGCATTGGTTGTTCGGAACGTGCCTGGAACCACAGTTATCGATTCCACCGTCAACGCTGGCTCGATTTCGATCGAGACTCAAGGTGACATCTTCTCGAATTCTCGACTGACCACGGATGCCGGCGGGATTGAGCTGAGCACAACAAGCGGTCTGGTTGTTAACGAGAATCTCGACACAACGCTAGCGAACGTCAATGGAGACGTTGTACTAGCGGGATCAGGCGTCCAGCTCAACACGATGCGCGTCATAACGTCTGGCGGCGACGTTCAAATCGAAGGCAACACGACAATCGATGGCCTAGTGATCATCGACACTGGAAATCGCCAAGGCGCAGTGACTGCAGGTGACGTCGCGTTTCTCGGTAACGTGCAATCGGATGCTGGGATCACGGACGTTTTGCGGATTGATGCTCGAGGCAACCAAGCCAACGGCGACTTCACGGTCACAGGCAGCATCGGTAACACGCCAGATGCATCAGCTTCAGTTGATCTGAACGGCTTAATCGTCGATGCCGACCAAATCGCAATCAACAGCGTCGGAGTCACTAGCGGCGACATTCGGCTGACCGGCAACGCAATCACAAGTCTTGGCAACACAATACGGACTTCCACGAGCGGCAATATCCTCATCGATGCACCCGTGCTGCTTGGTACAGCAAACACATCAGTTTTCGCAGTGGAGAGTGTTCGGTTCACACAATCAGTCAACGGACAACGAAGTACAGGAAACTTAGTGATTAACGCTGGCGTGAACGCGTTGTTCGACGATGCGATTTCGGGCATTCAAGAGCTGAACGTCGTCGCTGGCAATGTCGCGCGTTTTATGGGACCGACAACGGTTGATGGAGCGATGAATGTCGAGGCCGATTCGATTCGCATTCTTGGTGATGTCACGACGAGTGACGATGCAGTCAATCTGCGTTCAACGACACAAACGCTCTTAACCAGCGGCGGAATCGTAGCGGTCGGTAATGCCGTGATCACGATTGATGGTGGTGCGAATGCTCTGAACCCAGGCGTGATTGATGTCGGAAGCGGCACGCTCAGCTCAACCGCCAGCGGCGACGCAGTCCGATTGCGAAATGCCTCGAGTGTTCTATTGGGCAATACTCTAGTGCCTAACGGAAATTTGCTGGTCAATGATATCGCGGGAAGTGTGACGCAGTCGTCTGGGACAAACATCATCGTCGATCGGTTGACTGCGCTTAAAACAGGTGCAATCGATCTTTCGAATGCAACCAACGACGTTCGATCGATTGAGGAGATCGCGGCGAATGGTGTTGTGACCGTGAATGACACTGTTGGCGGTTTGGTTGTCAACCGAGTGAATTCATCCGGCAATAACGTAACGCTAAGAACGGTTGGCGACATGCAGCTTGGAGAAGTTGCTGTTACCGCGACGAACGCTGTTGTGCAACTTCGAGCTGGGTCAATCAACGACTTGACGGATGCGAGCACCACAGACATTACAGCCCGACGTGTCGAGATGACTGCGGTCAGTGGAATTGGAAACGTCAACCAAGTGGACTTGGGCGGCGTCCGTGAACTTCGAGCGACGACGGACAGCGGCGGCATCGACATTGCCCACATCGCGACTAGCCCGTTGACGGTTGAATCCCTCACAGCGAACAGTGGCAAAGTTCAATTGCTTCAAAGCGGGGCTGGGCACGCATTGGATTTGGTATCCATCCAGTCTTCAAACGGAATGATCAATGTCGTTGCTGAGGGCACCATCACGGCGATGAATGTCGTTTCAAGCGGAATGGATCAAGACATTTCGATTACGGCGACTGGAGTCGCTAGCGACATCCTCGTCCGAGAAATACGTGCCAAAAACCAGTCGGACATTTTGCTCACCGCGGATGATGACATTCTCACGACGGGTGACTTTTCCACATCGCTGATCGAAGCCGATGATCTTGGACTGAAAGCGCACAATGGAACGGGTGACCAAGCCGAGGCGATTCGCCTGCGGACGCAAGTGGCGGATCTCGTTGCGTCCACGGGAAATGAGTCCGCTCCAACAGCAGTCAACCGCGGCGACTTCAAGATCGTCGAACTCGACAACATCAATCTTGCGTCATCGGATGCCGCTGGGGATGAGATTATTGAAACGGCGAATGGACAAATCGACATATCCGCCATCAACATCACCGTGGTCGATACAAGCTTGAATGATGAGGGCAGTGACCAGAAAAAGGACCCTGAGATCGATGCGAACGGTGCGATGGGCCGCGTTGTCCTGAATGCAACCAGCACGCTTACGCTGAACGCTGACGTCCAGATTCATGCTGAAAAGGAGATCCCCGCACTGCCATTGACGCAGGTGCTTCCATTGGATGAGGGATTGAACGATGACGCGCGTGCCGTTCTTCTCGTCGCTGATTCAATTATTCTTGGAGACAATATCGAGATTTTTACGGGGAACGACCAAGGCACAGCGCGGGTATTTGGGCCTCGACCGAGTGTGATCCCCGACGACGTGACGACTGAACGACCGATCAAGCAAGGCTCGACCCGTAATGGAAACGCAAAATTTGATGCGAATAACAATTTAATTCCGTCAGCCTTTTTCGATCCGGATTCAATAAGCGTCAACGTTTTGGAACAGGCCGCCGTCAACGATGCTAACGGGATCCTCACTGTCGATATCGGTCAAAGCGGCGAACGTGGACTTTCTGTCTCGATCGACTGGGGAGCTGGTGTCGATGCTCGACGATTCCAGCAACTCAACAATCTGTCTGCTGATCAAACGATCGTGTTTGATGTAGACGCAACGGGAAAACCGCTGACACCGACGAGACAGGATGGTGGTCCCGGGACGCTCAACGTTACACACTTCTATAGCCAAGCGGATATTCTCGACAGCAGGATGAATAACCGAACGTCCGCAACAGCTCCGCTCAATGTGCTGTTCTCCGTCCAACAGCACCAGTCGATTATCGTGCGTAGCAATACGATTGTGCAGAACGGCGTTTCGGATGCGGTTCCTGACGGCGAGTCGGTGCCTGGTGACGCGAACAACCGTAGACTCGCGTCGTCGACAGACAATCCGTTAACATCACGAAACGCAGCGCCAGGCCTTGAATCCGGCTCCGTTTCCTTCATCATTCCGTCGTTGTCGATTCCTGTTGCGTTCTTCCCCGTTCGCGAAGTGATTCCGGAGATCGAGACGCCTCAATTCGTCGTGCGTGCAGAGTCGAAAGCAACCCTCTCGCAATCGACGGTTGAAACCGTAGAAACGGTGACTGCATCGACGTCGACTCGTGAAGAGTATTTCCGGCTGAGAGTCCTTTCGCCGGATCCCGACGGTGAAGATTTGGCAGAACCCGAGAAGTTGCCAGAAGACATTCTGGATGGCGAAAAGCTGAGCGAGTTGTTCAAACGGCTACCGGACGGAACGTACGAGATCGAATATGTACTTGGTGACGGAGATGAACGCACCATCTTGCGAGTCGAAGTTCGCAACGGTGCTGCGAAACTCTCTGTCGGTGATTTGGAAGAAGGTGTCCTGAAGCTGAAACGGCTCAAGGATACTGAGTAGTCAAAACGAAATATCACAGCAAACACGCTGAAGCTAGCTATGGCAACACAAGACCCAACGTCGGGCGAACCCAACGGCCCTCGCAAGGATCCTGCGCGACCGCGCGAGGATATTCCGCCACCTGCGTCGTTCGACGAGACGATCGAATTCAATGGGTCAGCCGATCCAGCCAATGAATCGACTCTCGTGCCCGATCTGAACCAAACGGTTGAATACGACTCACTTGCAACGACCTTTCCTCGCAGAGAGTCGGAAACGGCTCCACAAGCGGATCGATCGCCGGCTGAGAATGACGAATTCGATAAGACAGCTTTCAACAATGAATTAACCGTTGCCGAATATGAGCCTCAAGTTGTCGATTTGGAGCAAACGCCCGTTTCCTTTGACGATGTGACGATCGAACTTGACCATCCGACATCGGAGGGCAGCGCGATTCATTCGAATTTCGACCTCGAAAAGACCCTCGCCAATACCGAGGAGACCATTGTCGAAGATAGACCGGAAACATCGAAAGCAATCGACAAGTCAACGAGCGCCACTCGAATCTATCGCGGCAAACAAATGGCTAGCGATAAAACGGTTGCGGATCTGGCAGGTCGAACAAAGTCCAATTTGGACGGCTCCATCATGGCGAGTGCTGACGTCGATGTGACGATCAATCCTCGTGAGCTTTCCGAGAAAGACACGATCGCGTGGAACCAAGCGGTCGGCGATGGTGGGGCGAGCAAAAGCAATCTGCCAAGCCAACTCTCTCCGGCGATTGAGCGAACGTTCTCGGATCGGCAGTTTGAGAAGCTACGTATTTGTACTGTTGCCGAAACGCCCAGCAATAGTGATCTGACCGTCGATTTCAAGTTATTGAAAAAGCTCGGCCAAGGCGGGATGGGCGATGTCTTTCTGGCGCATCAAGCCTCGTTGGATCGACGGCTTGCGTTGAAGCTGATGCGTCCAATCGAAGGCCGAAAGCGTGCACAGCTCACTCAGACCGGAAAGCTTGAAGAGTTCGAAGAGAATCGTCGCCAACAGTTTTTGTCTGAAGCGATTGTTACCAGCGATTTGGACCATCCGAACATCGTTCCGATTCACGAGGCGGGGTTCTCTTCGAATGGAGATTTGTTCTATGCCATGAAATGCGTGGTGGGCGATCCATGGTCGGACAAGATCAAGACGTTCTCGAAAGATGAGAATATTGATGTCTTGATGAAAGTTTGCGACGCGATCGCATGCGCTCACAATCGCGGTGTTGTGCATCGTGACATCAAACCGCAAAACGTGATGCTTGGTGGATTCGGCGTCGTACTCGTCATGGACTGGGGGTTGGCCCTTCCGACGCCTCAATACGAGAAAGCGGAATCGATTCTCGCAACGTCAGGCCTCGGTGGCACACCGGCCTTTATGGCACCGGAGATGGCTGTAGGCCCGATCGAAAAAATTGGACCTGCCAGCGATATCTATCTGCTGGGCGCGACATTGTTTCTGATCATCACCGGTCAAGCGCCGCACCAAGGCCGCAATGTTACCGAGTGCATGAACGCAGTCCGTAACAACGAGATTCGTGAAGTACCGCCAGAGAAACAGGGTGAGTTACTCGAAATTGCTCGGAAAGCGATGGCGAGTAACCCCAAAGATCGCTACGAGAAGGTCGAAGATTTCCAACAAGCGATCCGCGACTATCGTTCGCACGCAGAGAGTATTTCGTTGGCGACTGGGGCTTTTGAATACCTCGAAAACGCCAAGAAGTCGCAATCGGATTCGGATTTCTCGCGCGCATCGTTTGGATTTGAAGAAGCGATCAAGTCTTGGAGCGGGAACGCCAAGGCGCACCATGGGCTCGCCGAGGCCGTTCTGTTGCGAGCTCAATCGGCCTACGAAAAGGGGAACTACGAGTTAGGCCTCTCGTTGTTGGACGAGAATGATGCGGAGCATGTAGCGACAATCGCAAAGATTCGTGCCGGCATGAATGAGGCTCATAACCGAGTCATTCGGCTTGCGCGGCTTCGTAAGATCGCGGCTGCGATGTTGGCATTCATTCTGGTTGGCGGAAGTGTTGCGTTCTGGATCACCAACCAAGCTCGCCGCAAGGCCGAAGATGCTGCTGTGAGCGAAATGGCCCAGCGGAAGATTGCTGATCAAAAGACCGAATTTGCAAACACGCAAAAATCAATCGCGGAAGAGCAAACAAAGATCGCGACAGCACAAGAAGCCAAAGCAAAAGAGCAAGAAGCAATTGCGAAGCAGCAAACAGCACTCGCAGTAGAAGAAACGAGAAAAGCAAAGGCCGCTACGGAAGTGGCCATTCAGGCGAAAGAGGGCGAAGCGGCTGAACGCGCCCTCGCGGTGAAAGCTCGCGACGACGCAGAGAAGCAAAAGGGAATTGCAGAAAGAGCGAAAGAAAACGCGGAGGCTGCTGAGAAGATTGCAAAATACGAAGAGTACGTGTCGAAAATTGGTCTTGCCAAAGCAAAGTTGCAGGACAACGACGTGGAGAACGCGAGTATCATCCTCAAGGAGATTCGTGGTTCGCAGGCTCATGACAGTTGGGAATGGCGATGGCTTTGGGAACAGGCTGATCAATCGACCCTGGGAGTGAAGGCCGACTCGCCACTCATTGATATGTCGCTCAGCCCGTCCGGATCACAAGGTGCAATAGTCCTCAGCAACGGACAAGTTTATCGACTTGCATTTGATGGTGACGGAAAAGTGGTCTCCCACACGCCCGTCATGGACCCGGCACTGTGGAATTACCGAGCAACTTCAGTAGCTTACTCGCCGTTGTCTGACGATGTTGCTATCGGCACAACCTCAGGCGACATTGTGATCGTTAGCCTTGACGGCAATGCTCGTTTGCTTGAACGTGCTCATGAAGACCGCGTGACAGACCTGCAGTTTACTCGCGACGGCGTGCTTGCTTCGGGGTCCGCAGATCGTACGGTTCGCTTTTGGGCCGCAAAAACAAACTCGGAGCTAACCAACGAACAAGCTTGTTGGCATTTATCGCCCGTACGTCAACTGGCTGTATCAGGCACGGGTTCTGAGATCACGCTCGCTGTAGCAACGACTGAAGAATCCACAGGCACAGTAACGGTATGGAGTGTGTCGACTGGATCTAGTTTTAGTGCAAGGCAGCAAGGCGTGTTTACCGGCCACGAGCATCCTGTGGTTTGCGTGACGCTCAGCCCCGACGGAAAACTTGCTGGGTCAGGTGATATTGCGGGCAACGCGCTGCTTTGGAATCCCAGCCTTCTGCGGCCAGTGGACTATTCACGATCTGTCGCCAACGCATTGTCAAAAGTACGAGGCGGTGTTGCCAATCGTGATGCACGAGCAACAGTTCAACCCATACGCTTTGCTCGATTGATTGATTCAAGCGACGATAATCAACAGCAATTGATTTCTACGGCATCAACCGTTCCCGGCGAAATCGGTGCAGCGACGAAACTCGCACATCAAGACATTGTTCGATCGATCCAATTCAGTCGTGACGGTGAGTCACTTCTGACTTCATCCGACGACAACACGCTGAAACTCTGGGGTGTCAATTCACGGCAACTCCAACGCACGATGCGCGGACACGGGGGCTGGGTCATCGCTTCGAATTTTCTGGCGGATACGAACGATAGAATCGTCTCAGCCTCCAATGATGCAACGGTTCGGACTTGGAACCCCGAGACATACGTCAACGCGTCCATCAACCAAAGCCTCAAGAAAGTCGATTCGAAAGACGCATCGCGACAAGCAAAGGCACATGAGAATGAGATTGTATCTGCGAGATTCTCGACGGATGGTACCAAGCTCATTACAGCAAGCGGCGATCGCACGGCGCGTATTTTCGAGATTGATCCAACGACGTATGCGTTTCGCGAAGTTGCCCGTATTGATGAAGAAGTTCTCGACGAAGGAACTCCGTATGCTGCGATGTCGATGCACGCAGATCCCCAAAACGGGCGACTATTTATCGGCAGCGCGGATTCAACCATTCGCATCTGGGACCTGGCGCGAGGCGTAGAGTTGTCGCAGGCCGACGGGACTGGAATCAACAACACCTTTGCTGTGTCACTCGATGGCAAACGCATGCTGACGGGATCGAGTGAACCAAACGAGAAATTAGTCCTTTGGGAACTGGACCCAATGGGCGTCATTCCCCCGCGTCCTGCGCATCGCATGACCGAGCATGACGAAGCCGTGACCGCGATGGCGATCTCGCCCGACTCGAAGATGTTGTTCAGCGGTGACCGCGGTGGATATGGGATTCTGTGGGACGCAGCAACTGGCAAGCGAATTGGGGACGCTGTCGAAACCGTTCGTGGCTTTCGTGTCAACGCGGCTCAGTTCTCTCGAGACAACCGTTCGCTTTTCATTGCCTCGGACGACGAGCAGTTGACCCAGATCGATGTCCGTAACAAGAAGGTCACCGCTCGCATGAACCATAATGGTTTCGTTTCGCGTTTGGCCCTTTCCGACGATGGCAATTGGGCCGCAACGGTGAGCGAACTACTTACCAAAACAACGCTTCGGACTGCGGCGACTCTATGGAACTTACAAACAGGCAAAGCAAGTGTGCTGGACGAGATCGAACTCGCGATCGATGCGGATCAACCGCTGACCGCGCGCGATCGTCAGCGGGTGTTAGCCGTTCAGTTCGATAAAGCCAGTGCGACTGTCGTTGTCAGCCGGACGGGATCGAAACAACGAGGCGGCGTCATTCGAACCGTTGATTTGAGTTCCATGAAGTCGACGATGCATGAATTGCCAGCGCAGCTTGGTAATGCGGATGCGATCGTACCGCTTGATGCGTCGACCTTAATTACGATGAATACCAATGGTGCTTTCAAATGGGATTTAGCGAACGAGAAACTCTCGCTCAGCTATCGATCGCATGCGAAACTGACCCAAGCAACATTCTCCTGGGATGGTGCTTACGTCGCGACGTCAAGCCGCTCCGTCAAGATTTGGGACGCAGCGAACGGTCGAGCGCTCGCCAAGCTCGAAGCACCTCACATCGGCCCAGTGCGCTCCGTCGTGATGGCCCCCTCGAACACGCATGGAGCATCGAAGTACTTGTTTGCAACGGCGGGTGATGACTCCGTCGTCCGCACTTGGATTTTCAATACTGAGTCGAACGTGATTACACCAGTCGACGAGCTCCGTGCCGACGATAACAAGGAGCAAATCAATCGCATTTGCTTCTCACCGAACTCAATGCAGTTGTTGGCTGTTGGCAACAATGGCTCTGTCTCGGTCCATACTCTTGATGGGTCTTCGCCGACGAAGCAATACAACGTCGACGGCGCCGGCGATTTTGTAAGCGCCGCGTTCTCCGGGGACGGCAAAGTGATAGCCGCGGGAAGTACCGACAACAAAGTTCGGATTTGGTCGTTGGTCCCAACGGAACCAAACCAACCTGCTCAGCCCGCGTGGGTCGAACTCATTGGAAACGCAGGGAAAGTGAATGACATTGCATTCGATGGTACGGTGGCGACGGGACTGCGTGTCATAACGGCTTCCGCAAGTGATGCGAAACTGTGGGATCCTCGAATTAGCGATCGTGGAATGTTGACAGTCACAGAAGGCCGCGAGATCCTGTCCTTGCGAGGGCACAAGGGAGATGTCACCGCGGTTGACGTGGCCAACAACGGACAACTCCTGATGACCGCAAGCAACGACGGCACCGTTATCCTCTGGCCCGCCAAGACACAACCAAGGCCAGAACCGCCTAACCTCTTTGACAATCTTTGAGCGCGTCTCGAGCGTGGCGGCACTTGCCAATAAGCGGTTGATCTTGCCTGAGAATTTGTTTTGGCAGCGTGACCGGACACAGGTTTCCTGAGGCTCGTGCGAACGTATCTAGGGCCGTCACAAGACGGACAAACGTCTGATCAAGATGCCCAGAATCGCTCAACTCAAGGCGAAAGGCGACCATCGCAAAAGACAGCAAACGGAGGCGAGGCACGTGCTTTCCAATCGACGCTCTTGTGAAACAGCCGGTCGTTACTTAATCCCAGCCTAGCCCGGGTATACACCAGTAAAGAAGCCCTCTTTGAGAGCTCGGTTTCAGGATGCGTTTTGGCCTCCTCACATCGCTGGCCGCTCGCTACACTGCGGCGCTTGGGGCCACAACGACAAGGATGTTTTGTAGTGGTTCGTATTCCTGTTTTTCGTGTTCGGTCCCTCGCGATCGTCGTATTGATTGGCTGTGTTTCGTCCGCAGATGCGGCACTGGTCGGATTGACCGGTGGGGAGGGAGTGCAGTCGTCTTTCTATGAATTGAATCCGGTGACTGGTTCAGTCGTTCGCAAGATCGGCGACACGGGGCTGACTCACTTGTCTGGGTTTGCCGTGCATCCTGTGACCGGAGACATTTACGTCCATCAAAACACGCTTCCAAGCGATAACGGACGCCTCTATCGGCTCGATTCGAAGACGTTTGCTCCGACACTATTGGGCGAGACTCATCTGGAAGCTGAGGATCTAGCATTCGCTCCCGATGGAACACTCTATGGCTGGATGGGGTTTCATGATGGGACCGCGTTTGGCAAATTGACGATTTACGAACTCGTCACCTTTGATCTCACAACCGCGGCAGCAACCATCGTCGGCAGTTCGCCGCTGGAAACATTCAACAACGGTCTCTCGTTTGACACCGAGGGAAATCTGTATCTCAAAGGGATCAATGGCACGTTGGTCGGCACCGGTTTTGAGTATCACAGCGAGGTGTATCAACTCGATCTCGCAACCGGCGCGTCGACTCTTGTCACGCAGTTACAGGACGCAGCAACTGGCGACGACGTTTATCCCGATGGCGTGCTCGCGATGAACGGAACGGCAGGTGCCTTTACAGTTTGGAATTTCTACAATCCCGATAACTCGTCGTTCACCCCCGTGTTCGATCAGTCTTACCTGCAATACATCGATTTTGCATCAGGGGACGTCACCACCATCGGCGGTGATTTGGGGTTGCCGTTCACGTCGCTTGCGTTCACTTCCTTGCCAAGCGCGGTTCCCGAACCTGCTTCGGGTTCCGTCGTCGCGCTCGCCGTACTTGCGATTGTCCATCGCGTTCGCTCGCGGCGATCAACTTCGAAAAGCAACGCCGAGCCAGCTTAACCAAGATTGAGCTGATAAGCCGTCGCCTTGAACATTTGGGGTACTCGCATCGCTTCAGTCGCTTAGATGAGGCACGTTGCCCAAGGCAATTGAAGCTGTCATTTGCCCAACCAGAAGACGTCGCCGGGCTGAAAAGTTGCGTAGCACCGCTATTGTTTTGCCAGCTACCTTCATCCAACGGTGCGTGGCAAGCACGCACCCTACTTAAAAGAAAAGCGACACGAGTAAAGACCCGTGTCGCTCAAACGTGTTCGCAAATTTGAAAATCGACGCCATTGGCGTGTCGTTCCTACATAGAACTTACAGCCTCGGCTGGAATCGCTCGGACGGTCACTGGCCGTTCACGGTGAGTTGGTGGGCCCAGGAAACGAGCCTGCTTCATCCGAAAATGGAGCGAGAAGGGCTAGTCTGGGTGAACGGTTCCGGTGATGATCGGATTTCGTTCAAAACCATCTCCAAGAAGTTCCTCGCAAAGCATGGCGACTAGACCATGATAATCTGGTTCATTTCTGACTCGCACACTCGACACGCAGAGCTGACGGTTCCGCGGGCTGATGTGGTGATTCATTGCGGCGACGAAGCGAACGCTCGCAAGCCGTGGATGAACAAACTGCAATCGAGGGATTTCTTCGACTGGTTTGTGGGGCTAGAGATCGAGACAAAGATATTCGTCCCAGGGAATCACTCGACGGCGATCGCGGAAGGGCTGCTCAAGCCCGAGGACTACCCATCAGTACGATTCTTGATTCATGCAGCGATGACGCTCGAAGGGATCCAGATCTTTGGAAGTCCTTACACGCCTGCATTCTTCGATTGGGCGTACATGAAGCCGCGTGATGAGCTGGATGCGATTTGGGCGACGATCCCGAATAGCACCGATATTCTGGTGACTCATGGTCCGCCAAAAGGCGTTCTTGATGTGACACGTGATTGGCGAACTAAAGTCCCGATTCACGTGGGATCGAAATCACTGACGCGACATGTCGAGCAGCGCATCCAACCACGCATTCATGCGTTCGGCCACTTGCATGACGAAACGGGTATTCGGAATTTTGGCACCGTTACCCTCGGCGACACACAGTTCATCAATTGTTCGGTTGTCAACTTGGATGGCGAATTCGCAAACAACGGTATGTTGATCGAGGTTTGAAGCAGTTCCAGATGACGCCGCAAACGCAATTCGCAATTCAAAGTGGATCTTATGTCCACAAAATTCATCGACGAGTTGCGTTGTAGCACGATTCGTGCTGGACGATTCCGCCGCGAGAAGTCGAGCGTGTTAGGCCTTTTTGACGAATTCGGATTTCAATGACATCGCTCCGATGCCGTCGATCTTGCAATCGATGTCGTGATCGCCGTCGACGATGCGGATGTTCTTGACTTTCGTGCCACCTTTCACCACGCCACCATTGAACTTCAAGTCTTTGATGACGATGACGGAGTCGCCGTTTTCGAGCACGTTCCCGTTGGCATCACGTGTCGCCTCATCCGCAGCGGCAGCAGCTTCGTCGTCCGGCGACCATTCATGGGCACAGGTCGGGCAGATCAATAGTGGGCCGTCTTGGTAGGTGAATTCACCGTCGCATTGCGGGCAGTTGGGTAGATCGCTCATTTACTCGTTCTCTAGCTGTTCAAGGGATTGTTGCGACAATTATCCATGCTCAGGCTCATTTGAGAAGACGATCGAATCAGATGCGAACGGGCCCTTCAATTTAGAACTGGCCCTTTAATCTATTTAGGCTCCACCGGCAAAAGCGTTCCCTCTTACGTAATGATCGCTCGGCGGGCAGTTGCAATACCATCTGGGTTCGAGAAGGCGTTGCCTTCTTTGAATTGATTGGCGCCAATTCGGTTGGATCAATTACTATCGCGAGTAGCTGTATCTGAATTCAAGGCACAATCGCTAGAGCGTGTGGCCTCTCAAGCAATGCGAGGGACTCGGATTTGCTCATCGCTCCCTGGACTTGCTCGAGAACGTTCCGTGGGCCTGTGTGTCTTGCATGTTTTCCTCGATTTGGTTGAAGGTCAGCGGCTTAGATTTCCTTTTGATCAAAGGCAATCTCCAGTCCTTGAGGGCTGCCTGAGCCACGATCCTGGGCCCATGTGCTCCTCTATCTTGGAAACCGCCAAATCTTTGAACTACCCGACAGGAAAAGTGGAATGAAGTTACTGATTGGAGCCCAGCATGGCTTACGATATCCCGATGTCGGATCTGAGCCAGCACGAGTTGTGCTGGATGTTTCCTGCACGGAAAGGCAGGTGAATCAGTCCTTCAGATCATTTTTTCATTCGTGATCTGGATCAAAGTCTGCAAGATGTCGACTCACGTTCTCCCGCATCTTGGCGATTGTTTGTGCTTTCCAGCTTGCTGGATACGGAAGTTCGCCGATGGGTAATCCCATGCGGGCCATTGCTACCCGCCAAGCGAGCGCGTCGCTCGAGTTATTGGTGATCGGCGAACGCTCTTGTTGAAACAGCGACTGGATTCTTGGTAACGCCCCACTTGCTTCCGTGCCCAGTCTTGAAAATCCGCGACACAATGCATGAATGGTTGCCCTTCGCATGTGCCAATGCGGCATTGTAGTTATTGCATGCTGCAAGATTTCCAATAGTGGCTCAACACCCGGCTCGCCCAAATCCGCAAGCCGCTCGATGAAGGCAACGGCATCCATGCGGAGTGCGGGGTCGTTGATGATCTGCCACTCTCGCTCTGTCATGTCGGCAAACGTACCTGCCGGCATTTTGGCCAATAGCGAGGCAAAGTAAGATCGGTCTGTCGCATTTGTTTGCGACGCAATGATTCTCTCCACAAGAATGGAGCGGTAGACCGACGGTACCTTTTTCGGATAGGCGTGACGCAATGCATCACCCACATTGTCGATACGAAGATCGGCAACGATTCGCTCAGCGAGTGCTGCGTCCTCGTCGGACAGTGAACTGCTGTCTAATCCAGCAAGCCATGCTGCAGCCAGATCAAGTCCGTGTACGCTTTCGTCGGAATTGCCAAGAGCTACGAGAAGTTGTTGCTTCACCTGCTGTGGCGCGTCCTTGGACGGGATTTGGCAAAGTCCCGATATGTTTTCGATTAACTCGGTGACAGGCTTGAAACTTTCGTAGCGAGTGCCGGTCGAATGCGTTGTGCGTCCGACGGTAAAACTAGAACCGCTCATGCTTGCGTGAAATGCAATATAGAGTGGTTTACTTATCACAGCATGCTTGACTAATGACCGGCGAAAGAGTGTGCTGCCTGCTTTATCTGTCACTTCGACCCGCTGAACTCTGGGCTCTGACATGTCTCGCGTGTGCGTGATGACGATTGTCATATCCGGCTCGGGAGCTGTGTCGCTTCTCAACAGAGTCTCGCTTGTCGCAAGCCTGAGATTCCATTCCGCGGCGAGCCTTTGACGCCTCGCTTGATTAAGCGAATAAGACGACTCTCCATTGACTCTTCGATTGCCTTCTGCGGGATAATGATGAAAGATATCTCCTGGGTTCGTTGGAGCCAGCCCTGTGTGGGGAACGCTGCCTCGCGGAACGAGCTGCCAAGTCGAGGTCGCTTCCATGAACGTTCCCTTGGCTAACGTGACACTCTTGACTCCTGGTGTGAGCAGCAATGCAGCGCAAAGTTCATCGCAACTGTTTTCCTGACCTCGCGACCAATGGCTGATGTCAGAACGTTCCAAGCGAACATGCCCGAATAGCTCGAGCGGCTTCAGCCCAACCACGTCGTCTTGTAACGAAGCTCGATACGCGCGCTCGCCAATTAGTTGAAAAGGCATGGCGACCACGCAGCCGAGTACACCGGATCCTGCGAGCGCAGCCAATGTCGTTTTCACGCTTGTGGCATTAGGTAATACGGAACGAATTGCCGTCGCCGTCGCCAAATAGACGAAAGCAGTTGGGGCTATCATCAAAACGATGCCTGGCACAATCAGCATGAGGCTGATCAACACCAAATCTGGCATCGCCAACGCGATCAGGGCGATGAAGCCCACAACGATTGTCAAAATGAACATTCGGAATCCCCAAGTAAAAGCTACCTGGAAAAGCTAGTATTCAATTTCAACGCAACCGCCCCAAAAGTGGCTATTGAATGCCAAAGACGACGCACGCATCGACTACGGTATCAGGCCAAGTCCGGTTATTCAGATTGTGCGTGTTAAAGTAGCGAGAGAAGCGGCCAGGAACTGCTACGCGAAAGAAGGCTTTGTGCGATCGTGTCTGGGGCAGACAGTTGGCCAGCAATTGAGTGGATCATCGTGTTGTCGGTTGCTGCGAATCCCAGACTTCTTGCACATGTCGCGAAGCAATAGCGTGTGTTCGTTAAACTACCTTCACCAACCGCCAAGAAACCCGAATAAAAATCACCCCTATGAATTCAATCGAAAAGTTTCTCGCTTCGAGTACCTACGCAGTCGCTGGCGCATCGAACCGCCAACACAAGTATGGCAATAAAGTCTTCCGCGCCCTGCTCGCCGCCGACCGCCAGACCTACCCGCTCAATCCAGCCCAAGACGAGATCGAAGGCCACCAAGCGTACCCCTCGATCGCCGACTTGCCGCTCGTACCCGAAGCTCTCTCTATCATCACGCCACCGGAGGTCACGCGACAGGTCGTCGCCGACGCGATCGCTGCCGGAGTGAAGCACATCTGGATGCAACCCGGAGCTGAAGACGCGCAGGCCAGCGAATCCGCAAGAGAAGCCGGCATCAACGTCATCGACGATGGTAGTTGCATTCTCGTTTTGCTAGCGCGGAGCTAGCCATTGCTTGTACTGGGTGGTCAAAGGGTTGGCATTTGCATTCATTACGCTGAACCGGGTTTTGTTCTCCAATCACGAAGCGATGGCATGGAATCAAGCGAGATTAAGGTGTACGGATTCATGCCGCCGCATTGCGACGCTGGTATTACACATGATCAATAACCACGGACTGACTTCCGAGGCTTTCACGTGCCGTCCTTATCGGGGCTAGAACTTGCGCAAGCCAAAATCAACGCAACCCCAACCTCTTGACGGGCCAGCAAGCTGCACTGGATCGTGGCGTCTGAGTCACTGACTCGTCCGCGTAAAGGTTAACTTTGGTTGCAATCCGAGTAGTGACACGGTTATGGCCTTAGCGGTATTTGGAAAAAACTCCAACTCAGTGTCTTTAACAAAGTCAATCGTTCCCGCATTTGGCTTAACCATGTACAGACAGGGAACGGCGGAATCAGAAAGACCAACACGACCATACGTAACCGGGCCACCCCAATAAATTTTCAAGGATGGATAGCCGGCTTGGTCTTCGACGATAAGTTTTCTTCCCTTCGCATCCTTGTATTCGCCAATAATGCTCGCCACTTGCTCGATACTCGGCTTACCAGGGATTGCAGTGTTCGGCGTGTTCCCAAACACAATTTGTTCGACGCCTACTTTCATTAGTTCGAATGGCAGTGAATCATCCGTATTGGAAAGTACGAATATCGCACCATCTACGGAAGGATATCGTCGAACTTCTGCGAGGAATCCTCGAACACTGCCGCTGTGAAGGTGACAGGGTGATCCAGAAGGATCGGTCGCAGTTCTAAATCCCAGTCCATAACCGCCGGATCCAGGCGCTATCATTTCAGCCATCGACTGTTCACCAATAAGCTCGTTTGCCTGCAATGCTCGATCCCATTTCCATAGGTCTTGCACGTTCGTCACCAATCCACCCATGCCGCGGTATTGGAATCCATCGTCGCCATAGGGATGTTCAAGTGCAGGTCGTGCTGCTCCACGCGTCGACTCACCAACTGCCACCGTCAGATCTGCTGGAGATTCGTCGCCGGTAAATCGTGACGCTTGCATTTGGCATCGTGCGAAGATGTTGTCGCGAATGTACTGCGTGAAGGAGCTGCCGCTAGCTTGAGCAACGATTTCGCTTA
Organism: Pirellulaceae bacterium; assembly: GCA_041749955.1. Lineage (GTDB taxonomy): Bacteria > Planctomycetota > Planctomycetia > Pirellulales > Pirellulaceae > JBBSJZ01. Next base: position 3,221 of record JBGTAI010000014.1, on the reverse strand, counting down.
GCAACGCATAGCCTTGGTTCCAGTATTCGTAATGAGTTCCCGGTGTATGTTTCGGCCCACCAGCTAAGAACGTTGGTACTACTTTCGTGATGTCAGATCCAGAACCTTTTGTGTTTGTTCCGGGAATGCCAGAGGTGTGTGAAAGCAGGTGGCGAATCGTGATTGTCTTGCAATTGTCGGGAACACCCGGCAAGTGCCCTGCAATGGAGTCGTCAAGCGAGAGTTTCCCTGATTCCACCAACTGCAGTACGGCTACCGCTGTAAAAGACTTCGTGCACGATGCGATCTCAAAAAGCGTTGTGGACTCGATCGGAGTTGTACCCTGCTTGTCCACAAGTCCACGAGAAATTTCTGCAACAACTTTTCCATCGCGTGCAGCAAGCACGACGCCCGAGAATCCAATACGGTCATGAAGCAGATCCACGTAATCTCTGACAGCCTCACCCACCTCACCTACCACGTGATCCAAATCTTCAGCAGACGTGGATGCGTGCATACGAATCGCAAACAACGCCAGAAAGGCTATCAACTTCACTGTATGATTACGCTTCAACATTTGGAATTCCCCGATCAGTCCGTTTTTGGTCGCTAAGGCGATCTACCTCGGTTGTGATCGCACCGTTTGAAATTTTGAGCACTCGGTCGGTTATACCTTCCGCGTGATGACCGATTCAAGCATCTTCAATTCCCTGGCAACCAAATTCAAATTTTTCGTTGAACTCCAATCATGTGATTGTGCGCACTATTAAGCCAACTTGGCTCCGTTAGGGATCGACTTGTCCGGGACCGCCAAGATGACTGAACCGTCTTTGCGATAGAACCCGACGATGAGGAACTCGGACATAAAGGAACCGATCTGCTTTGGCGGAATGTTCACGACACCAATGATTTGTCGGCCAACCAGTTCATCTTTCGTGTAGTTCTCGGTGATCTGAGCACTCGTGCGTTTCGTACCCAAGTCCGGCCCGAAGTCGACCGTGACTTTGTAGGCCGGCTTTCGTGCTTTGGGGAAACTGTCGACTTCGGTGATTGTGCCAGCTCGCATGTCGAGGTTTTCAAAAGCTTGCCATGCGGTGATACCGGCTTTCATCCCCAATTCAGCGAGGCACAGTGCAATGACCTCCTCGGCGCGACGCTCCCGAGTCTCCGCCAACTTCACGGAGGATACGCGAAGGCACTGAGCTCGGCGTTTGCCAGCAGTCCAAGTCTCCCAAACCGACATCGCCGCATCGTTTGCGTTGAGAGCGTACTGCAACTCGGTCGGCAAGACGACGGCTTCGGAGTCCGCGATTTCGAAACTGACGCTCGCCATATCGCCGGGCGAAATGCCGCACAGTTTCTGCAGCTTCTTCGAAACCATGAAGCACCACTTGCCCTTATCAGGCATCAGGCCGCACTCGATGCGAATGCCGTTGATCTCACCGTCGATCCGCAGTCGCTTCGACTTGCTAAAGTCCAACTGCGAAACAATTTGCTTCGGCAAATAGACCAACGTGTCGGTGATCTTCACGTCGAAGTTGTAAGGATAGTCACTCATTGCATTGTGATTGTATGTCCGAGGAGAAAGTTAGCCACGGATGGAACCGGATTTCCACGGATAGGGGAACGCGGCTGAACATCCGTGTTTGATCCGTGTGAATCCGTGGCTTAGATCAATTACATCACCAATCGTTTGAATTCAACTTTCTCTTTTCCAAAGTTGATGAGCAGTCCTACCTTGATTCCTGTCGCTTTCAGTTCATTGAGCAGCTGAGCTTCGTCGGCCGGATTGTACTCCTTCGCCACCTTCAGCTCGACTAGTACCTTTTCGTCGACGAAGATATCTGCAAAATAGTCGCCAACAACCTTGGCTTTGAAAACAACAGTGATCGGAGCTTCAAGCTCAGTCGGCACGCCACGTAGGTCCAGTTCCACTTTCATTGCGTTCTTGTAAACCTTCTCCAGAAACCCGTAGCCAAGATGGTTGTGAACCTCAAACGCCGCCCCAATAACCTCTTTTGTCAATTCTTCGTGCAGCATTGCCATAACCTTCGCTCCTTGCGTTGAAAACAAATGAAACACATTCTGTTCTCGATTATGTTCCAATCCGTGTCGAGCCGTGAAAATCCGTGGCTAGAAAATGACTGTCCTTAAGACGATTCCCATCTGGCAGGTCGACGCATTCGCCGACCAACCGTTCACGGGCAACCCAGCCGCAGTCTGCATTCTCGAAAGTTTTCCCAGCGACGAGTGGATGCAGAGTCTCGCCGCAGAAATGAATCTTTCCGAGACTTCGTTTATCGTTCCAACAGGCGAGCCCAATCGCTTTCACTTGCGATGGTTCACTCCGGCAACCGAAGTCGATCTCTGCGGCCACGCCACTCTCGCCGCTGCACACACGCTTGTTGAACAAAACTTAGTCGACGTCAATGATCCGATTCTCTTTCAAACGCGCAGCGGCGAATTGACCTGCAATCAGTCCGGGGCACGCATCACACTCGACTTTCCATCCACACCGGCTCGCGACGATGTCGATTCCAGTACGTCCAACGCCGTTCTCGCCTCGCTTGGATTAAACGATGCGATCGTGTTGCAAACCAAGTTTGATCTCGTTGTCGTGCTTGGCGAGGCTGAAATCGTTCGAACACTGCGTCCCGATTTCAATGCAATGAACCAGATCGAGACGCGCGGGATCATGGTCACTGCGCCAAGCAATACTTCCGGCGTCGACTTTGTCTCTCGATTCTTTGCACCTCGTTGTGGTATCGACGAAGACCCCGTCACCGGATCAGCTCACTGTTGCCTCGCACCCTACTGGGGCGAGCGATTGAGCAAGACAACGCTCGTCGGATATCAAATGTCCGCAAGAGGCGGAACGGTCTTTTGCGAAGTCGCTGGCGACCGCGTCTTGTTAACCGGCAGCGCGGTCACAGTTCTAGAAGGTCGCTTGTTGGTAGATCCCAAATGAAGCCAGCATTCCAAATTCGTGAATTCACGTTTGATGATGGTGAGTCTTGTCGCCAACTGTTTTATGTCACCGTACGACGAGTCAATTGTAGCGATTATACTCCAGTCCAAATCAATGCATGGGCGAAAGAGGATGTTGTTCGGCGACAATTAGTTCTCCCCTTTAGCGACAATTAGAATTCCCTGCTAAGAGTTCTTCGCAGTTGCCTCGGCGGAAGTGGATTTGCCATTGGCTTTCGCCTTCTCGACGCGGTAACTCGGCACGTTCAGTTCGA
>JBGTAI010000013.1:0-96793 GCA_041749955.1 Pirellulaceae bacterium | reverse complement strand
TCGCTGAGTTCTCGAAAGATCGCTGTACGACGATGGCGGCGGCACTCGCTTACTACACTGCGTTCGCATTGCCGCCAATGCTGTATCTATTGCTTACCGTGCTGACGTTTGGCCTGTCGGTTGCGTACGAAGGTGACAATGCAAAAGAGAAGGCTCAATCTGTATTGAAAGAGCAAGCGACTGAGATGCTCGGCAACGAATCAGCGGCGGAAGGTATTTCCACCATCCTGGAAAATAACCGCGATTCCGGCGGTACGTGGTGGAAGACGCTACTGAGCTTTGCCGGCATCATCGTTGGTGCCACCGGAGTAGTGGGAGCATTGCAGGATTCGCTCAATCGAGTTTGGCAAGTGAAACCGGATCCCGAATCCACTGGCATTTTGAGCGTGCTCGGCAAACGGCTATTGTCGTTTGCTATGATTCTGGGCCTGGGATTCTTGCTACTCGTTTCGATTGTCGCTACTTCGGTATTCTCTAGCGCTGGCGACAAAATCAGTGAGGTCATTGGCATGAGTGGCGGCGTTGCCAATACAATCAACTACGCGGTGCAAGCCGCAGTCGTGTTCGTTGTCTTCGCGGCTATTTTCAAATTCATGCCTGATGCGAAAGTCCAGTGGCGCAACGTCTACTTCGGCGCAGCAATCACGACGGTATTATTCTTGCTCGGTCGGTTTGCGATGCAAGTTTACTTTTCCTACAGCGAACCGGGCGCGCAGCTGGGCGCCGCAGCGGCTTCATTGGCGGTGATCCTGGTATGGGTTTATTACACGGCCATGATTGTGTTGTTGGGTGCGGAAGCAACGCAAGTTTACGCGGTTCGCTACGGCGACGGGATTCAACCCGATGAGGGTGCCGTACGAGTGGTGGAAGAAATCCGCCGTTCGTAACAACAGAGTTGGTCATCATGAAAGCACTCTGAATCAGTTGGATGGCGAGGGCACGCGTCAGTTATCTAAGCTTGACGATTTGAGAGTAGAGTTCGCCGCCTGGGAATCCGTACCACTTGGAGCCGATTTCCCTGAAGCAACTCCCGCAGTGTTGGCATGATTCAAATCGCTTTCAGAGCTGCTTTCGGATCTCTTTCAATTCACTACGACGCTTTGCGGTGGTCTTGGGATAGGCCATTTCAAGATTGTTGAACGCATCCAGAAGAATCTGTGAAATAATCAACCGGGCATTCTTCTTGTCGTCGGCGGGGACGACATACCAGGGTGCAACTGCACTGCTCGTAGCGCTCAAGCACTCTTCATACGCTTGCATGTAGAGTGGCCAGCTTTTCCTCTCGCGAACGTCTGCGCGGCTGAATTTCCAGTTTTTCTCCGGCTCATCAATACGATCCAGGAATCGTTCTCGTTGTTCGTCCTTCGACAAATGGAGAAAAAACTTGATGATCCGCGTGCCGTTTCGGTGGAGATGGTCCTCCAAGTCCACAATGGAACGATATCGGTCAATCCAGATCGTCTTCGCGTCCGGCAACTCATGTGGAAGCCTTTGGCTGTCGAGAATTTCTGGATGCACACGAACGATGAGCACTTCTTCATAGTAGGAACGATTGAAGATGCCGATTCGCCCTCTCTCCGGCAAATGTCGTGTCGTGCGATAAAGAAAATCATGTTCCAACTCCTCAGCATTCGGCTGCTGAAAGCTGAAAACCTGGCAGCCTTGTGGATTGATGCCGGACATGACGTGTCGGATGGCGCCATCCTTGCCGGCCGAGTCCATTCCCTGGAATATCAGCAGCAATGAATACCGGTTCGATGCGTAGTGCATCCGCTGCAACGAACTCAACTCGTCCACGTAGTCTTCCAAAAGCTTGTGATACCGCTTCTTCGACTTGTAAAACGGCTTCACTCGCGTCGGCCACTCTTTCAGTTTCTGGTTTTCGCCGGGCGGCACACGAAACTCTTCAGTATCGATATTTGTCTTCATGCTTCTGTCCTTTCAATCGCGGCTGTCTATTCACCGCGACGGGCGGCTTGGTTGTATCCTGCTCGATGAAGCAGCGTCTGCTGTGCAGCGTTGACGACCCACAACTACGTAGCATGAGCGTCGATATGTTTTGATGCGTCGTCTTCATCCGTCCACGACAGGAACAATTTTTCACCGACGAATATGAAGAGAATGCCGCCCAAAGCGACCCAGATGACCAACAGGTCACTGTTGGCCTTCATCCATAGAAACGCGGAGAGAATGACGACATCCAAGAACAGTGCGGTTGTTGGGATCCACCGGTTTGCCTCCACCTTTTCACGCACGTGACGCAACACGGCCCAGTGAACCGCTATGTCCATGACGATGTAGAAGATCGCTCCCAATGACGCGATTCGTGACAGGTCGAAGAGACCTGTCAGCGTGATTGCGATAACGACCGTGTAGACGAGCGTGTGTTTTTGAATATTGCCGGGCATTCCGAAGTGCATGTGCGGCACGAGATTCATTTCACTGAGCATGGCTAACATTCGTGACACCGCAAACGTGCTGGCGATCAGCCCAGAAATTGTCGCAACGATCGCTAGGCCAATCGTAAAATAGGTCCCCCACTGACCAAACGCAGGACGAGCTGCTTCGGCCAAAGCGTAGTCACGGTGTTTGATAATCTCGGCGACTGACAGATTGCCTGCCACCGCGAATGCGATGAGCAGGTAGACCACCAGACAAACGGACAGCGAAATGATGATCGAGCGACCGATGTTCTTTTTCGGTTCTTTGATTTCCGATCCGCTATTAGTGATGGTCGTGAAACCTTTGTATGCCAGTAGGGCCAGGGCCACTGCCGACAGGAAGCCGCCTGCGGACGCACCCTCGCTGACGTCAACACTTCCAAAAGTCAACCCAGACACCCACAGACCTGCCGCGGCAAAGATCAGGACGCCTGCAATCTTGATAACGGCGGCTACGGTCGAGAAAGTACCAATGAACTTGTTGCCGAGAATGTTGACGATGAAGGCAGCGACAAGAAGGCCGACGCCCAATGCTGGTACAAGGAATTGGTTGTCCTTGGTATCGAACAATTGCAGCGTGTACGTACCGAACGTACGAGCAACAAGGCTCTCGTTGATGACCATGGAGAAATACATCAGCAGGGACATAGCCGCAGTGATGGTACCCTTGCCGTAGGCTTTCATCAGGAACGTTGCGATACCGCCCGCCGATGGATACTGCTGAGCCAACTTCACGTAGCTATAGGCACTGAATCCCGCGACGGCAGCAGCAGCCAGAAACGCAAGCGGAAATAGTCTGCCTGCCTGTTCGGCAACTTGTCCGGTGAGTGCAAAGATTCCCGCACCGATCATCACGCCGGTGCCCATCGCCACCGATCCTGTCAACGACAGGCTGCCTTCTTCGTATTGGTCCGATGTCGATTGTGATTCACTCATTGCTTACGTTTGTACCGATGTGAGTTGCGGATTTGTTTTCCAATGCTTCCTTATGCAAAAGGATCGTTAGCAGCAATTATGAATCCTCGACAGCTTTCAATGAATGCGGTTCACCCGTTTTCAAATAGAAAATGTGTCCAGCTCGCAGTTCCAAGTTTTTCCCCATCGTGCTGAAGGCGACATGGCCTTCGAGACACTGCACGATGATGTCTCCTTTCGCGGCATGGACCGGAATCTCTTTGTTCTCCAACAAGACCATGCGAATGATCTCGAACTGATGAGTCTTAATAAGGGCGGTCGTCTTGGAATCAACGATCGCAACTCCAAGCGGTCGAATATCGACGACTTCGCCTGCCTGCGCATGAAGGATGGCCATAGTCTTGTTTCTCCTTGAGGTACTTAAACGGGTTTACGAAGGCCCAAGTTATAGAATCCAGCGATCATGCTGCCCGCTAACCCGCCACCTATCAACGTGGCGATCAATCCCAATGCGACTTCGCCGACAGGTACGCTTGATCTGAGGATCGGCGCGACGTCAAAGCCGTGCAGCATGCTGTTGGACAAGACCAGGACTTGCGAGTGAGGTAAGATGGCCATCGTCAGCATGCAGCCGAGATAAAACACCACTCCTGTCGCGCCGAAACTCAAGCCCAATCGATCGGGCTCAGTCGAAGACATGGAAGTGCAGTCATCGCGTGGTTATCCACAGCAGCATCCGGGCTTCTTTTCCGGTTGGGCACCGGCGGGAGTGGACAAAAACTTTTGTCGGCAGTGTTCGCTGCAAAAGTAGTATGTCTTGCCATCGCGTTCGGCGTGGATCGCGGTGGCTTCGTCCACGGTCATTTTGCAGATGGGATCTTGGGTCGTGATTTTCGTTTCGCTCATGGTCATGTTCCTTTATGGGTGTTGTTGTGACGGTCTCTTCAATCAGTCTTTCACGTTGTTTCGAGTTAAGCGAAACGTCTTGTTCCCGTTCCTCAGGCAATCGAGAGAGTGGAGGCAATCGTGTCATTTGAATTGGCCACCCGAGATGCCCTGCGGCGTCGTTCGTCGTGGGACATCACCGCGCGAACAATCGTCAATTCTTCGTCCGAGCGAGTGAGGCGAACTTCATAACGGCTGATTTCCCAGTTGAGCGTCTCGTAAACCATTCATGCCTGGACAATCTGTCCGTAACGTACTTTCAAAGAGCATTCCCCATACCGTCTATGGTTATGTGAGGAACTAAATGCACTTATTCCGAAAATACTGACGAAAAGTAGATTCTCGCTCTGCAAAGAAATGTCGAAACGCCATAGTCAGTTGGCAAGCGAGTCAGAACGGTAGGCAACCTGTGCGATGCAGGTGGCTATCTCCGGGACTGCGGAACATCCGCCGTCACCCTCTGAACGGTTGGGGCGCCATCGTCTTTTGAGATTGGCAAATTGTAGCCGCCGAGCGATAAATCTTGAGCAGACTTTTCACGCTCTCGCATGGCCCCGATTGGCTGCAGGGAAATCAAGTTCGATCGATAGCGTGCTAATGGATCTGGGCGTTCTCGATTTCGTCGAGTGCGCGAAAAGCACCCGCAATGCTTCCACCAGCGAGTTTCCTTTTCCAGGATTCAGAGGACGCGTTGGTTGATCTCAGTGCGAGCCAATAGAGCCAGGCCGAGATAACCAGTCCGACGACGCCGACAATTAGCGACACAGCAAGCGAGGGTGGGTACATCACCGCATCGATACCGATCGCAACGCATGCGGGAATCCACATCAACCACCACGGGAGTCCAATAAAAGGACCGACACGCAGGTAGACGGATTGCAGGTGGTCGAGCCTCTCGCGAATTTCGTGGACTGGTTTCGAGTAATCGATTCGTTTGATCCGTGTGCAGACGGCCGCGGCGGCACCAATCAAAAATACACCATAGACATGGACAATGGCTCCGCTGACAAGGCGATGCGGAACGTGAATGTTTCTTGCCCAGCATTGTGCGCCGAGAACGATGACGGCGACCCCGATCAAGATTTGAAAAAGCTGTCCGCGGAACAGTGGCCGCAATGAATCCTTGACACGATTCATCAGTTGCTGACGCGTCAACAGTAACCGTCCGGCCAGTTCCTGCTGCTCCAACGACATCGCAGTTGCCGGTGCCGCACCTTTGCCAACCGAGCCTGCGAGGAGCGTCTTTGCGTAAGCCGGATTGCCCTTTGCGTAAGCCGGATTATCCGTCGAGGCGATCGACTGCATATCGGATTTGATCTGGCTCGCGTGCTGATAACGGCGTTGCGGTTCCTTTTCAAGTGTCCGGAGGACGACCTCATCCAGTCGGACGTCAATCTGGACTTTCGCCGATGGCGCAGCGAACCGACCGATGGGCAGTTCGCCGGTTAGCATCTCGTAGATGACGACCCCCAGCGAGTAAATGTCGGCTCGATGATCGACATTGTGCGTGCCCTCCAACTGCTCCGGTGCCATGTAACGTGGCGTGCCCATGATCTGATGCGTGCCGGTTAGCGAAAGCTGTTGACTTTCGTTGCCAAGGATCCGCGACAGACCGAAGTCGGCGATCTTTACCGAACCGTCGATGGACATCAGGATGTTTTCGGGTTTGATGTCGCGGTGCACAATCCCTTTGTCGTGAGCGTATTGCAGCGCGTCGCACAAATACGGCACGATCGCGAGTGCCTGCTCGGGAGCCAATTCGCGAGCCTTCACGACTTCTCGAAGAGTCGAACCTTCGACGTACTCCATCAGAAAGTAGTAGGTGTCGGCGACATTGCCGAATTCATACAGAGCGACGATGTTGGGGTGATTCAGTTTCGCAAGCGTGCGAGCTTCACGCGTGAAACGCAACGCGAATTTAACGTCGTGGCCGAACTCCTCCGGCAAAATCTTGATCGCAACCACGCGATCGAGTCCTTCTTGACGGGCCTTGTAGACGGCTCCCATTCCACCAGCCCCGATCAGCTCGATGATCTGGAGCGATGGAAACAGCTCGGCCAGTCGCTGGACACTCGGAGGTTCGAACGCGCCAGTCGGTTTGCCACCTTCGCTAAACGCCTCGCGGATGACTTTGGCGTCTTCAGCGAAACGGTCGAGGTATTCCTGCTCGGTTGGCGTTTCCCCACGACGTCGCCGGTAGTCGACCTCCAGAACAATCAGTTCGGCCAGCAACGCATCGTGTTCGATTGATGCGACTTGTCCGGCCAAAAGCGATTCAATCGAAGGCGGCTCGTTCGTTTGCCACTTTTGCTCAAAATCGGCGCACAGATCATCGATCTGTTCCAGAACCGCGATCGGTAATTTCTGTTTGCGAATACACATGGTCTTTAGACAGCTCCTGCTGGCATTTTTCTCGAATCAGGTGCAAGCGACGTTCAATCGTCCGTTCAGAGCAGCCGAAACGTTCGGCGAGTTCCGCGTTAGAACAGCCCTCTAACTTGGCACCCGCTAAATCTCTGAGCTGCCCGACACCTAAAAGAGAAAAAACTTCCTCGACCGACTCCTGCACCATCAGCACCATTTCCGGTGATGGCTGATCACCGATCACTTCGATGACGCAGTCATCGTCGCCGGTTTGATTCAATGAATGAACTTGGACATTGCCGCCGCGTCGCTGGCGCCGATCGTGCCTCCGCTTGTCGACCACTTTTCTTGCCGATATCCGAAGCAACAGTCGCCAAAGATCGTCTCGGTCAGACAAATCCGGAAAACGCCCGTTTTCAGCTGCGTTGTAGAAGCTGTCGAAGACACTCAGCACGATGTCTTCCTCGTCCGACAAGGCACGGTTTTGCCCATACAACCGCGCCCGAACCGAGCGCACGAGCCGATCAAAGTAGAATTGCCAGATGTGATTCGCTGCGGCCGAATCACCATCCTTCACCAAAGCAATCCAATGGCTGACATTCGTGCTTTTCGACATACGTTGCAACCGACAGATGCAAAATGGACAGATGCAAAATGGAAAAGGAACAGCGTTCACGGATTCAATCATACCACTCCCAGAGTGGCCGCCGAATCCGAATGTCATCCAACTCACTCGAGTCAGTGAAGTTCCATTGCCTCAGCAACATCAACAGGGAACCGGTCAACTCGAACGCCGTTACCGCGATCGAAAAATCTCGCTGGTCAAGACCTCGACCACCATGGTTCGCAAACCGAAGTTATCGGCTTTCACTCGCTCAAGAATGTCGTCGATCTCGTATTGATCGACTCGCTCCATATGGCGCCCGGTTGTGTAGGTAAGAAGCTTCTCGATCAGATTGCGTGCAAAGTCATCATGACGATCCTTTGCCAGCACGTTCTTGAAACTTGCAAAGTCCTCATACGTTTCGCCAGAAGGAAACTCGCCTGACGGATCCACTTTGGGAGACTTGCCTTTGACCTTTGGGTACTTGGTTCGCCAACGTCCGATCGGATCAAACGTTTCGAGTGCGAAACCAAGTGGGTCGATGTTTCGATGACAAACCACACACGTCTTGTCTGCGCTATGTTTCGCCAGCTTTTCACGGATCGTCGTCGCTCCGCTAACGTCTGCATCGAGTGCGGGAACGACGTCGGGAGGCGGCGGTGGTGTGACGCCAAGGATGTTCTCGGAGACCCAAACGCCACGCGTGACGGGAGATGTGTCCACGCCATTGGCGCTGACGGTCAACACGCCGGCCATTCCCAGCAAGCCGCCACGCTGGTTGTTCTCCGCCAGACTGACTCGCTGGAAACCATCGGCCAAGCGGAGCGTGTCCTGCTCTGGCAACTGGTACAGCTTGGCCATTCGCTTGTCGGCGAACGTGTAATCGGCGTTCAAAAAGTCCGTTACCGATCCGTTTTGCTCAAGCAGATTTGTAAAGAACAAGCGAGCTTCCTGTTTCATCGACTCAGGCAGATTCTCCGCGTAGTACTCCCATGCGTCCTTGCGCGGCGGGGGCAAATTGCCGATGTCGCGCAGGTTCAGCCAACTATCGAGGAAGCCATTCACGAATTCTGCCGAGCGATCATCTTCTAGCAGACGGTGGACTTGCTTTTTCAGTTCGGCGGTTGCGGTCAAGCTGCCTGACTGGGCGACGGAGAAAAGTGAGTCATCCGGCGGTGCGGCCCACAGGGCGTACGAAAGTCGTGATGCAAGATCGAACGGCCGGAGTTTGCTTTCTTCCTCCGGCGTAATTTCGCTCAGGTAAAGAAACGAGGGCGAACAAAGAATCATCTTCAGCGTGTCCAGAGCTGCCTGGCGCGGAGTGGCTTCTTCGGACAAACGTTTTTCATAGATGGCCTCGATCCGATTGCGATCCGATTCGTCAAGCGGACGCCGATAAGCACGTTGTCCAAACGCAACCAGTTGCTCAAGTGCCTTTTCAGCTTGAAACCCCTCGCTTCCAAACACGGCCAGCTCTTCTTTTCCGCCGCCAGGTTCCTCCACAGGGCCATGGACCTTGATTTCTCCGATCCTGATATGCGGAAGAGCGCCTTCACGAAGCAGGGTCGATCGGCTGACACCCTCCTTGGGATTCTTGAATTCATCCTTATACCGCTTGTTGGTCTCAATCACCGAGGCTCGTGACTCGTACGGGCCATTGGGGAAAATGAAACGCGGTGTCTGTCCCGCCTCAAGCCAAACGCGGAAACTCAGCCACTCGGGCTGGTCATCGGGCACGACGGCGCTTCCGAGAATCGGTTCGATTGCTTGCGGATAATGTATGTTTCCCTTTGTCACATCACCCGGCACGACGGCAATTTGAAAGGGCTCGGAAAAGTCGATGCGGAATATCTTCGGGTCGTAATGCGTGTCGCGGTGCATGGCTTGCGCATGGACTTGAATATCGTAAAGTCCGGATACGGGAACACCATTCAGAAAATCCTCGATGTGTCCGTAACCTCCCTGACGCGTATCCGTATTCGGTTGTTCGTAGAGACACAGGAACTTGAACTTCAGCACACTTTCGTGCGAGCCCGTAAGTTCTTCGTACTGCTGGAAATTGTCGGTGAAGTGCCACGACTGAGGCTGCATCACGGGTTTGCCCAACCGCGTTTCGATCAATCGTGAAGCAGCTTGAAAATATTGGTCCAACAGAAAACCCGATGTCACTAACGCCTCGCCGATCGTATCGACGTGATGGCTCGTGGTGTCTTTGGGGAAATCGGCCGTTAGCCCCAGCGTATCAACGCGGCGGTCCAGCAGGGTCGCCAGTGTGACTTCATATTCGCGATTGGAAAGCCGACGCATCACGGTGCGGCCGCCCGTGCTCGAGAACTTATCACGGGCCTGCTGGATGCTGTCGCGTAGTTCCTGCAAAACGGCCAGACGTTCGTCGTCGGTCGGTTGATCGGCGTCCTCAGGCGGCATCGATTTCAACGTCACCTGATCGATGATCTCATCGGCCGCCGTCAGCTGCTGGATCGATTCAAAGGGGAACACCAACGAATCGAACTCGCGTTCACCCTCGGCGGAATCGACGTTGTGGCAGTCGATGCAGTACTTGCCGATGAAGCCTTTTGTCACTGAACCCGGTAGAGAGTCTGGTTCTGTGGCGAGGGCAGTGGCTTCCGTAAAAACGCAAACGGCGAGCGTCCACGCTGTAGCAAACGCTTTCGATCGAACGAACCTGAGTGAATGCATGACGATCACGTTCAAGAGAACGTGCCAGTGCTGGTTCCGAACGAGTCCTTTTCGATGCCCATTCGCTGAGCGATGTCGACGAACAGGTTGCACAGTTGGACTTTGCCAACGCCTTCGGAGGCAACCTTCTTGACCTGGCCGTTGCCGTAACCGCCGCCAGCCAGGATGATCGGTAAGTCGCTGTTGGTGTGCGAGCTGCCGTTGCCCATGCCGCTGCCGAACAGCACACTCGTTGAATCAAGCAAACTCTGTTCGCCATCCTGGATGCCAGCCAGACGAGTTAGGAACTTTCCAAACTGTTCCAGTTGGTACGTTTCCAGTGTGATAAGATTCGCGATCGCATCCTCGTCGTTGCCGTGATGCGAAAGGCTGTGATACGACTTATCAATTCCGAGATTCTGAGGCAGGAAGCTGCCACCGATTTCCAAAGTCGCAACGCGTGTCGAATCCGTTTGCAGCGCCAGTGCAATCAGCTCGTACAGCATGGGAAGGTCGTCCACCGTGTTGGTGTCGGCTGGTTTTTCGAAAGGAGCTTGCGGCTTGGGTTGGTCCGACCATTGGCGTCGACCTTGAAGCCGTTTTTCCACGTCGCGGATCGAGCTGAAGTACTCGTCCAGTTTGGCTTTGTCTTCATGGTTGATGCGTTTGGAAAGCGAGCCCGCTTCTTCGCGGATCGAATCCAAAATCGAAGCCTGCAACGAGTTCTCTTTCACTTGCTGAGCCCGACGTTCGGTTGACTCTGTGACAAACAGTTTCGTAAACAACTCGGCGGGGCCAGTAATTGGCGGAACACGGACGCCCGACTTGGTCCAGGACATTTGACATCCGCCGTGGATGCCGCCTTCGGAGCCAACGGTCAGCGAAGGGAACCGAGTTTGAGTGCCAATCTCATCGGCGATGAACTGGTCAATCGTGACGTTGCCATCACGCCGATTCTTTGATTCGTGATGCAGCACCCCCGACAGGAACGTGTGAACCGCGAAGTGGCCCCCACGCAATCCGTGGTCGAGTCCACGATAGATCGTCATTTGGTCCCGATTCGCGGCCAGCGGCTTGAGCAGCGTAGTCTCTTCGAATTCGCTGCCGGTAGTTTCCGGGAAAAAGTGTTTCTGTTGGAAACCAAGCAGATTGCCGACAGCCACAAAACGACGAGCACCAGTTCCCGCACCACGCGTCGGTTGAATCGACGCCTCGCTGCCGTTGGAGACGGATATCAGCGATGGAAGCCCGGGAAGAGCAAGCGATCCGGCAACGCTCCGGAGTACGAATCGGCGACGATTTACAGAGTTTGAGTTTGTCATACCACGATTGTAGCCTGTCGACAGCCACAATTCCAAGCCAAGAACGTAGAACCAGGGTTTAGTGTGGGCCGCCACTCGGCTCCAAGATTTGGGCGAAGGTCTTAAGATTGTCGAGCGTCGCCAACGCCTTCGCCAATCTTTCCTCCGAAGCCGCTAACGCCAGGCTCACCGACGATTTTTCCGATAGTCCCGCGGCGTTAAGCCAGTGACCTGTTTGAACGCTCGATTGAATCTGGAAAGCGAGTCGAAACCTGAGTCTGCGGCGATGCTGATGATCTGGTCATCGGTTGAAAGGAGCAATCGCTGTGCATGGGCGATTCGATGTCGCGTGATGAAGTTCACGATCGTCGTACCAAATGTCTTTTTGAATAATGTCGCCGCATAGTCTGGATGCAGATCCACTTCGGCTGCGATCTGCGGGATCGTCAATCTTTGTTCGTAGCTGCACGAGATATGGCACGCCATCCGCTCGGCCTTGTCTTGTGACTCCAACAGTATCGGTTGTTGGAATTCAGCATTGGTCGATTCAGGAGTGAGGCATTTTGTCATGCGCAACAATCGAGCTTGAATCTCAAGTGCCGCGGCCGGCGACATCGACTCGTCCTCCAAGTCACGGATCCATTGCTCGAACATCAGTCGTTCGCGTTTGGCATCACTCGGTGCCGAATCGATCACTAATTCCCAATGCAGAATTCGCGTGTGAAGTTGCGTGGGAATGCCCCACTTCAAAAACCATGCGAACGGAATCGTGACGACGTAATACGGCGAGTCGCTTTCGAACTCCACAATTTGATGCGGAACCGCAGCCCAAAAGACCGCGAGTCGTTGAGCTGGCACCAACACACGTCGACCGCCCATTAGATAAGTAAGCGATCCTTCGAGGACGTAGTTCAACTCAATTTCATCGTGCTGATCCGCACGCGGCATGACTTGGGGTTCCCACATCTCGCAGGAGAAACCATACGACGCAAACCGCGGGCGTTTGCTGTTGAAATGCTTCATCGAGTTGAATTCGCTGCGATTAGGAAGCGTTGAGTTAGCCAAGAATACGCACAGTTTACCCAAGAATCGAACTGGAATGGACGTTTTACTTGATTCTAATGACTGCACATCTGGATTTCGACTCCTCCCAAGTCGCCGTGTGGATTTTCCACCGAAATGCGGTGCCTCTGTCTCCTGTATCCATACTTAACGCGTCGACTGCTTATGAAAATTCCACTTTACTCGCTCTTCGCTATCGTGACGCTGGGTTTGGTGCTGGTATCTAGCGGAGCGCTGGAAGCGTCCGACGATGGAGCACTCACGGGACATCGGCACCGTGTCGTGATATCCACGGATATTGGCGGTACGGATCCCGACGATTTCCAATCGATGGTTCACTTGCTTGTCTATGCCGACAGCTTTGACCTCGAAGGATTGATCTCGTCACCGTTTGGCCTCGGACGCAAATCAGACATCCTCAAAGTCATCGTCCATTATGAACGAGACTTTCCGACGCTTGCGACTTATTCGAAACGTTACCCGACGGCAGACACTTTACGGGCGATAACCAAGCAGGGTGAAACAGAGGCACCCGATGCGTCTGGGCTCGGTAAGTCGACCGAAGGCTCGCAGTGGCTCGTGCAATGCGCACGTCGCGACGATCCACGCCCGCTGCATGTGCTGGTTTGGGGTGGCATCGAAGACTTGGCCCAAGCACTCCACGATGCTCCAGATATTTTGGCAAAGCTCCGCGTGTTTTGGATTGGTGGTCCCAACAAGAAATGGAGCGTGGACGCTTATAACTACATCGAACAAAATCATCCGGAGCTTTGGATAATCGAAGCCAACGCGACATATCGCGGATGGTTTGTTGGCGGAAACCAAGACGGCCAATGGGGAAACAAAGCGTTCGTCGCCGAACATATTGCTGGGCATGGATCACTTGGCGATTACTTCAACAAGCAACTCAAGGGCACCATCAAGATGGGTGACACTCCTTCCGTCGCACGCTTGCTCCGAGGTGATTCCGAAGACCCCGAGCAACCAAGTTGGGGCGGGAAGTACGTTCGCGTCTGGGACGATCGCAAAACAGTCTTCCATGGCTTCACCACGCAATCGGACCAAGCAGAATCCTTCGGCGTCACGGAATTCGTGTTGCCCAAACCAGAAGGCTTTACCGAAGCGAATCAGGCAACGATGAGTTTCGACGGTGGTCTGCCGATTTCACTGGGCAGCATCGAAGGCGACACTCTTCGTTTTCGATTCTCGCCGCGCGATGCCAAGGTGTGGTCTTACGTCATCAATAGCGACTCCGCTGAGCTAGACGGAAAGTCTGGAAAGTTCGACGCGGTTCCACCGCCGATAACTCGAACGATCCAAACTTCCAAGTTACATCTGAACTGGTGGATCGACGATCCAGATCCAACATCGGCCGAGGGTGTTCATCCTGGGGCCAAGAGCGTGAATCAGTGGCGAGAAGAATTCTTAGGCGATTTCGCCGAGCGGATGGATCGCTGCAAATCGTCCCGAAACGACAACGAGTGATGCTCTAGCGGCTCACTGGCTCACGCACATAAGCAGCGAGATATCGCAAGAATAGGCGCGGCTTGAATCAGAATACAAAGTCAAAGTGAAGTCACCCGCGTAAGATGGTTCGCTAGTACCGAGAATCGAGAACTAGTTCGAAACACCTAACAAGTTAGCAATCATGAAAACAATTTGCACTGTCGTCCTGTCACTCGTGTTTTTCGCATGCAGTGCGTCAACTACCCTTGCTGAGCAATTCGTGCTCTTCGACAAAACGTTTACGTTCACCAAAATGGAGGCGGACAATTCGAAACCGAGTCCCTCGCACGTTTACGTCACAGGCGAAATGCTGAACGCAGAACGTCCGAAAGATTGGACGTCCCCCATCGACTACCGAAGCGGCACCGTGCACGTCCGGCTAGAAGTTCTTGAAAAGCCGGCTGGTGGAGAGCCTACGACGTGGAGCGTTTGTTATATCCCGAACAAACGCCAAAACGGTGGCTATGGATGCATTGGCACAGACGTTTACAAAGAAGAGGGCGTGTACGAAACGGACGTCGACATGACGAAGTTTTGGCAGAACGACGGCATTGTCTGGAGCGAAGGCATCAAGGAAATGCATCTCGTCATCAAAGACAACAGCGGCGGCCAGGGACATGCTCACAAACGCCCCGACCACGAAAAGTTCTTTCCCACCAAAGTTCGCATGACACTCATCCAGGTCTCCAAGGGTGCCAAGTACGATCCGACGCTGGTGCCGAACCTTTCGACAGCAACCCTGGAAGGCAAATAGTCCTCAGGATACGCCGAGGTGACACCTGAAAAGAGAGAGAACACGTGCGCTCTTGAGTTCCAATAGGTGGAGATCATGTAGGTGAATTGCTTCGACTAACCAACGGCGAAACGATAGTTGTTGAAAGCCAAATCGTCTGATCGACGGCAAAGCCCGATACTCAGAGCCCAAACGTTATTCGATTGAAGTTATCGATGATGTTTCTCCAGGTCTCACGAGTTATCGCAGTATCATTCTCGAGCCCACCAAATAAACGAGCGAAGTAAACGTTATGAATCTTATTTCTATGCACTGCATCGTTTCACGGCTGGTTGCTCTATGCATTGCCAGTGTATGCATGTGCGTTTTCGCTGATGAATCGAAAACGCGAGTACTCGTTCTAACCGACATCGAGAACGAACCGGATGATGCGCAATCGCTGGTACGATTCTTGACGTATGCAAACCACTTTGACGTCGAAGGGCTGGTTGCGACGACGTCCATTCATCAACCGAACAAGACGGCGCCGAATCGCATCCGGTTGATCGTCAATGCTTATGGTGAAGTTCAGCCCAACCTTTTGTTGCACGAACCTGGTTATCCGACCACAGAGTCTTTACTTGCGGTCGTGCGAGAGGGCAAGCCCGAGTGTGGCATGGACGCGGTGGGCGATGGTCAGGATTCGACGGGATCGGAACTGCTGATCGCGGCGGCCGATCGAGACGATCCGCGACCGCTGTGGGTTGCTGTTTGGGGAGGCCCGAATGTGCTGGCCCAGGCTCTTTGGAAGGTGCGGGCGACTCGCTCGAGCGAAGAACTCGCAAGGTTTGTCGCGAAGCTCCGCGTGTATACGATCTCGGACCAAGACAACAGCGGGCCGTGGATTCGCAAGACGTTTCCAGACCTGTTCTATATCGCCAGCCCCGGCAATCATGCTGGCGGAGCGTATCACTATGCAACCTGGAGCGGGATCAGCGGCGACCGTTTTCACGGACGCTTCACCGGAGCCGATTACAACCTCGTCAGTAACGAGTGGCTCGACGAAAACATACGCACAGGTCACGGTCCCCTGGGATCACAGCATCCTCACACCGAGTACTTGATGGAGGGCGACACGCCAAGTTTCCTTGGACTTGTCGCCAACGGATTGAACACGCCGGAAAATCCGAACTGGGGTGGCTGGGGTGGACGGTATGAGTTCTACACACCTCGAATGCAAAAGTGGTTCCAAGAACCCGAGACTCGACCGCTTTGGACAGACGCCGTTGACGAAGTGCGCGGCGTCGATGGCAACTGGCACACAAGCAACCACGCCACAATTTGGCGCTGGCGATCGGCCTACCAAAACGACTTCGCCGCGCGCATCGATTGGACGACCAAGTCGTACGACCAAGCAAATCATCCGCCGGTGGTGAAGCTCGCTCATCCGGCCGAAATTCAAGCCAAACGTGGCGACGTCATCGAACTCAGCGCCCAAGGAACGACGGATCCAGACGGCGACGCGCTCTCGTACGAGTGGTTTTATTATGGCGAAGTCGGCACGTTAGCTACATCAAACGCCACCTCCGGCCAACCACTCGCGATCAACGACTTTGACCAGCCACAAGCCACATTCACGGTCCCCGGCAGTCGCGTCATGTCACCAGGGACAGGCACGATGCACATCGTCCTTGCCGTGACCGATAACGGCATTCCCAACTTAACCCGTTATAAGCGAGTGATCGTCGAAGTGACAAAGTAAGCCCGCAACGAGTAAAATCGTAACTTAACACTGAAACGTATTCTTGAGTTCGCCACCCTCACAAAGTCGTAATCAACGATGATCAATACACTCACCCTATCCATTCGCGTTTCTATCGCACTGCTTTTCTTCGCCATGTTGCCTGGCATGCACCGCGACGTCCGTGCGGATGAATTTTCGATTTCGTGCGAAGAATCTCAGGTCACGATTGAATACGGTGGCAAACTTATCGCCAAATATCATTATCAAGACAAGGATGCACGCAAGCCTTACTTGTGGCCGATCATTGGCCCTGCGGGCAAATCGATGACTCGGGCGTTTCCGATGGAGACCGTCGAGGGTGAACAGCATGACCATCCGCACCATCGCGGCGTTTGGTTCGGTCACCAAGGCGTTGGAGGTGCTGACACTTGGTTGGAAGAAGCATCGAAGAATTCCAAGGGCGAAAAACAGAAAGAGTTTCTGGCGAGCTTGGGAACAATCGCTCACACCGCGTTCACGGAAATCTCGGCCAACGAAGAACACGCCGTGATCCGCTCCACAAACGATTACCTAGATTCGACGGGCCAGCAGCTCATGGCCGACGAGCGATCGATGGCCTTTCACATGTCCAACGGCCAACTCGTTCTCGACTTTGATATTGAGTTGATCGGCAAGTATGGCGACATCGAATTGCAAGACATGAAAGACGCTGGGTTGAACGTTCGCGTCCCAACGTCCATGTCGCTCACCGATGGCAAAGGCCACATCATCAATAGCGTTGGAGATCGTGATGGTGATACGTGGTCGAAAACGGCGGATTGGGTTGACTATCACGGGCCGATCGAAGGCGAACATCTTGGAGTCGCGTTTTTGAATCATCCGTCGAGCTTCCGGCACCCAACTCGTTGGCATGTTCGCGACTACGGCCTGTTCACTGCCAACGCGTTCGGACAGCACAGCCTCGACGAAAGTGCTGAATCAGGAACCTACACGTTGAAGTCGAATGAGAGCACCCAGCTGCGTCATCGGATCATCTTCCACAAAGGTGACGCTGAGGCAGCCGGGATCGCCGAGGCTTACAAAACGTATGCCGCTTCGAAGCCCTCGCTTTGAATGCGACTGGAATCCCGACATTAAGATGCTCATGGCCAGCGCTGCTTCGGCAAACAAGAAATCACCGCAAACATCAAACTCTGCTAACTGATACCCTCATGATTCATCGCATTTCGCTTCTTGCTGTTCTTGCAACCTCATTCTGTGCACCGCTGTTTGCCGGTACGTCTGCGGACGACTTGCTCAAAAAGCCAGACGCTTGGTTTCAAAGTGACGAAGGTCGGGAAACCATGGCTTGCGTTTTGTCATGGCAATCCGAACACGGTGATTGGCCCAAGAACAAAGACACGACCAGCGCACGATACACCGGTGACCGTAGCAAGATTCAAGGTACGTTCGATAATGGTGCGACCGCTGGCGAATTGAGATCTCTCGCGAGAGCCTTCCGTGCGACCCAAGACACCGTTTATGAGAAGGCATTACTCGTTGGTTTCGACCACATTCTCAAAGCGCAATACCCCAACGGTGGCTGGCCACAATATTTTCCACTCAGCAAGCAATACCATCGCCACATCACGTTCAATGATGGCACGATGATTCGCGTCCTCGAGTTTCTTCGCGACGTCACAACGCGCGAGGAGTATTCGTTTGTTGACACCGATCGTCGAGAAGCGGCATCAAAGGCAATCCAACGCGGAATCGACTGCATCGTGAAATGCCAAGTCATCGTTAACGGAAGGGCGACGGTTTGGTGTGCACAACATGACGAAGTCACGCTCGCTCCGGCTAATGCTCGAGCCTATGAGCTTGCCTCGCGGAGCGGCGCCGAGAGTGCTGGCATTTTGAAATTCCTGATGAGTCTGGATGAACCGACACCGGAGGTCATTCAAGCGGTGAACAGTGGCGTGGCTTGGTTTGATTCCGTCAAGACCGAAGGATTCCAATACAAACGAAGCAAGAGCGAACCATGCCTCACCCCAGACGCATCCGCTCGCCCGCTTTGGGCAAGGTTCTATGAAATTGAAACCTTTCGTCCGATGTTTTGCGACCGCGACGGAATCGTGAAATACGATGTCGAGGAAATCGGCCCCGAGCGACGCGGCGGTTACACGTGGTACGGCAATTGGGGCGAAAGCCTCGCCAACTCGTACGCCAAATGGCCACATCATTAATTAGTCCAACGCAAGTAGACGAGTTGCTTCGCTAAGTTCATCCTCCCTCAGGGAGGTTCGCGTGAAGTGAGTCGACGGTCTGAGTTGCGTTAACCCGTTTCGCCGTGTTGAATGACTCTTGAAGTGGCTTATGAGTCGTTTCGGTTCTTGATGAGGTGGACGATTGAATTTCGAAGCTACAGACTTATGGTGCAAATCGCTCCTGTTTTGAGCTGTCGATTCACTCGTTGGCTGGAGAAGTGGTTGAAGATTTCGGCAGCGGAGGTAGCTCCATGTTTTCTGGACTATGGCCGGTTGGCTTGCGAGTGAACGCTGTTCCGAATTCCGTGAAGCCTCTGATAAAGCCTCCGTGGGATAAGAAAAACTGCTCGCCCTCGAGTCCCATGAAGCGATCGAGTCGGTCCGATTTACCCGTCACATCGTGTGAGAATTTCGCTTTGGTTAATTCTTGCCATGCTCCAGACGATGTTCGGATCCATTGGTTGCCGTACAGAGCTTTTCTGACGACATTGCCATTGGAGCCGTTAAAGTTCTCGCTGAAACTATACAGCCCTCGCAAGTAACCACCTTCCTTGGGCGCTTTCCAGCTCGAGATTAACATCCACTCCTTGAGGTCATTTCGGAAGTAGTGTCCCGAGAAGATCGTGGAAGTCGAATCGACGGGTTCCGCGGTCACCAAGAAGCGTTGTTTCTCGCCTGTCTTCCACGGGAACTTCAAATGGCTATGACCACCGGTGCCCTCGTTGCCAAAGTCGCCTGAGAAAACATCTTTGCCCTTATCGATGAGCGTGACGCGGTTTTCTTGCTCGACCTTGTCGCGGCTGTCTGCTTCATTGCCGCTATCCCAGACGCTGAAAATGATTCGCCGCTCTGTGGGACTGTTGACTTGCATCCCAAAGTAACCGCGATGCCATCCGCAAGCCATGTAGTACGTCCACAATGGATCTTCGATACCAGTCATCTCACAGTAGAACGCTGAGACTTCGACGCCTTTCTCCACTGGGTACGCAAGGTGGACTGAAGCAGCATTGCGGCGGGGATTCAAGTTGAAGTGCGATTCGATCGTTGGTTCGCCATCGAGCACCAAAGCACGAACATTGCCTTGGTCACCACGTCGGTTGCCAGTCGCTTCAAGCAAGAACGTATGGTATCCGGGCTCGTTGATTTCTACTTCACCAAAGTCAACGGTCACATCATCGTCGCCCGCTCCCTGTGCGTTTGCCGTCATCGTTTGATTCGCAACGGTCATCCGGTATTGCATCGGCCTGTCTTTCGGCAGCCGTACCGCAACCTTGACCGTAAGCTTCCCGATTCGTTGAAGGTTTCCATACCATCGAATCTGGGTTGATGGATCGCTCCAGCGAGAAATTCCATGCTCTGGCGAAAACTTCAACGCTTCAGGATCTGGAGCGGAATATGCGGTCGCAGCTGGGATCGTAATTTCCGCAATTGCAGGAAGGGTTGCGTTAAGCAGTAGAATTTGAGTCGCTGTCAGAATACGTAAAATCATCTGGGTTTCCGAAATTCAATGGTCGAAGTCGAGCTCGCGCGGCAGGATGTTGATCATCATACTCAATCCAATGTTTCGGATTGGCCTTGCTCCGTCATGGACGCTGCTGCTACCCCCATGATGATCGAGGATTGGTTACTTTAAGAAATGCTAGCACTGGTTCCGTCAATGAACTTTCGTTCGACGCTGTTGAAATCTTTGCGAGTTTTCTTCTCCTTTTTGATTTTGATCGGAGATTCATTTGCCGGTGAATTGGACGATATTCGAAGGGAAGTACGTACTGTCCAGGCCGCTTCGTCAAGCGAAAGTCCAACGCAACCTGCTCCGAATGGTTCCAGCTCTGAATGCGATAGTGCCGCGCCAAGTCGCTCGCCGCGAAAGCCGCGTCAGGCACAGTCGTTCCTAGATGACGATAATGATGTTGAAAGTGAGTTGACGACCCTTGCGGTAACCGTTGCATTCTGGGGTACCGCTGCGGTTGTCACGTCGCCATTTTGGGTGCCGCACAAATTACTTCGTGACGATCTGGACGCGATCACCGGTTTTCGCGTCGATCCCTATGCGAATGAAGACTGGGGCTTCCTGTTGATTGATCGGCCGGATTCATTGAGGCTGTCCTCGTTCGCCGGCTCGCTGAGTGTGGACTATGGCGGCGACTTCAATGATCTGGCCGCCTTCGGTATCGACGGCACGATGGAGCATGCAACCCGTTGGGGAGCCGACGCAAGGGTTCGGCACTTTCGAGAATCGATTCCTATCGGCGATGATCGACTGACGATCGGTGCTGCGAACTTAACGTATCGCTTCGCCCAAAGTCCTCGACTCGCATTTCGATCCGGTCTAGGAGTCAATTGGCTGCACGATCAAGCAGCGACAGATCTGGGGATTAATTGGATCTATTCTGCTCAATGGTGTGTTGCCAATCCGCTCGTTCTTCGAAGCGACTTGGAGCTCGGATCACTCGGGGATGCGTTCACCTCGCATACACTGATTCGCATGGGTGTCCAGCGAGGGCGTTGGCAAGCGTACATTGGTGGCGAGACGTTTCACTTCAACAGTCAAACAACGTGTCTGGCGACGACCGGCTTGTCGTTGCGTTTCTAGAAGGTCTACGATGCAAGTTCATCATCGAGCAAGCAGGGGAAACCACGTGCGTCTTGTTCGAGAAGAGCGGCTTTGAACTTGTTGTACAAGTGTGCTTCGATTGTCGTTGGCGTGGATGAGGCAGGCGCATGAGGACGGTTGATGGCCAGGAATTGTTCTAAACGTCCGCGCTCGGAAATTGTCAGTCGGTAGGCGTTCGTCGTGAGTGACATGTGATTCAAAATTTGCTGAATGAATGACTCTGCAGTGATGGATCGAGATTCGGCAAATTCGCTCAAAACACGTCGCAGGATAACACGTGACGCTTGCGGTTCTGAATTGAGAAAGCGTCCAAAGCGGTGAGCTTCTTCAGCGTGTAACGCCGCAGTGAACCGAACCAGCAGTTTTTGTTTCTGGTTTCGCAACGCACCGGGTGAAATCTCGTTTTCTATTCGACTGAGGAGATCCTCGTCATGCGAGAGATTCAACCGCGCCAGCAAGACTGCTTGCTCGCGAGCTGTAAACTCCGCACGTTCGAATGCGTTGCGGATCCTTCGCAATGCAAACTCGCATTCATCTTGGTCGTCGACAGCGTTCGTGGTGTCTTCTAACGGGAGAATCCCGTGAAGCGATGTTGCGAGGGCTGTGCCACTCTTGGTCATCTCGCGATCGAGTGATAACGCGCGAGTTCGCGTGCGTGCCACCTGGGCAATCCATCTCATCGTCGACTCGGAAAAGCTGGCCGCTTGCCCGCGAAGATAAGTGACAACCAGCTCGTCACTTTCCTCGGGGGTTAGGCGTCTTTGAAGCTTGAACGCTTCTTGATCCAGAAGCCAAATCAATTGCGGCAAGAGCCGCCCCGCTGAAAGAGGCAAATAATACTGGTCCGCTAACACGCGTCCTCGCAAGTTCTTAACGGACTCTCGAAGTGTTTTGTCGAGATAGGTATAGAACTTGGCCCCTTGGTTCTTCTCGTACAGCAAAATGGCTCGGCCAAGGACGTTGCCAAGATCATCGAGTTCGACACTGGCACGTTTTGCGTGGTGGTGAATGAGGGGCTGGAAACGATAGTAAATTTCCCAGAATGATTTTACGGCCTCATCTTCCAGTTTCGTGTAGATGTTCTGGCGACCCTTTGGCAACTCCCTTGCCCGATGTCGAGCCATCGGCGTCACCTCGCTCAAGTAGTTCATGAGTCCGGCTGGCGAGTCCGCAACCTCGCTGGGCACCAACTGGATGCGAAAGTCGATCCCAAACGAGTTTTTTAAGCCGAGTTTGAAGAGGTAAACGTTTTCGAGGTGACGTTCTAGCGTACGACTATCCAAGCGATCGATCGGACGATCGCCAGCAGCATTCAATTGCCTCGCTTCCTCGATGGGGATGATGTTTTTATTCTTCATGCGATTGGCAGCGTGAAGTGTTGTCAGTGCGAGATAAGACTGAGTTGCTCTGACGAGAACGCGATCATGGTTCTTGAGTGATCGTTGGCATATTGATGATATGCGAAATGTAATGGAGGCACATTAAAAAGAACGGGATTGCTTCCGCGAACTTCTGCTGGTGTTGCCTGTCTCTTTGCTGGAGGAGGATAAACACATGGGACCAAAACAGCGGTTGATTACGACGGTATGGTGCGCCATCACCATGGCGATCACCACGATTGTTTCGCACGGACATTTGGTCATGCGGGAAATTATGACGCATTGGCCAACGGAAGAATCATGGGAAGGTCGCCTTGAGAATGCGATCTACACCCAAGGCGGCCTCGTGTTCGTCGGCAGCTTCGTCGTCGGGGGTGTCATCCTCGTTCGCGGCTACTTTGCTAGAGTGAAAGAAGAAGAACTATTGCGACGTGAGTTGGCTCAGCGTGAAAAGCACGAACGTGCGGCTGCGCAGCGTCACGACGCGTTGATGGAATCTTTGGCTCGCATGGCCGGAGGGACGGAGCCAAAAAAATCTTTGCCCTCTGGCGTGAGACCCAAATAGCGATTCAGCGAGTCTCGGCGATCTATCGGATCACAAGATTCTTGCTAGCGATCGCCACACCAGAGGTGACGATTTTTGAGCTGACGTTGATGTTTCTCGGGTGGCTATTGCGTCGAGGACCGCCGAACTCGTGACACGTCGCGAGTTCGGTGTTTTAGTTTTTGTCGTCTTCGTCGTCGTCTTCATGATCGATCAGCCTGTCCAGCATGACACCCACAGGCTCCTCCGATTCACCAACGGCCTCATCCATAGACACGGCAAATGATTGACGGTGCAGGTCGTTGACGATCATGAGCGCGTCCATGGCCGTGATGATATCGTCACGGCTGGTGTCCAGTCGCCGCATTTGAGCGAGTTCGATCTCCATCCCATCTTCGCCTTCTGCGCTGGTACCACGGACCGTTGCCTCAAGATTCATGAGTTCAACATTGCCATAGCGATTCAAGAAATTAATGACGGCCAACGCATCACCCGCTGTCACGCTGCCACTGCCATCAACATCCAAGGGATCTGCCTGAGCTGACTCAGTGATTGACAGTGTCAAGGGTCGGTAACGGGCTTGTTCGGCCAGCACTTCCGTCGAGAGTCCATGCAGTAGCGATGCCGTTCCAATTCCGTCGGCAGGTTCTGGTCGCAGAGTGACTCGCCCCGCGGTAACAGCTCGGACGCCGATTCGAAGCAACTGTTGAATATCGCTGCCAGGCGAATTGATTCTGTTGCTCACCGCGCCAAGATCGTCGATCTCACTCTCGCTAAACGACCCCGTTCTCACACCGCTGTAACCTGGTGCGTACTCGACTGGCCCGGTGATTTCGAGCACTTCCGTTGGCAACACAAGATCGAAGAACGCCGCATAAACTCCACGGCCTCCAGCACGCAAATCGCGAGCGTTGAACTCCAGCCAGAACGATTGGCCTTGAACAAGTCGTTCTAACGGTTCGCCAGCATCGTTGACTGCATGTAGACTCAGTTCAACAAGCTTCTCCGCTCGTGACACGGAAAGCTGTTTGATGTTGCCGTCGAGCGTCACTCCATACCGAGCCGTCGCGTTGGGCACGGAAACCGTTACGAACAATCCCAATCTAGGCTCAGTGCTCAGCGCACCGTTGGCGTCGTCCGGCAATCCCAACAGATCATTGAATCGACGTTCGACCGATAGGACAGTTACCTGGTCGAGCGGCACGTTGAAGTCTTCGGCAGCTTTGCGGCGAACGGACTGTACCAGCTCGCGGACTCGGTTCTCGGGGATCGAACGGATAACGATTTCAACAACACCCGTCGAGCGGCTTGCACCGTCACTGATTGTGTACTCCAAGCGAAGCGACTCAGCACCTCGCACAGCCGCAGCGGGAATGCGTATCTGGCGTCCGCCAATAATCTCCGCACCCTCAGGTGCACCATCGAGCGAAACAATGACCGTGGACTGGCGAAAGAAACCGTTGTTCAAGACATCGTTGGCAAGCACATCGAGGAAGTGATCGCGGCCGGTGTCACGGAGCGTGTAGACATCGTCGACCGCGTAGATTTGCGGTTCAGGATCCCCAAGCGGCGTCACGATGGGTTCGTCGTCCGACAGCCATGCGAACTTAAGCAATCGGTCAGACGTTCTCGCCAGTAAACGATCGGCGTTGGCATCAATTTCTAGCCAACGTCCGACAGGGATCACACCGCCGCGAACAAATTCACCAGAATCACTTAAACCACCAAAAATCAATTGCTCCGAGTCAAAGGGCATTTGATAGTCCGATGATACAAAGCCGAACCGTGATGTCGCCGAATCGATCGTCAATAGTCGAATCGAAACGTGTGGTAGCACGGATTCGTCGAGCGTCGTGTCAGCGACAATACTCGCATCCGGAATCGAGACGGTCAGCAGCACGGATGATACCGGAGCCACGCGTGGAGCTTGCCCAGTTACGGAATCAATAATCGCCGATGGATTCGGAGACACCTCACTCGAGAGGTTTCGATCGGCGCGAATGACGAGCATTTCGTCATTGATCTGTAGCGATTCGTACCGCAGTCGAAATTGCGGTGGGATCTCAATGCGACGCACCCGATTCTCAGCCGACAGGTCGATCGACTGGTTCGTGTTAACAACGATAAGCGAGTTATCGCTGAAACTTCTCAGCACAATGTACTCGGGGTTCTGTGCGATGACGTCGCCAACGAAGTTCTCTAATCGCACCGACTCAAAAAGGCTTACCGAGTCATTGGAAAAGTCGAGTAGATCGATTGCCAGTGAAGGACCAGCTCCGAGGTGTTCGATGCGCACCGCAGC
Organism: Pirellulaceae bacterium; assembly: GCA_041749955.1. GTDB lineage: Bacteria > Planctomycetota > Planctomycetia > Pirellulales > Pirellulaceae > JBBSJZ01. Next base: position 71,435 of record JBGTAI010000013.1, on the reverse strand, counting down.
ACCAGTCTGGCCATCCTCAGCAACATTCAAACTAGAAATATATCCACTTCCTAGTTCGAACGTTGCGACTTCAGTGATCGCATCTTCTCCGAGGGCGTATCGTGAGACGAAGGCTGTGGGAAGGGAGTAGGCATCGTCCGGTTTGCGAATCGAATCAATCGCGCCCGTCGCGTCGGGTGAATTATCGCTCGGGTCGCCTGGTGCGAAATACACGACATCGGGATGGATCGTGAATGCCGAATATACGTTTGCTGCGTTGACCTGCGTGATGCCGACATGGGGTGAGGTCACCGAGGCGATCTGCTGCAAGCCCTCGGGTGTAACGCGGTATGTCTGAACGAAGTTCTCGATTGCTGGTGGTGGATAAATTGCAATGACAACATCGAAGCCTTGGTTACCCGTCACAACAAGCGTGTCGCCCTCGAGAGCCATCGAATTGATTCGGCCGTCCAGTTCTTGATTCACGACACTTGTGTCGGAGCCAAAATTCACAGTCATGACGCTCACCTTCGGCTTGCCGAACGGTGGAAGTAGACTCAATGCGGCATCGCCGTTGGGACTGGATCCGGCGGAAGGTACCGCGAGTATGTCCCAAGAGAAGCTGTTGCCAATCAGAACGACTTGTTCATCCAAGACAAACATCTGGTCGACTGGAAACGAAACTTCGAAGCTCGAAGTCTCTGTCAACGAGCCGTCCTCAGCTCGCTCGAAAATGACGAGCTTGCCTGATAAAGACGAGTAGGGAATTTGATCAACAACGAACAGTCGATTGCCATGCTCTTGGATCAGGTCGGCTCCGTACGGGATGTTTGAATATCCTGTGATTGGCAGCGAGGCATTCCGTAGGTCGCCCGGCACTTGCAGGAATTCGCCTTCGGCCGACTCAGCAATCGATACAGGCTGACTCGCGACATCCGCGAACAGATCCGTGTCAGGTGCGTCGCACGAAGCGGCAAGAAGGCGCCGACTTTCGAGCGGTTCGTGGCTCAGTCTTCGATTTTGAAACATCGTTCAAGCCCAGATGATGCGAAGTCGCAATGACCTCGAGATACGTGGAGTGTGTCGAGCGACTGACGACAGTCCAAATGGAAGCGGTGGATGGAGAAAAGGTCGCTCGCCCCAGTATCGCGTATGCAACACACGCGACGCAAGGCTTTCGTGAGCTCGTCGGCTGGCCGCTCATTGAATGAAGTCGAACGGCACCGGCCAAGCCCGTTGACGACGCGCTTATTCGGTGTCTGGTGCTGGTGGAGCGTCCACTGGATGAAACAGCTGTTCAGCTGTGACTGGTACTAGCTCCGCATCGTCCTTGGCGACCAGAAAGTCCAGTGTTTGCTGGCCTTCGTCTTCATAAAACTCGATTCGTATTGGATGCATTCCAGCTTGCAGATCGACCCAGCCCGTGCGAGTGATCGCAGCATGGTTGCCGCTGTTGTCGATCAATCGTTGATCATGCACATAGAGTCTGGATCCGTCGTCCGAGCGAAGCCCAAGACGATACACGCCCGCTTCGTCTATTTTCAGCAGCCCCTCGATGACTAACTCATAGTGATCGTCACGTGGTAGTGATTCTGGTTTGGGTTCCACTGTTGCGATGATGGTGGGTGGTCCTGCTGGTTTCTGGTCATCGTCGAGCGGATGCGGTATTCGCGGATCGTACAACGCGTACCGACACAACAGCCCAGGTTCAGTGGCGGCGACGTCCACTCCGACTTGTCCGACTCGCTTCGCTAGCGTGATTGAGGCGTTAAGGATTTGTTGGCCGCGCTGTAGCCCCAGCGTGAACTTGTCATCGGCTCGCCACTCAAAACGTGTGAACTCCCAATCGATCGGGTCACGCAGGGCGCGGCCATCGATCGAAACGATTTGGTCGCCGATGCGAATACCTGCCTCAGCAGCAGGCGAGTCGTTGGCAACATCGGTCACCACGACTGCGGCCAGTTGCGGATCGGCCGTGATACCGCTGACGTATCGGTGTCGGAATTCGCTATTCAAAATGGCCGGAATCGAATGTCGAAGCGTTTTGAGCGGCAGGGCAAAGTGAATGCCTTCTTCTGAGTTAATCCCGCTGACAGCCATCCCGATTTGTTGACCGAGCAAGTTCACAATCGGTCCACCAGAGTTCCCAGGATTGCTTGCCGCATCAAATTGCAACAGTTCGTCGAACGCGGTCGCCGATTGTGTCGCAAGAGAGAGCGGGTTCACGCCTGTAAACGCGACGGCAGATACGATGCCTTGTGTGGCAACGATTCCGCGACCACCGGGGCTGCCGATATTCAAGATCGTCTCGCCCATCCGTACGTCGCTATCGATCCCAAGCAGGATGAAGTCGGGCGGTAACGCTGCGCGAGGAAAGGTCGGAGATGCGGGGCGATTGAAGGCTTGTTCGCCTAGTTTCAATATCGCCACATCGTACTCCGGCATCGTTCCGACCACGGAAGCACGCAAGGGTGGCCGGCCACCAAGCAATACGATGTGCTGCTGTTTTACAACATGCTTGGCCGTCAGTACGTAACCGCGAGGATCGATCACCGAACCGCTTCCCGAGCCGCCGCTATTGTCGCCATACGCATAGACAGCAGCCACTGCCGGTTGAGCCTTCTCGATCGCGACAACGGTCGGGGAGCGACGAATGTCCACAGCCGTGCTGGCTTCTTGTGCATGCCCAGGCTGAGCGAGCACGTGGAGCACGAAGAATGCGATGGCCAATGCAGTTGGCGATAAGCTTCTCATGGAAAACAAACTCATTTACTCAGGCCGTGCAGCGTGATCTTTAGTTCGATTCGTCGTTCGCGTCGCCATTGAATTCGTCGTTGAATTCGTTTGATTCTTCTGGCGAAAGTGGCTTGAGTTCGGCAATGATCTCTCGAGCCGCGTCGGCATCGGATGCGAACGTTTGCACCCGCACCCAGCCGGGTGCTTCGGCGCGGAAGCCTGCGGTGAAGCCACCCAAGGCGACAGCTTTAATACCCGCGTCGTGCAACACGTTCACCAAGATCGCTGCTTCCACTTCAGACGGTCGTGATGCCACGGTTACAAGTGTTTCGTCGCCTGCGAGTTCTTGGTCGGTCATTGTTTCAGCTCTGGTAAGGCGGCACTGGGTTGTGATGGCTCGATCCACAGGTCTTCGACTTCTTGGCCGCCAGCATCCTGACGCAGAAGCAGATAGATCCCGCCGATCAATGACCAGATTACAGTATACGTGACCACCACGGGCACAAACCGAAGAAGCGACACGGTTGTATTGGAAAGGCCACCGCCGCCGTTCATCTCCACGGGATAGGCGACCATTCTCGCTGCGTAACCAACGACCCCTGTAGCGAGCGTGTTGATGGCAAACAAAATCAGGATGGCAACAACGGCATAGCTCAACAATCGGAGCGGACGTCGATACAAATACTCGTATCCACGGCTCAACGAGTCCAACGTATCCGGATCGCGTTCGTTGATCACCGCCGCCCAACTCAGTGGAATGGCAACGAGTGAACCAAACGCCAGCATGCCCATTGGAATAGCTAGGCAAACGAGAACGAGACTGAACAGCCAATCCACAGCTTCCAAGCGAATGATCGATGAAAGCCAATAGGTGATGGGCACGACCCAAAACATCGATAACACACCGACGCTTGGGATGACCGCAGCCAAGTACGAGTTGCGTATCCGCCGAAGCACCCACCGCGCCACATCGCCGATCGGTTGCATTGGACGACCCGCAGTTAAGAGCGCCCCTTGTCGAAGCAGCACCATCGAACACGGCGACCAAACGAGGATCGACCACAGCGACCGTGCCAGCAAACTCAACGTGCCGTAGGGAGATTCTTGGTTGAAGACTTCGGGAAGAAACATCGCACGAAATATTTCTGTGACTGCGAGTGCGTCTTTGAAGAGCCTTGCAACGATCGAGGTGTCGTCAACACTAACAAAGAGCGGTGATGATTCAATTCCGTATCTCGCGCCAAGCAGCACGTTCAAGCCAGTCAGCCACAAACAGGTCGTGAAGGCCACCATGAGCAACAGGATCGGCGACCCCGCGACTCGGAGTACCCGGCCGAGGCGAATCCAGCCGAATATGTCGACCCAACTGCGTGCCCGTGCCAACACGCCAGCTTCAAGCGAGTAACCAGCGTGAAGTCTTGAGCCTGTGTTGGTTGATTCGCTGGCGGAAGAGGGTTCGGGATCGTTCGAGGGATTCAGTGACATCGAGTCTTGCAAAGTTCAGGCGGCAATCAGGTTGAGCGAGTGATTCGAACGCAACTATCTAAACGCATTGATTTAGAGCGAGACTATTCGAACACAAAGCGGATCCAACCGCTCGGATCAGTCATCGTACCAACGGTCGACGCTGTGCCCGCAGATAAGCACTTTACCTCGCAAAGCCACGATTCGCCTGGGGTCAACGGTGATGCCACCAAATCACTGAGCAAGATTGCCGTTTCGAAGACGACGGTGGGAGAGTTGTTGGTGCTGTGGGGGTTCGACGTCGCCACGTACCAAGTCGGCTGCCATTGCGTTTGCCCGTCAATCGTATCACTTGTCAGCCGATTCACCGTTGTTTGGAGGCGGAACGCCGTCATGAGATCTCGGTCCACATCAAGCGAGATCGCCAAACGATCGACGAGCGTCAAATCATTGTCGCGAATGGATGCGGTCGTGCCAGCTGGTAGCGTCACCTGACGCAGTTGCTCGCTTTGTGCCTGGATAGCCACGTAAAGAAATTGAGTGTCGTATGCCAAACGCACTTCGACTTGATTGACGATTGTTCCAGGGCCTTTCCAACAGTCATCCGTCAGTGCCCCGTCCAAACGCGGCGGAATTGTCGCTGCTCGAGCAACGAGACTTTCGGCTTGAGTATTTGACTTAGCAAGTCGGCTCCATTGTGCTGCCAAATTTGATTGCGAGAGACGATCAAGGTTTCCGTTCGTTTCAACGACGCTTTGCAATTGGTCGACGGAACTTTGACGACGGAAGGTGTCTCGCGCGACCAGCACCAGCGGGTGGAACTCCCAAGCCAAGTCGACATTGGCGACTTGCTTCGTACTCGCTACTCGGCCTTGCGGCAAATGCAAGTTGCGAATAGATGCCGTTGCGATTGGCGTTGCAATCTCGGGTGTTGTATCAGGCACGACGATGGGCGAGGTTGCTGACGCAGTCACCACGCGACTGGAGTCAAATTGCATGTCGGCTAGTTGCGAGCCTTGCGCTTGGAACGGCGAAATGGCCACTGTTTCGGGAGTCGCAGTGCTGTTGAGCAGCGCATCGCTATTCGAGTCGACAGCCACTAGACCTGCGCCAGCGAAACTGTTGTTTTGTTCGAGCTTCTTCCATTCTTGGCTGGATTCAATTGCATCCAGACGCAACTGAGCAAGTGCTGCTGCGGAGCCGAATTCGTCGTGACTGGCGATGGTCCTTAGTATCACTCGCTGAAGTGGCGCGTTACCCGTTTTCACTGCATCGCAATAGACTGCAAAGGCGACTCGCAATCGGTCATCACTGGACGATTGCTCGATCAAGCTATTGATACCGCTCGCGAGGTTTGTTTCGTTGGCCCCCGTCGAGATGACTTGTTCGATTCTTCTTGGCTCGCTCAATCGAGCTTGAATGATTTGCAACTGGCGTCGTGAAGCTTGCGGACGCTCGCCCTCAAGTCGGCAAGAACGCGGCAAAGTCATTCCCGACGTCACCGACTCACCTCGTAACGACGCCCCCACCGCATCGTAGGTACGCCGCAAGGACAACGATCCAGCAGCAGTCGCGCCAGGTGCAACGAGGTTTAAAGCATCTTGGCTGAAGTCACCAGCCAAGACGCCTGAGCGAGGCAACATGGCACTGCGATGAAGACGTGTTTCGCCACCGCCACCGTCTTGGGAGACAACCGCGACCCGTTGGACAGCCGACTCGATTGCTGATTGGCTGAGCATCTCGCGAATGGACGGTGAGAGTGAATCATCAATCACCAGGACGCTGGGTCGATGAGCAGCAATGATATGCGACGTTTCGCTAGGCAGCGACACGTCGACACCGGAAGCGCCCAATGCGATCGCGGCTTGGCGTGCTAGATCGATCCCGCGAGGTTCGGTTGCGTTGGTTTTCGATAGAGAGCGAGGGTCAAGCAACAGGACTGAAACACGGTTTCCCAATTCGAGACACTCGTTGCCGACGAGTGACCAGGGGACTGATTCGGCGTTACTTGCGACGACCAACACGGACGTCCGTCGACCTTCGCCGCGTTGTGTCGTCCAGCGTTTCCCACCATCATCACTATGGTAAATGCATCCGTGGTCGCCTACAGCCCAATACAGTTGTTCGCTCGGATGACACGCACCACGGATTGGGGCGGACGCGCCAATCGATGCGACCCATTGGCGTAGTTCCGCAGATGATGGCTCATGGATCTCTGTTGCAGTATCGTAAAGCTCGTCGTCTGCGCTCCAAGTCGAACCGCCGTCTCGGCTCGCATGGTGAACTGACATCGATACCGACGACCAGTCCCCAGCGGTTACGAGGAGCCGTCGATCGGAGTCGAACGAGACACGATGCATTCGCGAGAGTTCTTGGTCAGCAACTCGTCGCCATGTTTTGCCAGCGTCGTCGCTTACCACGACTGCACCGCGACTGAGTCGAGTGATCGTGTCGTAGCCGCCGCCCACTGCGACAACACGTTTGTTGTTGACCCACACGACGTCGCTGAGTTCACAATCGACGTGACTTTCGGTGAGTGACCATGTCAGCCCACCGTTTTCAGTTTTCAAAATTGTTCCGCGGTCTCCCACAGCCACGCCGAAGCTCGCATCGCGAAACGCGATTGCGCGCAATGTGGAGTCTTCGCGGAGCTCTTTGGCGGCTGAATAGCGAGGTCGCACCGAGTCGGCCGCTTGGACTGCAAAGCTCACGCCGAGTGCCTGGACAAAAAGCATGGCCACAAACGTTGCCACGCGTCCCCGATTGGGTTTGCTATCGACTGGTTTGCTATCGACGTTGAAGTCTCGCCGCCCGCTCGCATTGGTTCTCATCATGTCATCCCTGCACGTACCAAAGACGCCGCGAAAAGTAGCGCCGCGAACCCGATAACCAGATTGGCGAGCATGTACCCGGTCGCTCCAGCGAGCCGGTCCGAGGCCGCCAACCCGATCGAGTCCGACGCGAATGTCGAAAAAGTTGTCAACGAGCCAAGAAAACCGACTCGAATCGCCAACACCCATCGGTGGGGCACTGTTTCGGAAATTAGGCAATATTCACCCAGGGCACCGATCGCCGCACACCCCAAAACATTCGCCACGGTCGTTCCCAACGCCCCTGAACCGCCCGGAATGGCGATTGCGACAACCGTGATCAAATAGCGAGCAACAGAGCCGAACGCCCCGCCAATCGCCACAGTCACTATGTTGATCCAGGTTGTCATCGCGAAGAATCGTTTTAACCATTGCCTAAGTTTCGGCACGAATTTACGTTAGCGGGTAGTTTCGGGATTTTGGCCTGTGACGTAAACGTCAGTTTTTTGTTGCGGGCCCCCATGAACTCACGGTCAGCCTGGACTGACGTTCCCCATTTCACTTGCTCCAGCAACATTTAAGCATTCTATGAGTACCGCAGACGCCGCTAAAAAGACACGATTGATGACCGGGGCTGACATATTGGTCAAGTCGTTGGTGGATCACGGCGTCGATGTCCTGTTCGCCTATCCCGGCGGGTGCAGCATGCCGATGCACCAGGCCCTGACCCGATATAGCGACTCGCTTCGAACGATTTTGCCACGCCACGAACAGGGCGGTGCATTCGCAGCCCAAGGTTACGCCCGCAGCACCGGCAAGGTCGGCGTCGTGATGGCAACCAGCGGGCCGGGTGCTACGAACCTCGTCACAGCGATCGCTGACGCCAAGCTCGACAGCATTCCATTGGTCTGCATCACCGGCCAAGTGCCGACGGCTTTGATCGGTAGCGATGCGTTCCAAGAAACTCCGATGGTGGAAGTGTGCCGTGGCATTACGAAGCATCACTACCTGGTGACAGACATCGCTGACCTTCCTCGCATCATGAAAGAGGCGTTTCATATTGCTGCGACGGGACGGCCTGGTCCAGTGTTGATCGATATGCCGAAAGACGTTCAGTTGGCTACGCTCGAAGTGCCTGACGAAGTCGAGATGGATCTCCCCGGCTACGACCCGACACCGCCAGTTGTCGTGAGTGAAAAAATTCGCCAGATGGCAGCTGCGATCAAACGAGCACGCCGTCCAGTGATCTACGCTGGTGGTGGTATCATCATTTCTGATGCCAGCGATGAGCTGCGTGAGCTTGCACGGATCACCGGCATTCCCGTCACGACGACGGTGATGGGATTGGGGACGTTCCCCGGCAATTCACCTCAGTCGCTCGACATGCTCGGCATGCACGGTTCGGCTTATGCAAACTATGCCGTTCGCGATTGCGATTTGCTGATTGCACTCGGCGTACGTTTTGACGACCGTGTTACCGGTCACGTCGAATCGTTTGCCAAGGGCGCCAAGATCATCCACGTCGATATCGACGCTTCCGAAATCAACAAGATCAAGATTGCACACATCCCGGTTCGCGGCGATGTGAAGCAAGTTCTCCAAGAGCTTAACAAGATCGTCGAAGCTCCCGAGATCGACGAATGGAAGAAACAGTGCTTGGAGTTGAAGGCAAAGTTTCCATTTGCATACGACGAGTCGTTCGACGGCATCACCCAACAACATGCGATTCGCACGCTGAGCGACATGACGGCGGAAATGGACGCGTACATCACCGTTGGTGTCGGCCAGCACCAAATGTGGGCGGCACAGTTTTATAAGTTCAACCGTCCAAGAACTTGGCACAGCAGCAGCGGTCTGGGGACGATGGGCTTTGGGCTTCCGTCCGCAATGGGCGTGCAAGCCGCTCACCCGAACTCGCTCGTGGTGGACATCGATGGCGACGGCAGTTTCCAGATGAACATCCAAGAACTTGCAACGTGTTTCTGTGAAGAACTTCCCGTAAAGGTATTGCTGCTCAACAACCAACACCTTGGGATGGTGGTGCAGTGGGAAGATCGATTCATGGATCGCAATCGCGCTCACACGTATCTCGGCCCGATTGAACACGAAGAGGCCAAGGGCAAGAGCGACGTGGATCGTTTTGCGTACGCGAGCAAGCGATATCCTGACTTCGTGGCGATCGCCAAGGGCTACGGATGCGGAGCCGCAACCGTCAAGAGAAAGGGCGATCTCAAGAGTGCTCTCACCGAGATGATCGAGTACAAGGGACCGTTCTTGCTCGACGTCGAAGTGCCGTACCAAGAACACGTGCTGCCGATGATCCCAGGCGGCAAGACGGTGGACGACATGATCCTGAAGTAGGACCAGTCTCGCTCGTCGAACAAATCAAATGCCAGTGAGTTTCTCGCTGGCATTTTTTATGGACCGACGGCTGGGTATCACGTGGTTGTCGTGGTTGTCGTGTGCTCGCCGCACAGCAGTCGCGCACCCGCAGAGAACGCCAAGACCCGCTGGCGTGTGAAGTATGCGTGAAGATTGCGTTTCGTTCTTGTTCATTCGCGTCGCTCAATGGCCTTCGCAATCAATTAAGAATTGCGAGTGTTTTGGTTCTTGGTAGGTTAACTGACTAAGCGGCGCGAGCCAGCTTCATTATCAGTTAGCCAAGCACTAGGACACTCAGCAAATTTCAAACATGATGACCAATCCGGCCTCAACCGTTCGAAGTGGATTTGTATGTGGTGCTTGTAGTCACAGCAACAGCGAAGCGGCTCAGTTTTGTGCGGGTTGCGGACAAGCGCTGTTTGAACCCTGTGGAAGTTGCAGCCAGCCAGCGAGACTGGAACAGAAATTCTGTGGCGGTTGCGGAACCAACCTGCAAGAAAAACGTGATCGTCTGAAGGAGCAGTACCAAGGTTGGCTCGTGTCATCCGTTGAGGCCGCCAAGAAATCAGAGTTTGATCAAGCGATCGGGCTTTTGAGTCGCATCGCAGCCGACAAGGATTATCGATACGCGGAACTGAGCCAACAAGCATCGTCGGCGCTTGAGAAGATCGAAAAACTCAAGAAGCAACGAACGGAGGCGGTGGATGCGATGATTGCTCAGGCCGAAGTTGCGTTGAAGGCTGATGAGAAATCGGTCGTTATCGATTTGTTGTCTCGTGTCCCAGAAGCGATGCGGACTCCCGACGTGCGAAAGATGCTCGAGAGTTGCTCGACATTTTTAGCACAAGTCAATGAGCTCGAAGCGAAACTGCAATCACAGTTGGCTGAGAAGAATTACGACAGCGTGGCTGGCACGATCGAAGTCCTCTTGGGGCTGATTCCCAACAACGAGACCTATCTCAAGCTCGGACGCAAAGTCACTGAGAAGCTACTTTCGAGTTCGCAGCGACGTTTTGACAAACAGGACTATACAGGTGCCGCGAGCAAGCTAGCTGCGGTACCAGCACAAATGCGGGACGAGCGTTACGAAACGGCTCGCCAATTGATCGAGAACGTGGAATGGCTCGAACGGCAGTTTGAGCTGGAGCCGTTTGCGACTGCGACGCTCGGTCGCCTCGCGGTGCGTTTCGAAAAGGAGTCGCCTCAAAACGAAGGTGCCAAGCGAAACACGAAAGAGCTTCTCCAAAAAATGAAGCAACCGCTCGCGGACGCGAGAAATCCGTACAACGTGTGGCGAGGCGACTGTGAGAGTTGGATCGGGGGCAAGCTCGGCTACCTTGGCTATCCATCGACGCTTCCTGTCACCAGTGAAGAGAACATGCGACGGCAACCGGGGCGTTTCAATATTGCGATTGGGTTGGCGTTGCAAGGAGTTGGACTAGGGATCGTCAATGAAGGTTTCGCGATCAAGAAGGCACGCTTCACTTTGCTCAACAGCAAGAAGCCAAAACTCAGCTGGGGTGTCGACATCGGCACATCCGGTATTCGTGCCGTGCTGCTTCAATTGGATAAGGAAGAGCTAACGATCCTCGAATCGTACAGTGAAGAATTCGAAGCACCTACCTCACGCATGGGCAGCGAAGTCGCGGCGCCTGAGGTGATTCGTGGTGCGGTCACCAAGTTTCTCGAAGCGTCCACGAATAAAGAAGCACCGTATTGGGTCAACCTGCCCGCTGGTGACATCATTGCACGGTTTGTTCGTCTGCCACCAGTGAAGGACAAGGTGGCGGATGATCTGATGAAACAAGAGGCCCAGTCTCGGATTCCAATGCCTCCGGATACGCTCGACTATGCGATCTGGGTTGGCAAGCAAGAACCCGATTCGGCACACGGACGACCAGGGTTTGTTTGTGCCGCGAAGAAGTCCGCCGTGGTATCACGCACGGACTTGCTCGCCTCCGCAGGCATGAAGATCTCGGGGATGCAGAGTGACCAGGTTGCACTGGTGAATTTTGCGTCGCGAGAGTTTGCTACGGTGCTCAATGAGGTGACTGAAGAGGATACGTCCTTGTTGCCAACGGTTGCGTTGCTCGATGCGGGGGCGACTTTCTCGACCCTCGTCATGATCAGCCAAGAAAGTTTTTGGTTTTGGAGCATCGAGAGTGGCGGCGAAGATTTGACGTCGGCACTCGCACGCGGAACCAGAAAAACTCACGGCGAGGCTGAGGAACTCAAGCGGTTTCCGGCAAAAATCGAACATCCGCGAGATGGATACGAGCCGGTGGAAAAGAAATTGGATGAGTTTCATTCGCGGCTACAAAAGCTTGTTGGTGAGGGCGTTAACCAAAACGGTCGCTTTCAAGTCGCTGAGACGTGGTGCTTTGGCGGTGCGGCGATGGCGCACTCCTGGGTTCGCCGCGTGTTGCTCAGCGAGTAACGCCAACCCAGTGCAAAATGCCAAGATTTGGCACGGCGTCTCGGGAGCGGGTACCATTCTTAGAAGTGACTTTTGAACTTCTTTGAAGTGGAATCAGAAACCGATGATTGTTCGCACCTTGATTGCGGCTTTTGCCACGTGGCTAGCGGCATGTGGAATCGCCAATGCGGAGCCAACCGAGCGACCCCGCCGTGCCCAAAACAATTCGCATGAGGCGGGATTGAAAGCGGGGGCCGGAGCGTTTAAGTCGGAACACTCGCGACCAAAACATGATCTGTTGGTAAACGAAGCGGCACAACTAATAAGCGTACAACCGCCGCCGCCCGTCGATGGTTTCAGCCCTGCGGAGATTCGTTTGCCGGCAGGTTTTGAGGCTGAGCTTGTTGCCGCGCCGCCGCTCGTCACGCATCCGACCATGGGCTGCTTCGACGATCTAGGACGCCTGTACGTGTGCAATAACGCGGGCGTGAACATGACCAATACGGAACTGGAGAAGGAGCTGCCCAACGAGATCAGAAGACTCGAAGACCGGGATCATGACGGAACGTTTGATTCGTTTACTGTGTTTGCCGACAAAATGACGTTTCCGATGGGTGGCGCATGGCATGACGGATCTCTTTACGTCGCTTCGCCGCCCAACATTTGGCGGTTGACGGATACGGATGATGATGGCGTTGCCGACCAACGTGAAGTTCTGGTGAGCCAGTTTGGTTACAACGGGAACGCTGCCAGTATTCACGGATGCTTCTGGGGACCCGATGGTCGCATGTATTGGTGCGATGGTTACCACGGACACGAGTTCAAAGATGAGCAAGGGGCGGTTACGAGTAAACGCGAAGGCTCGTATATCTTTTCGTGCAAGCCCGACGGTTCGGACGTCCAGATTCACTGTGGCGGCGGAATGGACAACCCGGTTGAGATTGACTTCACCGACTCCGGCGACATACTCGGCACCGTCAACATCCTCTACACACGTCCACGCGTTGATGCGCTCGTTCATTGGCTGCATGGCGGTGCCTACCCGCACCGTGAACGAGTCCTCAATGAAATCAAGATCACCGGCGAGCTGCTTGGCCCGGCGCATCGTTTTGGGCATGTTGCCGTGTCTGGGCTCACGCGTTACCGAAGCGGTGGAATGGATCACCGCTGGAGCGACAACCAATTCGTGACATTTTTCAACAGCGGAAAAGTGGCTCGGCTTGGTCTTGATCGAGTCGGCTCAACGTTTGAAGTTACCCAGCACGAATTTCTTTCGTCACCGAACCAGGATTTTCATCCGACGGATGTGATCGAAGACGCTGATGGAAGCTTACTCGTGATTGATACTGGGGGGTGGTTCTATCGAGGCTGTCCGACGTCCCAATACTCCAAGCCAGAGTTACTTGGGGGCATTTACCGAGTGAAACGCAAGGGAATGACCACGCTGGTTGATCCGCGAGGGCTTCAAATCGATTGGGTAGCCCAGACGCCGTCGGAGCTTTTGAAGTTGCTCAATGACATACGTTTTGCTGTCCGAGAGCGAGCGATTAGTGAATGCGTTAGACGTGGTGCGGAGATGCTTCCTGGATTGCGCAAGAGCGTTTCGACCAGCGACATTCGTATTCGTCAAAACGCTGTCTGGAGCTTGACTCGAATCGCACAGCACGCAACGGCGGCAGAGACGGGGCTCGCGCGAGACGCGGTCGAAGCACTGCGACTAGCTCTCGATGACCAGGTTGCTGAGATTCGCCAAGCGGCATGCTTGGGGCTGGCCCGTTCTCGATCAGCCCGTTCTCGATCAGCCCGTTCTCTATCAGCCCGTTCTCTATCAGCCCGGTCTGAGCCGATCGCGAAAGCATCGTGGATCCTACCGATGTTGAGTGACCGTGATGCGAGCGTTCGTCGCCAGGCCGCCGCGACACTGGGAATGATCGGCAATCCCGATGCGGTACAGCCATTGGTTGCTCTGTTGGACCGAGATGACATCGATCGCGAGGAAGAGCACGCGGCGATCTTTGCGTTGATCGAAATTGGCGACGCCAAGCGGATCCGCGAATCGATGAGCGAAATGTTTTCGCAAGCAAGTTCGAGCAATCGATCGATCCGTGGTGCGCTCGTTGCGTTGGACCAAATCGATGACAGCACAGTCGAATTCGACGAAGCCGTGCTTGGGCTACGAGCAAGCGATCCTGTGACCGTGCGGGTCACATCGCGAATCGCGAATCAACATCCGGAGTGGGCTTCGCGGGTCGCATCCATGCTTCGCGAACAATCGCTATCGGAAAACACAGAGGCCTTACTTCTCGCGGCGTTAATCAAGCAAGAAGATGTCGCCGCCGTGGCCGGTGAACTGCTGCTGAACGAAGCCGACAAGTCGTCGAGGGAGCTGGCCCTGCGTGCGATTGCTGCGGCTGGGCGTATTCAACCGCACGCAAGTTGGGTTGCCCCTCTTCGCCGCCAACTCGAAAACCCCGATGAGGCCGCCGTCACTGGCGCGATCCAGGCCGTGTCGTCTCTCGATAGTGATGCCTTCGTTGAGGTTTTAAAGCGTCTTGTCGACGATGAGTCTCGGTCGTCAGTGGTGCGGATGAATGCGCTCGCCGCGATCACGAATATTTCCGGCAACCTGGATGACGAGACATTTGACCGCGTCGTTAAGCATTTTGTGACGCCCTTGTCACCCACGAGTTCGACGATTGCGGCACAGATTTTGGGTGCAGCGAAATTGTCGCCTAGTCAATTGCAAGTCGTTGCGCCGTTACTCACGCATGCATCGCCGAATGACTTGCGAGTACTGATCTCAAGTTTCCAGCGTGGGGTTGACCAGAAAATGGCGAAGCAGTTTTTGCAATCGATGGAAACCGCCGACGCTTTGACGCATCTGTCCGCGAATGAGTTCTCGGACGTTGTGAAGGCATATCCGCCAGAGGTCTTGGACCAAGCCAATCAAATTCTCGGCCGACTAAAACAACACCACCAAGAGAAGTTGTTGCGGCTTGAGACTTTGCGTAGCAAGTTGGCGACTGGAAATGCTCAGCGCGGTGAGGCAGTGTTCTTTGGCGAAAAGTCGAAATGCAGCGTGTGTCACCGAGTTGGCGAAAAAGGAAATCGTGTGGGTCCAGAGCTCACGACGATCGGTGCGAATCGCTCGTCAAATGACCTGCTCGAATCGATTGTGTTCCCATCCGCGAGCATTGTTCGCGACTATGAGTCCTACAAGGTGCTGACCAAGGACGGTCGCGTCATGGCTGGGATCGTCGTGAGCGAAACGAACGATGTGGTGGTCATCCAGCAATCCAGCGGAGAAAAGGTCGAACTGAGACAAAGCGACATCGAAGAGCTTTCGCCGAACACGGTCTCAATCATGCCCGCCGGGCTTGAGCAATCGCTGAGCGAACAAGAATTATTGGACGTTGTGAGCTATCTGCAGGGTTTGCGATAAACGCCGTTTCATTTGGGCGATAGATAGTTACGATAGGCGAACGAAACAAACGATCTAAAGTAAAATCGATTCAGCTCTAAGCGTTGCCTGTCGTGAGTACAACGAACAACCTCGATGACGGATTTCCAACCAGCGGCAGGATCGCTGCGGTCGATTATGGAACGAAGCGAATTGGCATCGCCATTTGTGATCCAGATTGGATTTTGGCGAGTCCGCTCGACGTGTACAACGTTCGCGACGCAAAACGAGACAGTGCGTACTTTGCCGAGACGACAAAGCTAGAACGGATAGCCGCCTTTGTTGTCGGGCTGCCGATTCATTGCGATGGCGGTGAAAGTCAAAAGAGTATTGAAAGCCGGGAGTTCGCACGTTGGTTGCGCGATGCCACCGGATGTCCAGTACGAATGTTTGACGAACGATTCACGACGTCTGCGGCAAGACAGCGTATGAATGTGAGCGGCAGCTTCAAGCGATCCAACAAACGTCCTGTTGATGCGATCGCCGCACTCGTGCTCCTCGAATCTTTCTTAGAGGCGTCACGTTACCGAGATGAGGTGGTTGGCGAATCCATTGACGGTCCAGCACTGCGAGCGGACTCTTTGGATGACGCCGATTGACACTTAACTGTTCACGATTGAACGGTTCGAACGGAACAGTCCAACTTGAACTGGGACTCGGCTTACGCAGCTTCGCATTCTGTAACGAGCGACTCGAGCAAATCGGCAAAGCGACGCTCAGCTTCTCGGCGACGACGAACGCGTTCTCCTAAGCTCCAACCCGAGCGAATCTCAAGCACGCGGCGTGAAACTTCCAAATCCGAGAGGGAGGTCTCAGTTTGAGAGACTACTGGGATTTCCGAGAACTCTGCGATTGTGGCGGCAGTCAACATGGTGAAATCTTCCTGAAAACAAATTACCGAGCAAACTCGGGCCCGAAATGGGCTTTGTGAAACACCGACTCGTTCGACCCTTTGCCGAACTGGCACCAAAACCCTTGGTGCAGTGATCAGCTAATGCAATAGCCGTGCCAATCGCTAAGACTGACACAGCCGATACAACCCTTGTTCGCGGGAGATTCGTAAAAAGCACAGGTTTTCCGGCGGAAATGCCGCGTGGTGTTCTTGGGATTCACTTTCAGACAATTTTCAAAACTGTCATTTTGTGCCCCACGTCTCGGTCTCGAACTGTTGAAAAGTCTTCAAACTGCGATCCGGAAGTTGCAAAACCGTTAGCGTTGCTAGCACTTCGCCAGGGCCGCAGACCGCCTCCACGATCTTTCGCCAGTGATCGAAAGAGAGTTCTGCTTGCAAATCAACGTACTGCAACCGATCGCCAGCATCGTAGAGCATTCCAAACAAACGTTCCTTTCCTGCATCGGCGACAAAACCAAACGATCCGTCCGGCTCGAGGCTGATGCCGTCAATCACTTCCAGTCGCTGGGACGCTTGCTCGAAACTCGTTTGGAACGGTCCCGTCTCGCTAGCTGGCGTTTGGGGGCTCGCCACGCCGTGATGTTCGTTTGCCACAACACCATCGCGGGATGGTCCGTACAGATAAATGTGAAAGGGTTTCACGGAATCGTTTTCTTTCGGTTAGCGAGATAGGCTTGCCAGATCATTCGTGAAGCAACGGCCCGATGAGGACGCCATCGCTCGGCTCGCTCCAGGATCGCCTCGGTCGTTTCGTACTCGGTTTGATCCAACTCGCTGAGTCCATTGACTAAAGCCAAGTCACCGACTGGAAAAATGTCGGGGCGACAAAGCGACATGAGCAGATAAATGTCCGCAGACCAGTTTCCCAAGCCGAGCCGCTGTGTGATTTGCTCACGCACCTCATCATCGCCAAGCGATCGGAGTCGTCCGATGACAAAGCGTTTGGCAAGAACGTCTTCAGCAAGAGCGAGTGAGTACCGAGATTTCTGGCGACTGTACCCGAGTTGACGAAGCGTCTCGGGGTTGAGCAAATTCAATCGCTCGGCGGTAACGAGTCCGCCGCAAGCTTGTTTCGTTTTGTCGAACGTGCTTTTTGCGGAAGCAAGTGACACTTGTTGTTCGAGGATGATCCGAACGAATGTCGCAAAGCTTGCCGGTCGTTTCCACAAGGGCGGCGGCCCGAGCGTCTTGCGAACTTTTCTGAGTACCGGATCACGTCGTGCGAGCGATTGAGAAAGCACATTGAGCCGCTCTTGGGTGAGTGGCTCAGTGTTCCTCTCCATTTTGGACGAAGCTTTTTTCAAATCAGCTTTTTTCAAATCAGTTGGTCCAACTCTTCAGTGAGCTGTGCAAAGCGAGCGAGGGTTGTCGCGACTGGCTCAGGGCTTGTCATGTCCACGCCAGCATCACGGAGCAGGTCGAGTGGATCTTTGCTGCAACCGCCCGAGAGGAACTTCAGGTAATCCGCTAGCTCGGAAGCACCGCCTTCGAGCACGCGACGCGATAGTGCAACCGCTGCGCTCAGTCCCGTCGCGTACTTGTAGACATAGAACGCACGATAGAAGTGTGGGATTCGGAAGCACTCCAAATCCAATTGTTCGTCCAGAACAAAGTCTGGGCCAAAGTAAGCCACCAGCAATTCTCGATAAACGCCTCGCAACGATTTGACGGTGAGCGCTTCGCCCGCCTCAGCCATTTCGTGAGTGCGTTTTTCGAACTCGGCAAACATCGTTTGGCGAACAACCGTGGCACGGATGCTGTCGAGTTCGTTATTGATCAAATAGGCTCGTTCGTTGTCGGATGCCGCGTTGCGGAGCAAGTAATCCGTGAGCAATTGTTCGTTGAACGTACTTGCGACTTCTGCGACAAAAATCGTGTAGTTGTAGTACTGGAATGGTTGGCTTCGAGCGGAATTCCAGCTGTGCATCGAGTGTCCCGCCTCGTGCGTGAGCGTGAAGACATCGTTGAGGACTTCTTCTTTGAAGTTCATCAGGATATACGGATCACCGTCGAACGTGCCGCAGCTGAACGCACCGCTTTGCTTTCCACGATTCGGATAGCGATCGGCCCAGCGACCTTGAAGCCCCTCAGCCAACACACCGCAGTACTCATCACCCAGCGGTGCGAGCGATTGCAAGACAACTTCGACCGCCTGGTCCCACGTATGGTGTTTCTTGACGTCACTCAAGATGGGGACATAAGTGTCGTAATGGTGGATATCGGGAAGGTTCATCTTGCGACGACGCACATCCAAATAATGATGCACGGCCGGAAGCGAATCACGCACGGCTGTGATCAAATTGTCATAAACGGTGGTCGGCACGTTGTCTGGAAAGAGCGACGCCTCCAAGCTGGAGGCGTAGTTGCGTGCCTTGGCGTAGTACACGTCTCGTTGGATGCTGCCGGCCAAGGTTGCGGCTAAAGTATTTTCGTGCGCAGCGAACTGTTCGTAGTATTGCGTGAAGGCTTGGCGACGTACGCTTCGCTCGGGGCTGATGAGAAGCTGGCCGTAGGTGGCGTGCGAAAGTTCGACTTTACGGCCTTCATGATCGTCAATCGTTCCAAATCGCAAGTCCGCATCGTTGAGTTGGCGGAATGCGTTCCCGGCGGCGGACGCCATCTCGCCTTGCATCGCGAGCAGGCGTTCTTCACGATCCGAAAGCGTGTGAGCTCGGTACCGAACCACTCGCTCGAGCGCGAGTCGAAACGGGGCAACCAACTCGTGCTCGAGATACTTGGCCATCACGGCTTCGTCGATCATCAGCAATTCGGGACGCATGTAGCTTGCCGCTTGTCCGGCGCGAACGGCAAGATTCTGGAACCGCGACTTCATCGCTTGCGAGTCGCTATTGCTTTGGTCTTCGGTCGTGCGCAAGAACGCGTACGTTCCAAGTGCTTCGGCGCGACGATCAAAATCATTGTCAAAAGCCAAAGCCGCGGCAAGCGTTTCTGCGGACTCGCCCAGCCGACCTTGGAAGGTTTCGAAGGTCGGAATCAAGTCGCTGAGTTTGGTGAATTCCGCTTCCCAGGCTTCCTCGCTCGCACAGAGGCTGGAGAGGTCCCAGCAATCGGCGGGGCTTACATCGCTGCGGCTCGGTAGCGTGGCGGTACTCATCCGTGGGTGGTCCTTGAACGATCGGCGCGATGCGCCAGGGAATAAAATTCGTCATCAACAGTTCGTGATTGTAGCGAAACCACGCTCCGCGTCATTCGGGTAGCCCGCTGGGTCGTTCGAATCCGCTAAACTCGGGCGATAGCCACGGAAACGGCTCCGTTCCAAGCATGCCCCACGAACAGATCTAAGACCATGAATCGCACGTTAGCCCAGTTGATCGCAATCAGCTCGTTCGTCGTCCCCTTGTTATCTGCGGCACCGCTTGATGCCGCCGAGCAACAGCCTGATGTTGCCGGGCGCCAGCCCAACGTTATTGTGATTTACACCGACGACCAAGGTTCGATCGACGCAGGCTGTTACGGGGCTGATGATATCGAGACTCCGGCGGTGGATGCATTGGCAGCCCGCGGAGTTCGCTTCACTCAGTTCTATTCGCCCGCCTCCGTTTGCTCGCCCAGTCGTGCCGGCATGCTGACTGGTCGCTACCCCTGGCAAATCGGGATGCCGGGCAATGCCGGTGCCACAGTCTCCGAAGATGTCAACGACTTGTCGCTCGTTGATGAACCCGCGAAGGAGTTTGCTGCCGAGACAACGATGGCAGAGATGTTCAAGGAGGCTGGCTATGCGACGGCCCATATCGGCAAATGGCACCTCAACTACGGCCCTGGTTCCAAACCACTCGATCAAGGCTTTGATTATTCATTCGGGCACTTGAACGGATGCATCGACAACTACTCACACTTCGTTTATTGGAACGGCACCAACCGGCATGACCTTTGGGAAAACAACCAACGCGTCCGAATGCCTGGACAGTTCTTCCCCGACTTGATGGTCGACAAGGCCGAAGGATTCATTGCCAAGCATCAAGACAAGCCGTTCTTCATGTACTTTGCGATGAACATGCCGCATTACCCGTACCAGGGCGATGCGAAATGGTTGAAGAAGTATGATCACTTGCCGTTTCCACGTAACCTCTATGCTGCATTCGTCTCAACGCTCGATGAACGAGTCGCAAGCTTGCTGAGCACGATTGACAAGTCCGGACTCACCAACGACACGATCGTTATCTATCAATCCGACAACGGGCATTCTGTCGAGGAGCGAGCACACTTCGGCGGCGGCAGCAACGGACCCTACCGCGGAGCAAAGTTCAGTCTCTTTGAAGGCGGCATTCGACTCCCAGCGATCATCTCTTGGCCAGGCCATTTGCCGGCTGGTCAAGTTCGTGACCAAGTGGCCCACGGTTGCGATTGGCTTCCCACCGTTGCCGAACTCTGTCGCGTGAAAACGCCAACGGTCACACTTGCCGGAAAGAGTCTCGTTCCAGTCATCGAGTCCGCTTCGGCACCAACGCCACACGAAGTATTGCACTGGCAACAAGGCAAACAGTGGGCCGTGCGAGAAGGAGACTGGAAGTTGATTTGCAACGTCAGGAATGACAGCGACGACGGTTTACCGCTCAGTAAGCAGGATTTGAGTTTATTCTTATCCAATATCGCCAAAGATCCGGGCGAGACAACCAACCTAGCCGCCGAGCAACCTGGCATCGTCGAGCGACTCACCTCACTCCACGAACAAGCCGCTCATTGATATTCGCGATATTTTTGGTGCGATGAAATCAACGGGAACGATTGAACGCATGAAGAACTATGACGGCTCGATTCAACCTTCACCAATGTTCGGAGTCATGGACCGCGGCCTTTGGACCAAAGTCACACTGCTGCACGCCGAACGTCATCTCGCCTTCCTTGAATCGATATAGCCGCTTCGCTTTCGTCGTTCAGAACAGCCGCATGACACCAGTCGTCATTCGCCAAAGGCCTAGAGCGCCGATCAGAGAAACAACGGTCCAGGCAGCGACGATCGACGGCGTTGACATTTTGCTTTGATTGGCAATGACCTGGCGGCGGACGACAAGCAGCATGATGATGGCGACAACCGGCAACACCAAGCCGTTTGCAACTTGTGCCGCGACGATCGTCGAGACAGGACTTCCGTCCAGAAAGACTGCTGCTGTAGCGCCGACGAGCACGACCAATATCGCGATGCCACGAAATGGGTTCGAATCGGTTTGCGTGGACCAACCCAGGCAACCGCACACGGCGTAGGCGGTAGCTAGCGGCGCCGTGATCGCGCTAGTCAATCCGGCAGCGAACAACCCCAATGCAAAGGTGAGTCCGCTCAACGTACCCAGCGTTGGCCGAAGCTGAATCGCGATTTGGTCAGGCGAATCCCACTGCAAACGTTGGTCGTAAAACGCAGTGCAGGCTGTCACCAAAATCGATGCCGTCACGAGCCCGCCAAGTGAAATGGATAACATCGTATCGAGACGAGACGATCGCAGGGCTGACTCTCGTGGCACATCCTTCCACGCGCTCGCCGATCGGCTCGCATGCAAGAACAAGTTGTACGGCACGATCGTCGTTCCGATCAAAGCCAACACCAGCGATAGGTTCTCGGTGGAGACTTTCGGAAACAACAGCCCTCTCAAGATTCGATCTGGCGAAGGCAATGCGATCGCTGCGGTGACCAAAAAGGCAACGCTCAAAACACAAACCAAAACGATCAATGTTCTTTGCAGAACCTTGTCTTTTCCGAACCCGATCAACGCGATCACGATTGCGGTCAAGAACATGACCCAGAGTTTTGCGGAGCCGCCGAACAACGCGGTCACTCCAATAACGGCGCCGGTCAAGTTTCCGGTTTGGTAGGCGGCGTTTCCGAACCCGATCGCCACAATGATTAATGCGAGCGTTGGCAATAGCCATTTTGTCCCGAACAATGCCGATCGAATGGATTCGCTGAGTCCGCTACCAGTCTCGATGCCCAATCGAGCCGCAAGCGACTGAAGCAAGATCGTTCCGATGCTGGCTAACAAGACTGTCCACAACAATTCGCATCCAAACTCAGTTCCTGCTCGGCTCGCCGTGATCACTGTTCCAGGCCCGATGAAAGCAGCCGTAACGAGTAAGCCCGGGCCAAACGGTGTCTTACGCGGAGGCGAAGTGTCGGGGCGATCAAGGGTCACTGCTCGTTACCTTTTAACGCTGGCCCTTTTGACTCATGCGCCAGCCCCGATTCCGTGATCGCGTAAAGAGCAAACGTGGCTAGCCAATGGTCTCCTTCGTAGTGACCGCTGTTCACGTACTTCACACCTGCTTTCAAGTGTCGCCGCGCACTGGTCATCAGCGGTTGCTTGAGTTCATGGTCGGCTGGCAATGTGTTTGCGACGGCTCGCAAGCACCACGCACGATTCAGATTCAGTCCGGCCAGGTGGACTAGTTTTCCATCCGTGACATCTGTCACCTCGACCGGCTCAATCGTCCCGTCAGTAAACTGCGTCTTCGCTTTCGGAACAAAGACTTTCAGCCAAGCTTCAAACTCACTAGCCGGCAACAGTCGTCGCATGAGGTCTGCTTCGTTCCAGCATGACGAGAAGAAGTCGTGACCGGAGGGTTCGTACGCAACGGGATAGTCTCTATCGTTTGCGTAGAACGTCTTTGCGGTTTTGGTTACCAAAACTGCGAGGTCGGGTTGGTCGACTGCCTTGGCATAATCCAGTACCTGTGCCAGCGCGATCCCCGTGTCGGTGTGCTGACCTACTCGAATGGGATACGAAAGCAGTGGCAGGTAGGCGGCGATGCGCTCGACCAGCACACGTTCCAACGGCCTCAAGTTTTCACGCCATTGCCGCGCATCGGGATCATCCCAACCATCCAACTCCATCGCCAGACGCAGAAGCCAAGCCCAACCGTACATTCGTTCGAACGATTTGTGCTCATCACGATCGAAGAACGCAGTTTCCTGGTCAAGGTTCGCCTTGCTCAGATGCGCAGTGAGTGTTGCTCGGATTCTTGGCGCAATTGGCAAATCCGGCACGGTCCGCAGCAGTCGTGCGAGAACCCAGTGTCCGTGGACGCTGCTGTGCCAATCGAAGCACCCGTAGAATGCAGGAAAATGCTGCTTCGGTGTTTTGACTTGACTGGCGTCGACATAGACCAATGACATTTTGTTTGGGAATTCGATATCGATATTCTTCAACACGAGTTCCGCCCATGCCTCTGCCGTCTCTGGGGTGAGTCGATCAAAATCCACTGGTGCGGCTGAATCAACAGCCTCTTGAGCCTGCGCGAATGGATTTGGTGTCACGAGAAACGCGAAGAGACAAAACAGGCCGAAGCTTCGGCGAGATCGTTGTGTCATGAAGCGATACCTTCCTGTCGAAACGCTGGGGCAAAGTTGAGCTCCCAGGCTACCAGAATCACGCTCGAAGGGCAGTTGGCCTTGGCCTCCATGAAGACGACAACCAGGAGCAAAATCAGTTCTGGCTGTCGGTGGTTTGCGTTTTCACGTTGAAGTCACGGTCGGATCTCTTAGTGCTCTCTAGTCTTTGACCACGGGAGCCAAATAAATATCGCGATACGCAACGCTGGTATGATCGCCCTGCAAGAGTATGGGTCCGGGAGCCGTTGGGTCTGTGAAGACCGCTCCGCCTGTGGGTCCCAGAACAGGCTGGTTGTCGATGACTTTCTCGCCGTTGAGCACCACCGTCACATGGCGATCCACCAGCGTGAGATCATAGGTTTGCCACTGGCCGCCCAACTTGCCAACATTCTTGGACGGCGGGATGCTGCCAAAAATTGAACCGACACCCTGGATTCCTTGCATGCGACTATCGCGATCGACAACTTGTGCTTCATACATGCCACGCAAGTAAACAACACTGTTACGATCTTTCTCGATCAAGAATTCAATATGCAACCAGAAGTCCTCAAACACGACGTCGGTACGCAAGTTCGCATAAGCACCGGTGGCACTGAAGTCCGTCTTGGGGGTTGAGTTGACGAGCATCCCGTCTTGGACGCTCCAGCCATTGATTTTCTCGGACTCATGCGGTCGCCAACCCGTCAGGTCTTTGCCGTTGAATAGAGCGATCGGCTGGCCAAAGCGAACCTGCGATAGATCTGGCGGTGATGCGGGTAAAGGTGGAATCTTCTTTCCGGAAAACGCTTCTTGCTTGGTCGTGCCATCGGGCGAAGTGGTCACGATCACTCCGTCAAGTTGTCCGTCCTTGATGCCGACGTCAACTAACTTCGACGAAGTCTCTTTCTTGCTCTGGTTGAGCGTAAATGTCAATCGCCCGTTTGATTCCTTGACGTTCTTGTGCGGTCCGTCTGGCCCAATATACATCCGCATTCTTACGATGGTCTCGCCATCCGTTTTCACAATGCTCAACCATGCCGGTGTGCCGGAATCAAGATCAAGCGACCAATCCCCGGCAAGCTCTGCTGCGTCAGCTGGCACACGCAGCATGCTCGCGAACACAAAGCAAACGCAAAGCCAGCCACGAGTTAGCGTCGTCCATGAGAGGTGTTTTCGAATTTGGTTCATGGGTACACCGATATAGGGAGTCTTCTAGGAAGGCAGGACGGATCAACCGGCGATTTCCTCGAGACATTGGGCAACCGCTCGCTTGTCTTTGGCACTCATTATGCCATCGCGGTTGACCGACCACAGTGATTGTCTCTTGCGCAATCCAATAGGTTTTTTCCAGATTGAGCTTTGCTAGCATACTTCGAAATGCGTTATGGGGCTTTAGGGATGCCGGAAAGGTCTTGTTTGGCTGGGAATTCGGTCGTTTGTTGAGATTGGGGTTTCGCTGGGTGGGGACGGTTTCGGAGACTCCAGGGCCTAGAGTTTTCTGATTTGCTTTGGGAGCTTTGCCTTGCGACAGCCCCCCTTGTTTCTTGGCTTGGACATGGATGTTGATTTGTCGGATTCTCGTTGTACGAACGTGACTCGGTATTTACTCGTGCGGGCTAGTTGTCTGGTCGGTTTGTTGCTGGCGTTAGGTACGCCCGTGATTTCACAGGATCTCGCTTCACAGGATTTCTTAGCTCAGACTATTAATCCACGAAGTTATTCGCGGTCAGTCAACATTATTCCGGCGGCCGTGCGTTTTGACTCACCGCTCGCGGATGATGCTGCGGCGACCGCTCTCTCGACTCAAACGATTGAGTCCGTGACGGCATCCATCGAGACGCTACAGAAGGACACGACAATTGATCCGGTGGCTCGTGATCGGTTGTTGTTGACGCTCAATCAAACACTCGAGCAATTGAAACAGCGTTCAGCGGATGCGGATCGGCTAGCGGGGATAGCGAAGCAACTCGCTGATGCACCTGAGGCAACTCGCCGCGCCCGCGCGTTACTCGAGACGGCACCGTCACCCATTCAGCCACCCGCAAACATTGATCGAGTCTCCATTGAGAAAGTTCGCGAGTCGCGATCGGAGGCTGAGGCGAGTTCGAACGCAGCTCGACAGCAACAGCAAACGCTCGACGCCACCTTTCGTGATCGACAAACTCGGCGAGAGTTGCTGCCGAAGTTGATTCAAGAAGCTCGAAAGGCATTGAGCGATCTGGAGTCGACGTCGGTTGCTGACGTGGAGGACGATCCTTCGGGGCGGCTGAAGGTGGCTCGCGAAGACGAACGACGTGCACGCCTTGCCGCGATCAAACAGCGGATGGAATTGTTAGTGCAAGAGCAAGCATTAATTGAAGCGGAAGCCGAGCTTTTGCCGCTAAAGCAATCGTTGGCGAAACTCGAGCTGGCTGAGGCGGATCAGCGATTGAAATGGTGGTCGGCGGCACTTCGTGCTCGGCGTGAGTCTCAGATCGAAGACGCGCTCGCTCAGCATCGTGAAATGCTCAAGCGTGACGGCATCAGCGAGGAGGATTCCGTTGTATTGGCCAATGCGCAACATTGGACGGGGACCGTGGTTGAAATTGAGTCAACCGAGCGGAAACTGGTCACGAACAAATCTCGTTGCGATGAGCTGAACGAGATGTTGAAGTCGACTCGCAGCGAGATTGAGCGTGACTTTGCCGTTGGTGGCAGCCTGCGAGCCGGTCTCGGGCTGAAGCTTCAGTTGCAGCGAAACAAGCTTCCGAAACCTCAGAGTCTAAAAGACGAAGTCAGTAACTTGGATCAGGCCATCGAAGACGCCAGAGCACTGCTGACACAGGTTGAATTGACGCTTGACGACAATTTTGGAGCTCCGTTAAACGGATTCGCGATTGGGGAAACGAGTGCGTTGCCAATGAATGATGGCGTCGCTTACGAGCCAGAAGTGCAGTTGCTCAAGCGGTACGCATCGGACCTCGACCAACTCATTACAAAACTCGTTGAGCTGAAAGGTCTCTACGACCAGAAACGCGAGATCGTTGATGAGTTACGATTGGAAATCGATAGCCACGTGATGTGGATTCGGAATACCAATCCTTATGGGTTCGCGGACATCCGTATAGCGTGGACGACTCTCCGCTGGATCTTGCACCCGACGAACGTTTCGGCTTTGGGGACAAAGTTTATCGAAGGGGCATTTCGACGCGTCGACCGCGTTGCGTTGATACTCGCGGCCATTTTATTTCTGGCAACGTTTGCGAGTCGCTTTCGCAAACGGATGACGGAGTTCGGTAAGCAAGCCTCGGCTAAGACCGCTAATTCGCTGAAGCCGACGTGGGCTTCGTTAGCAATCACGATTATCCTGTCGCTGCCCCTTCCCGTTGCGTTGTGGGCCGTGGGCGGAATATTGGCCGCAGTGGCTGGTCGAGAAGCGATTGTGGTGGCATTCTCGGCTGCGTTCATGTTTGCCGCTGCAGCGGTATTGCCCTTAGAGTTACTTCGCCAGTCCTTGCGACCTGGCGGGCTGGCTATCGCGCACTTTGGTGTCGCGGAAAGCCCCATCGTTCCGTTGCGACAGGGCCTTCGTGTCCTAATCGATCTCGGGAGTCCGTTGGTTGTATTGTGGAGCGTTTGTCAGAGTCTTGGCAGGGCCCAGGTCAATGCGTCGCTGGGGCGATTGCTGTTTGTGACCGGCATGTTGCTGATTGCGTTATTGGTTTGGCAGGCGTTTCATCCGAAGCGTGGGGTGTTGTCGGGGTATGTGCGACGCAACCAAAACGGTTGGTTGTCGCGTCTCAGTTCCACTTGGTTTTCCGGGATTGTGGCGACGCCTCTTTGCCTGGCGGGTCTATCACTTCTTGGTTATTCCTATGGTGCTTCGCAATTGGTCGAGCGTCTGTATTGGACGCTTTGGTTGGTGTTGGCGACGTGTCTTGCCAGCGGGTTGTTGCGGCGATGGCTTTTGATGCAGCGTCGTCGGCTCGCATGGGCGGTGCGTCGTGAAAAACTTGAGCAATCCGATCGCATGGAAGGCGCGGTTTTCGAACTTGCGATTGATGATTCGATGCAGGCGTCAGAGATCAACGCCCAGACGTCTCGTTTGGTTCAAGCAGCGGTGATGATCACGGCGATCGCAGGAGTCTATTTAGTCTGGTCGCCCGTGTTTCCGGCGATTCGATACCTGGAGTCATTTGAGCTATGGGACTCAACACTTGCCGATGGAACACGCGAGCCCGTGACGTTGGCCAACTTGGTACTCGCCATTCCCATCATTGTTTTGGCTTGGATCTCGGTGAGGAACTTGCCTGGTTTGATCGAAGGCGTTTTGCTTGAGCGATTGCCGCTGGAGAAGGCCGTGCGTTACGCGATCACGTCGCTTGCCAGCTATGCGATGATGGCGATTGGGATTTTGTTTACGGCGAAGACGCTCGGTTTGAGATGGGAAAGTATCCAGTGGCTCGTGGCTGCGTTGGGTGTCGGTTTGGGATTCGGGCTTCAAGAGATTTTCGCCAATTTCATCAGCGGTTTGATTTTGTTGTTTGAGCAGCCGATTCGAATTGGCGACGTGGTGACGCTCGGCGATACGACGGGAGTGGTTTCGCGAATTCGAATTCGTGCGACGACCGTCACCAATTGGGACCGACAAGAGTTGATCATTCCCAACAAGGACTTGATTACGGGACGTTTGATCAATTGGACGTTGTCGGACAGCACGAATCGGATCTTGGTCAACGTGGGAGTCGCGTATGGCACGGACACGCGATTGGCATGTCAGTTACTCGAGACGATCTGTGACGATCATCCGCAGGTCGCTAAGGATCCGAAACCAGTGGTGACGTTTGATGGGTTCGGTGATTCGACGCTCAACTTGGTCGTGCGATGCTTCTTGACGACGCTCGATGTGCGTTTGCAAACGATCCATGAACTGCACACGGATATCAACGAGCGATTCAGCAAAGCGGGAATCGAGATTGCTTTCCCGCAGCGAGACTTGCATTTGCGATCGTTGCCGCCAGAGTTACTGGCGTTGATTGGGCAGGAACGCAAGGCGGCTTAGGCACCGTTTGCTTTTGCTATTGGCGTCGCACGCGCGTGGCTTCGCCGCTTTGGATCGCGACGAGTTGGCCGTCGATGTCGATGAGTAATCGACCACAGTCGTCGATGCCGCGGCATTCGCCCTGGCGATCTTGTCCGGAGTGAAAGAGTGAAATCATCTCGCCGGTGAGACAACATTTTTGGCGAAACCGATGGGTGACTGAGTGCGACGTTGTTTCAAGCATTCGGCGCACGACTTCATCCAGTACGTCAAAGCGACTGAGTGGATGCGAGACAAACTGACTCAGCGACGCGGCTTCGACAGCGGCTTGATTCTGTTCCAGCAACGGTGCGGTGTGGATGTTGATGCCGATGCCAACGACCGCGAGCGAGGGATGCTTTTGGTTGACTTCGACGAGGATCCCGGCAACTTTCTTTCCGTCGACGTAGACGTCGTTGGGCCACTTGATTTGTGTTGCGACGGGTGACAGCAAAGCATCAAGTGCTTCAGCGGTTGCGATGCCTGCGGCGAGCGATAGCGGTACGCTTGTGGGCGTGTCGAAGTTTGTGTTTCGGATCAGCATTGAAAACGTGAGCGAGTCGTCGCTCGTGGACCAGGTGCGTCCGAGCCGACCACGGCCAGCTGTTTGGGAGTCGGTGAGATACAGACGCGGAAGATGTTGGTCGGTGAATGCGTTCCCATTCAGTTCGTCCAAAGCAAGTGTGTTGGTGGACGTTGTCGAGTGGGTATAGACGCACGATCGCAGCACGTGGTCGCGGACCAGCGACTCGACGCAGCGCACGCCGTTTGGATCGACCGTGCCTTGGATATTAAGCATTGGAGGAAATTAGAGTTGCAGCAAAGTGAGGATGACGAACAGGGCGAGCAGCACGAAGGCGACACCTTTCCACAGCGGATGCAGCGACGTTGATGTTTGGCCCTCCGGGAACTCGTTCTCGATAAATTCGTCGTAGTCGAAGTCGTCGTCCAGGTTGTCGTCTACGTCGCCTTCGTGGGCATTTTCGGCCCAACCGTCGCTGTCACTGCTGCCACAGCGTTTGCACGAGCGAGCGTTCGCTGGCAGCTCGGCGCCGCAGAGTTGGCAACAAGGGGAGTGATTTTTCATTGCTTTAGCCTAGAGTATGTTCCATGTCATCGCACCGCACACCGGCGTGTCAAGCGAAAGTACGGCGATCCGAACCGATATGAGCCGAGATCCAACCTTGAACTCCGAATTGATACCGCTTGTCGACCGATTCGGCCGCGTTGCGACGAGTTTGAGGTTGAGTGTTACGGATCGGTGCAACATTCGCTGTTTCTACTGTATGCCAGAATTGGATGCGAAATTCGCTCCGCGATCGAGTCTGCTTCAGTTCGAAGAAATGGCTCGGATTGCGAGTCTCTTGGTGCGACGGTGTGGTGTTCGAGACATTCGATTGACTGGCGGCGAACCGCTTGTGCGCAAGGAGTTGCACCTGCTCATTGAGATGCTCTCCGAGATTCCAGGGTTGGATGATTTGGCGTTGACGACCAACGGGGTTTTGTTAGCTGAACAAGCCGAGCGGCTTCGGCAAGCGGGACTGAAGCGATTGAACGTGAGTCTGGATACGCTGAGCGAGGCGACGTTCCAAAAGATCTCTCGCCGTGAGGGTTTGGATCGAGTGATCGCGGGGATCGATGCGGCAATCGCGGTTGGATTCGAATCGATCAAACTGAATTCGCTTGCCATTCGCGGAATGACTGAGTCGGAAATCGTAAGTTTGGTGGAGTTTTCGATCCGGCGCGGTGTGGAGCTTCGATTTATCGAGTTCATGCCGCTGGACGCGGACAAGAAATGGACGGACGGTGCGGTGCTTTCTGGGGAGGAATTGAAGCGGATTCTGGAGGCGTCGTTCGGGGAATTGAAATCGATTCCGAGAGCGGATCCGGCTCAGCCATCCGAGAGCTTTGAGATTTCGGGCGGCCATCGCGTCGGCATTATTCGAAGTGTGACGGTGCCATTCTGCCAGTCGTGTAACCGATTGCGGTTGACGGCGGACGGTTCGCTGCGGAATTGTCTGTTTGCGACTGAGGAAACACCGCTTCGCGATCGGATGCGGGCGGGAGCGAGCGATGATGAAATCGTTGAGCTCGTGCGGCAATGTTTACTCAACAAGCGGGTCGCTCACGGAATCGATGGCGAAGGATTTATGCCACCGGAGAGGCCGATGTACTCCATCGGGGGCTGAGTTGGCTGGCTACGGCGAGAATTTGCGTGGTTCCAGAGGCTGCAAGGAACTGAAAAGATGCCGTGAATGGGTCCTGTTGGGGGCCACGGTGAGTGACTAAAGTGTCGCCACCATGAACAATCTTTTTCGACTCGACAGTGACGTTGCCGTAGTAATCGGCGGTACAGGTGAACTAGGCGGACTGATGGCTGAGGCCCTCGGAGCGTTTGGTGCGAAGGTGGCTGTGCTTGGCCGCAGCGCCGAACGCGGCGATGCTCGGGCCGCCAAAATCACGGATGCCGGCGGCGAGGCGAAGTTCTTTTCCTGTGATAGCCTCAGCGTTGATTCGCTCAGCAAGACCTGTGAAGCGATCACCCAGTGGGCTGGAACTCCGACCGTTTTGATCAATGCGGCTGGCGGAAATCGGCCTGACGCGACGATCCCTCCTGGCGGGAAGTTCTGTGACCTGCCCCAAGAGGCATGGCGCGGCGTGTTCGATTTGAACTTGGTCGGCGGAGCGTTGTTGCCTTGCCAAGTCTTCGGTCGCGTGATGCTCGAAGCCCAGTGCGGTAGCATCATCAACATCGCGTCGATGTCGGGGATCATTCCGCTTTCGCGAGTCGTTGCCTATTCCGCCGCCAAGGCCGCCGTGATCAACCTCACCATGTGGCTCGCTCGCGAGTGGGCGACGTCTGGTGTTCGCGTCAACGCACTCAGCCCTGGATTCTTTCCAGCGGAACAGAACCGCAAGTTGCTTTTCAACGATGACGGCACCTACACGGCACGAGGCGGCCAGATTATCGGCCACACTCCCATGGCGAGATTCGGCGAAGCTTCGGAACTCGCTGGAGCTGTGGTCTGGCTTGCAAGTCGACGTGCTTCGTCGTTTGTGACTGGCCAGAACATTGCCGTCGATGGCGGATTCTCAGCCGTCACGATTTAGGACGCGTTTGGTTAATACGCGTCGCGCGAGTCCCCGTTTAGCACAGCACTCAGCCAACACAATTTCTTCTAAATTTCCCCACGCTAACAACTCAATTTTCGGAGCGAACATTCAATGAGCGGTTTGACGATTCCCAAGGCAAGCGACAAAGGTCTCGATTTCCTCGCACTCGGTGCATTGGTGCATCGATTGGACCCAGGTATCACGCCATTTCGCAATGCCCGTTCGTTTGACATCCACGTCTCGGGCGGTGAATACAACTGTGCTGCGAACCTGGCTTCGTGCTTCGGCATGAAGACAGGTATTGCGACCGCGATGGTCGACAATGGCATTGGTGAATTGATCCAACGTGGTGTTCGCGAGATGGGCGTTCGCCCGTTTTACAAGCAATTCAAGCACGACGGTGTTCGCGGCCCAAACATGGCGACCGTGTACAGCGATCGCGGCGCAGGCGTTCGCGCTCCTGTTGTGTTTTACAACCGAGCCAACGAAGCTGGTGCGATGCTCAAACCAGGCGACTTTGATTGGAAGTCGATCATGGCGGACGGATGTCGTTGGTTCCACAGCGGCGGAATTTTCGCGGCTCTATCGCCTACGACTTCGCAAGTCGTTGTCGAAGGCATGAAGGCAGCGGGCGAGGCTGGAGCGATTCGTTCGTTCGACTTGAATTACCGAGCCAAGTTGTGGGACACGATCGGTGGACTTGAGCAAGGACAAAAGATGATCGCGAAGATCGTCGAGAACGTCGACTGCTTGATCGGCAATGAAGAGGACTTGCAAAAGGGACTCGGTATCCCTGGACCAGACGTCGAGAAGAAGACCGACGGCAAGCTCGATTCGAGTGCGTTCTTTGGCATGATTGATAACGCAGTTAAAAAGTTCCCGAACATCAAACTTGTTGCAACGACGCTTCGCGAAGTTCATTCGACCAACCGTCACTCTTGGAGCGCCGTGCTGTGGATCGAAGGCAAGCATTATGTCGCACCGACGATTGAACTGGACGTTGTGG
Source organism: Pirellulaceae bacterium (assembly GCA_041749955.1). Lineage (GTDB taxonomy): Bacteria > Planctomycetota > Planctomycetia > Pirellulales > Pirellulaceae > JBBSJZ01. The sequence goes on along the minus strand of JBGTAI010000013.1, from coordinate 38,778 downwards.
ACCGAATTGGTGGCGGCGACGGTTTCTGTAGCGGTTTGACCTACGGGTTGCTCGACGGCCGCTCGCCTGAAGAGGCCATCAAGCTCGGTTGGGCACACGGTGCGTTGCTGACAACGTTCCCTGGCGATGTGTCGCACGCAAAGTTGCCCGAAGTCGAAGCACTTGCCGCAGGCGGCAGTGCTCGGGTTCAGCGGTAAACCGAAAATCGTTAACGACAGGGTTTCTACTTGCTAAACTAGGATTTCCGATCCATTGGGAGTTTTAGCAAGTATGTCGACTGCACCGCGTTACACGCCGCACTATACCGTAACGGATTACCAGAACTGGGAAGGGGACTGGGAACTTTGGAAAGGCGTCGCCGTTTCCATGAGTCCCAGCCCGTTCGGACGGCACCAAGCCATCGCGGCAAAGATTTTTCGGTTGCTCGGTAATGCAATCGAAGCAATCCATTTTGAAGCAACCGCTCTTTATGAGATTGATTGGATTGTCAGCAACGACACCGTTGTTCGACCTGATGTGATCGTTTTGTGCGGTGGGGTGCCGGAGCGGCATGTGGAGACGACACCTGCGATCGTCGTCGAGATCGTTTCTGAAGCAACCCGTAATCGCGACCTGAGGTACAAGCGTGACCTTTATCGTGAACAGCAAGTTTGCAATTACGTCATCGTTGATCCAGAGTCCGAGACGATCGACGTTGACTTGCTTCGCAACAGCGGCGAGTTCGAATCCATTGCGGTGACGGATTCGATTGAACTTTTACTCTGCGATGAGTGCCGAATTGAGCTTCGTTACGACGATGTCTTTCGCGACCGTCGGACAAGCCCTCGTAGTTGATTCGGGGGTAAATAGGCTCCCGCAGCAAGAGTTTGATTGGGTGCATGGTCGACCAATAACGGTGTCTATCGCTTCGGATTTCTCTTGACGTGCACCTTGCCAGCTACTAATTGTGGAATTCAGGTTGCAGGACCCTTAGCGAACCACGTGGTTTGGCTCACCGTAATGACTATGTGTGGGACGGCCACTTTTCGGAGAGTGGAGGAGGACAATTATGCCTGAGCGAGCAGACGAAGCGTTGCCACAACGTTCGACCATCGAACGTTTTTTCAGTGGTTTGAGCGAATGTATCTTTGAGTCGAAGTTGGGTGTCGCCGACACGCAAATGATCGACTATCTCAGCGACTTGTTGTTGCGTTTTGTCCGAGTCGATTCGATGCACCGCGTGCGGCGCGGAGACGGTCGACCGGCGACGGAAGTGTTTCAAATGCTTTGCGAAGCTGATCAGCGCATTGGCTTGGCGAGACGCGAAACACATCGTCACATCGGTGACTTTACGTTGTTCTGGTCTGGCATGTATCCAGAGAGCTTGCGGCGTGTTCGACGCAGTGAATCCTTGGACGGATTCATTGACTACTGTCGCCAAGGCAAACGTGCCTATGCGATTGCAGCGGAGATACAGGCGGGCGAAGATCGGCCTTCGTGCGATTTGTTGTATCGTCTGAGTGAACAGTTCGAGCTGTGCGCGTACGGGCTGAGAGAGATTCGACGCGAATGGGAAGAAGCGGAACCGGGTGAAGGTTTGCTGATCACTTAACGCAGACGAACTTAGCACGCGATGCATTGAATGCGTACCGCGGAAGCTTGGCCTTGCGGTGTGATGTTGTAGCTCAGGAAGGATTCTCCTGCCGGAACATCATCAGTGACACAGGCATTGATTGGACAAGCAGGATCGAGTTGTTCCAGGTTGAGAATCGGGAAGAGCGATCCGCCCAAGGCCATCAAGCTGGCGATAATTTCGACCATGCCGGAGCCTGCACCGAGGTTGCCGATATGCCCTTTGACCGTCGTGACCGGAGGCTGCTGGGGCGGTGCGCCGAAGACCGCTTTGATGGCTTCGGCTTCTTGTCGATCCGACAGCGGTGTGCCGATTCCGTGTGCGTTGATGTGTCCGACGCTCGACGGATCCGCGCTGCCCAGTGCAGCACGAATAACGTTCGCAATTGCGGTTCGAAGATAATCCGGTCCAGAAGCTTCGCCCACGGTGCTGCTTCCATAACCAACGATTTCGCCGAGGATCGTTGCTCCGCGTTTCTCAGCATGTTCGAGAGTTTCGCAGACGAGTGCGCCGGCACCTTCGCCGAGGACGCTGCCATCGCGTGATGCATCGAATGGCCGACTCATCGTGACACAGTCCTGGCGATCGGCAGCCAGATTTTCTTGCATCGACGCATGCAATGTGCGAAGTGGGTGAATGCGCGATCCGGTGCTGCCCACGATCAACACATCGGCGTGACCACGATTGATCGTCGAATAGGCTTCGGCAATCGCGGCACCACTTGAAGCTTCGCGGACGGTGATGGAATTATTCGGGCCACGTAGGTCGTTGTAAATCGCGATGTGGCTGGCAGGCATATTGGGCAGATACTTGAGCAGCCACAACGGATTGACCTGTGGCAACCCCAACTCAGCCCACTTGCCGAATTGGAATTTTCCGTCGGCGTCGATACAGCGTCGAATGCCTTCAGCAAATTCTTCGGGCAGCGACATGATGTAGTCGCATCCATAAAGGACGCCCGTGCGATCGCGATCACGCACCTCGGGGGTGAGTTGAGCACTGTTCATTGCGAGTTGAGCAACGGCGACGCCCATTTCGATCTCGCGGCACATCAACTTGCTGCCCTTGCGAATCGTTCGCTGGAGCGTCTTCTCCAGCGGCCCGTAGTTTTCGATATCGCCAGTAAAGTCCACGGCCTCGGCTCCATGATCGACGCCAAATACGCCGTGCGGAACTTGGGTCAGCGGACGAACGCCACTGGTGCGGCTACGAAGCGCGGAGGTGAGGCCCGCAGGATCGTTCCCGAGTGGGCTGACAACACCCGTGCCAGTGATGACGACGCGACGAGACGCTGAGCTTTCCATGGAATAAATTGAAGTGCGAGTCAGAGTTTTGTTGGTAGAAGCTGCGAGGCGGCAAGTTTGAAGTGTCAGCTCGGAAAAGGAAAGGACTCTGCCGGAACTTGCTGCAGATCCCCCGAAACAGCCAATTTACGCTGCGAGCGTTTCGGCTCCAACCTCACCGCAGACCGATAAACGCCGATTGCCAGGAGAAAGTCACCCGGCAATCGTCGCACTTTCATGGGTCAAAAGCCGTTAATACCGGCCGCGATTGGGGGCTGCGTTGCCGTTGGCAACTTGGGGCACCAACGGGGTCGTAGTCAGATTTTCGGAGGCTCGGCCGCGAAATTCGATGAACAGCAACGCATCGGCTCGCCCCGCAGTGGTGCCCGTAATCGCACCAAAATTCAGCAACGGCAATGCCGATTGCGGCCGTTCGGGGCTCGCGACCACGCCACACGAGAGCAGCAGCACCATATCCGATGGCCACCGGAATCGTTCATGCAACCGCCAACTCACGAGTTGTGGAACGTCAATTCTTGCTCGGTGATTTTGTCCGTTCGCCAACGGGAGATCCAAATCGACAGGAACGAGCTTGTCGACTTGGTCGATGTTTGCTTTCACGACACAGTCCAACGCACGACCGTCGGTGCTCAATAGAGGACTGAGTTCGAGTCGGTAACCTTCTTGGATTTCGCCAGTCTCAGGCTCATACGGAGGCCAACCGGATGGGGCGGGCCGAACGTTTTGAACGTAGTTGCGACCGCGGATGCTGGCAAGTTTTTCAGTTTGGCCATTGTGCGTGATCACATCAAGTGATTGCACTTCGCGGGCATCGGTTCGTTGACGAAGCATGTTCACCACGAGTGCCGCGTTTTCTTTTGTCAGTAGCCACGCTTGCATGCCAGGCGAGTCGACATTGACGTGCTGCATCAACATGTGAGCGCGGCTTCTCCAGTTCGGATTACCGACAGTCATCACTCTCAGATTCAAGACTTGCGGATCCTTCTCGCCAGCAACAAAACGATCGACGACACTATTGACCACGTTGTGCATTTCGGGCGTGTGATACACGGAAAGCTGGTCACGATCAGCATTCAGAAATCCGAACGGTTCGCTGAACCAGACGTCCGATCCCGTTTCTCGCAAGATCCAATCGACGATGGCTTGTTCAGGGTGATCGTGTTTGGTGAGGTAGCCGGTGTAAGGTCGCAAGTCGTAGACGCGGTGTTCTTGTCCAGCCGTACGAGGCAATTGGCCACCGCTGCCGACGCGACCATTCGCCGAAGCGCCGGATTGTGCCGAGGACGTTGGTTGCTGTTGGAGACTCGGTGGTGGCGCGGTGGGTTGGGTGTTCGGCGCAGTGGGTTGGGTGTTCGGCGCGGGCGAACCGCCAGGTCCTGTTGCAGGGACGGCAAAGTTCTGGCCGTGTAACGAGGTGGAACTACCGACGAGCGACAGTATGGCGGCGGAAATTGCGATTAGATTACATATGAGTCGCATCGAGTTCATCCATGATCGAGCGGTGCAAACCTGGGTAACCTTGGCTATACACGGAAATCGTTATTACCCGCAAGTCAAAAATGAATGCCATTCACTGGTAAAACGTTGATCGATCCGAACGAGAGGTAAGATTGCTAGCGATAGTCAATGAGGCCGCTGGGTCTTATCATCGAAGGTTCCTGATCGCGATTCCATTTGATCCTCACGTGGTGAGATGCAATGAGTAATTTAATGCGTTTGAACGTTGTGCTTTTATCCGTGCTATCGCTGGTCGGGCCAGGTTCGTTGTGCAGTGTTGCTGATGAGCCACAGGATGCTGAGGCTGCAGGCACTGAGGCTGCAGCGCCGTTTGTTTTATCCGCAGAAGTGCGTGATGCGATGTTGCCGCTGTTCAAGGCGATCGCGGACGCAGATGTATCACGCGTCACGGTGGAAATGACTGCGGAAACGCTCAGTGGTGCGCAAATCATGGACAGCCAAACAGCGATTTATCAAATCGGCTCCATGGCGCCCGACAAATTTACGGTCTACCTGAAGGAAGCCGAGCAACGGCTTCGAGTTTACTGTAACGGCAAAGAAATGATCGTCGCGATGTCGCCGGAAGCGTATTTCCGGGCGCCAGAGCCCATCCAAACGCAACAAGCTGCGACGGAAATCCCAGTACCCTTGGGGCCGTATCCCGAAGCGGTGCTGGCGCTTTCGTTGGCTGGCGTTGATCCGGCGATCACGTTGTTGGGCGGCATGAAATCAGTTGAACTTGTCGACCGCGGCAAATTCCGTGGCGAGACACCTGCCGTGCATTTCAAGGGACTCCAAGACGACGGTGTCTCGTGGGATTTCTGGATCACGCAAGGAGACGCGCCGAAGCCGCTGAGATTGCTCGTTGACTTGACCCCCATGTTACGAGCGACCGGGCAAGGCCAGTTCCCAGATAGCTATTCGTATCAGTTGCGATTCGATTTCGTGTCCTGGCGGATGAACGGAGAGGTGGACGAGAACCTGTTTGCGTTTACACCATCTAAAGATGCGGTGGAGTACGAATCGCTCGATGACTATTACGAGTCGATGGCAGGTCCTGTGATGGATCATCCGTTGCTGGGAGCCGATGCGCCAGTGCTCAACGCCCAGACATTGGACGGTAAGCGAGTTGATTCCGATAAACTTGCTGGACGTATTGTCGTGATCGATTTTTGGGCGACATGGTGTGCACCCTGTGTCGAGTCCATGCCTGTGCTGAGTGATGTGTGCAGCAAGTACGCGGAGAAAGGAGTTGTGTTCTTGGCGGTGAACATTGGCGAGTCGGCGGAGAAGGCCCGAGAGTTTGCGAAGGAGCAAGGCTGGAACTCGACCCTGTTACTGGATCCGGATGGCAAGGTGGCTGACGCGTTTAAGATTGATGCCATCCCCCAGACCGTTATTGTGGGGCCGAGAGGAAAGATTCAGTCTGTGCATATCGGATTCGACGGCGAGGCTTCGGTGCGAGAGCGGCTCACACAAGAGCTAGAAATTCTCATCAGTGGTGGCCAACTAGTCGAACCAGCGGCTAAGTGATGACTTGACCCAAGTTTCACGACGCGATCCTAAGCGAAAACATCTTGTCGTCGCGGGCTTTGGCGGGCTATGAACCTGTTTATTCTTGCCTTAAGCCCCACCTTCTGTCTTAGTCGCTTCGCGTCATGGCCTCAATCGTTAGCTGCATTGCCGTTAACCGATGCGATCCCAGGGCGGCTATCGCTGGCTTCCGTGCGTTCAAGCGAATGATTGGGGGCGGCAGTATTCTTTTATGGGCAATCGTGACGCTTTCCGGTTGTGGTACGACCAATTTGCAAAACGCGACGGAGCAACTTGTCCTCAGCGATGCGGTTGATCGAAGTGTTGCCCAGATTGACTTTCGCCCGTTATCAGGACGTCGAGTCTATTTCGACACTACGTATTTAAAGACCGTCAAGAATGACAGCTTTGTCAATGCGGACTACGTGACCAGCGCGATGCGCCAGCAAATTATCGCGGCAGGTTGCTTGATGGTGGAGACTCAAAATGACGCTGAGCTTGTCATCGAAGGTCGAATCGGAACACTCGGCATGGATGATCACCGGTTAACCTATGGTGTTCCGGAGAACAACTCTCTTGCGTCAACGGCGTCTCTGATTTCGGCGGCACCCACGATTCCGTCGATCCCCGAAATTGCATTCGCTCGGCGAGAGTCGCGTGAGGGAGCAGCCAAAGTCGCTGCATTTGCCTACGATCGAGAGACTCGCCAAGCGGTGTGGCAGTCGGGCTTGAGTCGCGCCAACTCAACGGCACGCGATACCTGGGTGCTCGGAGTGGGGCCGTTTCGTCAGGGCACCATTCGGCGAGAACTGAAGTTTGCTGACGGCAGAATCTTTAATTTTAGGAAGAAACCAGTTCCGCCAGTCGTTTTCCGAGATGGTTTACCGCCAGTGGATTACTCGCGCGAGATGGTGTTTGAAAGTGGTTCGCCGTTTGACACAATCGAATTCGTAGGTCCAGTTTTGGCTGAGGCTGACGTAGAAGGTAATGCCAGCGAAAACGCGACTCAGCTTGCGGAGCAGCCGGGTGCGCCCCAAACGAAATGATCCGTGATGAGATGAGCTGAAACGGCATTGGGGGAGATTGGCGTGAACATGTTTGGGATCATCCACGGGTGAGGCATCCGTTCGGCTTGGAAGGCGTCGCTTCCGGAGTGTTCAGGTTCATGTTGTTCGGTAACAATAGTGGGTTGCTAGCGGTCGTACGCTCGACACCGAAATCGGTCCTGCGAACGCACCCCCAAATTTTGTTCCTCGCATCAGCCCGATCTTAAGCCACTTTTCACGCAACATGCCCCCAGTCGACGACACGTCTAGCCAGCTTCCGGACACCGAGCGATTGCTTGCAAGCATCGGACAATACGAGCGTGCGGCTGTGGCGTTCTCCGGCGGTGTCGATAGCAGCGTGGTAGCTGCGGCGGCTCAGCGAGCTCTTGGCGATCGCGCGATCGCGATCACAGCGGACTCACCGAGTGTCGCTCGGCACCAAATCGAGAATGCTTGTCGCGTTGCACGCGAAATTGGGATCGAGCACCGCGTCGTCAAAACGAACGAGTTGGCTCTTGCGGACTATCGACGCAACGACGGCCAGCGATGTTTCTTTTGTAAGCAAACGCTCTATGAAGCACTTGGCGATGTCGTGAAGCATCTTCGTGAAATGGAGTCGGGTTGCGAAGTTGTTATCCTCAGCGGCACCAACTCGGACGACCTTGGCGACCATCGGCCTGGAATCCGAGCAGGGAAACTCGCCGGAGTGGTGACGCCGCTTGCTGATCTCGGACTGACCAAAGCTCGTGTGCGGCAAGTTGCTGCGTCTTGGAACTTGTCGGTAAAAGATCTTCCCGCGTCGCCGTGCTTGTCGAGTCGGCTGGCCTACGGCGTGGAAGTGACTCCAGAGCGGCTGCAGCGAGTCGAGGCGGCGGAGAACTGGCTACACCAGCGAGGCTTCGTGGACATTCGCGTTCGACTGCATGCGGATGATCTGGCGCGTTTGGAGATCGATCCCGATGAATGGGGCCGATTGCAGCAACCCGAAGTGCTCAGCGATCTGAATGCGACGTTTCGTGGGTTCGGTTTCAAGTTCATTACGCTTGACCTGCAGGGGCGGCGTTCGGGCAGTTTGAACGAGATTTTGGTCTCCATCTCGAACACTGCACCGGGTCATTCCGTGGGACATGGCCAACCCCGGTGACCGAGCAACTACAATCATTGGCGGCCATCGAATCGCGTTCATCGCGTATTGACCCGCAAGATAACCTTGGCCGTGTTCACCGTTCCAATTTTTTTCGAAAACGTCACTCATGCCTGAAACACCTGACAAGCACCCCGCGTTGACAGAGACCGTCGGCAAGCTGGACGCGGTGGACCCCAAGTTCAATGCTGGTACATCGTCGCGTTACCTGGTTGGCCTACGACTCGGCGAATACCAGGTGCTTCGACGTCTTGGCCGCGGTGGCATGGCTGACGTTTACGCTGCACGGCATTTGACACTCGGTCGTGACGTCGCCATGAAAGTGCTGCAGCGGCAATTCGCACAAGACATTGAATATGTCGAACGATTTCGACGCGAAGCTCGTGCCGCAGCGAGACTGAATCATCCAAACATCGTTCAAGTCTATGACGTCGGAAGCGTCGATTCGCTCCATTACATCACCCAGGAATTGATCGACGGCGAGAACCTGCGGGAGCACTTGCAACGTCGCGGTACGCTCACCAGCGAAGAAGCGTATGACGTCATCATAGGTGTCGCGTCCGCGCTCGAGATCGCAGCAGAAGCTGGTATTACTCACCGTGACATTAAGCCAGAAAATATCATGCGATCCTCACGTGGTATCGTGAAAGTCGCGGATTTTGGACTGGCTCGTTTTGGGCCGGAAGCTGGGAAGAGTTCGGTCAACTTGACCCAAGCGGGCTTGACCATGGGTACACCTCGTTACATGAGCCCCGAGCAAATCCAAGGTCATACAGTGGACGTGCGCAGCGATCTGTATTCGCTTGGCGTGACGATGTACCACTTGCTTGCTGGCCGACCACCGTTCGAAGCGGAAGACGCACTCGCGCTGGCGTATTTGCATCTGCACGAAACGCCGATGCCGCTCGATCGCGCACGAGGTGCGAGCGATTTGCCGGAAGCCTTGATCGCCATTATTTCACGGCTAATGAGCAAGTCGCCTAAGGACCGTTTCCAGTCGCCGCGTGAACTTTTGGATTTGATTCGAGGCGAGAATGCGGGTGCCTCGTTCACGAATGTGGGAACAGCCGCGGCGACCATTCGATTGCAACGTATCACTGAGCAAGAAAATCGCCGCCGTCGAAAGCAACAGCTCCGCTGGGCCGCTGCATTACTGTTGCCACTCGCATTTGGTGCCGGAACCGCGTATGCGATCTCTCGTCGTGCGCCGATGACCGTCGAACGAATTCTTATTCCTGAGGTCGTGCCAAAAGCTGAATCCGTCGAAGCCCAGTACCTCAACGCGGTGAGAAGAAATGATCCAGCAGGCTGGCGAGCGGTGTCGGAGTATTTTCCGTCGAATGAAAATGCAACGAATGCGGAGTATTACGCCAAATCAAGTTTGCAACTCGCTCGTTGTCTGAAAAACACCAAAGGAGTGAACGAAGCGGAACTCAAAGAAGCGGATCGGGTTTTGGAGCGTTTACTGAGCAACCCACAAGTCGATCGATTGTACTTAGCCTTGGCGTTGACACAGCGGTGTGCGATTCAAGAAGCACTCGGTGGGGGTGCCGCACTGTCGCAGTCATTGTCGCGATTGAAGGCATTGTATGTTGAATTGAAAGCGAACAATCCAACCGACGGCGAGATCTTTGAGGAGTTGGTTCCTGAGCGCGAGCGAACCAAACTGCAACTTGATCAAGCGAACTCAACCTGAGTGCGATCTTGCTTTTGAAGTTGGATGCGATGAATGAGATCTGGTGATTGATAAGCCGGTCATCGATCAAATCATGTGCTCCAAACGAGCCGTACGTGCACGAGTTATAATTCGTTGATCGGTACAGTTTACCAGTTCACGATTTTTGACTGACGGATGTCATCATAATCGTTATGGTAGAACCACATCTTGGCTGTTTGTGACGGCGGTTCCACTTACAATTCGGTTTGCCCCTGCAACCGACCGATTCAGAACCTTACCGGTGAAGGGAAAGCTGTGTAGCTGACCCGACGCAAGGTACAAACGGTTATCCGTCGTGGTCGTGGTGTGGGATTGCGATTTTCGGCGGATGATTTTTGGATTTGCTCGAGTTTTGGTTTCAGAACGGCGAGGTGACGCATGGGCTAGTCACCTCGCCGTTTTTTTTTGTAAATTCGCGACAGCTTCCAACGCCATTCGAATTGATAGCAGCCGCGTCTTTGCATCATGCACCTGCCCCTCGTTGAAATTGCGGATATCGACGATCCGCGACTCGCACCGTTTGTGAACGTGCGTTTCACGAACACCACTCGTTTTAGCAATCATTTCATTGCCGAAGGTAGGCTGGTAGTCGAACGATTGGTCGCAAGTGATTATGACGTCCAGTCCATCTTGATTGAGCAAGATCGCTTCCCTTCATGGCTGGAACGCCCCGAGTTTGAGCATCGAATCATGTCGACGCCGATTTACTCGCTGCCCCGAAAACAGCTCGAAAAACTGCTTGGCTTCGATTTCCATCGTGGCGTCATGGCCTGTGGAATCCGTCGGCCGATCCCCGGCGCTGGCGAGATTGACTGGAGCGGTGTTCGGCAAGCGTTGGCATTGATCGGCGTGACCGAATTGGAAAACCTGGGAAGTCTGATTCGATCGGCAGCGGCGTTTGGTGTGGATCACGTGCTGCTTGGGCCGGGAACCGCGGATCCGCTAGCTCGTCGTTCGCTGCGAGTGAGCATGGCCACGGCACTGAAAATGCGATACTTCCGCATGAGTGATCCTGTCACATTGCTGCGAGCGTGGCGTGAAACACATGGCGTTCGCACGATCGCAACCACGTTGCATAAGTCAGCCGTGTCGCTCAGCGACCTCGTTGCTGATGATCGGCCGATGTTATTGATGATGGGCAATGAAGCGAAAGGACTTTCGGCGGAGATCCTCGATGCAGCAACGGATCGCGTGACAATTCCGATGCAGCTTGGAACGGACAGTCTCAATGTTGCTGTGGCTGGAGCGGTGTTCCTGTATGAGCTTTCGCGTCGCTGAGTATCTTGCAGTATCTATGAGGGCAGCCACAGCGAGTGTGTGCCTTGTGACGTGTGTTCACCTTTGCGACGAGCCTTGATGCGAACGTAAGGTGCGATGTAGGTCGCTCGATGCGAGAATGTTCCCGATTCTGATTCGCTTTCGGCATGCATGGGTTCAACCAGATCTTCGATGACAAATCCGGCACGGCACATGCCGCCAACGATCTCTTCCCATCGATGCAAGAACTCCGTCGCTCCCGGTTCGCGTAGTCGTCGAGCTGCGGTGCTGCTGCGTGAACTTGGTGGGATGGGCGTATTGCGAGTGCGAGCTTTGTTGCTTGCATCCTTACTGGGTGCGGCAGCAGTGCTTCGGTAATAACTGTGCTGGATCGCATAGTGACCGCTCGGCAAAGGCTCCGTGGCGGCTTGAAGGCTGATGGGTTGCTTGTGCTGACTCACGTAGACACCGCCTGGACGCAACACCCGAGCGACTTCGTGAAACACGGTTTGAATGCAGTCGATGTAACAGGTGCTGACCGGATGAACGACGATGTCGAACTCGGCAGGGCGCAGCATTGACAAATCGTCCATCGACGCTTCGATCAGCTTCAAACGATAGCCGTGTTCCGCCGCAACCAATCGATCGAGCTCGAGCATGGCCCCGCTCAGGTCAACAACCGTCACATCAGCTCCGGCGGCCGCGTACAGGGCGCTTTGGCGACCGCCGCCAGCGGCAAGACACAAAACTCGATGGCCTCGAATGGAGCCGCCGAGCCAGCCTGCTGCGTCAACGGTACTGAGCGGATCCGCCAAATCCGTGTCCTTGGCTGGTCGGCAAAGGGGATCGCCTTTTGCTGCCATAGCATCGTAAACACCGCGGTTTTTCTTCAAAATCTCGTTGCGATCCATTCCAGGAAGACCTTTTTGCGTGTCTGGCAGGGGGGCGACGGAGTCAATCTGGGCTCGACATGTACTCGAAAAACAGCGAGTTATCACGAACTTTAGACGATTTTTGTTCCGGAACCACGAGGATCTGGGGAACTTTGGGGCTGAGCCAGGCATCACAACCCCAGTCAGAGCATCGGATGCCCTGAAGTATCGTTATGATGCTGCGTCGAGCGAGTGAGGGATTTCTCACGGAAGCGTTCGCCCAGCGACATCGTTTGTCCGTCTGAGAGGACGGCAGAGTGACTAGCCCAAAATGACCTTGCCAAACGAAATTCTCGATTCGCTACTGAGTGGGTATCTGGATGATGCTCTCACGGTGGACGAGCGTTTGCGCGTCGAGCGGATGCTTGAGTCCGACGCGGACGTGCGCAGCGAATTCGAATCGATGCGAGAATTGCGAGAGATGTTGCGGCACATCGATCAAGCAGATCGCTCCAAGGCGGCGTCTCTGATTCGTCCCACGTTTTCAGAACAAATCATTGATGCCGCGATCGAGTGCGCCCGACGTGAGGGAGTCTCCGAAGACCATCCGCTGTTGCGCACGACCGAAGCTCCAAGCTATCGTCGTGACCGGTCCACACGAGGACGGCGATTGGCTGTTGTGGTCGCAGCATTAGCGGCGTCTGGCTTGATCGGTGCGATCGTGCTTGGCCCAGATTGGACGAGCACATCACAAAACCAAGTAGCGAAAAAAAGTAACCCAACACAGGGCCTCGCCGGTTTCGAATCAAGTCGTACCGATGCAATCGTTGTTGATGCAGGGGCCAGCGAACCTCTCGATGCGGTAGCTGAGTCAACGAGTCCTGAGCGAACGAACGGGGCCTCACAAGACATTGTCAGTGAAAATATGGTCGCAGCCGAAATTGAGCGAGCTGTCGTCATTGAACCGAACTCTGACATTGAACCGAACTCTGACATTGAACCGAACTCTGACATTGAACCGAATAAGGTTGATGCCCCGTCCATGATTGCGAGTGACTCGGGAAGCAAGTCCAACGTCGCAACTGAAAATCCAAACGTAATCCCAAGCATCCTTGTCTCGACGCCAGTGTTCGTCTTCGATGTTCGAGTGAGTGAGCTGGCACGCGGCACCGATCCGATTCGTTTGGCAATGGAGGCCGCTTCAATTTCGCCTGTCAGCCAGAAGGCGATCAACGAGGCGATGGTGAGCAGCTTGTCTGACGCCGTTCGGTCGCTGGAGGCTGCGACCAAGCTCAATTCCGATGCCGATGCAGTGGCAAGTGAGATTTCTGGCAAGGTGATCTATATAGAAGCTTCGGCAAAGAAGATCGACCGGTTGATGAGTGTCTTGTGGGCTGACGACGAGGGGATTGAGTCGTTCAGGTTCAACATGGCGATGAAGACGCCGATGCCGCTCGAAAATGTGGTTGAATCATTGTCGTCCGTTCGAGCGACCGAAGTTCGGCACGGTCAAACCATTGAGTTCAATGGCGAACTCGAAACCCTGTCACGACCCTTGGCAAAGTATCTGGGCAGTGGCGACTTCAGCGTGCCCAAGACGCCTCGCACTGCGCCCGTAATGCCGGCGTTGGATCCAGTTGCGGATGGACGTGAGGAAGATGCCAACGATTTCATGAGCCGCGTTTTTCTGATTGTTCGTTAGCGTGCGATCGGCTGGCGGGTGAGTTACAATGAGGCTCGAAGATGGTTCATTGACTTCCCCACGGCGAAATAAATGCGTATCGATACTGTCTCTGTCGTTCTGTTTCTTGCCCTTGCTTTCGTTGGTGGCTCGCGCGTTTGCGCCGATCGCCCCAACATTCTTGTCATTCTCAGTGACGATCAAGCTTGGGGTGATTATTCGTTCATTGGGCATCCACACATTCAAACGCCACGATTGGACCAACTCGCGAAAGAGAGTTTGACGTTCACTCGTGGATATGTGCCGGACAGTCTCTGTCGACCGTCGTTGATGACGATCATTTCTGGGTTGTATCCGCACCAGCATGGCGTTGTTGGTAACGATCCGCCGTGGGAAGGCATGTTGGAAGGAAAGCCAAGGCCACCACACAACCAACCCGAATACGTCCAAGCACGCGAAGCGTATTTACAGCACATCGACCGAGCACAAACCATGCCGGACTATTTGGCACCGCTCGGTTACCGATCGCTCCAGACCGGTAAATGGTGGGAGGGAAATTACAGCCGCGGTGGGTTTACCGATGGCATGACCCAGGGAGATTTCCTTCGCGACGGGCGGCACGGTGATAAGGGCCTCGATATTGGACGCGAAGGCATCGCGCCGATCGAGTCGTTCTTGGACAGTTGCACCGAATCCAAAAGCCCATTCTATCTGTGGTATGCACCGTTTCTGCCTCACGCACCCCACAATCCGCCCCAGCGTTTACTCGACAAGTACACCAAACTTGTCGACTCGCTTCCCATCGCAAAGTACTGGGCGATGTGCGAATGGTTCGACGAGAGTTGCGGAGAAGTGCTTGACGCGTTGGAGAAGCGAGGGCTGAGCGAAAACACCATCGTGATGTATGTCTGTGATAACGGATGGATCAATCTACGCGACAAAAGTGCGTACGCGCCGCGGAGCAAACGCAGTCCAAACGAAGGTGGCATTCGCACACCCATCATGATCAAGTGGCCAGGTCACATTCAACCGCGTCAAGACGACACGACGCTCATGAGCTCGATCGACTTGGTCCCCACCGCTCTTGCCGCAGTCGGATTGAAAGTGCCAAGTGAATTGCCCGGCATCAACTTGATGGACGAGAAAGCCCTCGCTCAACGGAAGGCAATATTTGGTGAAATCCTCGAGCACGACATTCAATCGATGGACGACCCTGCAGCGAGTCTGCTTTATCGTTGGGTGATCCGAGGTGACTACAAGTTGATCGACCCATCGAGTCGACTCAGCAACGAATCGCCTCAATTGTTTGACGTCACCAAAGATCCAAGCGAGGACCATGACTTGGCAGCCGAGAAACCCGAAATCGTCAAGTCGCTTCAAGCCGAACTCGATGCTTGGTGGTATCCGCCGACGTCGTGATTCCGCCTCATCATTCGGTCAGATGGCGCCGATCAACAAACTTCATTTGGTGAGGATTAACTTGCCCTGGCGAGTGCGACGAAGCCGGTAGATCTGGCCATCGTTCTCGATCCAAATTTCCTCGCCACAGCGTGCTAGCGTTTTAAAGCTCACGATTTTTGGCAGAACATGAGCTGAGTCAGCCGCGATTCCGTGAGCGGAGTCTTCCGCGCTGGTTGGTCGCGATTGAGCCTCCGCGGCCAAAGCAGGTTCGGAGTCGCTGCTTTCGACACGTGTTTGAATCGCAGCATTGGCAATGCGATTAGGTGGGTCACTCATGAATGACGCGATCACAAGAAAAACCGAAGAAACCGGGAAGACCTATTTAACGCATCTATTGTTGCGTAAAAAGAACGCCGCGACAACCCCTTAATGAGAATGGTTCTCAGCAAGTTTTGTGGCGTTCGTTTTCCGTCGCGTTCCGAAATCGCTTGGTTTTTTCAAGCTGCCGAGCGGGCCGAGTGCTCGGATGCATCCGGTTCGTCCACGATTGCAAGGTTGGCGATCGCGCCATTCTCTAGGGGATCGACGCGATTTTCCAATTCTCGCAATGATTGTTCGATGCGTTGTCGATACGCCTCAAGTTTCTCACCTTCGATTGGGTAAATCGGCTCCGCAAAGTAGCCGTTGATGCGACTGAGCGGTAATGGAACTTGCAAACGGTCCCAGGTGTTTTCAAAGACGTAGCGTCGATTCGGCACGGCAACGACGTTGAGCACCGCCGCCCCAGTAGCCTGGGAAATCGCAGCGATCCCCTTGTGAACGCGGCCACGCGGGCCGCGAGGGCCATCGACGGCGATTGCGGCCGGAAATCCGTCAAGGACGTGCTGCGTGAGTGCGTCAACCGCTTCGCGGCCCCCTTTCGATCCCCCAGGACGCCACTTGCTTCCCCGAACGGGTGTGCACTTGGCAACCAGCAATGCAGGCACGATTAACTGACCATCGGCGCTTTTAGAGACCATCGCACCGGTGCCTGGTTCACCGTGCGTGACAACTGCCAGCTGATTTGCATGGAGCATGGCGAATAGGTAGTTTTGACCTGACTTTCGGAGTTCAGGTCGCGGGTCATTTTCGAATGTGTGGCGGCACGTCCAACGCAACACCAGCACATAGCCCGCGATGCACCACGAGGCGAACCAAACTAGGATGTGTTTTGTCATCGTTTCCCTGCAAATCCGTTGCGCGTTTTGGTCCGGAATTCGTCGCGACGGTGGCAGTGCTGGTGAAAAATTCCACTGTCGTTTTGATTCTGGGACAAGCCATTTTCGAAGATGCCATAGTTAGTGGATCGCCAAGTACGGGTAAAGAGCATCCGAAATCCACGAGGACCTTAAGGTTCAGCAGGACGTTGATGCTCACCTGGGGCGTCGGAACCAATTACAATTCATGGGATGTCAATTCAGTCCGCTTGGTCGATAGCCGGTGATTCTCGTGCGAAGCTTTTCAACGTTTATTTGTTTTTTCTTATCAACGGTCACGTTGAGTGCTCAAACGCCGGCCACCATCGGCAGGATTGAAATTCTTGATCCTGCGCTCAAGCAAAAGCTTGCTGACGATGCCGCTGTGGAGGTCTTAGCCGGTGGCTTTACCTGGACCGAAGGCCCCGTCTGGGTCAGCGATGAAGGTCCTGGGTACTTGTTGTTTTCAGATATTCCTCGCAACAGCATTTTTCGCTGGAGCGCGACTGCTGGCGTCGAGTTGTTCATGAACCCAAGTGGTTACACCGGCGTGACCTACTATGGATTGGAACCTGGGAGCAATGGCTTGGCTCTTGATCCACAGGGTCGATTGTGTGCTTGCGAGCACGGCGATCGACGCGTTTCCGTACTGACGCGGGGTGGCGGAAAGCAGACACTTGTTGACTCGTTCGAAGGCCGACGGCTCAACAGCCCAAACGATTTGACTTTCGACTCAGTGGGGAATTTGTATTTCACTGATCCGCCTTATGGATTGCCAGACCGTGCCGAAGACTCGCGTCGAGAACTCGACTTCTGCGGCGTGTATCGATTGAGTCCTAGCGGTGAGTTGCGATTACTGACCAAGCAACTGGCTCGCCCCAACGGTATCGGATTATCGCCAGACGAGAAGACTCTCTATGTTGCACAAAGTGATCCAGAACGGCCTATCTGGATGTCGTTCCCGCTCAACGAAGACGGGACCGTTGGCGAAGGTAAAGTGCTGCACGATGCCACAGAAGCCATGAAAGAGTTTCCTGGTTTGCCTGACGGAATGACGATTGCCAAAGACGGCACGTTGTTCGCCAGCGGCCCCGGTGCAATCTATGTCATCACTCCGGACGGCAAACTGCTTGGTCGATTGATTACCGGAGGACGAACAAGCAACTGCACGTTCGACGCCAGTGGCAAAACGCTTTACATCACCGCCGACAGCTACCTGTGCCGAGTACGAATGAAGTAGCGGTGAGACGGCGAACACGTAAGCCCGACGTACTAGCGGCAAGTTATTTCTGCAGCGGTTTCAGAATGTCTTCGGTTGGCGGGGTATCCGTGTCAACTTTGTCTTGGTCAGCGGGATCGTCGCTGGGAACGGGAATCGGGATCAGGGTCAAGCGAATCGGTGTACCGCGTTCAGGGATTCGCTCGGTGAAGGGACTGTAGACGAGCGAGTCGGCTTGGGCACTGCTTTCGACGGGCACATCGAGCATCGCGGTGCTGAAATTGGAGACGCAAATCATGTCTCCGCTATCGGCTTGGTAATACTCCTTGCCATCTTCTTCGTCTTTCCAAAAACCGCTGCCCGCGAACACCCAATCTTCCTGCATCGTTTTTGCTGTCTCGCCCTGTCGGATCCATGAACGGGCATCGGCGACTTGGTACTTTCCGTCTTTATCGAACCACGAAATCCAAACTCGAATTCGCTGGCCCGTCGCTGGAAGAAACTCAGGCGAATAGCGCACTGGCGTGCCGGAGATTGCCCCGACAGCGAGCAGCGCCGCGTGGACTTGGCTCGACTTGGCCAAAATTGCCACGACCGACTCATGCTCTTTGGTATTCATCGGGCATGCGAACATTTCGAGCATGCCTCGGTTCATGATCACGTAGCCGTCGGCGTAGACACGTTTTTGCTTTGGATCAATCCACAGCGACGAATCCTTGCTCAGCGACCGTGATTCTGGCGGAGGCTCGAAGGCGTTTCGAACCACCGACTCCGCCGTGGGGCGTTCGTCGCCTTCCAAGTCTTCCAGCGTGATTCCGACCTTTTCGGCGTTTTCGCTCGGACCGGCGGAGTCGGCTGGGGCTGGGGGTTGCGGCAATTTCCGAGTGACTTTCGGAATGACTTCCGACGTGTCAGGCACCGTCGAAGGGGGCGGTTCCGCCGCTGCCGGCTCGTTTGTGGGCGCTGGCGTTGAATCCGTTTCATTAGCAGTCGGCACCGTCACGTCGGTTGTCGTCACCTCGGTGGATGTGCCAAAAGCGACAAATGCCCATGCAAAGAGGGGCAAAAGCAACGCCACACCCACGCCTAAGATGCTCGGTGGTATTCGCATGGGAATCGCCTTTTCGGTTTTCTATTCGTTCGTAGGTGCTGGCAACGTTCGGGTAACTGGGTAAGTTATCCAAAGTATCGCGGCGAAGCGATCGAGTTTCATCATACCCCCACAGCCCGAAACGTTTCCATGTCACTGGACACCTCCGACGAAACTTCGATGAAGAATGGATCGCAGAACAAGGCAAAGAAACGAAAGAGCGAAATCGTGACTGAGGAAGTTCTATCGGGCGCTGAAGTTCCAGCGGGCACCGCGGGCCTGACGGATTCCCAGTGGGAGAAACTGCAGCGGGCGATCGTATCGCGTGCAAAAAAGAATTCGCCCCAAGACGTCTTCGGTTCCGCCGCCTCGGACGGTTCCATTTATCGCTGGGGCATCGCCGTCTCCCAAGGCGGCCCATGTGGCGATTTAGTCGAAGTGCTCAGCCGTTTGGCGGTGGATGCAAACCCGAAGAAATCGCTTCTCGCATCAGTCGACTTGGCGACTTCGGTCGAAGTGTTTATCGACGGGGCCGTTGGACCCACGCCCTGCATCAGCCGCTGTGCCGTCGCGAACTTATGGGCAGCCGCATTGCCCTCGCTCATCGGGAAAATCGATTCACGATTGTGGTGGGACTTACTCGGGGCTCTACAGCAACTTCGTGAAACGGTGTCGCAAGTCAACGCGGCGTCTTCGCCAGCAACGTTGATGCTCGGTGGTGAGCTTGGCTTGACGCTTGCGTGGCGACTCGCAGATTTGCCATCGTGCAAACGATTGGCGAAATCAGCAGTCGCCAGTCTCAATACTTGGTTCAGCGAAGAGGGCGATGCGATTTCACAAGCGGTTGCTGGAGCGGTCGATACTCGCTTGGTGCTCGCGTCGATGCTTCGATGCCAACGACTGCTTGAATCCACGCGAAAGTCGAAACTAAAGAAACGCCAAGTCGACATTTCAAGCGACATGGCGGTGTGGGCGGCCGCGTTCACGATGCACGGCGGTGGCTCGATGCTGAGCAATGCGACCACTCGCGACGTGCGTGACGATACCGCTCCGGACGGTTTACTTCGCGAAGCGATCGTGTTTGATCCCGACACGCTTGGGCCAGCTTTCTCAGCCGCACTAGGCGAAAGTCGCAGCCACGGAAAGCTCGCCTATCAAGTCTCCTTGCCTGAGGCGATGCAGCACAGCGAAGAGTCGAAAGTCGCAGTCATGATGGCGGACTGGGATGTTCGTCGTGGTCGAGTTCACGTCGATTACAGCAAAGACGAAACTCACATCGATATGTTTGCCGGTCGCCATCAAGCTATCGGTGGCAACTGGCAAATCATGATCGAGATCGACGGTGAGGAACAGCAAGCCAAGAGCGGCTGGACTTACACGTGCGAATACACCGACGACGATGTTCATTACCTTGAGATTGAACAAACATGGTCAGGCGGTGTGATCGTCCAACGTCAATTCATGCTCTCTCGCGAAGACCGATGCGTCTTCCTTGCCGACACCGTCGTATCGAGCGATGACACTGAGTGGTCAACCGCCATTCCGAGTGAATCGCCTCGCAAGATCCGCTACACAGCACGTTTGCCGATCTCCGATGAGCTCACCGCCCAACCGGAATTGGAAACGCGTGAAATGTTTCTGTCCGACACGAAACAGCGAGCGATGGTGGTGCCCTTGTCAGCCAACGAATGGCGAATCGGCCCGACGTCCACCACGTTGAATGCCGACAAAGGCTGCCTCGTTCTCGATGTCACAGCCAAGCAGTCCTTGTATGCACCGCTTTGGATCGATTTTCAACCGCGTCGATTCAGCCGACCGCGCACGTGGCGGCAACTGACGATCGCCGATGAATTGCGAATCGTACGGGCCGATGAAGCCGCTGGCTATCGTATCCAAGAAGGTTCAGAACAGTGGTTGATCTATCGATCGCTTGGCGTGCCCCGATGCCGCACGGTTCTCGGCAAACACTTAATCGCGGATTTCTTCAGCGGTCGTTTTGATCCGGAAGATGGCAATATCGAAGAGATCGTCACCGTCGATGACAATGAATCGGCGGATGAGGCGGATGAATAGTCAACGATCATGATCGGCCCAAAAGATCGCGAGCGGCTCGAAGCGAATTGGAGAACTGTCGTCGACGAAGTGAATCAAGCGACGGTTGCCTCAGGCCGTCCGGCCGATGCGGTACGAATCATCGGCGTGACAAAGTACGTCGATGCGAGCTTGACCGAGGCACTGGTCGACGTTGGTTGTCGTGACCTCGGCGAGAACCGGCCGCAATCACTTTGGAGCAAGGCCGATGCGATCGCGGACAAAGATATTCGATGGCACCTGATCGGACATCTCCAACGCAACAAACTCCGTCGCACGCTCCAGTATCCGGTGCTGATCCACAGCATCGACAGCGCTCGGTTGTTGAAGTCTGTATCCGACGAGTTGGACTCTTCCGGCGTAGACACCAAACTCGCTCAAGCCGACGCGTCTGCGCATGCTGACGTACTCGTCGAAGTTAACATCAGCGGTGATGAAACGAAGACGGGGATGACGACAGCTCAAATTCGTGAACTGTTCGAATCGCTGCCCTACTCGCACGTGAATATTCTTGGCTTGATGGCCATGGCCGGCTGGGGCACGGATCCCGACGAGTCGCGTCGCCAGTTTGCTGCGGTAAGAGAATTGCGTGACGAATTGGCCGCCGAGTTCGGACTACCGCTGACCCAGCTCTCGATGGGCATGAGCGGCGATTTTGCTGAAGCGATTGCTGAAGGCGCAACCATGGTGCGAATTGGTTCACGAATCTACGAAGGTCTTTTGGCATCTTAAGCCTGAACCAAAAGCGGACGTTTAGGCGATGAGCATCATTACCCGATCTGGTAGCGACTTTCGCTTGAGCGTGCATGCGACTCCAGGTGCCCGTCAAGAAAAAATTGGCGGGGAGCATGATGGTGCGCTGAAAGTCTCGGTGACAGCCGTCGCAGATAAGGGGCGTGCCAACGATGCGATTGTGGTTTGCCTTGCCAAAGCCCTCGAGCTCAAACCTTGGCAAGTCTCGCTCGCATCCGGCGCAACGAATCGTCGCAAAACGTTCGTGATCACCGACGCCGATGACGATTTGGTCGAGAGAGTGGCAAAGTTGGCCGCTGGCGGATAAGCTCGAGTAAAGGCCATTCGTCAACTGGACGCCTCACTTACGCTCGCGACGAACACCACAAGCTCGAACGCCGCAAACTCAAACGCATTGACTTCAAACACCATGACTTCAAACGCAAAAACACGGTTCGTATTAATCGGTGGCTTTCTTGGCGCTGGCAAGACGACGCTGATCGCCGAACTCGCTCGCCGTTACAAGGCGGCTGGCAAGACCGTCGGGATCATCACCAACGACCAAGCGGCTGGGCTCGTTGACACCGAGAACCTCCGCTCTCGCGGTTACGAAGTTGGTGAAGTTGCCGGAGCGTGCTTTTGCTGTAGCTTCAATGAACTGGTTGCGACCGCCGACAAGTTAAGCGGCGACAACATCCCCGACGTGATCCTCGCTGAACCCGTGGGCAGTTGCACGGACTTGGTCGCGACGGTGGTTCTTCCGCTTCAAAATTTGTTGGGCGAGCGATTCGAACTGGCTCCGTTTGGTGTGTTGCTCAAGCCATCGCACGGCAAACGAATTCTCGGTGGAGATAGCGAATCGAAAAGCGGTTTCTCGCCGCAAGCGGAGTATATTTTCCGCAAGCAGCTCGAAGAAGCGGATTACATCATGATCGGCCGTCGTGACTTGCTCAGCGACGATGAGATCGAATCGTTGCGAGCTGCTCTCGCCGAGAAGTCACCCGGTACGCCCGTGGTCGCTGTGAGCCCCGTGACTGGCGAGGGCGTTGACGAAGCACTCGGTTACATCGAATCGCCAATGATCGCTGGTCGGCGATTGCTCGAAATCGACTACGACATTTATGCTGATGGCGAAGCTGAACTTGGCTGGGTCAATTTGTCCGCTGAGTTAACAGGCGACGGCTCCGTCGATTTGGATCAATTGGCGGTGCGAGTCGTGGAGTCGATCGCAAAGAAAATTGTCGAAGCGGCTGACGGCGAGATTGCGCACTTGAAAGCGTCGGCGCTCGCCGGTGACACTCAAGCAGTCGCGAATATTGTCAGCAACGACTCCAGCGTCGATGTGGGACTTCGCGCAGGTCGCTCGGTTCGCGGTCCAGTCCAGTTAATCGTCAATGCACGCGTTGCGATGGATCCGAGTGAACTGGAAGCCGCGTGTCGTGAGGCCGTCGAAACAGTTGCCGAGGCGTTTTCATTGACGACACGAGCTGTATCGGCTCAATCGCTTCGCCCGGGACGCCCGACGCCAACGCACCGGGTATTTGCGTTCAACGAAGGCAATTACTAGTGGCCTGGAACAACTGAAACTTCGGTCGCAGTTGGAACTCTTGGGAAGTTCCGCGACGGGAAAGATTCGTCTGGCATGGGAAGCGTCTCGAATTTGATTTGAGTGGCTTTCTATCTGGGCTTCGATCTGGATGGTCGTTCGGGTACGCTTTCGGGGCATTTTCCCGATTTTTCCCCGTGTTGATCTGAACCGACCATGCTCGTTTCCTGGAAGTGGCTCTCACGCTACCTGAATCTGCCCGTCAGCCACGAAGAACTCGCGCTGCGGCTGAGTCTCTCGGGACTCAATCATGAGTCGACTGAAATCGTCAACGGCGACCCCGTAATCGACTTGGAAGTCACCAGCAACCGCGGCGACTGTCTCGGGCACCTCGGTGTCGCTCGCGAAATCGCCGTGCTCTACGGTCTTGACCTCTGTCGGCCTGAGCCAGACCTGTCCAAGACCACGGACTCCAGCACCAGCATCGATTCGCTGCTGCGGGTCGAGAACGAATTCACCGAAGCCTGCCCAAGGTACATTGCACGTGTGATCCGTGGCGTGAAGGTCGGTCCAAGTCCCGCCTGGATGGTGGAGTCGCTTGAGGCGGTGGGGATTGGAAGTGTCAACAATGTCGTGGACGCGACGAATTATGTGATGATGGAATGCGGGCAACCGCTACACGCGTTCGACTATTCCAAACTCAGCGGCAACATGATCCGCGTTCGCGCGGCCACCGAAGGCGAAACGCTGCAGGCGATCGACCATCGCAATTACATTCTTGAATCGTCGATGTGCGTGATCGCTGACGAGTCCCAAGCTGTCGCCGTTGCTGGAGTGATGGGCGGCGCGTCGAGCGAAGTCACGGATTCCACAACTGATCTCGTCATCGAGTCAGCCATCTTCACGCCGCTGTCGGTTCGTCGTACAGCCCGCGCGTTGAAACTCCACAGCCCATCGTCTTACCGCTTTGAACGTCGCGTCGACGCTAGACAATTGGACTGGGCCAACCGCCGAGTTTGCGAGTTGATCCTTGAGTCCGCTGGTGGCAAAGTGGTGAGCGGTTCGATCGACACCAACCCGGACACGGCCAGCACAGAAAAGCCGCCGGTCGTGTTGCGAGCAAGCCAGCTGGAACGAGTCCTTGGCATTTCGATTGATTCCGCAGAAGTCACTCGCATTTTGACTTGCCTTGGGTGTGAAGTCGCATCGACGAGTGACACGTTGACAACTTATGTCACGCCTCCATGGCGACATGATCTGACGCGTGAAGTCGACTTGATCGAAGAAGTCGCACGGATCCATGGCTACGACAAGATTCCTGAGGATTCACCGATTCCGGTCGCACCAAGCGCCCGACGCTCCTATGACGTGGGTGTCGACCAAGTTCGAAGCGTCATGATGACTGCGGGATTGAGCGAAGCGATGACGCCGAGCGTTGTCGTCGAGCGATTGGACGCCGCGATGAGTCCTTGGACTGAGCGGTCTGCGCTCCAGACCCAAACGATGATGCTCGAAGGCTCGCGGCGACTTCGGCGATCGTTGCTACCGAGCTTGCTTAACAGCCGCGCCGCCAACTGGGCTTCGTCAAGCACAGCAGCCGATTTGTACGAAGTCGCTCACGTGTATTTGCCGGGTGAAGGCGAAGAAGCCCTTCCCGACGAACACTACACTGTCGGCATGATTGCTGGTGGTGATTTCTATCGTCTCAAAGGCATCATCGAAACGCTGCTGCAACGACTTGGGATCAACGGACCGCTGGAGATTACGTCCATCGAACGCTCGGGACTGACTCGCGGCATGACGGTGGAGCTGAAAGTAAGTGGCAAGCTTCTTGGTTACCTAGCGGGCGTCGATGCGAAGCTGCTCAAGAGCTTCAAGTTGCCTGGCCCAGTCTTCGTTGCTGAGATTTCGCTACCAACGTTGTTCGGCATGGCGACATTGGTACCGCAACAGCAATTCGTCAGCCCATATCCATCGATCCAACGTGACTTGAACTTCGTGATGAACGAATCGGTGCGTTGGAGTGAGATGGAGCGTGTTGTTCGCGCGGCCGTCGGCACGGACCTTGCCGGCGTGACTTACCGCGAGACCTATCGAAACGCGGAGAAAGATGGCGCGGACAAAAAACGCGTGCTGATGACCGTCGAGTTACAACGCAGCCACGAAACGCTCAGTGGCGAACAAGCTGACGCGATGGTTGCGAAGCTGATCAACGCGTGCCGAGACACACTCGCCGCCGAGTTGCTGTCGTCGTGAAGCTCCTGGGCTCCAACGCTTAAGCGTGGTGTGGCAAGCTTGATCCGTCGAACGCGTCGGGCAACAACTGAGACAGTCGCTTGATCTTGCGGCTGCCGTCGAGAATGTCGACACAGATGATAAGCAAGTCGACACCAAACTCAGCAAGGAACTGGCGGCACGCTCCACAGGGCGTGACACCACCGACGCTTGCGATCGCGATCGCTTGCCAATGACGATGACCGCGTGCGACAGCAGTCGATGCGGCAACACGTTCGGCGCACAACGTCAACGAGTAGCTCGCGTTCTCTACATTGCAACCAACCACAATTTCGCCATCATGCATCAAGAGCGCGGCACCCACATAAAAGTGGCTGTGCGGTGCGTACGCTTGATCGCGTGCGTCAATCGCGGCAAGAACAAGTCGGTCGATGTCTTGAGACTTGAGTTCTGGCATATCCAAATTGCTAGCACCAACGTGGGAGAAAAGAACATTACTTCTGAGAAGAGTTGTCATCCGAAGTGGCTGCTTCCGAGGGGGATAAGATTCGCTTGATCACTAGCGACCGCGGCTCTACTGGGGCTGAGGACCACGTAAGAGCCGAACGCAGTCTATCAAGATACCCACTAGCTTGTCTCGGGGATGCATACAGCTTCAAGATGCTATCCCCCCGACCGACGCAATCGCCGATGGCGACATTGAGATGAACACCGACAGAAGGATCGATGACGTCACCCACCTGACGCCGGCCGCCACCGAGCGAAACGATAGCTTCACCGATGGCCACACAGTCAACGGACTCGAGGTACCCAGAATCAGGTGCGGTAATGATGTGTTCGGTAGCCAATGACAATCGACCGGAGAATTGCCCCCCCTGTGAACGAACCATACGCTCAAAATATTCACGCGCTGTCCCGTCGTCCAGCTTATTCCCCAACAGAGACCTGGCTTCGTCGAGTGAACTCGATACCCCCACGGCAACCAATGCTTCAGCACACAATTCGATGGTTAGCTCGCGAACGGCTTCAATTTTTTTGTTTCCGCGGTGAAGGCATTCCAACACATCCAATGACTCGTTGACTTCGATCGCATTTCCCATCGCACAACCCAGCGGCTGGTCCATGTCCGACAATATCGCCCGCGTTGGCATGCCGGCGGCAGTCCCCACGTCGATCAGCATCTGGGCCAAGTTTTCGGCATCAGCCAGTGTTTTCATGAAAGCTGCGGAACCAACTTTGACGTCCATCACAAGAGCATCCAAGCTCGCCGACAGTTTTTTGCTGAGGATGCTCGCTGTAATCAACGGAATCGACTCGACGGTGCCCGTGACGTCGCGAAGTGCATAAAGCTTGCGATCCGCTGGAGCAATTTCGGGACTCGCACTGATGATGTACGTGCCGCATTCATCAAGCAGCGCCTCGGCGGCATCGGACTCCCAAGCGGTTTGAAACCCGGGAATCGCCTCGAGTTTGTCGAGGGTACCGCCAGTCAGCCCGAGTCCACGGCCGCTGATCATCGGAACGTGAACACCACAGGCTGCCAGCAAGGGTGCGAGAATCAGGGAAACTTTGTCACCAAGCCCACCCGTGCTATGTTTATCGACTCGCGGCGTGTCGCTGCGGCGGACAGCCGATTTTCCGCTTCGCCACATGGCATGGGTCAACGACGTGACTTCGCGAGCCGTCATGCCACGCAGGCAAATTGCCATCGCTAGAGACGACATTTGGTAGTCTGCGACGGTGCTGTCACAGAACCCCTCGATCAGAAAACGGACTTCCGAGTCAGTCAGTTCACCGCCATCGCGTTTTTTTGTCAGCAGAGACGCGGTCAACATGGTGAGCTTTTTGGGTATGATCGAGTGAACGAAGCAATTTCGCAGCCAAACCAACTCGGCAAAGATAAGTTAACGGATAGGAACAACATGCGAAAACCGGTCACAATTGCCGTACTCTCTGCGAGCGTCGCATTCGTTTCGCAAACGAACCACAGCACCTATGGCGCCGACGACACCACAGCCTCACCGACAGAAGTCCAATCGGGTCCGCGTGCCCTATCGCGAGCTTTCCGAATCGCCTCCCAAAAGGCGACGCCAAGTGTCGTGACGGTGTTTTCCTACGGCCAGAACAATTCGCCCCTGGAAGAAACGCCAAGTGACGAAGACCAACCTGGCCCAACGCCATCACCCCAGTCCGACGACTCTGGCTCGATGATGCAGCTCACTGGCTTAGGAAGTGGCGTGATCGTCTCGCCCGACGGCCTTGTGATAACCAACAACCACGTGATCGCCGGCGCCAAACGTGTCGTCGTCCAACTCTCCGATGAAACCGAAATCGAAGCCACGGAAGTTCACGGCGATGCGGACAGCGATATCGCAACGCTTCGTATCAAACGTGATGAGCCATTTGATGCATCTGAGATGGGCGATTCGGATTCACTCGAAATCGGCGACTGGGTCTTGGCCATCGGCAGCCCCTTTAAATTAGAAGCAACCGTCAGTGCTGGGATCATCAGTGCGAAGAATCGGACGCTCCAGCGAATTCGCCGCGGTCGTTTGTTGCAAACAGACGCCGCGATTAACCCAGGCAACTCGGGCGGACCGCTAATCGATCTTGATGGTCGCATCATCGCGATCAACACAGCGATCGCGACTCGCAACGGAAGCTACCAAGGGATCGGCTTTGCTATTCCAATCAACCAAGTGAAATGGGTTGCTGAGGAATTGAGCGAGCATGGCAAAGTACGCCGCGCGATGATCGGCGTCGTGATGGCTGAGTTGACTCCCAAGCACGCGAAATTGTTCAATCATCCAGTCGGCTTTGGCGTGCTTGCCTATCAAGTGATCGCAGGTTCCGCCGCTGACGACGCAGGCATCAAGCCGCTGGACGTGATTTTAGAATTTGCTGGCGAATGCGTGCGCAAGCCTGCTAGCTTGCAAGAGATCGTCGAACGTAAACCCGTCGGCTCAACACAACCCGTGAAAGTCTTTCGAGCTGGCGAGGAGATCATGGTTGACGTGCAATTGACGCCGCTTGATGAGCCTGTCACCGCAATCCAACCGAAAGCGGAAGATTCAAAAGCGGAAGAGACAACGACCGACGAATAACGGATCGTTACTGGATATCGATCTGTTCTCGTACGAACACTGGATTCGGGTTGCTCTTGCCTTTCTTGTCGCACTTGAAAAATTCGCTGACGTAACGCACCGGCGTTTTGTCTTCAGGAACCTTGAACCGGTCGCCCTTTTGAAGTACCGGTCGATACTCGTCCATGCGACCGAATTGGCGTGTCCCTGCGGCTTGGCAAGGAAACCATGTTCCCTTGCCTTCGGCGTCCTCGAGATAAAACTCGGGATAGCAATGGTCTGGGATCCAAACCATCCGCGCCGGCACTTTGGCGTTTCGGCAAAGGGCGATGAATAAACTCGTCATCCCTTCACAGTCGCCTTTGCCTTCACGCAGTGCCGCGGAAGCATTGTCCAGTTCGCTTTCGACGTACTCGACGTGATCACGAACGTAGTCGTAGATGTTTTCGACTTTTTGCCAATCGGATTCCGCTTCCATGGCTGCGATCTCTTGCGACGCTTTTCGGATGCGACCGTCCGATGCATCAATGAAGGGACTGTTGCCGAGATACAGTTTCAAATCTCGATCGGGTCGGGTTGGGATCCTCAGGCCTGAGGTGTCCCCAGTCCCGAGAATGCGACTGCGTTCGATTTCAAAAGTGAACGTTAGCTCAACCTGCTGGCCAGCTGTGATGTGCGGGATTTCAAGCAGCACTTGCTTGGCACCACCAGGCAAGTCGCGAATCTTCCAACCCGTTACACCTGGGTCTTGGTTTTGAGCGACAAGGCGAACTTTCTGCTCGGGCCACGTTGTCGGCACAGGAAACGTTGCGTAGCCGTTCGTGCACGTTACGGGCGTATTGAGAACGAGTCCGATTCGCCATCGTTGAATCTGAGGCGACTCAAAGGTCAGATACGTCGCCGCGGTAGAACCTTCTGTCAATGTGGCCGCCGCCTCGGTATCGACAGCGACTTTCTTGCTAACTTGGTCCTGACCCAAAGCCCGAGGGCCGAACATCGAAGCAACCGCGCCGAGCAAAACGGCTTGACATTGTCGGCGATCGAATTGAATTTGCGAGAAGTTCGACATGGAGATTTAGCTTCTGGGATGCGACTTGGTTCAAACAAGACCGAAACGACCGGCGCGGTGAGAGATAGCTCTGCACACCGCGCCGGCCGCACTTTGCTCACTCTTGGAAGCTTCTATCTTAATTACTGGAGCGCTTGCACGCCGGGTGGCAGCGGATCTTGGCGAATGATTCTGTCTCCGCGAGCGTCAAAATTGTCCGACATCGAACCGGGAACGTAGCCGCCGTCGATGATGGTTCCAGGCCCCATAGCGCCTTGGCCATAAATCACGCCACCACCAATGATCTGTTCACCGTATGGATCACTGACACCTGGGCCGTAGCTGTTCGAGTACTCGACGCCGGGACCATACGCAGCACCGTAGCTGCCATAGGTTGCATCACCCGTGCAAACGTCGCCTGCGGCGTGTCCGTTGCAACCGCAATCCGCGGACGCTACTGGAGGTGCGTAAGGCGCGAGTCCGTTCGGCAGAAGCGTTGGCGATGCGGCTTGGTTACACACACCACATTGCGCGCCGCGACCAAACAAGAAGTTTTTCATCCCGCTACAGCCGGATGATGTGGAGAGCAGCAACACAACTGCTACAACTGAGACATTACGATTCATCATTTAACTTTCCTTCACTTGCAAAGCGAGCCTATTCGGTGGCGCCGGATCAGGTGCCGCACAAAGTTAGATCGCTATTCGTGATGTGCAAACGCAACATCGTGTTTTTGAGGCAACAATTTGATGACGCGATGCAACACCACGATGCTCTGGCCCAAAATCAACACGATGCCCAATCGATACAATATCAAGCAATTTGCGGCATTTTTGGCGATTTGCCTCATGCCCTCGACTTTAACAATTGGGGCAGAAACGACAGCAATCGTTACAGATGATTCGATTGTTGCTTTTGAAACCATCACTACGGCCGACACGCCAACGCAATGCCTTTCGGCTGAAGACCGACTGTGGATGATCAGCTCGCGTCACATTACGAGTGAAGCGTGCCAGGCTGATCTGAACTCCGTTTCACTTCGCTTCTCACGCCTTTACTGTAACGGGCAGACGACATCGTCGAGCGTCGATGAATACTTCAGCACGCTCGACAGTTCACGACCGGTTGTGGTGTATGTGCATGGCAACCGACAGGATGCTCAAGACGCGATCGAGCGAGGACTATTCGTTTATCGCGAAACAGTTCAATATCGTTGCGGTGTTGGTCCGATCGACTGGGTGATCTGGAGCTGGCCGAGCGATAAAGAAGGAATCTTGGTAAAAGACGCTCGTGAGAAAGCGTATCGTACCGATGCTCAAGGCCTCTATCTCGCGTCAATCCTCCGGCGACATGCTGAGCAATCACTTCCCACAACGCTGATTGGCTATTCGTTCGGGGGGCGAGTCATTACCGGAGCGTTACACGCGATGGCTGGAGGTTCGATCGGGCGCCGAACGTTACCTGGCGCACCCGTCATTGGCGCCTCGTATGATGTTGGGTTAGTCGCCCCCGCGATCGAGAACGATTGGATGGATACATGCGGTTACCACTCACTTGCCACCCAAAACATTGACCGAATCGTTCTGCTCTACAATCAACGGGATGCAGTTCTGAAGCGGTATTGGTTGCTCGATAAGATGCGAAGTAGTGTCGCACTTGGCTATAGCGGCCCAAAAACGTTCGCCGACCGATTCGATGGCACTCGGCTGCCTGTTCGTTCTCGCGATTGTTCCCCAGTCGTCGGACTGCGACACGTCGAAGAGGACTATTACAAACAATCCTGCCGAGCAGGACGTGAAATGGCGTCCCTTATCGCCGGCAGCCTCGAAGCAACACCGTAAATATTCGTGACCAACTCTGGCTCTTCTCACATTGGCTCACCGACGTTGAGTCCTTCTATTGGGTACTTTCAAAACTCGTGGGTCCCCCGCGACACGATCTGTATCTCGATCGATGACATTGGATTTCGTTCTGGCGTAACAGCGGTGGAGCGACTTCGTACGTATGGCGATAAGGTGTTCGAGCTCGATGCGCACCTCACGCGTCTGAATAAGACTCTTCAAGTACTGGGTATCACAAGTCTCCCCAACCAAGAGAAAATAGCACACCTCGTACATGAGCTTTTGGAGCGAAACGACCTGTGGCTTAAATCACAAGCGTCGCGTGATTGCGGGATTACGATCATTGCGACGCCTGGTGAGTTGGGTGCAAGAGACGCGACGTTCGCCATACACCTTAGCGCCATTAATCACGAACGTGTGGAGCGTTTTCGGACAATCGGCCAACCACTTGTGATCACCGATGTGACCCAGCAACCATCGTCAACTTGGCCACGTGATATCAAAGTGCGTTCGCGTTTGCACTACTATCTCGCAGACACACTTGCGAAAGTCGCTGCCGCAGACGCCGTGGGGGTTCTCGTTGACGACGATGGCACCGTCACGGAGACGAGCATTGCAAACGTTGCGATTGTCCATGACGGTGCAATTCATTCACCGCTGGCAACACAAGTCCTTGGCGGAATTACGCAAGCCGTCATCGAGCGACTCGCACAGTCCAGCGGCATCGCTTGGCATCGTCGACGGCTATCGCCACAAGAGCTCCGGCAAGCCGACGACGTGTTGCTGATGGGAACGGAGAACGGACTGTGGTTCGCCAACCGAGTTGACGATACAAGAATTTCTCATGCAGGCAAAAGCGATCTCTTTCGTGTCTTGTTGGCTGCGTTGGATGATCTGACGAGTGGTCGCAACTAACCGACGCCCATCACCCGCCCCGTGTGAAACTGGTTCTTGGGTTGCCTTGACATGACCTCTGGCGAATATTGGTCTTTCATCGGCGTACCATCACAATAGTAGACTGCCCCGACTGGCGACAACTTTCGAATCGACTCGTCTTGCTTAGGAGCAAACCCTATGGATCGCAATCTCGCTTGTGTCTTGTTGGCCGCGATGGCGCTGGCCGGCCTCGGCCCGGGCTCTGTCTCCGCGGATACGCCCGTGAAAGTCGAAATGGTCACGACCGAAGGTGCAATTGTCTTGGAGTTGTATCCTGACAAAGCACCGAAGTCTGTCGCGAATTTCTTGACATACGTTGAGTCGGGACATTACACCGGCACGTTGTTCCATCGTGTGATCGACGGCTTCATGATCCAAGGTGGTGGAATGGACGCGGACATGAATGAGAAGCCGACGAAGCCGCCCATTCGCAACGAAGCTGGCAACCAATTAACAAACGACAAGTACACCATCGCGATGGCACGCACGGGCGAACCACACAGTGCGACGAGCCAATTCTTTATCAACACGGCTGACAACAACTCGCTTAACCGCGCCGAAGCTCAAGACGGATTTGGCTATGCCGTTTTCGGCAAAGTCGTTTCTGGACAAGCCGTCGTCGACAAGATCGAAAAGACACCAACGAAAGTTGCCCCGAATCCGAAAGCCGCTGGCGTGCTGATGGATGATGTGCCCGTGAAGCCGATCTCGATTACAAGTGTTCGTGTTATCGAGTAACGAGATTGGCGTGACGTAAAAACTCGCTCGACCAGTCACTCACTTCGAGAGTTCAGCGAGTTCTTTCTCTGCAAACTGCACGGCCGTCGATGCCCACGTTTTTCTGCGATAAAGCTCGACGATACCTTGCAGCATGGCACGCCGCTCGCCAGTATCGAGATTGGTGCGTGCCCACAGAATTCGATCGCGCAAATCTTCGACACGACTGTCGATTTGCACTGTTTGCTCCTGCATCACACGCAATCGCTCGATCTCCTCTTCAGCATAACTCTTCATCTTGCGGATCGCAAAACCTCCGCCCGCTTCCTCGTGCCCAAAGACATCCAACCATTGCTGGAGCTGAAGCATCGATTGCTCAGGCCGTCGCCCACGGTTGGCAAGCGCATCCAAGAATGCCTGTTCGGACGGTTCCAATTGGTCGGTACCGCCTGAGCGATTGGCTTTCGTTCGCAAGCGGCGGACGTACTGTTCCAACTCGACCGCCGCACTCAACTCCATGACGGATTCTTGGCGTGCATCGTCGGGATAGTGGTTCACGAATTGCTTGATGAGCGCCTGGGCACCCGTTACGTCTTCGTTACGATCCGCTTCCAAAATCCGCGAGTACAACACGTCGGCTGGCGGCGTTCGCACCGACCAAATAAATAGGCCGATTCCACCAGCGAGGATTGCCACCATGGCTGCGATGGATAAGTACTGTACCCATGCCGAGCTATCCTCCGTGTGCTTCGCTCCAAAGGATGTTTCGAGCGGACCATGCGAGTCGATCGTTTGGAAATGGGTGCTGCGAACCTTGGCGGTTGGCTGGACCGGCACTTCCGTGTCGTGCAACGATGAACGTTGCATCGACGCGAGTGTGACATCATCGGGAGTTGCCTGTCGCGACTCAGCTCGAGCCGAAGTCGCAACGGTTATTGGCTTTTCTGCATCCGTATGCCGCTCGCTGGAAAGCGCGGTCCCAGGCCCTGTGAGTGGTCCTGATTCACGAGTGAATCCATGATCGATTTCTGACGCGTGGTCGTGCTTCTCATGCGGTTGCTGTTTCTTCTCCGAATCGACCGTCGGCGAGCCTTCTTGATTGAGCGTTTGTTCTCGCAGCAATCCAGCTCGCATCGCTTGCAATCGTTTCATGATCGCAAGCGCCGTCGGCGGGCGATCTTCTGGACGCTTCTCGAGCATTTCGTGAATCAGTTCAACGAGCGCCTCGGGAACATCGGGATTCACCATTTCGAGCGGCACAGGTCGATCGCGTTTGAGCGACTCCATCACCTCCGTCAATCGTCGTCCAATGAACGGTGGCCGCCCGGAAAGCATCGCATACATGACACTGCCGAGCGCATACAGATCCGTTCTCGCCGTCGTGGGGCCTCCGTCAGCCTGTTCCGGGGCCATGTAATCGGCCGTCCCCAGAATCGATCCCTCCACGGTCTCTTCACCGAATCCGAATAGCTTGACGATCCCAAAGTCAACAAGTTTCACAGTACCGTCCGCTGTGAGCATCAAATTGGCTGGCTTGAGATCCCGATGAAAAGCGCCGATGTCGTGTGCGTGCTTCAGTGCTGAACAAACTTGAATGGCGATATCGATCGTCGTCTGCCACGACAGTCGTTTTTCGCGGCGAAGTCGGGCCTGTAGCGTTTCGCCTTCGACGAGCTCCATCGAATAGAAGAGCAAATCGTCTTGTTCACCGGTGCCAATAATTCGCACAATGCTCTTGTGACGCAGTCGCTTGAGCGTTTCAATCTCACCGTAGAAGCGGCGGCGAAATCGCATTTCGTCGGCGACCGCTTGAGCGATCACTTTCACAGCTACTTTTTCGCCCGTTTTCCCGTGTTCCGCTGCGTAGACGGACCCCATCCCGCCACGGCCGAGCATTTCGCCGAGCTTGTACGGGCCGAGATATTCGAATTGCGTCATGAGAAAAGTTCAGAGCGGAAAGAAAAGCGGCGACGCCAGTTCAGGATGCATTGTAGATCCTATCCAAGCGTCTGGGCAGGAATCTCTCCAGACGAAAAATGGATTCATCGCAAATTACGCGGATTGGCTGCGAATTGCCACCTCAGCCTTCCTGCTGTGGCTCGCCCAACCGCCCGCCGCCTGGTGGCCCATCGCGTTTGTCGCACTGGTTCCCTGGCTCGATCAAATCAGCCGCGATGCGGAACGTTCGTTTTCTCGTCAGCAAAGACGTCGCCGCTACTTGATGCTTTGGTTGGCCGCGACAGCCTACTGGCTCGTGAGCTTGCAAGGCCTGCGGCACGCCCATCCCGCCATGTTCCTGTGCTGGATGGCGTTAAGCGGATACCTCGCGATCTATCCAGTTTGCTTCTTTGTCGCAGCGCAAGCGTGGTTGCGGCGAGGCGTTCCACTTGTCGTTGCCGCGCCAGTGCTTTGGGTTGGCATCGAATGCTTACGCAACTACATGCTCACAGGCATCAGTGCCGCGATGCTCGGTCACACACTCGCCGACGTCCCACTACTCGCTCAAGTCGCTGACCTCGGTGGTACCTACGCGATCGGCTTGGTCATTGTCGTCGTAAGCGTCGCAGTTACAAATTGGGTTGGCACGCTAACTCAAGACAAAGCAAAACGACCAGCGATCATATCGTCTCTCGTCGCCGTGGTTCTCGTCGCAGCATGTTGTGCGTACGGCAACATGCGACTGAATGAAACAGTTCAACCGGGCACCACGAACTTCTTACTCGTCGGACGCGATGAAGTCGTCGAGTACGAACAAGACGCCGAGCGTGCCGAAGATATTTTTATGGCATTTGCCCAGCAAACGATCGCCGATTCGAAACGAAGGAGCAAAATCGATGCGGTCATTTGGCCCGAGTCAATGTTCAGCGGTGGCGTGCCGTGGTACATCGCTGAACCAGACGCCGTTGTTCCAGAAGGAATGCTCGTTGACGAGTACCAACGCTACTTCGAAGAACGCTCCTCCGCACTCGTCCGAGCAGTCGCTGTGAATGTGCCACAGCAACAACCACCGCACTTGATCGTCGGCTGTGGCGTCGTTCGGTTTGCCGAAGCACCATTCGTTTACAGCGCGATCGTACACGCCGACTCCGACGGCCGCGTCGTAAACTGGTACGGCAAGAACCACCTTGTCATGTTCGGTGAATACATCCCGCTCGTTCGTTGGATCCCGGGAATCAAGTCGCTCATGCCGCCAGGCCTCGGCGTCCAACCCGGCGATGGCCCCACCGTCTTTGAACTCGATCCAACTCGAGTGATGGGCAACATCTGCATCGAGACCGCAGTCGAACGTGTGGCCGTGGATCACTGTCGCGAGCTTCGCAAATCCGGAGGGCTGCCCGATGCGATCGTGACGGTCACCAACGACGGCTGGTTCGATCGAACGAGCGTCGTGGACCACCACCTTCGCTGTGCCCAACTTGTTGCCATCGGCTGTCGTCGCCCCGTGCTCTCGGCGGCGAACGGCGGGCCGACCGCTTGGATCGACAGCCTCGGTCGCGTCGTCGAAAAGCTGCCCTACTCCGACAACGGATCGATTCTAGCGACACCCGAAATCGACACGCGAGTCAGCCTCTACGTGCGAATCGGAGACTGGCCCGCACGCATCGCGGCATTGGCATGTTTGCTAACGCTCGGTGGCGTCTTCGTTCAAGTCCGACGCTCTCGCGGCACGGATGAGACATAGTGGATTTGGACGTCCGGTAACGACTCTCGAAACATCCGCCCGTACGGCTTCGTTTGGATCCGAGGATCAAGCACAACAACGATCCCCTTGTCGGTCTTGGTGCGAATCAATCGCCCGAAGCCTTGCCGGAATTTGATCACGGCCTCGGGCAGTTGGTATTCCGAAAACGGGTTTCCACCACGGCTCTTGATCGCATCGAGCCGTGCTTCCAACAACGGATGATCCGGCACAGAGAACGGCAACTTCGTGATGATCACGTTCGTCAATGCGTCACCGGGAACGTCGACGCCTTGCCAGAAACTGTCGGTGCCAAACAGCACACCCTTCGGGTTACGTCGAAACGCATCAAGCAGCTGAGTACGCGTTTGCGTTCCGGCCTGGGTGTAAAGTGCGAGGTTCTGTTCCGCAAGCCAACCGGTCACCGCCTCAGCACACCGACGAAGCAGATCATAACTCGTGAACAGCACAAACGCGTGGCCTTCGGTATGACCGACGAAGCGTTTGATTTGCTCTGGCAATGCCTTTTCGAATTTGTCTTTTTCCTTCGACGGATCAGGCAAATCGCGGACGATCACTAGCTTTGCTTGCTTAGCATAGTCAAAGGGGCTGCCGACTTGAATGCTTCGACCACCCGTCAATCCAATTCGCGAGCGAAAGAAGGTAAACGCATCGTCTTGATTCGTTGCCAGCGTCGCACTGGTCATGATTACTGATTTGATCTGGTCGCTTTGAAACAGCACTTGGCGAAGCGCGTTGCCAACATCAATTGGCGATGCGGCCAGCGTCACTCGCTCGCCACCACGACGCATCGTCGAACGCTCGAGCCAAAAGACGCCCCCTTCGACATCCTGTTTCAGCCACTTTCGTAGCTCCCCAGAAAGCAAAATCAAACGATCGTGCGCCGACTCGAAATCTTTTCGCTCAGCCTCATCCTTGCGGCCCTCGGCTTGCATGATCATCGCTTTCGCGAGTTGCTCCATCGGCTCGCTCAGCGGGTTGTCCACAATGTCGTGGTGATACACACGCCCGTTCTTCTTGCCATGCATCTCAAGCCAATCAGTAATATCGGCAAACAAATTACTCGCCGCGTAACGGCACCGATCGACCAACCGTTGAAGCGTTTCCAGGTTATGCGTGACGAGCAAACCCTTCTGGGTCCGATCGTTGTAAAGCCGATCAAACAAGAAGTCGAATTGCCCGTTGGTGAGCCGAATACCAAGATGATCACCGGCCACCGATTCAAGCGTGTGACACTCATCGAGAACGACCGCGTCGTAATGCGGCAACAATGCAATGCCTTCTTTCCGCAATGCCAAGTCGCTGAAGAACATCGCGTGGTTGACGATCATCAGCTGGGCATTGCTGGCTCGCCGTCGCGCACGAAAGTAAAAACAATCGTTGAAGTTGGGACAGGCTCGGCGGAGACAATTTCCGGTGTCGCTCACGATCTCGTCCCAGACCGCTGAGTCCGGTTTCATCGGGATCGTCGAAAGCGAACCGTCGCCTGTCTCTTTGGACCATGCTTCGATCTGCTTCAGCTGGCTGAGTTGTTCGTCGCTGGCGAGCAAGGAGGTCGCTTTGCTGATCGCCCGATTCATCCGCCTGAGCGACATATAGTTGCCGCGGCCTTTGACAAGCACCGCCGAGAACTCACGCGGAATGACGCTGTTGAGTAGCGGGATATCTTTCGCGATGAGCTGCTCTTGCAGGCTAATCGTGTGCGTCGAAATCAACACACGTCGCGGCCTCGGCTTGTCGTCGTCATCGTCGTCGAGATCGCTTTTCAGTAACGACGATTTTTTTTCAGGCTTCGCTTTCGGCGGTTCCACTTGATCGCTCGTCGCGTACAAGATGGCGGGAACGAGATAGGCGAAGCTTTTCCCCGTCCCCGTGCCAGCTTCCGCGACAAGGTGCTGGCTCGACTCCAGTGCAGCAGCCACCTCGCGCGCCATCGCCAATTGTTGCGGTCGCGGTTCATAGCCCTTCAACCGACGACTAATACTTCCGTCGGTTCCAAGGATGCTATCGACAGTAAATTCGTCGCTCGACAAGTGGCTGCTTCGCAAAAATCACAGGTGGTCCGGCTGAAAAACGCTCGCCCCCAGTCTCCCACTTACTCCTGTTACCCGGCAAGGCGTCTTGGCTGGCGGCTTCTCATCGCTTCCAAGACTCGTGCCCAGGGCAAATCAGTTTTTCATACCGCGAAACGTAGGGTGCCGTGCTTGCACGCACCAGATTCAGCAAAAGGTGCGTGCAAGC
>JBGTAI010000012.1:0-2286 GCA_041749955.1 Pirellulaceae bacterium | reverse complement strand
CGATGACTCGGTTCCGACGGCGTCTCGAATCGTATCGCGTGACCAACAATTGCGAGTCGCAACGATCGGGACCGATGGGCGAGTGTCGGTTGTTGACATGTCCGATCCCGAGGCCGCGCCGCTCGCGGTGGCGATCGACGGAGCTGTCGAGGATGTCGCGTTCCTTGATACGTCAACGTTAGCGGTCAAGACGACCGGTAAAGCGTCGCTTCAAATCATTCCAATTGACGAGAACGGTCGCGGCCTGGGCACAACATTCTCGACGGTGAGCGACCTGATTGGATTGCCGGGCGGCAACGCCATCGCTATTGCTGACGCGAGTTCATCCGTGACGATCATGGATCTTGGCACAAGCCAGTCCAAGACACTCCGATCGAATGATGGCTTATCGATTAATCGATTGGCCGTCAACCAAGCCGGCACACGGCTTGCGGCGTATGCCGCTTCCGCCAAACGAATTGGAGCGGGTGATACGCTGCTCATTTGGGATTTAACGCAAAGCGAATCCGCTCCCCAAGAACTCGAATTACCCAGCCCCGCGACCGCGGTCGCCTTTTCCAATGATGGTGCGCGTTTGCATGTGGCGCTTGGTGACAAAACGGTGCGCAGTTTTAGCGCGACCGATGGTAGCGAGCTGGAACGGCAAACCTTACCGAATGTCGCTCGAGTTCTAAATTCAATCAATCGTGGTTCGGTTTGGGCCGGAACGGATGCTGGGCTTGCGATCCGGTTGCCAAATCAGTTGGATCGACAGCTTTCACGCGTCGATGGTCCGGTGCGTTATTTGAGCGCCAGCCCCAATCGATATGTGCTCGCCGTAACCGAGCAATCCGTGACCATCCAGTCCTTGGAAACGAATGACAGTACGTCGCCCAAACTCGCGACACTTGCGAAAGGCGAGTTGAAGCCCCTCGCGGTGGAGATTCGAGCCGATGGTGAAGCGGTGGCGATCAGTTTTGGTGGTGAAGCTCCGCATGTGGATGTCTGGAAGCTTGGTCGTGAGATCGCTTGGGGATCCGATTTGGAACCTTCTGTGGTTGTCCCGCTCAGGTCACCCTCGGATGCACTGCACTTTGCCAGCGATAGCAAGTTGATCATCGGTCAACGTTCGGGGTTGATCGAGCTTTGTGATTTGGTGAACCAGAAACCCGCGTTTCAGTTCGTGGGTCATGTGTCGCCGATCGCTGCGTTAGCGGTTGCGGAGAATGGGAACCAATTGATCAGTTGTTCGGCGGAGCGAAGTGTTCGCCGTTGGACCATCCCCGTTGGATCACTCAGCGGGAAGGACGAGGATATTCCACAAGCCAATGCGATTGCATCCACCGAGTTGAATGAGCTTCCCGAACCGTCCACCGAGACGGATGAGGTGCCCGAGGACGATGCGTTCGCGGATGTTCGTGCCGCGTTGTTAACCGGTTCTGGGGTTTCGTCCGAAGGCGAGGTGTTCAGCCTCTTTGAAGACGATGCAAAATCAACAGGTGATGTCGCCATCAAATATAACGAGCTCAAGGAGATGGAAGTGGCGGTGGAGTCCGAGACGGGTGATCGTTCGTCCGCCATTGCAAAACTAGCGAGCGCGCGACGCGATTTTCATGAACAACGTCGCAATTTGGGAAGCTTGAGACGCGCAGCCGGTGCGCAAACCTTTGCGGATAACCAATCGAACCTTCTCTTCAGTGCTGAAACCAAGTTTGATTTCTCATCCGGAATTCGAACGGTCGAGCCGCAACTCAGTGACGGTCGGTTCGTGTATGCGGCGACATCACGAAGCGCACAACAACCCGGATCACTTTACGTGTGGGATTTCGGGGTCACCGGTGTGCAAACGCACGCTTGGGATGACTTGCAGCTCAATGTCCGTGAGCTGTTCGGCCTGCCCGACGGACGCGGTGTGCTCACCATGCCAGACTTGCACGTTTTTTCTCAAGACGGCACGTCACGACCGATTCTTGAAGCACTTCGGTATGCCACATCATCGGCGGACTCGCAGTACGGCGAAACCCGTCTGTTTGCGATTGCCAATCGTGGCATTGCGGGCCGCGAATCGACCGCCCTGCAAGTGTTTCGGAGCGAGGATTTAATGCGGCAATCGGCGGCGCCGGTCGCAACCCTTCGAGGGTTTGAAAGTGAAATCACGTCGATGGCGTTCGCCAACACGCATCGAGCGATCGTGTTCAGTATCCGTGAGCGCAACGGCTATCGGATTTTGTTAGCGGATCCAACGAGTTTGGATCCACGTCAAATCACGTTGGTGGAAGAGGGTGCCTCGAATAGACCCTGGTTGAT
>JBGTAI010000011.1:0-24682 GCA_041749955.1 Pirellulaceae bacterium | reverse complement strand
TGAATTGCAAAGTGAAATCGCTGCGTGGGCCAAACGCACCAACGAAAAGCAACGCGGCGTCGACTGGCAATTCAAGATCGACGACGCTCGCACAAAGCTAAAGCGTCTCTACCCCCAAATTAAGACTGGATGACGCACTAGTGGTTGCGTGAAATTGATGGTTCATCAGCGAACGCAGGGCCTTGCGCTGCGAGAACCTCTCCGGTGAAACCTCAACGGGCAAACCGATATCGGGCGCTCGAAAGTCGGGCTTGTTCGGATCGCAAGTCAACAACCATGGATCGGCATGATCGCCAAGCCAACCGGCGTCTTGGCCAGGCCACACGATGTGTCCGGTATTCCAAATTTCTTCTGGCAAACGCACCGCTCCCGGCAGGCTGGTTTGATCTCCTTTTAAATGGCGAACGACCGAAGCCATCGACGGCCAATTATTCGGCGCCCCGGGCAGAGCGTTCTCTTGGCCTTTGGGGGAATGCGGCCGGCCGGTCAGCATCCAATAGCCGCTGGACGAATGCGCGTTATCGTCAGTCGCCATCGCGCGCAGCACAGCAATGCGTTCGGTCAATCGCGCCGTCAGCGGCATCAACTCGCCGACGTGGAAGCCAGGTGTCGCCGTAGGAATCGTCCCGAACTCGCCCCGGATTTCGCGGGGAGCCTCCGGCTTCGGATCCCAGGTCTCATGTTGCGGCGGTCCACCGAGCATGAACAATACAATAGACCGCTTCGCTTTTCCGAACGCGTTCGAAGAGGAGGATATATCGACCGGTGATGCCTGGGCATGCTGCAGCTGTGACAGACTCAAACCAAACGCACTGAGTCCACCAACGCGTAGCCATTCGCGGCGCGACATCCCATCACAAAGCGTTGTGTTGCGACCTAAAAACGAAAACATCGTACATCCCGATCAGCAGCAATGGCCTGAAAGATCACCCTCATGTTCCGAAGACGCGATATTGTACAGGAAAACTATTCTTGCCACCCAGAACTCACATGTTAGTGGGCAGAAGGTCTCCGTCGACGCAATCCACGCGATCGTGTTTTGTCTGAGTCGTTGCGATCGAACCCCGGTACATCGCGTTCCCTGTGAAGTTGCCACTTCCGCGCATGTCGCTTTCGATGCCGAGTCGGCTTAAATCATCAGTGACGAAGCTTTCAGGAAAGTGACGCTCCGGGCTACTGCGATTCCATTGAAATGGTTAGATTCGCGACATGGAAGTTATCCCTTTGCAATCTGGAAGCAGCGGCAACTGTGTGTACGTCGAAACCCGCGACGTGCGGTTGCTTTTCGACGCTGGTATTAGTGGCCGAAAGGCACAAAATCGTCTGGCTGACCATGGCAAGGACATTCGCGACGTTGATGCTCTGATCATTTCGCACGATCATCGAGACCACGTCAGCTGTCTGGGTTCAATTCACCGCAAGTTCGGATTGCCTGTCTATATCACAAGACGAACGCTCGAAAGTACACAGCGGCGGATGAAGCTCGGTGAACTCACGGAAGTGTCGCACTTTGAAGCAGGCGACGTACTTCGCTTTGGGCCGGTGAGCGTCGAGACATTATCAACACCACACGATGCAGCGGACGGAGTTGTGTTTGTCATCGATGATACGCATTGCCGTTTTGGCTTGTTGACGGATCTCGGTCACGTGTTCGACGGCTTGAAGGAAACGATTGCGACACTCGATGCCGTCTTGATCGAAAGCAATTACGATCCAGACATGCTCGCCTCGGGCCCTTACCCGAGTTTTTTGAAAAGTCGAATCAGCGGCCCACGCGGTCACCTATCAAATGTTGATTGTGCAAACCTATTACGGTCTGCATCGGCGCGACTTCGGTGGGCGTGTTTAGCGCACTTGTCGGATGAAAACAACGACCCCGAAACCGCGATACGAACTCACCATGAAATCCTCGGCAACGACTTTCCGTTGCATTGCGCTAATCGTCAAGATGCGACCGGCGTGTTTCGCGTCTAGAACGATTTTCCTTTCACGACACTCTTTTGTTGCCACGGGATCGTGCGGTCGAATAGGGTGCCGTAGCGGGTGTAGTTGTTGTACGGCACAGCCTGGGTCTTCCACTTCAGAACCTCTGCATCGTACTTCGCTCGCATGGTTTCCAGCTTTCCCATGGCTCCGGGACTCGTTGCGAGATTCACCATCTCCGATGGGTCAGCGGCGAGATGGAACAGCTCCTCCACCGGCTTCATCTTCGAATCACCATACCACCAGTAAGTGTATTTCCATTCTTTCGTAAGCACGCTGAGACTTTGCGTAGGAAGATTGTCGAAAGTATTCATGAACGCCAACTGCTCGCGGACGTCCGCATTTGGGTCTGTCAATAATGGCAGCAAACTGACACCGTCCATATTTTCAGGTACTGGCAATTCGGCCAACTCGAGAATTGTCGGCGCGAAATCGATGTTGCCCGTCAATGCCGCGCTACGCAGTTGCTTGCCAGCGGAGGAGCTGCGAGGATCGTAGATCATCAACGGAACTCGCGACGACTCTTCCATCGGCAGGACCTTCGACGCATATCCGTGGGCTCCGCAGATGTAGCCGTTGTCACTGGTGTAAATGATGACCGTGTTGCTTTCGATGCCTTGTGCCCTGAGCTCGTCGCGGATCATGCTCACCGCGACGTCGATCGCGTAGACCTGTTGAAAGTACTTGGCCATTTCTGTGTCATAGTCGGTATCGTATTTCCATTCAGTGAACCGTGGATATTGCCGACCCTGCTTGCTTTGTGCTGAGAGATGCTCACCCGCCTCGCGACCAAAATTGCTGGGCTTGGTGAATGTCTTTCCCGCATAGACACCGTCGAAGTGGGGATCTGGCGTGGCTGGCTTGTGTGGCGCCTTGAAGCTGATTGAAAGGCAAAGAGGTTTGTTTCGTTTAACCGCTTCACGAATCGCATCTCGTCCAAACG
This sequence comes from Pirellulaceae bacterium, assembly GCA_041749955.1. Classification (GTDB taxonomy): domain Bacteria; phylum Planctomycetota; class Planctomycetia; order Pirellulales; family Pirellulaceae; genus JBBSJZ01. The sequence goes on along the minus strand of JBGTAI010000011.1, from coordinate 21,756 downwards.
CTCCGTATGAAAGTGTCGAATGCGGGTATTGTTGGGCATACTTTGACATCGACTTGTTCTTCGCGGTCTCAAAATTCGTTTGTCCAGGGCCACCACCCCAAATATCGAAATCATCTTCGCAAAGACCTCGCCCTTCGACTTCGATTCCAAATTTGCCGGCAAAGGCCGTTAAGTAGCCTGCGTCTCGCAACAGCACAGGATAGGACTTCTGCCACACCTCGGGTTTCATGTTACCGTGACTGAAGTTGGTCCCCGTTTTGTACTCGTACATCCCCGTGAACACGTTCGAGCGGCTGGCCATACAAATCGATGTCGTGTTGTAATGTCGATCGAAGACGACGCCGTCGCGGGCTAGCCGATCGAGTTGCGGTGTCTGGACCTCCGTGTTGCCGTAACAACCAACCGAGAGCGTATTTTGGTCATCCGCCATCAGATAAATGATGTTGGGCTTGGATCCGGAAGCACTCGCCACCAGGCTAAACAGTATCACCACGAGCAGCGTTAGCGAGACGACAATGGTTTTCATGGGATTCATTCAGCAAATGATGGACACGGAAGTAGTCAACGCTTCTGGCTTGGCATCTCTGTTTCGGATCAAGCGAAGCGTCAAGCAGCACATGCCCGACAATCATAGGTTCGCGAACTGGCAAATGCGATTACTGACTCCAGAACCATGAACTACGACATACCAGCGAGTGTGTTTTTGGCTTTACCTCCCCGTTTCCCACTGCGGAAGCATCGATTCGGATCTGCGAGAACAGAAAAAAACCGATTCTTAGAAACTTCTATGTCACACCTGCGTGAATTCGACAACTGATACTAGAGACACATACCTGATGAGCCCATTTCATGCCCGATCAATCACGAAAACTCTTTGAAGTGCTGGTTCGCCAGAACGAAGCGTCGCTGATTGCGTATTTGCGAACCATGGTTCGTGACGCGGGATTGGCGGATGATTTGTTTCAGGAAACCTTGATCACAGCTTGGAAACGATTTGAACAGTACGACCAGTCCATGCCGCTTTCGCCGTGGCTGCGAGGGATCGCACTCAACTTGGCGCGAAACGCGGGGCGTCGCCAGCAACGTGAATGTTTGATTTTTGGCGATGCGATCCATATTGCTATCGAAACGTCGATTGAGCGAATCGATGGAGATGATTGGATCGAGAAATCTTCGGCCTTGTCGAATTGCTTGAACGAGCTGGCACCACACTCACGCGAACTCATTCGGCGTCGCTACGAAGAAAACATGACAGCCTCGGCGATCGCGAAACTGACCCAGTCCACTGCCTCGCGCGTACGCAAACAACTCCAGCGAATTCGCGAAGCACTCGCGCAATGTGTCGCTGGGAAAACCGCCGGAGCGACACCATCATGAGCGAGTCGCCGAAGAATTTTCGTTCGCTGAAGTTGCACGTAGCAAACTGGATTGATGGACAGCCCAGTGATTGGACTGACGGCCCCATCGCACTGGAGGATACAGATCCTTCCGTTGCTGGTCGTCAATTGGTGATTCACAGCATGCTGGTGGGTCACTTTGAGTCGGCGGAATCTCGCGAAAAGCGTATCCAGCTAACTCTCGACGCGTTCGATCGTTTGCCGACGACGGAGCCATTGCGCGAGAAGCCGTTGAACCGTCGGAGATGGATGTTTGTCGCGACTACTGCTGCAAGTTTGCTACTCGCATTCGGCGTTTGGGGATTGATAGCACCACAGAACGCTGAAGCGGCTCTTGCTCGTGTGATCGCGGCGACGCAACTCCCTGTGACGCGAGTGTATGAAGCAACGATCAAGCGACGCGTGCTTGGACGCGATGTGGATCGAAAAGCAACGCTGTACAGTCGCTCGGTCGATCGGTTCGCTGCCGAGTTCCATGAAACAAGACTGCGCCCGGATGTTTGGATCGGATTCGATGGTCAGCAACGTTGGCTTGAGGCAGGCGATTATCAATGGAGTTCGACCGACGACGTGGAGCTTCCGCGTGATGCGATCATCGACCGAGTCACACTTCGAAATATGCAGTTCAACTCGCTGCTAACGGAAATACCAAGGTCGTTCCATGTGCGATTACTGCGGCGTGAGACCCTTTCGATCGACGGCCAAACGTATGAGTGCCAGCCGATCGAAGCGATACCTCGCATCCAAGGCCGGGGGTTGCCGAATATTGTTCGCATTTGGCCCCACCCAGAATCGGGCGTGGTCCTGCAAATGCATGTGATCAACAACGATAGCAGTCCGCTGGGCGTTCGACGTGTTGAACTGCAACTGACTGGCGAACAAGAAGTGCCAGAAGACTTCTTTTCGCTCGAATCTCACAGACGCTAGCAAGATCTGCGAGTGACTGGCATGCCAACCGAAAGTTTTGTCCGACATACAAAGGCCGAATATGAAACTTCAACTTTTCTTCGCTGCGTTACTGGTCGGTGTGTCGAATGACGTGGGGGCCGCTGATGTGACTTTCGCAACCGATATCGCCAAGATCGTTCATTCGAAATGCGCCTCGTGCCACCGACCGGGCCAGTCCGGTCCATTTTCTCTGCTGACATTCGACGACGTTTCAAGTCGTGCCGACACGCTTCAAGCGGTGATCAACGATGGTTACATGCCGCCGTGGAAGCCCGTGAACACGAATGTGCATTTCCAGAACGATCGACGATTGACCCAGACGGAGCGATTGACCTTCAATCGATGGGTGGACTTGGGATCACCGCAGGGCGATGCCACCAAGACGCCAACAATGCCAGACTTCCCGGTTGATTGGCAACTCGGCGAGCCAGACATGGTGATCGAGATGGAAGGTGATTTTCATGTCCCGGCTGATGGACCCGATCTGTATCGGTCGTTTCTCTTTAAGTTGAATTTGCCTGAGGACAAGTGGGTCAAAGCGATCGAAGTCAAACCTCAGGCCCGCGGCGCGCTCCATCACGGCATCTTCTTTCTCGATCAAAATGGCAATGCACGGCGAGCAGATGCAAAAGACGGCAAGGCAGGGATTTCAGGTATGGGATTTCTGTTCGACGCCAGCACGATTCTCCAGGGTGGTCTACGGGGTCGTGCCCAGCCCAGTAGTGCCCAGCCCAGTAGCACCCAACCGGGACAAAGCAAACTCGGCGGCGGCCTTGCAAGTGTCGCCGATTCATTCGGTGGCGGACTCGGCGGTTACGTTCCAGGTACAACGCCAACACTGCTACCCGGCGACTTGGCAAAGCACATTCCCGCTGGCTCTGACATCGTCATGCAAACCCACTTTCATCCCTCGGGTAAACCGGAAATCGAACACGCCAAGTTGGCGCTGTACTTTGCCGACAAACCGCCAACGCGGCGATTGGCCGGAATCCAGTTGCCGGCTGCGTTCGGCCGGTTTGCTGGCATCAGCATTCCCGCAGGTGAATCGCACTACGAGATCGAGGATTCCATTCGCTTGAGTGTCGACGTGGAGGCCATCGCAGTATTCGGACACGCACACTACATCTGCACCGAAATGGAATTGACAGCCACGTTGCCCGACGGCAGTGATCTGACGCTACTGAAGATCGACGATTGGGATCTCGACTGGCAAGACACCTATCAGTTCGCCGAGCCGATCACGTTGCCTGCTGGAACCGTGATTCACTCTCGCATTGTTTACGACAACTCATCCGAGAATCCCGAGAATCCGCACCAGCCTCCGCAACGAATCGAATGGGGACGTGAGTCAACCGACGAAATGGGTTCGTTAACCTTAAGTGTGGTTCCCAAGAACATTGCCGATCAAGACGCACTACAAACGATGGTGCAATCGCATCGGTTAGCAAGCATGACAAAAGGCGTTGGCCGATCATTCGATCGTGGAGCGTTGCAAGAACGATTGAGTGGACGCGTTGGTGATCCGTCAATGCTAATGCGTTTGCTCGACAAGAACCGAAATGGATCGCTGGAACGAGACGAGTTACCCGGACGAATGCGTGGCCGCGGCTTCGACCGCTTGGATGCTGATAACAACGACAGCCTCGATGCGGAGGAAGTTGAGAAAGCTCGCGAAGCGTTGGAGAGACTCAAGTGAATTTCAAAATCCCATTCAGTATCGTCCTCTGCCTTGCCGTTTTGGCCGTTTCACGAGAATCTGCTTTGGCCGAGACAAACCCAGTGCGGATTCCAGAAACATTCACGGACATCCAGGGAACGCCTCACGCAATATTGAATCCGCCCGCGAAAGGCATTTCAGTGGTCGTATTCATCACGACGGACTGCCCTGTTGCGAACAGCTATCAACCGACGTTGAGCCGATTGTCCAAACAATTCGGGGACCTAGGTGTGTCGTTCTTTCTGGTGCATCCATCGAATCGAGTCAGTACTGAAGCGGCAAGCAAGCACGCGAATGAATTCAATATACAGCTACCAATCATCCTCGATCCCGAACAAATCATTGCAAGGCGTTTGAATGCGAAGGTAACGCCCGAGGCTTTTGTGATCGATGAAGATGGGAAAACCGTTTACCGCGGTCGAATCGACGATCTTTATGCTGGCTTCGGAAAAAAGCGTCGTGAGCCGACACGGCACGACTTGCGTGATGCCATCTCCCAGTCGCTCGCTGGCCAGCCAATCGCATCGCCGAGAACTGACGCGATCGGTTGCATCATTACGTATGCTGCAAAGTCTGATTCGCTCTAACCACATTTTCACTTGAAACGAATACCCATGAACGCTCGAAATATCCCAATGAAGTTACTCTATACGGTCGCTTGCACTCTCACACTGCTGACGTTCTTTGACACAGTGGCTCAAGCGGTTGACTACAACCCCGCAACGACGACGGGGACGGTTGTGGTGAAGGACGATCAATTCACTTACGACGGACGCGAGGTCCCGCTTCGCCTCTATTTGCCGGAATCCACCTCGGCGAGTCCTGTGCTGCTTTTCAGCCACGGATTGGGTGGATCACGTGAAGGCGGATCCTACTTAGGTAAGCATTGGGCCGGCCGAGGCTACGTGGTCGTTGCGATGCAGCATGCTGGAAGCGACACGGAAATCATCCGAAACGTTCCACGGTTGAAGATGATGCAAACGTTGAAAGAGGCTGCCAGCGGTGCGAATGCAGCGGCTCGATACAAGGACGTCAAAGCCACGCTTGACTACTTGGAAAAGCAAAACGAAAGCGACGGCAAATACGCCGGCCGATTCGACATGACGAAAGTCGGCATGAGCGGTCACTCATTCGGTGCCGTGACGACTCAAGCCGTCAGCGGACAAAACTACAAGTTTCAAGGCCAAATGCACACGGACAAACGCATCGACGCTGCACTCGCGCTGAGCCCCAGTATTCCCACCTACGGTCACGATGAAACCACTTTTGCCAAAGTCAGCATTCCATGGATGCTAATGACCGGAACCAAAGACGATTCGCCGGTTGGCAGAAATATGGACGCTGCGTCACGCCTAAAAGTATTCCCTGGGCTGCCACCATCAGGCCACTTTTACGAGTTGGTGCTACACGACGCGGAGCACTCGGCGTTCGGAGACCAGCGCACGGCTCGGACGTCCAATCGCAACTCGAATCATCATCGAGTGATCCAATCGCTGAGCACTGCGTTCTGGGACGCGTACCTTCGTTGCGACGAGGCGGCGAAGACCTGGCTTGACAACGAAGGAGCGAAGAGTGTGCTCGAACCAAAGGACCAGTGGCAGCGAAAGTAAACCATCGAAACAAGCCACCCGATCGGGGCTCCGGCTAAGTACGAAAGAGGATCGATTGGCTCGCTCGTGTCCGTCAGCCGCTGCGTGTCGGTTCCATCTTCCGTAGTCGACTTGGATATTTGCGTCAACATTGCTATCGCGATCGGCGTCTGAGAATCGGCGTCGTCTAGCGCCAGCACAAGAACGGTTGGAGCCTCATGTCGGTCGAGTAAACAATACTCCAAAGCAAGAGAGCCATCGCTAACTGAACACAGAATGACCCAACGAATGGCTTAACGCGTCGTTGACGTTGCAGTGACACCATTTGATGTAAGACCGTGCCAGGAAATCGGCTTGAACCGTTTCCTGCGAGTCGATCGGCTGAATCGCTAAGCGAATGAGGTAAGGAGAATTATCGTCGTGAGTGAGCCCGAAACGGCCTGTTATTTGTCTTCGTGCGCGAAAAACAGATCCTGGTCTACAAGAGAATTGGACTTGAAGGCGACGGAGATCTTTCATGGGCTTGCCGTGATGCGGCTACGCCAATGACAACTCGGCGATCGCTTGGGCGACTCTTAGGTCAGGGCCGAGGTAGTCGGACACCAGGAATCGAACGTGCGGATGACGTGAAGCGGCTTCGTTGACTTGCTTGACGATGGCTTGGTGCAATCGACCCGCGAATAGTAAGTGAGGCTGGACCACGATCTCGGTGAAGCGACCGTTTGCAGCCGTTTCGTCGAGCACAGTGGGTACATCGGGTTTCGCCATCGCGTAAAACGCGGTGGACGTTTGTGAGACATCGAGCCGGTGACCGACGATGTGCGCGAGTACTCGCGTGTCGGCTTGAGCACAGGGGTCGTGGCTGCCGCGGCCAACGAAAACACAGGCACGCTGCGAACGAGCCGCTTCGCACTTCGCGACCGCGGCCTGGCCTCGCTGGACAGCAAGTTCAACCAGTGCTGGATGTCGCGAGAGTGGTCGAGACTGGGACCACGTGATCTCGGGCGTCGCGAGTTGGGACTCAACAACGATCGACGGGATGTCTTGCTTCGCGTGTCCAGCAGCAAACAGCAAAAGCGGAGCGACGTGGATATGCGTCACGCCACATTCCGCCAACTTGGTCCACGCTTCGCCAATCGTGGGACTTTGAAACTCCAGTAGTGCTGGTGCGACTGGCATCGGAGCAAGCGAATGTTCGAGCACTGTCGCCAGCTCAAAGAACTGGCGCGTCCCTTCCTCATCACGAGTCCCGTGACCGACAAGCATGAGACCACTGCGAGCGGATTTCAGACCGCTGCGGCTTGGCGATGTGGTTGCTGGGTTCAAACTCACTGAACGATTTCGGACTTCGCAAAGCCTTTCTTGGCGAGTGACGCAATCGCAGCCTGGACGTCAAAACCAGCTTCGTACTTAATGACGATCTCTGGGTTATCGATCGCACCTTCTTGTTTCTGCTCAGTCAACTCGACGGACTCGACTGCGGGGGTGCCTTCCAAGGTCGACTTCACGGCTGGATAGCAAGCAAACGGGCAATGCATGTCTGGGACCCGCATCACGAGTGTGCCAGGTTCTGACATGACACTTTCGCTTGTCGAGACCGCCGAAACGTTTTGAGTTGCTTGCGAGTTCTCTGAAACTGGCATCATCGCGACGCCAGCAATGATTCCTACGGCAGCTAGGGCGGCAATCGCATAGGCCAATGAACGCATAATCGAACCTTCAGTTGAGTGTGTTAGAAATGAGTTTCCCGGCAATGGTTACTGGGACTCGCCGTTCGCTGGGGTGCCCGCAAGTCGCTGGGATATCCAATGAACGGTTCCCATTGTATGCCGGGAGCAAGGATTTGTTCAGTCTCGATGTCAAAACAGGTCGTTCCATCTTGACTTCATCAGTGAGAATTGCGGAACGTTCGACATTCCTGCCACTGTTCTTGAGGGAATTTGGCAAGATTTCGGAAAAAAGGAGTTTACCTCGGTGTTACCTCGTTCTTTGCAATTCGCGATTCTCGCCTGCCTGGCGCTGGTTGCTGTTTCGGTCGCTACCGCTACCGCACAGGGCGTTTATCCAGGTGGAACGACTGTATTGGTCAACAACAACGGGTTTAGCGATCCGTACGCAGTCCAAACAGCTAACGGCGCCGGCGGCTGGCTCGGCAGTAGCCCACTGCTGCCGAACTTCCAGGGACTGGGACTGGCGCCGGTCGGGCAAACGCTCAGCGAACGTCTTTGGCTGCGCGGTGAGTACTTGTATTGGCGAAGCAGCGGGATGGAGACGCCGCCGCTGCTAACATCCAGCCCGGCTGGTACTCCGCAGAATCGAGCTGCGATCCTTGGCGAATCGGGAACGAGAACGTTGTTTGGTGGCACTGGACTCAACGACGGTGGATCCGCCGGCGTTCGAACCCAGGCTGGATTCTGGATCTCGCCTCAAGCGGCCTTTGGTATCGAAGGTGAATACTTCACATTGTTCGGCAGCGGCGATGGTTTCACCGCGAGCGGCAATGGCGCACCCATTCTCGGGCGACCGTTCTTTGACACGACCAACGACCGTGAAACATCGCAGTTGATTTCTTTTCCAGGTCTCGCCAACGGAAGCGTCGGGATCTCATCGGATACAGATTTGCGATCGGCCTTGATTAACGCCCGAGCGGCCTTGTTACCTACCAACTTTGGTGTGTGTGCGCCCTGTTCGGATCCAGACCGCGTTGATTGGATCGTTGGCTATCGACATCTCCAACTCGATGATCGCCTTTCCTTCTCCGAGACGATTGACTCGCAAGTTCCTGGAGCACCGGGCACCATCCGGCTCAACGAACAGTTCTCGACCGAGAATCGTTTCAACGGAGTACAGCTGGGCATCGTCTATGAAGCTAACTTCCGCCGCGCTTGGCTCGAGTCGATGCTTCGCGTTGCCGTAGGAAGTAATTCACAACGCGTCAACATCTCGGGCAACACCTCCATCACTGAACTCGGAGTTACCGATACGTTCTCGGGCGGCTTGCTGGCTCAAACCAGCAACATCGGTTCCTACCGCCAAAACGAGTTCACGATGATCCCGGAGATTGGCTTGAAACTCGGATTCCGAATCACGAGCTGTTTCCACGCCACGGTCGGCTATTCCGTGTTGTATTTCCCCAACGTCGTTCGCGCGGGCGATCAAATCGATCCGAACGTGAACCCCAACCTGATTCCCGAGCCAAACAACCCGATCACCGGCTCGCTTCGACCGCGATTTTCGCTGGTTGAGACCGATTTCTGGGCCCAGGGAATCAGCGTCGGCGGTGAGCTGAGGTTCTAATTCCTCAGACGAATTTTTACCAAACCTCCACCGACCCGCAGGCGGCACAATCCGCTCGGCCTTCCTAGGCCCCTTGTTTTGCCAAGTCGCATGTGACACACACATGGGATATTTGGACAAAACAACCTCGGAATACCGGTGTGCCCTGCGATGTCTCGAAAGCCTCTGTTTCGGCGTCAGTCTCTATTTCAGTTCCTCAGCGGAGCGAAGTCGTCTCGCCAGAAAAATCGTCGGCGGCTCGGGATGGAACTATTGGAGGATCGTCGAGTTCTCGCAGTTGCCGTTGATTTGGCGACGATCCAAGGCAACGTGACCGTGAACGGTAGCACCGTGGATGGAGCGAGCGTCCAGCTCTATCGAGACAACGGAGACGGCGTTTTCAATATCGCCAGCGACACTTCGGTCACCAACACAACAACCAACCCAAGCGGGCTGTATCAATTCCAGCGATTAACAGCTGCGTCCTACTTTGTGCTTCAGCCAGCGCAAACTGTTGGCGGGCGGTCGTTGACCCAGCAGGTGTCGCCGCTGATCGCAGTCAACGCGACGACGGTTCAGGGACAGCTCATCGACACCATTGACGGTTTCAATACCGCATCGCAATCCGTCTCCGACACCACCAACGATGGCGTGCCGGTGACGAATAGTATCGCTGCGGCACAAGTGATAGGTGGAGAGCGTGACCTATTCGTTAACAAGACGAGTGCCACCGGTTCGATTCAACTCAGTGTCAACGATCCGTTGTTGCCTGACTTGTTGTCGTTCGATTCAGCTCAACTCGGTGACGGTCAACGACGCATCTCGTGGGACGGACCAGATGGGACAGCGCTCACGATTGACGATACTGGACTTGGCGGAATCGATCTCACCCAGTCAGGCACCGCTGCCGGAGTTCGATTGCAAGTGGGTGCTGACAGCACGGGCGGCACGGCGATCATTCGCATCTATTCGAGTGACAACGTCGCCGGCACAGCCACTCGCTTCAGCACCGCGACGCTCAACATTCCTGACACCGGCGGCACGCCATCGTCCGCAGAGTTCCTGCCGTTCACGTCGTTCGTCGCTGGCAATGGTGGCGGCGGAGCAGCGAGTCTGACGAGTGTCGGCGCGATCGAGATGGAAATCAGCGGTAGCGCCAACGTGAATGGTACTGTTGAGTTGGTCGGAACGATTGGCCCGACGGTGATTGCCCAGAACTTTGCGAACACGGAGAGTTCCGATCTGAGCCTGACCAAAACCGTCAACACAAGCACACCATCGATTGGCCAGAATGTCACGTTCACCATCACAGTCAACAACGCGGGGCCCAGTGGTGCAACGAGCGTCCAAGTCAGTGACACGCTTCCGCCGGGACTGACCTTTGCCAGCAGCACGGCCTCGCAAGGTTCCTACACCGCTGGGACGGGGATTTGGAACATCGGATCCATCGCCAGCGGCGGCTCCGCGAACTTGCAAATTGTTGCGACCGTGAATGCGGCTGGCGTGAGTATCAACACCGCTCAAATCAGTCAGAGTGATCAAGCGGATCCGGACAGTACGCCCGGCAACAGTGTGGCCGGCGAAGACGACATTGCGAGCGTGACGGTCTCACCACAACTCGTTGACGTGTCGCTTACCAAGACCGTCAGCACTGCGACGCCCAACGTTGGCCAGAACGTTACCTTCACAGTTACGGCGGCGAATGCTGGACCTGATGCCGCGACTGGTGTGATCGTACGTGACGTGCTTCCCGCAGGCACGACACTCGTGAGCGCCACAGCGACTCAAGGCAGCTACAACACAACGACTGGATTATGGACCGTTGGCACGATTACGGTCGGCGCGACGCCATCGCTTTCCATCGTCGCGACCGTCAATTCTGTTGGCTCGCGAACGAACACGGCTGAAGTCACTGCAATCGATCAAACGGATACGGACAGCACTCCCAATAACAACGTCGCAACCGAAGACGACCAAGCTTCGGTTACGTTTGACACACCGATTGCTGATTTATCGCTCACCAAAACAGCGAGCAATTCTCGGCCGAACGTGGGCGAACAATTTAGTTTCAACATCGGATTGGCTAATGCGGGCCCGGCTAATGCGAGTAGCGTCACCGTCGCTGATTTGTTGCCTGCGGGTGTGACGTTCCTTTCGTCGACGGTCAGCCAAGGTGACTACAACGCCACGACAGGAATATGGACGGTTGGCAACGTTCCCGTCGGCGCGACGCCATCGTTGACGCTCAACGTGCGACTCAACAACGCAGCCGTCGTCACGAACACGGCTCGCGTGGCGACGTCGGACCAATTCGACCCGGACAGCACGCCTGGGAACAACGTCGAAGCCGAAGACGACCAGGCCACGATCTCGGTATCGCCACGAAGCATCGATTTGTCGCTGACCAAGTCCGTTGACACCGCTCGACCAAGTGTTGGGCAAAACGTCGTCTTCACCGTCACTGCGGCCAACGCAGGCCCCGACCCAGCGACCGGCGTCGTCGTCTCGGACCAGTTGCCAGCTGGATTGACGTTTGTGTCCGCGACTCCATCGACGGGAACTTACAACGAGAACACTGGATTGTGGACCATTGGCGACGTCGCTGTCGGAAGCACGCCGAGTCTGCAAATCACCGCTCAGTTCATCGCAGGTGCGAACATCACGAATATCGCCCAGGTCAACGCGGCGAACGAGTTCGATATCGACAGCATCCCAGGCAACAGCGTTGCAACCGAAGACGACCAGGCGTCGATCAGCATCACACCCGCTCGTGCGGACCTCTCGCTGACGAAAACCGTCAGCACGGCTTCGCCCAATGTCGGCGACACGGTCTCGTTCATCATCACCGCCAACAACGCTGGGCCAGATGCTGCAACTGGCGTTATTGTTCGCGACATCATCCCAGCAGATGTGACGATCGTTTCATCCAACGCCAGCTTGGGAAGCTATGACGAGGGCACTGGGCTGTGGACCATCGATACGTTGGCTTCGACGAGTTCAGCAACACTGACGATTCAAGTACAAACGCAATCGACTAATCTCGTGACGAATGTCGCTGAGATCATTGCATCCGACCAACTCGATCCCGATTCGACTCCGAACAACAACGTTGCGACCGAAGACGACCAAGCCATTGCGGTCGTCCAAGCTCGCCAGATTGACTTGTCGCTGACCAAGACACTCAGCAACGCTCGCCCCAATCTCGGCGACCAAATCACGTTCACCATCACCGTCGCTAACTCGGGTCCTTCGCAAGCGACGGGCGTCGTCGTCACCGATGTGTTACCAACGGGCTTAACCCTCGTGTCGAGCACTCCAAGTCAAGGCAGCTTCAACACGACCAGTGGTGCCTGGAGCGTCGGCTCGCTGGCACTCAACGGGACTGCGTCCATCAACCTAGTCGCTCGCGTCGATGCACTTGGCACAAGAACGAACACAGCTCAAGTCACTGCGGCCGATCAAGCGGATCTCGACTCGACACCCAACAACAATGTCGCGACCGAAGACGACCAAGCGAGTGTGGACTTCACGGTTCCGGTCGCTGACTTGTCGGTTACCAAAACGGTGGACAACGCGAGTCCGAACATTGGCGAGACCGTCACCTTCCGCATCACGCTTAACAACGCGGGGCCCGATCCAGCAACAATCGTTCGAGTGACGGATATTTTGCCGGCCGGCACCGCGTTCGTCTCGACGAGCTTGAGTGCAGGCAGTTACGACGCGGCGACGGGCATTTGGAACGTTGGCACGCTCGGAGTAAACGGCACTGAAACACTCGACATCGTTGCTCGTGTTGAGACATCCGGCGCGAAAACGAACACAGCCCGTGTTACCTCCGTGAACGAAGCGGACCCCGATTCGACTCCGGCCAACAACGTGCCAACTGAAGACGATCAAGACCAAGTCACCATCACGCCACCGCAAATCGACCTTTCGCTCACCAAAAGTGTGGACGTGAACCGACCGAGCGTCGGTGCGAACGTCGACTTCACGATTACTGTTCGAAATGACGGCCCGGACAACGCGACCGGAGTCGCAGTAACGGATCTGCTTCCGACTGGACTCAGCCTTGTCAGCAACACGGTTTCCGTCGGCAGCTACAACGCGGCCAACGGAGTTTGGTCCGTCGGACCGCTCGCTTCTGGCGGCACGGCAACGTTGACACTCACCGCTCGCGTTGACTCGGCGGGCGCGAAAACGAACGTGGCGGAAGTCACAGCCGCAAACCAGTTCGACATCGACAGCACGCCAGGCAACGAGTTAACGACCGAAGACGACTACGCGACTGTCATCATCACACCGGCGAGCGCGGACTTGTCCTTAGAAAAAACGGTTAGCAATGCGACGCCTAACGTGGGCTCGCAAGTCACGTTCACGCTGACCGCTCGCAACGCGGGACCCGACGCAGCGTCGAACATCGTCATCGCAGATTTGACACCCGCGGGGCTGACGTTCGTCAGTTCCAATCCGAGTGTCGGCAACTTCAACGCGACCACGCAAACTTGGACGATTCCGACGCTCGCGAGTGGTGGCTCGGCGACGCTCGAGCTTGTCATGACTGTTGATACGCTCAACGCGAAAACGAATACGGCCGAGATCACGTTCTCGAACCAGTTCGATCCGGATAGCACGCCAGGCAACTTTGCTGCGGGTGAGGACGACATCGCTAGTGCCACGCTCACGCCACAGCTCGTGGACTTGGCACTCACCAAGATGCTCGACGATCCGATGCCGAATGTGGGTGACACCATCACGTACACGCTCGCGCTGAGCAACGCGGGTCCGTCCGATGCGACGGGCGTCGTAGTTCGTGACTTGTTGCCAAGTGGAGCCATGTTTGTCAGTTCCACACCAAGCCAAGGCACTTACAACGCGACGACGGGCTTGTGGACGGTGGGAAGTGTCGCCAGTGGTGCGGCGCCGACGCTCGTCGTCACAGCAGCCGTGTTGAATGTTCGCAACGCCATCAATACGGCGGAGATCACCGCCGCCGACCAAACGGACGTTGACAGCACACCCGGTAACGGCGTGACAACCGAAGACGACTTCGCCTCCGTGGCGTTCACCACTCAAGTCGCTGACCTATCGCTCACCAAGACGGTCGACAATGTTTCGCCCGACCGCGGCAACAACGTGACCTTCACGATCAATCTATCCAACGCGGGGCCGAATGCTGCGACGGAAGTCACGGTCCACGATCAATTGCCGCCCGGTTTACAGTTCGTCTCTTCCGCGCCAAGCATCGGAACGTACAGTGCAACGACGGGGCTGTGGACGATTCCACGAATTGAGAACGGTGATCAAGCCTCACTTGTGCTCGTCGCCACAGTCATTTCGGGAGCCGCAGCAACCAATCGTGCTGAAGTCGCATCGAGTCGCCAATTCGATCCTGATAGTATGCCCGGGAACATGGTCGACGGCGAAGACGATATGGCGACTGTTAGCATCGCACCGAACGTGGTCGATGTCTCGGTCAGTGCTAGCGTCAACAACGATGCCCCGCTCGAAGGTGAAACCATCGCAATCACGATCCTTGCGAACAACGCTGGTCCCGCGGAAGCCACCGGCGTCGTCGTTCGCAGCATTGTTCCAACAGGACTGTCGCTCGTCACCGCCAACCCGGATCAAGGCACCTACGAGCCGGCAACCGGCATCTGGACGGTAGGCACGATCGCCGCGGGTGCCGATGCCCAACTCGTGCTGAACACGGTGGTCGACGTACGCGGCGTCAAGCAATTGCCGGTCGAAGTGATCGCAACTGACCAGTTCGATGTCGACAGCACGCCGAACAACAACACCGCCACCGAAGACGATCAAACAACGCTCACCATCCGAGCGCCGCGTCTACTGACCAAGCGATTGTTCTTGGCACGCTAAATAGCAATGCTTACTTCACCGCTTCGCCGTCGATCCTGTAGATGGCGAAGTGGCCGCTGCCGTCGGGATAGGCGTACTCTTGGACTTTGAATTTGCCTTCGACAGTGACGGGGCGTGTGACAAAGTCGGTGGTCTTGCCGGGGACCATTTCGATGATGACGCAATCGTAAAGCGCCGCACCCGGTCCAAAGCAACACTCTTGGTTGTCGCGAACGAGAACAAACTGTTCGATATCGGTCTCTTTGAAGAGCGTAGCAGGTAAGATGTAGCCTCGCAGTTTGACTTTGCGACCACCGAGACTTTCGACGGACTTGGGTAACAAGTCGCGTTTGAACTTGTCGCCTTTTTCGATATCGAACTTTAAGTCATCAAAGGTGATTTCGCCCTTGGCCAAGTTCGCTTCGCTGCTGCGCTTGGTTTCAACCGTTGCTGGCGTGTCCGATTTACCGTCGGTCGTCTTCGCAGCCAAGCCGCGCGGTGTTTGAGCGATCACGTGTGGGATGCTGAAACCGAACACAAGAGCAGCAAGGGCAAGTTGGCGATACACGACGGCTCTCTTGTGATGGAAAACGAATTAACGGATCTGGTCGACACGCATTCGATAGAAGACGGAGTTCTCAAAATCCGTCACGATCTGGGGTGCGCGATTCACAGTAAACTTTCCGGCAAGCTTGATCTTGGTCATCCCAGCCTTGATCGTTTGACCGCCGGTGAGAGTAACTTCGATCATATCCGACGAACGTGGCTGGCCACCAAAACAACAGGTGCCCAAGTCAGGAACCATGATGAATTGACGAAGCACACCGCTGCCGGATGACGGATGGATGTAGCCTTTCAAAAAGATGTCGGCTCCGTCAATGGCGATCGACTTTTCGGTGGGCATATCCGGAAGCGCTGGATCTTGCTGCAGCTCATAAAACTGGACCCGCTCGTAACCTGCGGGGACCTCAGTCATGTAGATGTACACGTGACCGATTAGGCCGCCGACCAAGAGCAAGGCATTGGCGATGAATCCGACGACCGCGATCGATTTGCCGCTGAACTCATTCGCGTATCGAGTCGTCGCACGCCATCCGACCACCGCCGCCAGAATCCCGACGATCGTCAGCACCAACATTGGGGCGAAGGTTTGCAGTAGTCCGGGAATCGCCAGCACAAAGAAAATCAGCGACGCGATTGCAGCCCGGCTCACCGCTCGATACGGAAAGTCGACCGCTTCGTCGGTCGTGGACATTACGGCAGAAGCACTCATGTGCGGAAAACTCAACGAATTGATGAAGATCGATCTAGCTAGGTGACCGCGACGCCTGTTTGCCGCCGGAGAGCAGCAAGAACTGGGCGATCATCACGGAACACAACGACATCGCAAGTACGCTTGCCAGCCGCCAAGGGTTCATTGGCGTGATGACGGCAGCGGGCGTCGTCGGAATTGCTAGCGGTGAGCTGTTAGCCGAGAGTTGATCCGTCTTCAGAGGGATCGCAACAATCGGCGCAGCCGCATTCGCCAGGCTGAGATTTGATCGACGCGAGCGAGTCTTGTTGCTGTCCACAAACTGACGTGTTTTTGGACGCTCGATCGATGAACTCGATGGGATGGCTTCTTTGGCAGGCACAGGGATCGCGAAAAAAGTATTCGCTCGACGGACACTTTCGGGATCGACTTCTTCGAGTTTCTTGATCGCCGTCTTGGCTTCAGGCAGTGGGCACGCTCGCAAATAGTTGACGACTGGAACTCGCACCCAGTTGTTGTTGCTGTCGGCTTTGATGAAGAGCTCGGTTAAGCGATCGATTTGCGTCCAATCATTCCAACGTGCCAAGTCGGGAATCACTAGATCGGCCAGATCCGGTCGGTCGAGAACATGATGCAGCGAGTCGACGAGCGCGCTTCGCGGAATCACTTCGCCTTCGGTGCCATGGAATCGGACCGCCATGATGGCTGCGTACGTGTCGGCATACGGCGCCTGTTGATTATTAAGGAACAGTTCATCAACGAGCGGCAGACCCTTCTCGCCGGCGAGCGTCAGGTAACACGCGATCAAGGCATCGAGTCCGCCGCGAGTGCTCTTTTGAGTACTGCGCAGCATCTGTTCGAGCATGGAAATATCAGCATCGGTTCCACACACGCCAAGCATCGTCAGATACAAGCGTTTTCGATCGGCCGACATCTCGGGGTCCTGGATCCACTCGACAAGTTTGTCGTGATCCATCTTCGGCTTTAGCGCTTGGATGACTGGGTAGGGAGTGATCGCGAACTCGTCGTACGTATCTCGCGAAAGCATCTGCTCGGAGTCTTGGAGGTAGTCGTAGAAGAACTCTAGTCGCTTCAGCGGGTCATCAGGCAACTCGGTGATCTTGATGACGTAGGCTTCGGCACGCTCGGAAAGCGGCAAGCACGACCATTGCATGTTCGGTGGATCGACGCCTGAGAGCATGAAGCGACGGCCGACTTCGACTTCGCCGTAGTAGATGGCTTTCACCGTTTCGCCAACGCTCACCAGCGAGTCGCCTTTGAGGATCTTCTCGATCTTCATTTCGACTTCGCCGGTATCGGGATTGCGAGTCGCTCCGCTCTGGGCGGCTGAGGCGATGACGACGGCATCCATCGCCACCATTTCTTGCCGGAGCGTTTGGGAAACGGCGCTACAGAACGGGCAAGCGTTGGCCGTGCGACCGAAGCTGCCGGTGATGGCTGCGAAAATCAGCAAAAACGAAACAGGGCGTTGGAATGACATTCCAGATATCTCGGCGAGTAAGAACGTGTTGGAGCTGGTTGTAGCGGGGCAGACCACTCACGTTTGCGGAACTAGTTTCGTGAACTTTCGTTAATCATAGGTGCTCAGGGCCGTCCAGGAGAAGAGATTCATTCGATACGGACGAACTTGAAGGAATCTTTTCTAGCGGATTTCTGTGCACGATCGACTCAACCGGCCCTGTCGAATCTGCCGATAGTGACGATAGCCCGACCCATAGGGGCTTCAATAAACAATTGTACCCAGACACCAACCGCGCCAGACATTCGCGAAAACGCGTTGTTGACCGGTGCTTTCGAGGGGGAAGCAGCCATGCTCCGTCAAATTTTCATTGCCGTTGTGCTGTTAGGCAGCCTGGGCGTGGTCACGCAAACGGCCTCCGCCGACCAGCGAGCGTACGGACGTACCTGGGGAGGTGCGTCCGACTCCCACGACTGGAACCGCTTCTACCACTACCCGTATGTTTACTATCCGCAAAATTTCTACGGGCAAGAGTATTTCCAAAGCAGCGATAGCTTGTATCACCGCTATCCGGCTGAAATGCGAATTCCGGTTTACAACAAACAGTGGCACAACATGTACCCCAGCAATCGCCGGTACCACTCGGGCCACCATTTCATGCTCGACGTGTTCTAATCGACTGGTGCTAGGGTGACTATGCTGTGAGACAGTCCCTTGCCACTGTTTCACGGTCACTGTTTCTCGGTCACTGCGATGCCAGCCGAACCCATCTCCAAACCATCGACGCGACGCAGCGTCGCTCGACTGTTGGAGTCCGCGGATACACCGCTGTGGATCATCACAGCGGCTCACACGATCGGCTATGTATCTCCCGCCGCAGCAAACTGGCTTGGCATTGACGACGACGCTCTTGTCGGTCGCCGTTGCATCGGCGGCATGAGTATCGGCACCGACCCACTCGACCAGCTCGCCGCTTCGCTTTCGCCACCCGCTGGATTAGCTTCCGCCGGATCTTTGGTGATGCGAGTTCAACCCATTCAAGTCGGTCCAGCACCCGTCGCGGACCGAGACGTTTTGTTCACACGAATCGGCGACGACTCCAAAGCAATCACGATCGCTGTCGTCGGCGAATTCTCTCGCGCAGACCCTAACTCTCGCAACGCTGACTCACACCTCACCGACGCGAGCATCGCTCACTCAATCGCCATCCGGCAACAGCTTGACGCGTGGCGGAAACGACAAGCCGCGCTCGCCGTGACTGTCTCGGCCGGTAAGTCGCAAGCGGCAAAGCGACTTCGTGCACGCCTTGAACTTGTTGCCCGGATCCGATGTCATGTTGGTCTGTTTGGTCCAGCCGGTTGTGGTGCGGAGTCGATCGCGACTCGAATGCATTCGCTTTCTGCGCCGGGCGAATCGTTGCTCATCGTGGACGGCCCGCTCATGGATGCGGAATTGCTCGAAGCGACCATCGCGCCAGCGATTCATACGATCACTGAATCCAATTCAGCCAACGCATCACTGCTCGTTCGCTCGCTCGACGAGATGCCGATGGAAGCCCAGTCACGTTTGGCGGATGTGGTCGGTGGCGCCAGTGGTCGATTGCGATTGATCGGACTGTGTAGCACGCAGCCGAAATTGTTTCGTGAACCGATCAACACGTCCGACACGGACTCTCTGGATTTACTACCGAGCATGGAGGTGACACCTCGCGTGGTCGAACCTCGGCTGGCTGAGCTGCTGAGTGTGATTCACATTGCGATTGAACCGTTGCGAAGTCGCGTCGAAGATCTGCCACTGCTTGCTGCGGCACTCGTTGATGCTCGGCACGCCGCCGGTGAAGGACCTGCCGAGCGACTCAGCCGAGCGGCGCTGGACGCACTCGTCACGTATCCTTGGCCGGGAGACTTTGCGGAACTCGACGCCGCCATCCGACATGCTGTGCGATCGACACGCGGCGACATCATCTCGCCAGAACACCTGCCGCTTGCGATCCGCTCGTACCGCAATCGTGAATCGCCGAAGCAAGAATCGCCCACGGTTGCTCTCGACGAAGCCGTGAGTCGCTACGAATGGCGATTGATCCAAGATGCTCTCGCCGCCACAGACGGCAACCGCGCCGAAGCCGCTCGACGACTTGGTGTTAGCCGGGCTCGGTTGCTGAGAAAGATCGACGAAGCCAATCACGATGATTCCGAGGATGAATCGTGATCGATGGCACGAAAACGCCTCGTCATCACTGGATCGTTTGCGAGTCCGGCAATCGATGGCGTCAATGCGTTCTGAGGTTGGTGCCCGAGTGGCTCGGGCTTGACCACTCACTCGCGGTCAAATCACTCGCGGTCAAAAACGTGCTTGCCGGCGAAGTGCTGGCAGCGACGTTGCGGCTGCCGCATGGGGTGCTGCTGTGGGAACTCGATGCCGCGTCCACGTCGACTGTTACTCAAGCGATTTCATCGTTGTCAGTCGATCGCGACCGGTGGTTACAAATTGTCGCAGTTGACCAAGTATCGCCCCGCGATCGATTGTCACCTCGAGAGCTCTGTTCGCTCTCCGAAATGGGCGTTGCCGCTGTGATCGAGCAACCCGAGGAGCTGCCACGGTTGGGAAGGATGATTTCAGGGCACTTCGCAGGCGCTCAGCGGCTTCTACACTAGGGGTTCTCCAAGACCAGGGTTGGATGAGCGGATCGTGACTTACGCCGAACCAAGACCCTACCTTCACTCCCACGCTAGCGGCCCCATGTCCAGCATCACTGTCGAAACCGTTCAACAAGCCATTACGAATCACCCTGATCCGGAAACCGGACGGCCTATGGGTTCCATGGGACAGATCAAGGACGTCAACGTCGAGGGTTCCCATGTTCGTGTCGTTCTTGGACTGACCACTCACTCGCTCGCGATCGCGGACGAAGTCGTTGACGTTCTGACGTCAAAAATCGTAGCCGCCGCGCCAGGCAGCCAAGTCATGATCGAAGTTGTCGATCACGAGCGGCCGCCCGCACGTCTTGGACAAAGCGGGCTGCGAATCAAGAGCGTCATCGTTGTCGGCAGCGGCAAGGGCGGCGTCGGCAAGAGCACCGTGGCCGCGTCGATCGCACTGACGCTGCGTCGCTTTGGTTCGAAAGTCGGTTTGATGGATGCGGACGTGTACGGCCCAAGCATCCCACAACTGTTGGGCCTATCGGGACGCCCCGCGATTACTGAAGCCAAGAAGATCGAGCCGATTCGCTTGGGAGAAACACTGCCCGTGATCTCGATGGGCTTTCTCGTCGAACGCGACCAGGCTGTGATTTGGCGCGGGCCGATGCTTCATGGCAGCATCACACAGTTCCTCAACGATACGGATTGGGGTGATTTGGATTATCTGATTATCGACATGCCACCAGGCACCGGTGACGTCGCGTTGACGCTTTCACAAGCAGTACCGCTCGCCGGCAGCGTCGTTGTGTGCACGCCCCAGGAAGTCGCCCTGTTGGACGCGATCAAGGCCATCAGCATGTTTCGTAAGGTGAATATCCCGATTCTTGGCATGGTCGAGAACATGAGCGGCTTTACTTGCCCGGGTTGCAGCAAGACCTACGACATTTTTGGCCGCGGCGGTGCCCGTGATAAAGCGGAGGAGCTTGAAGTTCCTTTCTTGGGCTCGCTTCCCATCAACATCGACTTGCGAGTTGCTGGAGACGAAGGACGATTGGCGACGGAGATCGACACCAACGTCGCTGCACGGGCTCCGATGGAGGCCGTTGCCAAGGCGATCGTGAGGTCGTTAGCCGCCCGCAGTGCCGCCAGCCCGCCAAAACCGAGCTTGCCGACCCTATAACAGGGGGTGCGGAGCGTTTTTTCGCGTATTCCGCCGACTGACAGTGTCGTGGCATCCAACGAATAAGAACCAACGAAAAGAGCCACGTTAGACACAAGATCTAACGCGGCTCTTGGCTTTTTCACCTGAACAAAACCGAGGTTTTGTTCGACAGAAGATCAGCAGAGGTTGAACTCTACTTCTTCTTTGTAGCTTTCTTCTTAGCAGCCTTCTTCTTTGGAGCAGCCTTCTTCTTAGCAGCCTTCTTCTTAGCAGCCTTCTTCTTTGGAGCTGCTGGTGCTGCCTTCTTCGTCACCTTCTTCTTGGCGACCTTCTTCTTTGGAGCAGCCTTTTTGGTTGCTGCCTTCTTCGTTGCTTTCTTCTTGGCCATGTTCTTCCTCCGCGAGAAAGTTTTGTCAGCGAGTCATTGTGACTTCTCGAAA
>JBGTAI010000010.1:0-27124 GCA_041749955.1 Pirellulaceae bacterium | reverse complement strand
TTCATCAGTGAATAGAAATCGTCGCATCCCTGCGTCTCCAAGAAATTTCCAGGCAACTCCAACACGGCCACGATTATCCCCCAAAATGACAGTCCAAATACATATCAGTTTGTGCCACGCTCAGCCGCGTGGGGTATAGCGTGCTGAAAAACGATGCACGGTCGTTTCACGCAATGTTTCACCAGGCCGAACAAGAGTCGAGACGAACGTCGGGCAATTTGGAGCATTCGGGAAATGCTGGGTCTCGAGACAGAAAGCTTCGTGCTGGCCGAAGCCGCCTGAATCTGCCTCACCCGTCAGGTGATTGCCTGTGTAGAGCTGGATCCCGGGTTGGGTCGTCTCGATTTCAAGAACCCGTCCCGACTTTGGGTCATGAACGGTTGCCGCGGGACGAAGTGTGGCAACGTCACCACGAACCACGAAACAATGGTCGTAGCCTTTGGGTCCAGGATATTCGCGGATGCGGTTTCCGATCTCGGTCGGCTCGCGGAAGTCTAAGCCACTGCCTGCGACTTCGTTTAGACTTCCCGTGGGGATTAGATCGTCGTCAACGTCCAGGACCTGATCGGCGTCAATCTTCACAAGGTGACTGTGCACCGAGCCGCTACCCGCACCACTCAAGTTCCAATAGCTGTGGTTGGTGAGGTTCAAATGAGTCGCTGTGTCCGTCGTCGCCTGGAAGGATATCGTTAGCTCGCTAGCGTCGCTCCACTGATAGTCGACGGTGACGGTGACGGTTCCCGGATAATTTTCTTCACCTGAAGGGCTCGTGTACGTGAACCGAACGCCAGCAGCGGTATCCGTTTGGTAAGTTTCGTGTGCAAACAATCGGTGCGACAGACCTACGTTGCCACCATGCAGATGGTGGTTTCCGTTGTTCGTCGCCAGCTGGTACTCCACACCATCGATGGAGAATTTTCCCAGCTCGATTCGATTGCAGAACCGACCGACGCTGCTTCCAAAATAAGGATGACTTCCGAGATACGGTGCCAGCGAATCGAATATCAGATTCACGTTTGCGATTCGGCCATCGCGATCGGGAACATTCACTTCCAGCAGCGTCGCGCCAAAACTCATCACGGCAACGCTGTGGCCGTGCGTGTTCGTCAGTGTGACTCGGGAAACGTTTTTTCCGTCGGGTGTCGTACCAAACGAATCTTCTTGGATTTGAATCATCGGAGAGTTGGGCGGGGATGAAGTGCGATAAATAGGAGGCTGGCGAGATATGCTATCGGTGGAAGCAGTGCTTGTTCGGAAGCATCATGACAATTTTGATGCCTTTCGTGTACCGTACATTCCAACCGTTCTTTTGTTTGCACAACCCTCTAGCCGCTTGGCAAAGCCGATATCGCATCTCATGACCATTTCCGCTTCTTCCCAGCCACTTTCCCTTCCGGAGCTGAATATCGGGTCGATCAAGATCGGTTTTCCCGTTGTCCAGGCAGCCTTGTCGGGTTACAGCGATTTGCCGATGCGGGTGATCGCTCGGGAGCATGGGGCGAGCTACACGTTGTGCGAGGTCATGCTCGACCAATTTCTCGTAAATTTGGGCAGCCGCTCGAAAACACGGCATTTTCTTGATATCCATCCCGATGAACATCCCGTCGCGGGTCAGCTCATGGGGGCAGAGCCAGAACAGTTTTCGCTCGGTGCAGCCAAACTGGCTGAAGCCGGCTTTGATGTGATCGACGTCAATTTTGGCTGTCCGGTCAAGAAAGTTCTGGGGCGTTGTCGCGGCGGCTTCCATCTGTCCCAGCCGGATGTGGCGATCGAGATTTTGCGTCGAACTCGCGACATGGTGCCCAGCCACATTCCGGTGACCGTCAAGATGCGACGCGGGATTGATGACTCCGCGAAATCACGCGACCACTTCTTTGAAATCCTTGACGGTGCACTTGCTATTGGCATTGATGCGGCCACCGTCCACGGACGCACGGTTCAACAGCGATACGTTGGCCCGAGTCGATGGGAGTTCCTTGGTGAAGTCAAACGGTACGTGGGAGATCGTATGACGATCCTCGGCAGTGGTGATCTTTTCACCGCCGAAGATTGTTTCGCGATGATGCGTCAAACGTGCATTGATGGTGTTACCGTGGCTCGCGGTGCGATCGGTAACCCATGGATCTTCACTCAAGCACGCGAGCTTGCGGCGGGACGTCCGTTGCCAGCACCTCCGACGCTTCGCGAACAATCGCTTGTGATGCGAAGGCACTTTGCACTTTGCGAAGAAAGCTACTCGCCCGAACGAGCACCGCTGCTGATGCGAAAGTTCTGTATCAAGTACGCTGCCTCGCATCCCAACCACGAAGTCGTGAGATTGGCATTCGTGCGCATTCGATCCCACCAAGAATTTGATGATGTCTTGAAGGAACACTACGACAGTGACGCTCCGGGACGTTACGTCCCACGTGAAGTTCACGGCTCTCAAGAAGAGTGCTGAGCTGAAAAAGAGTGCTGAACCGACGCACGAGACTCCATTCAGAGCGAGCCGGAAGCTATTCTTCGTCTTTCTTGTATTGGTCCAAGCGACGATAAAGTGTTCTCGCACCAATGCCGAGTACTTCAGCAGCTTTCTCGCGATTACCACCTGTCAGCGCCAAGGTTTCCTCAATCGCCCAGCGTTCGATCACTTCGAGCGTTTGACCGATCAGTGCCGATTCTCCAACGCCGCCAATCACGATGTCGTCGGTGGAAGACGCTTCGTCATTCTTGTCGAGCAACTCAGGTGGTAGATCGTCCACATCGAGTGAGCCATCTGTGTCGAGCACCACCAATGTCTCGACAAAGTTCCGCAGCTGCCGCACATTGCCCGGCCAATCGTAGGCAAAGAACAGTTTCGTGACCGCTGGAGTGAAGTGGGCTGTGGACTTGTCGTGCCGACGAAGAAAGAACTTGCGAAAGTGATCCATCAACGGAATCACATCCTCGCGACGCGCCCTCAATGGGGGTAATTCCACGGTGACGACTTTCAGTCGGAAATAAAGGTCGTTGCGGAAAACGCCAGACTCAACCATCTCCTCCAGCGGACGATTCGTTGCTGAGATCAGCCGCACGTTGACCTTGATCGTTTTGTTATCGCCGACACGCGTGATTTGGCTCTCTTCGAGCACACGAAGTAATTTGATTTGTGTGGTCATCGGCATGTCGCCGACTTCGTCTAAAAACAGTGTGCCTCCGTTGGCATATTGGAACGCGCC
This sequence comes from Pirellulaceae bacterium, assembly GCA_041749955.1. GTDB lineage: Bacteria > Planctomycetota > Planctomycetia > Pirellulales > Pirellulaceae > JBBSJZ01. The sequence continues at coordinate 23,927 of JBGTAI010000010.1, read as the reverse complement.
CTCGCGATCGGAGACTGCGTCGGTGAACGACCCTTTGACGTGACCAAACAACTCGCTTTCGACAAGGTTCTCGGACACCGCACGCGTATTCAACGCCACGATCCGTTTGTTCCGCCGTGGACTGTTTTGATGAATCGCTTGCGCGATCATTTCTTTACCAGTGCCGCTCTCACCAGTGATGAGCACTGTGGCGTCCGTCGCCGCGATCCGACGCAAGCGATCGATGACCGTCTGCATTTTCTTACTGGTGTAGATGATCCCTTCGAAACCGAAACGCTCATCGAGACGTTGGAGCAACTCGGTGTTCTCACGCCGAAGTGCCACTGCTTGCGACGCTTTCTCCACGATCGCACGAAGCCGATTCGGCGTGATCGGCTTCTCCAGGAAATTGAATGCACCCTGCTGCATCGCTTCGACCGCGATGGGCACCGAGGCATGCCCAGTCACCATCACGACTTCACAGTCTGGCAATCGCTCGCGACAGAGCTTCAAGATCTTCATCCCGTCGACTTCGTTCATCACCATGTCGGTAATCACGATGTCGTATGTTTCACGCTCGATTAATTTGGCCGCCTCAGGTCCGCTGGTTGCGACCTCGCATTTGTAGCCGACCTTCTCCAAGCTTTCCGTCATCGCTCGAGCGTGTGCTGCCTCGTTGTCGACAACCAGCAAGCGGAAGTCAGCAGCAGTCAATTCTCGGTCATTCGAAAGGGCTGGAACAGCACCCGCAGTGTCGTCTAATGGATCTCTTTCGGTCGTCATCGAAGTGATTGGCTTTGCTTTTAGCTTGGGCGCGGAGAGAATTACGTCATGTTAACTTGATGCTAAAGTGGTAATCAGCGTCACTAGCTGCTGCGTATCCGCTAACACGTTTTCTGCTTAAGTTAGGCATCATGTTTCGACGATCACACACTTTGTATTGCACGGGGGATGGCTATTGCCCCAGTCATCCCACCGACAAGAGCTCCCGCGGGTATTGCCCCATCCGCGGGAGCTTCTTTTTTTATACGTGGGTTACGACTCGTTCGTTTCAGCGTAGCGACTTTGCAGCGATTGAACCTCGAGCTGACCTTCGCGAAGTGCTCGCATCGCGTTGACTGCCGCATCCGCGGCATCCAGCGTCGTGATGCACGGAACGCCAAACTGTACGGCTGCTGCACGAATCTTTCCTTCGTCCGTTCTGGCTCCCTTGCCGCTCGGCGTATTCATAATCAGCTGAACATCTCCGTTCTTGAGATAGTCGATCAAGTTCGGGTGACCTTCTGCGATCTTCTTCACGCGAGTGACTTTCACTCCATCGGCTTCCAATCGCGCCGCAGTTCCCGATGTCGCAAGCAGATCGAAGCCTAAGTCAATGAGGCTTTTGCCAAGTGGCCCAACCGAATCCTTGTGTCGCCCGGAGAGGCTCAAGAAGATCTTCCCAGTTTCTGGCAGAACGGTGCCAGCCGCGATCTGGCTCTTGGCGAATGCGAGAGGGAATTTATCGCTGATCCCCATCACTTCGCCAGTACTTCGCATTTCCGGACCGAGCACGATGTCGACACCAGCAAACTTGCGAAACGGAAACACGCTTTCTTTGATCGAGACGTGTCGAGGGAGTGGTTCTTTTGTGATCCCAAGTTCTTTCAGTGTCATTCCCTTCATCACCTTGGTTGCCAAGTTTGCAACCGGAACGCCCGTCGCCTTGGCAACAAACGGCACCGTTCGGCTGGCGCGTGGATTGACTTCCAAGATGTAAAGTATCGGCTGGCCGTCTTCCGTCTTGATCGCAAACTGAATATTCATCAGCCCGATGACGTTCAATTTCATCGCGAGTTTTCGTGTTGCTTCGCGAATCTCCGTCAGCATCGCTTCCGAGAGACTGTACGGTGGAATCGAGCACGCCGAGTCGCCAGAGTGAACACCGGCTTCTTCGATGTGTTCCATGATTCCCATCACGACACAATCAGTGCCATCGGCAATCGCATCGACATCGACTTCGGTTGCGTCTTCGAGGAAGTGATCGATCAACACGGGTTGGCCGTCCGCAACGATGAACGCCTCAGCAACGTATCGCTCGAATTGCGCGTGGTCGTAACAAATCTCCATGGCCCGTCCACCGAGAACAAAGCTCGGTCGAACCAGTGCCGGATAGCCGATGCGTTTGGCTTCGAGTCGTGCTTCCGCCATGTTTCGAGCGATGCCCGATGGCGGTTGGCGCAGCCCCAGTTCGTTGATCAGCTTTTGAAACAATTCGCGGTCTTCCGCCGTTTCGATGGTTTCAACGCTAGTACCGATGATCGGTGCTCCGGCTTCCTTCAAGCCGCGAGCCAAGTTCAACGGAGTCTGTCCCCCGAACTGCGCGATCACACCCGCTGGCGAAATGGCATCACAGATATTCAGTACGTCCTCGATCGTGAGCGGTTCGAAGAACAGCATGTCCGACGTGTCGTAATCCGTGCTCACCGTTTCCGGATTGCTGTTGACCATCACGCTTTCGCAACCGATTTCGCGAAGCGCGAAGCTGGCGTGACAGCAACAATAATCAAACTCGATACCTTGGCCGATTCGATTCGGCCCCCCACCAAGAATCATGACGCGTGGCTTGCTCGTTGGCGGCGGCAACTCGTCTTCAGTTTCGTAAGTGCTGTAGTAGTAAGGCGTGTAGGCCTCGAACTCTGCCGCGCAAGTGTCAACGCTCTTGTAGACCGGTTTTATCCCGAGACCGATGCGTTTCGTGCGGACTTTTAACTCCGTCGTCGAAGTAATTTTGGCGAGCTGGCGATCGGAGAATCCCATTCGCTTCGACTGGAGTAAATCCTCTCGCGTCATCGCATCGAGTGACCCAATCGCGATGAGCCGATCTTCTTCTTCGATGATCTGCGAGATGTGATCAAGGAACCAGTGATCGATGTGCGTGAGCGCATAAATCTCATCGATCGGGATACCAGCTTTCATGGCATAGCGGATATAAAAAATGCGTTCGGCGTTTGGCGTGCTGAGCTTTGCACGAATTTCGTCGTCGTCCGGCTGGTTGTCGGTGCCCCATAGATCTTTGCTGTCGCTGCCGAGTCCGAACGCGCCGACTTCCAAGCCACGTAGGGCTTTTTGAAGTGACTCCTTGAACGAACGGCCAATCGCCATCGTTTCGCCAACACTCTTCATTTGCGTTGTGAGCGTTGCGTCAGCTTCTGGGAACTTCTCAAATGCGAATCGCGGAATCTTCGTGACGACGTAGTCGATTGATGGCTCGAAACATGCTTTCGTCTTTTTCGTGATGTCGTTGTTCAATTCCCACAACCGATAACCAACAGCCAGCTTGGCTGCGATTTTTGCGATCGGAAAACCGGTTGCTTTACTTGCAAGCGCGCTGCTTCGGCTGACGCGAGGATTCATCTCGATCACAATCATCCGCCCCGTCTTGGGGTCAATCGCAAACTGGACGTTGCTTCCGCCCGTCTCGACGCCAATCTCACGCATGACTGCAATCGTCGCGTCACGCATTCGTTGGTATTCTTTGTCAGTGAGCGTTTGAGCTGGGGCGACGGTGATGGAGTCGCCCGTGTGAACTCCCACTGCGTCAAAGTTTTCGATGCTACAAACGATCACGACGTTGTCATCGAGATCACGCATCACTTCCATCTCGTACTCTTTCCAGCCGATGATCGATTCTTCGACGAGCACTTCATGTACGGGTGATTGATCGAGCCCATTTTGCACAAGTGCGTCGAAATCGTCGCGGTTGTAGGCAATCGCGGAGCCCGATCCGCCCATCGTGAAGCTGGGGCGAATCACGGCTGGTAACCCGACTACCGCCAAGATTTCGCGAGCTTCAACTAAATTCGATACCATCTTGCCAACGCAAACATCTAAGCCGATTTTTTCCATCGCTTCTTTGAACTGGTCGCGTTCTTCGGCTTTGGCGATTACGTCCGCACGGGCACCGATGAGTTCGACGTTGTACTTGGCTAGCACACCGTGCTTTTCAAGGTCCATCGCCAAGTTCAATCCCGTTTGTCCGCCCAGAGTCGGCAACAGTGCACAGGGCCGCTCCTTCTCAATGACTTTCTCAACCATTTGCCAAGTTAAGGGCTCGATGTAAGTCGCGTCAGCGGTTCCAGGATCGGTCATGATGGTGGCTGGATTGCTGTTCACCAGCACAACTTTGTAGCCTTCTTCACGAAGTGCTTTACAAGCTTGGGTGCCGGAATAATCGAATTCACAGGCTTGTCCAATCACGATCGGCCCGCTGCCGATGAGCAGAATTGTCTTGATGTCGTCGCGTCGAGGCACGAGCGTAAGTCCAAAAGAGTCTAGGTGTTACGTAATTCGGTGCCGCATTCCGAGGGGGCTCCGTGGTCTACCCTACCAAGCTGCCAGCGTCGCTGGCGAACGATCCGGTCGGGGCAAATTCTGGCTGAGGATATCAGAAATATCTTGTTACGTAGAGGACGCCAAGCGATGAGTTTTCGAAAGGGAACATCGTCATCACGACGATCAAGCTCCAGTCGGCTGTTCCGTTGAAATGACGGCATTTCTCAATCGAAGTGCATTTGCAATGACGGAAACACTGCTGAAGCTCATTGCCGCCGAAGCAATCATGGGGCTCAAGAGTACCCCAAAGAATGGATACAAAAGTCCAGCAGCCACGGGGATCCCAATCGCGTTGTACGCAAATGCAAAAAACAGATTCTGGCGAATATTGCTCATCGTCTTGCGACTTAAGTTGATCGCTGCAGCGACCCCGCGCAAGTCGCCACCTACAAGCGTCACCCCAGCCGACTCAATCGCCACGCCCGCCCCAGTCCCCATCGCAATTCCGACATTAGCCTCAGCAAGTGCTGGCGCATCGTTGATTCCGTCCCCAGCCACGGCAACGATTTTGCCGCTTTCTTGCAATTGCTGAACAAATTCGTGTTTGTCTTTCGGCGACACGCTCGCATGGTATTCGTCGATACCAAGTTTCGTGGCTACCGCTTTCGCTGTGAGTTCAGCGTCGCCGGTTAGCATGACGATCTTCAATCCGAATTCATGCAGCGTCCGCAGTGCCGCAGGTGTGCTGGCCTTGATCGGATCGCTGATCGCCATGATTGCTGCAAGTTGACCATCGATCGCAACGAAGACAACAGTCGAGCCTTGGGATTGGTGCGTGTTCGCCATCTCGCGTCCAGCATCCATGCCGCGAATCCCTTTCTCGAGAAGCAACTCGGGATTACCGATCAGCACATCGTTGTCGTCGACATTCGCTTGCACGCCGCCGCCCGTGATGCTCTCGAAGTCGCTTGCACGGAGGACTGGAACGCCTTCTTCCTTTGCCCGCCGAACGATGGCTTGGGCAAGCGGATGTTCGCTCTGTGATTCAACGGCCATCACTCGAGCCAGCACATCGGAGGCGGTGAAGTCTTCGAACGTTTCAATCGTAGTCACTTGCGGACGTCCTTGGGTCAACGTCCTCGTCTTGTCGACAACGATCGTGTCGACTTTCTCCATCCATTCCAAAACTTCAGCGTTCTTGATTAAGACGCCTTCCTTCGCGCCGCGACCGACGCCCACCATCACGGACATCGGTGTCGCCAGCCCCAGTGCACACGGGCAAGCAATGATTAATACCGCAACCGCCGCCACGAATGCATGCGCCAAACGTGGTTCAGGCCCAAACATCGCCCAGCCAACAAAGGCAAGAATTGAACAAGCGATAACAGCGGGAACAAAATAGCGGGCAACTGAATCTGCCAGATTCTGAATCGGCGCGCGACTTCGCTGTGCTTCGGCAACCATTTGCACAATCCGGCTGAGCACGGTGTCACTGCCAACGCCGACGGCTTCCATCACAAGCGATCCGGTTTGGTTCAAGGTTCCACCAGTGACTTCATCGCCTTCACTTTTTTGAACTGGCATGGGCTCGCCAGTCAGCATCGCTTCGTCCAACCGGCTCGAACCGCTCAACACTCGGCCGTCCACAGGTACTTTCGCTCCAGGCCGCACACGCAATCGATCTCCTTTGCGCACTGAATCCAGCGGAACTTCTTCCTCGCCATCATCGGTGAGCCGGACAGCTGTCTCGGGTGCGAGTTGCATCAGTTCACGAATCGCACTTCCCGTTCGTTGACGAGCTCCCAATTCGAGAACCTGTCCGAGCAACACCAACGTGATGATCACAGCCGCCGCTTCGAAATACAGTGGTGGCGAACCGCTCTCAAAGAAAGCTGTTGGTATCACGCCTGGGACAAGCACCACAACGAGGCTGAACAGATACGCCGAAAGCGACCCCACAGCAATCAGCGAAAACATATTCAGGTTCATCGTGCGAAACGACTTCACACCGCGAACGAGCAGCGGCCATCCACACCAAAACACGACGGGAGTTGCGAGTACCCATTGCAACCAGCCGAACGCAGTAAAACCAATCCACTGAGCGACATCTAGACCGATCATCGGCCCCATTGCGGTCAGCAAAAGCGGTATCGAGAAAGCCAAGCCAATCCAGAATCGTCGCTTCATCCAAACGAGCTGCTCGTCATCTTCCGAGCTGGTCAGCTGGACGTGCTTCGGTTCCAAATCCATTCCGCAAATCGGACAATCTCCGGGACCGACTTGTTCGATCTCAGGGTGCATGGGGCACATGTAGATGGCCTTCGGGTCGGCCTCAGCACCGCTCGCCTTCGGCTTGGAGCAGCACTTCACGTTGGAACCATCCGCCTTGGCGTGACAGCAAGACGAGGATTCGCCGTGCGTCGCGTGCTTTGCTTTTTCCGCACGCATCTGCAGCACGCCCGCTGGATCTGCGTCGAACTTTTTCTGGCACCCCGTACAGCAAAAGAAGTACGATTTCCCCTCATGCTGACTGCTTACCGAACCTTTCGGGCTGACGGACATCCCACAAACCGGGTCAATCGTCTTGATATGGGTCATGTCCATCGTCGAATTCCACGCTGTCGATAAGGCAGTTCAATTAGCACTACCTCTAGCCCGCAACTCTCGCGCCGCAATCCCCACTTCGGTCTTCGGCCGATTCAGGGGGTGGATTGTCGGAATCTCGTCCAGGTATCGCAGCCTCACTCCTTCTCGCTCAGATCTTCGATGCAATACAGCTTGTCAACCGTTCGCAAATAAATCCTGCCGTTAGACAACGCAGGCGTCGCCCATGACAGTTGGTCGAGCGCGTTAGCGGCCAGCAGTTCGTACTTGTCACCACCAGCAATCACGTGCGTGGTACAGTCGGAGTCGATTGCATAAACGCGGTTGCCGTCCGTCCATGGCGACGACCAGAACGCTTTCGCACCGCGAACACGTTGTCGATAGACCGTCGCTCCGTTCGTGATATCGACACAATGCATATTGCCCGTTTGCCGCTCGAACAAATACATCTTGCCATTGCAAATCGTTGGTGACGCCATTTGCATGTCGGCTTTCTCAATCCACCATTGGACGAACTCGTTGCTCGGTACATCATCCGCCGGCGTGATATCGCCCGAACCTCCTGGCTTGATGCAATAGAGTCGACCGCCGCCATCGTCATCGCCCCCGCGATTCCTCAATTCGTTGCCGACGAACAACCGGTCACCCACCGCAATCGGCGTCGCCGAGCTACGCCCCTTGGCCATGTCCAACTGCCACAACAATTTGCCTGTCTCGAGATCATACGAGCGATAGAACATTCCGCCAACGATCAATTCATTGCGAACTGAATTTTCCCAAACCATCGGACTGCTGTATTGAGACTTCTCATCTCGAGGTGCTCGCCAAACTTCATCACCCGTTTTGCTGTCCAGCGCGACGAGGAATGATTCCACGTCGTTGTCGACTTGAACATAGAGTCGCCCGTCGAACAACGTTGGTGAGCTGGCTGTGCCCCATCCCGCTCGCATTTCGAAAACGCCGAGATCTTTCTTCCACAACACGTTGCCCTGCATGTCCAAAGCATAAACACCATTCATCCCAAAGTAGGCATAGACCCGTTGGCCGTCCGTCACAGGCGTCTCGGTCGCATAGGTATTCGTGCTGTGCCGCGGTATCGGCGGCGGACCTTGCTTGCAAGTTGTCTGCCACAGTTGCGTCCCGGTGTCCGCATCCAAACACATCACTTGATATTGGTAAGCAGTACTCAAGAGATCGTCACGTCGATAGCCACCGCCGCCCGCGTAGTCTTCTGGGCCCGTGGCATCCGATGCGGCGACTGGTACAGCAGAAGTCACATAGACCCGTTTGTCCCAAACCACTGGCTGTGACCATCCTTCGCCAGGAAGCGAGATCTTCCATCTCACGTTTTGCGTCTTGCCGTCTTGATCGGACCACACCAGAGGTAACGGAGTCGTCGACACCGCGTTGGCCGCCGATCCACGGAACTGGGGCCAATTTTCCGCACTCGCATTGATCGGGTACGTAAAAACGGCGAGAACCGCAGCGGCTAGCAACAGAAGTGCATAAGGACGACGGGGACTTCGGATAGCTTGCATCATGAATGGCTTCTCAGGGAGGTGGATTCGACTTGTGTATTGTCGCCTTGCGTCAATTATCGTTGCAAGCCGTTACAAGCCAAGCATGCACGTCGACTGGCCGAGCATAAAGCAAATGTGGATCGCCGCGGAAATCAAAACCGAGTGGCTTCCCCATCGTGTTGGTCCGCTCAGTGTACGTGGCGGGTGCGAGCGACCAGGGCGGATGATCGATCTCGCCACGAAAAATGCGGCCTTTGCGATTAGCACTGTAAAGACAATATCGCGCGGTGAGCCAATACTCGAGTGATCCTGGTGCGGCTTCGAAATAGTCGCCTGAGACCGAGTAGCTCGCGTCATAGTCCGCCGACGGCTCGCCGCGATGGGTCCGTTGGCTGCGATATTCAATGGTTCCATACTCGTCAATGCTTCCGCGTTTGTCATGGATGATCGCCATCGTCGCGTCCATGTACGGCAAGTTGAATGTGGCTCTCGCGATCCGAACTGCGATGCGGCTTGCGGCGTCGAGCGAAAAGAACCACACGCCCGGCTTCCCGCCAACCGTGACATAGGTCCGCACATTCAACTCAAGAAAGCGACTCAACCCAGGAACCGATGGGCACCAACGCGGTGCAATGTTCGACATCAGAAACGGCACGACACCGACCCAAGCCTGGTTGTCACGAGTGTCCAACGTCACACCATCAGGAAGCAACGCCGCAACTTTTGCGGGCTCGACTGGCCAATGAGCAAACAGCAACTCCGACCAAGTCATTCGCATGACCCAAGGTTGCTTCGGCAATGCCCACGTACGATCCGTTCTCTCGTTCATGCAAATCCCTTGATGTCAGTTCTATCTTTGTGAACCGACTGAACCACCGAATGCGTAACGGAACCGATTGGGGAACGCAGCGATCCTACTTCTTCGTTTGCTTTTTCGGCGAATTCTTCTTGGGCAGTGTTGCCGTGGCGGGGTCGGGCCAATCGGGGTGCGGCGTGCGAGCCTCGTTCATCATGGCAACAGCTTGGCTGACAAGCTCCGGGTGCGTCGCGGCTAAGTCCTTGGTCTCGCCGAGATCTTTCGCGAGATCATATAACTCCACCGTTGCACCTGGCTTCGGACGAACCGCCTTCCAATCTCCAAAGCGAATTGCCTGGATCGATCCAGGTTGATTTTCGTGCAACTCCCAATAGAAGTAGTCTCGCTTGGGTGCTGGTCCGCCTTTGAGAAAATCAACCAACGAGTAACCATCGGGTTGGAATCCCTTAGGAATCTCCGCGTGTCCAAGCTCCGCAAACGTGGGCAGCAAATCCCAGAACGCCCACGGCTCGTCCGTCACGCGGCCACCGGGAACAGTCCCTGGCCACCAAGCAAACGCCGCTTGGCGAAGGGCACCTTCGTACATGCCGCGTTTGAACCCGCGGAGCTTGCCGTCCATCGTTTGGTTGAATCGCTCGCCAATGTCCGTGTTGGGATCGAACGACGAACCATTGTCACCAGCGAAAATGATCAGCGTGTTCTTGTCGATGCCTTTCTTTTTGAGTAGCGCGACCAGGTCGCCGAGATCCGAATCAATCCGCGTGACCATCGCCGCGTAGTTCTTCTCCGTCTCAGTCCATGGCTTGTCTTTGTAAATGCCTTGGTCGTCGATTTCGAAGCGACCGTGCGGAAGCGTGATGGCGTAGAAAAGAAAGAACGGGTCACTCGAGTTTTGATCGACCCACTTCAGCACATCATGTTGGATGAGCTCCTGTGCATAAACCTTTTTCTTGCCGCCTTGGTTCTCGGGGATCTCGAAACGCTTGTCGTCGTTGTAAAGATAGTCTGGGAAATAGCTGTGAGCGTGTCGTTGGCAGTTGTATCCGAAGAAGTGATCGACGCCGTTCTTGAATGGGCTTCCCGAAGTGTCAAACATGCCCATGCCCCACTTGCCCATCGTTGCGGTGCTGTACCCAGCAGCCTTGAGCAGTTTTGCAATCGTGATCGTATCGGGCGGGAGCGGTCGTTGCCCCTCCGGATTGATCTCACGGTTCGCACGTGTCGGGCAATGACCCATGTGCAATCCCGTGAAGAACGAACTTCGCGCCGGGGCACAAACGCTAGTGCCAGTATACGCGGACAAATAACGCGTTCCTTCGTTGCAAAGTCGATCCAGATTCGGCGTCTGGATCAGCTTCTGGCCATAGACACCCAGGTCACCTTGAGCGATGTCGTCCGAAAGCACGAAAATCAGATTCGGCTTATCAGCCGCTCGAGCGAGACTGGGTATGCACGCGAAACTCAAAGCAATCGCGATCAAGAATGATTTCAACATGGGGTCTTACTATCTCTTTCGAATGGATATGGACTATTGGCTGATTGCGTTGGCCTGTTGCCTTGGCCTTTGACTGTGGGCTGTTACTGCGGACCCGGCGGAAGATTCTCGAGCAAGTACCTCGTGATCAGCATCCGGACGTGGACCACCGTTCCGAGCCCCTCGCGGAGACCGTGGTCGCGATTGGGATAAACCATGTAGTCAAAGGGTTTGCTCAGCTCAATCAATCGGTCGACAAGGCCTTCGATGATTTGAATGTGCGTATTCGTTTCGCCTGATCCCGTCACAATCAAAAGCTTGCCCTTCAGTCCCTCAGCAAAGTTAATGGGAGCCGATTTTTCGTAGCCTTCAGGGTTTACTTCTCGGGTTCGCATGAAGATCTCTTGGAACCACGCGTTGTAGAGATGTGGTTGCGGCTTGGGAACGACTGCGATGCCGACGTGATAATCATCTGGCCTACGAAACATCGCATTCAACGTATTGGATCCGCCGCCGCTCCATCCCCAAATGCCGACTCGCGAAAGGTCAACATACGATCGCATGCGGCCAAGTTCCTTCAATCCCGCGGCTTGCTCTTGCGTCGACAGCGGGCCGAGACTTCCAAAGATCGACCGCCGCCACGCTGCGCCTTTGGGTGCGGGCGTGCCGCGATTGTCAATCGACACCGCCAAGTAACCTAGATCCGCAACCACTCTCAGAAAGTGACTCTGGCCTGCGCCCCATTCGTTCAATACCGTTTGCGAATGTGGCTCGCCATAAACGTAAACGAACACCGGGTACTTTCGCGTCTCATCGAAATTCTTGGGCTTGATCATCCACGCATCCATGCTGATCCCGTCGCCGATATCGAGCTGAAGAAACTCCGTCTGATGAGACACAACCGTTTTCGCAAGGTCGTGGAGTTGCGAGTTGGATTCCACCACCTTGATCACGCGATGCCCCTCGACTTCGATCAACTCGACGATCGGCGGAGCGTCAAAACTGGACACGGTATGAAACGCCCATTTTCTGTCCGGCGAAAAGTCGTAGTCGTGCGTGCCAGGTTGATTTGGCGGTGTGACGCGTTCAAGCTGACCTGATCCGTCGAGCGAAACACGGTACAGATATTTCTCCGTCGCGTTGTCTGGCGAGGCATAAAAGTAGTACCAACCGCCGGCTTCATCGACGACTGCGCGGTCGATGATGTCGTAATCGCCAGACGTTAACGTTGTCATCTTTTTCCCGTCTCGCGAATAAAGAAAAGCGTGTCGCCATCCATCTTTTTCGCTGATTACGATGAACGCCTCACCGTCACGAATCCAATTCAGGCCCGAATTTTTTCCTTGGCTGGCGACGACCCAAGCGGGGTCGGATTCGCTAAAGATTCGCTTCATCGTGCCATCAGTCGACGCGAGAAAAAACTCACGTGAGTCACGAAACCGACTCAAACGCTCGAGCAGCAATTCACTCGAATCGCCGGCCCATTCAACGAGCCCGAGATAGAAGCCTTCCTCGGGTGATTCGATCGGCAACCATTGTTGGCTTTCACCTTTGACATCGACGATCCCCACTCGCAACGCAGCTATCTTGTCGCCGACTCTTGCGAAACGCTGCTCACGAACACCTGGATACGACGGGTCCTCAGGTACAAGCATCGACCGCGTTCTCACCTCCGTGTGGTCGGTTTCGATCAAGGCCACATGGGTTCCATCGGGGCTCCAGCGGAGACTGTGAAACGAAATGTCTCGATCGTGCGGCCGGTTCGTGAGTTGAGTTTGCTCGTCGGTTTCCACTTGCCGCACGAATACATCGCCATCGCGAAATTCCAGCCTGTGTTTCCCATTCGGCGAAACAAGGGGGCGTGATGCCGCTGGTTTCTGAGCACTCGGTTGCGGATCCAGTGGTTCACCCGTTCGAACGTCGTAATGGACCGTGATCGTTCTGTTGGTTTCAGCGTCCTGGTGCTGAACCGAGTACCCACTGCTGTCTGGCGACCATTGTGCCGAAAACTCTTTCGCTTGAAAGTTGCCGCGATCGTATACCGATTTCAACCTTTCAAGAGTCGTACCGTCGACCCAAGACTCAGGCATCTGGTCTGCAGAAAGACTAGGTTGGCCAATAAAAAGAACACAGGCGAGAATGGCGACTGGAGCGAGACGGTGTTGCATTTCAAGATGTTTGATGGAGTGAACTCGATCCGAATACGGACGAGGGGAACAGGCGGCGAACGAACTTGGCTATTCCACTTGGTTTTCGGTGGTTTTGCTCATCAATAATTTTGCTTCGGCGAGTCTTCGTTGGGCGTCTTGTTCGCGGAGAGTTTCAGTGAGCTTTCGTTGCTGTTGCCGATCCAACTTCTCGGTGACTTCTTCGTCGTGCACACCAAGCGGGACGTTTTCCAGTGACCAATCGTCGCTGCGCTGCGTCGCGAAAGGAATGTCCGTGATGCGTTCTGCTTGCAAGTTGCCCAGCGGACTGCGTCCCCATGCGTAACGATAATGCACTGGCTCGGCCACCATCGAACTGGAAAGAACAAGCACCTTCTTATTCGTTAGTGGCTGATTGCGATCGTCTTTGCTTGTCACCAAGTGCTCGGCCGTTGCTGGGTGAAACCGGCGATCTTCGCCCGCGACTGCGAACCCAAGAATCGGGCCTCCGTCATCAATGCCACTCGCTGGCTCATCCAACTCTAGCTGGATCTGGCCGTCTTCGACTTTCATGCCGACCACCATCGGCGGCTTCCAACGGATGGAACGTTCAAATCCATATTGCGTCGCCAAAGCCCAACGAGCAATCCGTTCTCCAGCGGGAATCTTCAGTTGGGGGTGGTACCAACGGCGACGCAGATCATACGTGCTGGTGAAGCCAATGTTTTTGTCGCCAGCTTTGTAGAGTTCGAGAAACGTTTGGTACTGGGCTTCGCGAATAAACGGACCCGGGTTCGCCATCATCTCGCAATAGTTGTCGAGCGTTTGGACGGGGCCCTCCGTGCATAGTGAGAGAATCCCGAATGGCATCTCGGGATCACCAAACGCGGCTCGCCACGCCGCAATCATTTTCGGAAACACATCGCGATACATGATCGTGCCCGGGGTCCCGTTGAAACAGTTGTTGTAGCCCTGGTGGAAGATGGCTCCTTTGACTTGCAAGCCCTCCAGCGGCCCAATCATGCTAGCGTAGCAGTTGCCAGGGCGGTTCTGGTCCATCGCTGGACCAGGTCGCAAATCAGTTGGCTCGGTTTCATTGGCCGGCATCTCGCGACCTTGCTCTTTGAATCGCTCCACCTTCTGTCGATAGCTTGCGATCCGCCGATCCAATTCGGCCTGGGCATCCCACTCAGAAACCTTCTGGTCCCACTCCTGCAGCACTGTTTTTAATTGCGGCGAATCCATGTTCCTCAGCACCGCGTCCGGCGTCCACGTTTCCACCGTTGTACCGCCGCGGGATGCGTCGATGACCCCGATCGGGATTTGCGAGGCCATGTGAATGCGGCGAGCAAACACGTAGCCGATCGCCGATAACTCACGAACGACTTCTGGCGAACACTCGTCCCAGTCGCCTTTGCGATAATGTTGCCCGAACCAGTCGCTCCATTCGTGCAGTCTCGCTAAAGACGCCTTCTTTTCAGGCCCGTTCATCGCGGGCACAGTGAGCACGCGGATGTTCGGAAAGTTGGCGGATATGATTTCCAGCTCGCCGTTTTCGATCCGATCGAGCGGGAACTCCATATTGCTTTGTCCGCCAAGCACCCACACATCGCCGACGAGAATATTGCCGAGCGTGAGTGTTTCGCTCGCACCACGGATCGTGAGTGTCTGTGGCGTGGCATTGGCAACCATCGCGGGCAGAGCAACTTTCCACGTTCTGTCCTCGGCTGCGGTCGTGGATTGCTCGTGATCGCCGATGGACACGGTGACTTTCTCGCCCGGTTGAGCCCAACCCCAAATCGACGCTGGCTTGTCACGTTGCAGCACCATCTTCGATTGGAAAACATTGCTGACGCACAAGCCCTCACTGATCGCTGGGACATCGACAACATCTTCTCTCGGCATCGACCGATTTTGTGCAATCGCAAGCTCGACACTCAATAGTGCCACAAGAACTGCGAGCGGCAAACAGAGCGATCGAATCGAAATAGAGCATGACCATCGTTGGGTCGTTACGCTGTTTGGATGCATCTGGTCTTCAGGGGTTCTTGTTCGCGGCATGATGTTCGGATGAATGAATCGGCTGCAATGAATCGGCTGAAATGAATGGATTGGCCAACGTCGTTTACGGAGTCTTCGGCGTGGGTTTCCAAATGGAGAGGTTACGGAATTGAGCACCTTCACCTCGTGCGACAAAGCCGACGCGTCCTTTTCGATCTTTGAATCGTTCGTGAGTCGCCTCCAGTGTGCGTCCATCGATCGTCGCAAGCCAATGCTCACCGCTGATCTCAACCGTGATGCGGTGCCAAGTGTCTGGATCCGTTTTCCATTCAATCTTTGTCAATTCTTCCTTGCGTGTTTCCTTGGCGATCCCGCTCATTTTTTGGATCCAGATCGCCGTGGGTGTGATGACAACGCGACCGAGGTGATGATTCGGATTGTTGGTATCACGACAAACAAAACCAACCTGTGGCGACGTGCCCATCTTGAATTCACCGTCCAAGACCAAGTCGCCTAGATCCGTGAGATGTTCGCACACGGCTTCATGTCCATTCGGTCGCTTGTCGCTGGGGCCTTCCTGAATCGCGTAAGCCGCTTCGTTGACGATGCTCCACTGGCCGATTCCTGGACGCCAACCGTCACTCCCTGGCTTACCCTTGGGTGCAAACGATTCCGGTCGATCAAATGCTTCCGAGGCGACAAGTTCGCCCACTTCAGTCATCTGTATCTTTGGAACCACTGGGTCGCCACCAAGTACACACGGCGAGACGACGGTGACGATCAAAAGAAAATACAGCTTCATAGCTTCCCAAACTTGGATGGCAAACAATTGGACACTCGGATCAGCACGCCATTCTACGTGGAACTGTCCACAAGTGAGAGCCATCTCGACGAACCGCGAGAAATCATTTCGAGCAAGTTGTGTTTGTGGCCATGCTCAACCTGTGGTCGGTAGCTTTTGCAAGATTTTTGGCGACAATGGCTGCTCGCCCACCACTTCTTTGTCAAATCCTTGGGCCGAAACAAAATCAATCTCCGATTGTCCGATCTCGATTGCGCTGGCCCGTTCGGCCAAAATCCCTACACGTTGAAATGTGGTACCCACGATGAAGTACACTGCTCTGATCATTGCGTTGTTGTTCGCTCCGATGGGCGTTCTTCATGCGGCTGACGATTTGCCAGAGCCCGTAACGAGTTGGGAGTATCCGCCAGAGATGCCTGGGGCGCGGACCGAGACCTATCGGCAAGTTGGAGATGTGGAACTCAAGGCCTGGATTTTTGAGCCAACAGGTCACACGGCAAAGGACCGTCGCCCCGCAGTCGTATTCTTCTTTGGCGGTGGTTGGAAAAGCGGAACGCCGGGCCAGTTTCTGCCTCATTGCCAACATCTGGCTCAGCGAGGCATCGTAGCGATCTCAGTCGACTACCGCGTGAAGAGTCGGCACGATGTCTTTCCACAAGAATGTGTTCGCGATGCGAAGGCAGCAATTCGCTGGGTACGAGCCAATGCAGACCGTCTTGGTATTGACGCAAACCGCATCGCGGCCGGTGGCGGATCCGCAGGCGGACATCTGGCTGCTGCCACTGCCCTGTTGCCTGGTTTTGATGAAGTCGATCCGAGCGAAGCTACCGATGGCAAGGATTCCGCTAGCTCGATGCCCAATGCGCTCATCCTCTTCAATCCCGCCGTCGTGATGGCACCAGTGGAGGGCGAGCCTGATCTCATTCCATCCGACAAGCTTGCTGATATTCGCGAACGGGCCGATGGACGCCCGGAAGAAATCTCGCCGTATCACTTTGTCCGATCAGGAATGCCGCCGAGCATCGTATTTCACGGCACAAACGATGAAGCGGTGCCATTTGCGACAGTCCAGTTATTTGAGAAAGCGATGGTCAAGGCGGGGAATCGATGCGAGTTGAAAGCGTATCAAGGCCAACCGCACGGATTCTTTAATCCCGGTCGCGGCAAAGGAAAACCGCGAGCGGAAGCGACTCGAAATTATTACAGCACCCTTCATGAGATGGACGCGTTTCTCGAATCCGTCGGCTTTGAAATGCTTGCCGTCGAACAGGAGTAAGCTCGCTGAATTTCGTAACTCTGAATATCGTCTGGCGCTATGCGCGAACGATGTCCGTAACCACACGTCCGTAGACATCCGTGAGGCGGAAGTCTCGGCCGCTGTAGCGGTACGTCAGTTGTGTATGGTCGATCCCCATCAAGTGCAAGATCGTGGCGTGCAAATCATGGACGTGGACTCGGTTTTCCACCGCGTGCATACCCAGTTCATCCGTTTCGCCGTACATCATGCCGCCGCGAACGCCACCGCCGGCCATGAACATGGAAAATCCCGTCGCGTGATGATCACGCCCAGGCTTGTTGTTGTTCTTGTCCATTTGTGAGTAGGGCGTGCGTCCAAACTCGCCTCCCCAAATGACCAACGTGTCTTCGAGCAGTTCTCGTTCTTTGAGGTCGTTGAGAAGTGCCGCGGTGGCTCGGTCGCTATCCGCACAGAGCTTTCGGTGCTTGTTGTCGTTGTCGTTGTGCGTGTCCCAGGGTTGCTTGCCCTTGTCGACGTAGTAGACCTGCACAAATCGCACGCCTCGCTCCAGCAATCGGCGACCCAGCAAACAGCTTTGAGCAAACGTCGTGTCACCGTACCGCTCGTGAGTGGCTTGCGATTCGCGAGAAACATCGAACGCTTCGGATGCCTCGGTCTGCATCTGGAACGCCAACTCCATATTTCGGATGTGAGCGTTCAGTTCATTGTCGTCGGATCGTTGTGCGTGGATCTGGTTCAGCTGTTGAATCAAGTCCAATTGCTTGCGTTGTTCGAAACGCGAGAACGTCGGATGTTTGAGGTTGGCGACGAGCGAATCGATCTTCATGTCTGACGTGTCAACAGCCATCGCTTGATGGTTGCCCGGCAGAAACGCGGACGACCAAAGCTGTGGCCCGACCACGGGCAAACCAGGACAGAGCGCAACAAACGCTGGCAAGTTTTCGTTTTCTGTGCCCAATCCATACGATGCCCACGAACCCAAACAAGGCCGTGTCGGCTGTTGATTCCCCGAATGCATGAGCAATAGGCCGGGTTCGTGATTGGGAGTGTCGGTATGCATGGACCGAATCACACACAGGTCATCCGCGCACTTAGCCAATTCAGGGAACAGCTCACTCATCACGACACCGCTCTGGCCGCGAGGAGCGAACTGAAATGGCGATGGCATGAATCCATTGCCTTTCGTCTTCATGCCGTCTGGTTGTTCGCCGGCGACCTCAGCGAGTTTTGGCTTCGGGTCGAACGTGTCAACATGCGATGGAGCACCGTTCATGAATAAAAAAATCACACGCTTGGCCAGCGGCTTGAAGTGCGGCGATGGAGACGTTTGTTCGGCCATCGCTCGCTGTTGAAGCAAGCCAGCAAGCGGCAGCATCCCGAAGCCTGCCCCAGCACGCTGGAGCATTCGTCGACGGTCGATCTTCAAGTTGAAGCCTGTGTTATTCATGAGAGCACGCGTTATTGGATCGCTTAGTCGATAAAAAACATTTCGTTCGCTGCCATCAAGGCGTGAATGTACTGGTCGTTCCTGAGTTCACTGGAATCCAGGAATTCGATGCCGATTCGCAGCTCCAGCTCGCTTGGGCTCCGCGAATAGAGCAACTCATAGGCACGCTGGACGAATTGCTTCGGCGCGTCACTCGTGTCTCGTAACCGATTCGCCATCTCTCGTGCGTTTGACACAAAGAAGGGGCTGTTCATCACAAACAGTTTCTGAGTCGGTGTGGTGGTGATCGCCCGCTTCGCACTGTGGGCGTTGGGGTCGGGGTAATCAAACATCGCCAGCATCGGATTGAGTTTGAGTCGACTGGCTTCGCTATACAGCGTTCTGCGTCGGGCCACCGGATCGCTCGGGTCGATGCTTGTGCCGCCGATCGACAAATCAAGGTTTCCCGAAGCAACCAGAATCGCATCACGCCATTGTTCAACGCCCAGTCGCTTACGATTCATCCGCCACAGCAACTGGTTTGCTTCGTCCGCAATGATTCCAAGCTCATGCACCTCGCTTGTTTGTTGGTACGTTGCTGACCTGACGATTTCGCGACAAAGCCACTTCAGTGACCAGCCGTTTTTCATGAAACGTACTGATAGGTCGTCGAGCAATTCTGGATGCGATGGCATCACGCCAAGTTTCCCAAAATTGCTCGGAGTCGCCACGAGTGGTTGGCCCATGAGTTTCCCCCACACGCGATTGACAAACACGCGAGCCAACAGCGGATTGGTGGGCGAAGTGATTTCGTGTGCCAGTTCTAATCGCCCGCTTCCGTTTTGAAACGGCTTTGGCTCGGTCGGATACAGCACCGTCAAGAATCGTCGAGGAACAACTTCGCCTTTGCGATTCACGTCGCCTCGAACCATGATCGCTAGATCAACAGGATCTGTTTCTCGAACAATATGCACGGAGTCCGAAGGGTTCTTTGCTGAACCTTTGTTGTCTTTTTCGCGACCCGTATCGAGTGGGCGATTGAACATCTCGATGCTCGCAAACACTCCGGCCATCGCGTAATAGTCCGCTGTTCCGATCGGGTCAAACTTATGGTCGTGGCACCGAGCACAAGCCACCGTCAATCCAAGCAATCCTCGCGATAACGTGTCGACGCGATCTTCCCACTCGTCCGCCATGACTGCGGGGCTGTTGCGTTGATAGTATTTTGGCCCAAGCCCCATGAATCCCAACGCAACATCGTCTTCGGCTATTTCGGGAGTCAGCAAGTCCGCGGCGAGTTGTAAGCGGACGAACTCGTCGTAACGCATGTCGGCGTTGAGCGAGTCCGTCACCCAGTCTCGATAGAGATAAGAATTGGGAAAGAACAGTGAGCGGTTGTCGCCAACGATATGGGCTTGATCGTCCGCAAATCGCATCACATCGAGCCATAACCGTGCCCAATGTTCGCCAAACGTTGGTGAGCCGAGTAACTCGTTGATGACGCGCTCGTACGATTCATTGATCCCAAGCTGTTCAACCCGTGCACGCATCTGTTCGGATGGAGGCAATCCAGTCAAATCCATTGCAACGCGTCGAAGCAACGTTGCTGATTCCGCCTCGGCACTCGGAGCTAGCTTCGCAGCTTCCAACTTCGCTGCGACAAAGTGATCGATGTCCGTTCGACACCAGGATTGCAAATCGTGATGCGGAAGCTGGTGTCGCGTCGGCGATTGAAACGCCCAGAACTGTCGCCCCAGTTCAAAATCGATCGTGGACTCAACATGCTCGACAGGCGTCGTCGATTCTTCGCGCGGGTCAACCGCTCCACCATCGATCCACTTCACAAAATCAGCAACCACGGAGTCCGGCAACTTGCGGTCCGGCGGCATTTCAAGCGACTCGTACTTGATCGCCGAGACCAGCAAGCTCTTGTCGACTTGATTGGGCGTGATGGCGGGGCCACTCTCGCCGCCGCGACGCATCGCCTCGCGAGAATCGACTCGCAAGCCGCCCTCAATGTCGCTGCCCTCGCTCGAGTGACATGCGTAGCAATGCTCAACCAATACCGGACGAATCCTGGACTCGAAGAAATCGACTTGGTCATCCGCTTGGATTTGACTCGCAAGCAAAACGATCGCCAGCAAACTCAACTGCCAACGCATAGTAGTCCAACGCATCGATGTTGGATCCGTCGTAAAGGTGGGGCTAAAGGGCGGGCAAGGACGCAGCGGCCGTTCGGAGTGTCGCGCGTCTGACGGCTTCGATTGTACAGCCGATCAAACCGGGATGCGAGTTTATCCCGCCAGCCCTTCCGGCCAGACGCCAGGCTCCAGAGTTAGCTCATTGGCGGCGAACGACTTGAGTTGTAAATCCCAGTTCACCTCAAATGCGGCACAGACTGGAGTTTCGTTGGCCACGAGTCCAAGTGAAAGCGGAATAATACGCCGATGTCCGCTCTGGTTATCCACAAGCGGCATGGATTGTTGGTTCCCGGGGCCCGAGTACATCCGGCATTGATCCGCCCACAGTCTCGCGATGCGGTGCAACGCGACCACGCGGAACCAATGCCAAGGCCTTTCGATCCGTACGCATTCTCGACACCACGACCAATCATGGAATTTTCGCAAATCGTCTTCGCGAATCAGGAAGCCGCGTACACAACGTTTGCGAACGACTTTGCGATCTTCCGCTGTTAGGCAAAACATCCAGACAGCCCGCTCACTTGGCGACGTCGCCAGCGTTCCGCTCGCCCAACCCGCAGCATCGTTGAGCACTTCGAAGCCGATCGTGCCCTGTGTCGGCAGGATCGGATGGTCCAAGGTAGTCTCATCACCGAGCGAACGAACGATCGTCGCCGCCGCTGGGTTGTCATAGACTTGCTCGACTGTTCGCTTCTCCGCAACATTGCGAAACAGCAACTGCACGCACTCACGCCCGGTTGAGTCATTCGTGATTGGGTGCAAATAGTGAGCTTGGAACAACAGGTCGTCTGAGTCGCCACGTTGAAGTTTGCCAAGCGAATGAAGCCGACGCCGGATCAACAGAAACCAACTCAGCATAATGCCGACAGCAACACCGATCGCCTTGCCGATCACTTCCGGAATAAAGACGCCCCAATCCCAGTTCTCGATGAGTTGGTTCCACCATTGAGCCATGGATAATTCGCTTTCAATTAGAAGCAACGAGAGCCGAGACCAGTTCGGCAAGTAGAACCTTGCGAAGACTGAACATAGGAATCGGCTCGCTGGAAAGGCATGAGACCTCGCGTGAACGGAAGGATCTCACAATTTGGAGGTTCAGAAAAGTGTGTCGGGAGCAAAACCCCAACTCGCGATCCAAAGGACCGCTAACCTCAACAAAAAAGAACGGGATGGGCGATATTGGACTCGAACCAACGACCCCCACGATGTCAACGTGGTGCTCTAACCAACTGAGCTAACCGCCCGTACTTAGGCTGAGAAAATCAGCCTGAGGGGTGAATCGGCTGATCGATGCGGCTCGGATGAGACGATCTTTCAACGATTCAGGATCGGTAGTCTGGGCAGGACCTGACATGCCGTCAAGGAGGTTTTGCCTCTGTGAAGCGACTCATCGGCAAAATCGTTGCCGGCAGCGAAAGTGGCTTTTTGAGCTCGTAAAATGATCAAAGGGGAGCTGGAGCCCGCTATCGGGCCTTTAGAATCGTTAAAAACAGCGTTTTCCGACATTTCACTGTTGACGGTGAGGGTCCCCCACTCCAATACTCTGGCATTAGGTCTTGACGATTTCTCGTACTTCGGTACGGCACTCGCATGTGACCTACACTTCAGTCGCTTGTTGTCACTTTGGCAGCAGCAAATTTACCCTCTCATCTGGGCACTCGAAGCAGTGTCGCAGAGAGAGCAATTTCAACCTTTTTGAGTCGGATGTCCTCCGACCGGAGACGCGTTTTTTGGTGGCATTGGCACGACGTTCTGTTCAACCTGAGACCCGCGATTCAACACGAATTAACAATCAAATCCGCATCACGCCCATTCGTGTGGTGAGTGAGACCGGCGAACAGCTGGGGATTATCTCCACTGATGACGCCCTAGTGCGGGCTCGCGATGCGGGACTCGATCTCGTCGAAGTCGCTCCGAACGAGCGCCCTCCAGTTTGCCGGATCATGGATTACGGCAAATACAAATACGACAAGAACAAGAAAAAGAACCACCACCAAGCACACACAAAGACGAAGGAAATTCGTCTACGTCCAAAAACTGGTGATGAAGACATTCGCACCAAAGTCCGCCAAGCGGAAAAGTTCTTGGCCAACAAGGACAAAGTTCAAGTCAGCGTGCTGTTCCGTGGACGCGAAATGGCTCACATCGAGGAAGGCCGCAAGGTCATGGAGATGGTCATCGAGACGCTGAGCGTGTACGGCAAAGTCGAGACGACTCCGCAACAACACGGTCGACGGATGATTTGCATGATCGCGCCTAAGTAGTCGCGGTGTGCCACCGGATGTCGTGCAGCAAATTCGTCTGGCTCTTCACAACAACTGGCTCTAGGGCCAGTACGTTTCGAGGGACGGTCGTCGAATGACTTCACTCGAACATGTCTGCGGTGAATTGTCCAAGATCGCGCCACTTCGGCTCGCCGAAAGCTGGGATAACGTTGGGTTATTGGTGGGTGATCGGTCGCAAAACATCGATCGCGTGATGACCTGCTTAACGATTACCCAGTCCGTTTTGGATGAGATTCTTGAACAGTCCGTGGATTTGGTGGTCACTCATCATCCATTGCCCTTTCGGCCGATCCAGCGGTTGACGTCCGATCAAGTTTCATCGGCACTGCTGTTGAAACTGGTTCGCTCCGGTGTAGCTGTCTACAGCGCACACACTGCGTTTGACTCCGCCGCCTCAGGCATCAACCAACTCTGGGCTGACTCGCTCGGCTTAGTCAACGTGCGGCCTTTAGTCGACTTACCAGCGAATTCGGCGACAGAGCCTCCAACCAAAGAGTCTGGCCCGGCGGCGGTTTTGGGAAGCGGACGATACGGTGATTTGCCGACGCCCATGCCGTTTGGTGAACTCGTTCGGCACGCGAGCAAAACTGGCGGCGCTTGTTCGCCTCGGATTGTTGGCGCAAGCGAGCGAATGATCACTCGAGTCGCGATTGCTTGTGGCAGTGGCGGCAGTTTTCTTGGTGCCGCGAGCCGACGTGGTTGTGATTCCATGGTGACTGGAGAGGCGACGTTCCATAATTGCCTCGAAGCTGAAACGATGGGGATCTCGCTGGGCTTGCTGGGGCATTACGCGAGTGAGCGGTTTGCAATGGAAATTCTTGCGAATCGGTTGGGTGAAGCACTGCCGGATTTGCAGATTTGGGCCAGCCGCCTCGAACGCGACCCGATCCAGCTGCTTGCTTGAGTTCGCTTTGCTCGGTGGGCAAAAGTCCCTGAGACGATGTAACGTCAGCAAATATGCTATACCTCACTCGGATAGCAATGGCACATTCTGGAATGTCTGGAAATTGAGGGTCAGCAAGGACGCGATCGCAGGTTTATGAGTGGTACTGAGTTCGTCGAGGCAGGTGTCAATCGCTGCCTGAAAGTCGGCGTAGTT
>JBGTAI010000009.1:0-2646 GCA_041749955.1 Pirellulaceae bacterium | reverse complement strand
TCGTCACTACCGGGCCGAGGAACGTCGCCAGCGAAACGCCCGACGCGACCGAGCCCGTCTCGATCGCCGCCTCAGCCAATCCGAGCCCGAATAACCGATCCGCCCGTCCCAACGACACATGGTGCCGTTGGGCGCTTACTCGCAAAGGACCTACGATCTTATCGTGAACCGAATCGAAGCTTGCGACTTTCCTACCGTCAACGGTTTGCCAGTCTAACGAGGTCCATTCCAATCCGAGAAGCGCAGAAGTTATCGAGCCTCCTGACACACTTGAAATCCGCTTCAGCTCGCCGAGAACACCCAGCTCGTTCAATCGAATGATCGACCCAAGATGAAATAGCGTGGCTCGATAGCCTCCACCAGACATGCAAAGGGCGATGCCCTCCTCGAGCTTATCCAGCTGATCGTCGACTTGATCGAAAGCGTTCTGCCCTGCTTCGTCTTGTATCTCTGTCATTACTTAACCCAATCTTCACGTGCGGCTGTAGAACTGAATAGAGCAGCGAGTCCCCAGGCATCTGAGGGTCCCTTGCGAAGCCGTCATAGTTTACCCGATTTACCGCACCGCTACCAAGGCACCGAAGAAGCCGCCAGCCAGGCAATGAACGTCTGAGCGATCGCGCCATGGCTTGATTGTCGACCACGTATGCAGCTGATAGGATGTCTACGCGACATTTTTGTCAACGAAGGTTGTCCCATGCCTATGCCTCACACTATTCCAGTTGCTTTGGACAGTACCCCTCTAGGAAGCGATCCAGAAGGATTGGTTCGAATGGTGTACTTTCGTTTCGAAGCGGACGATCCCAGTACAACTCTCTTTTTGCAAACGGGAGGACTTTCCTTTCCCTTCATCTTGTTGGGTCTTGAAGGTATTGTTCTTTCGCCAAATGCGAATCAAGAGCAGTTCTCGTCCTTATCTGACCTAAAGGGATTGATTGAAGCAGTTGAGGCCCTGGGTTCAAGTTCTGAAGATGCCTCGCTGATGTTTGGGACGGGTTCAATTTGGGTCCCGTTGTCATCATTAGTTACAGGCAAACGGATGGTTGAGAGTGAGCGACAGGTTGAACGAGGCGATATTTTTAGACTGTCTGCCGCTGCGTTTCGCCAAGCATGGCTTTTTCTAGAGGGCCAAATTGACGAGAGTTCACTTCGAAGTTGGTTTAGTGGCCAACTCGCCTTGAATAGTGAGTCTCGCGCTGTTTCGTTTTCCTCGCTTGAAACCAAAGTTTTTCGGGAATGGTCAGAGGAAAACCTTGGCGACGAAGAACGGCCAACTGCAATGACACGGTAGAAACCAGTTGTGATTACTCCAAAACTTAAAATTGTTTTCATAGACGTTGGTTGGGGCGACTCCATACTTATCGACGCGACTGATGCATCGGGCGTATCACATTTCGCACTTATAGACTGCAATGATTCAACCAATTCATTGTCGGGTAGAAATTTCCTAAAACGATACTTCGAGCGACTTGGGCGGTGGCCGGGGGGATACCGTGTGTTTAAGTACGTATTCACGTCGCATGCCCACAATGATCACGTGAGCGGAGTGCAGGGCGTGCTACGAGCGTTTGGTACAGATTTTCTGTACTCCTCTCGTTGCAATAAGGGTCCAAGTCATGCGTTCTCTAATTTGATTCGCTGGGCGCGGCGGGCTACTCGGATGCACAACAAGGTTGCGAATACAGTCGACTACTTGAATTCGAGCAGTAAGCCACTCCCTCTAGCAGGAGCGTCAATCTCGGTACTCTGGCCGCCTGATCGCGGCACAGTGCCTTACGACAGTACGAACGAAAACAACAACTCACTGGTTCTGCAAATTGAGATTGGCGATGTCATCATTGTGCTTACTGGGGACTGTGAAGCGACGAACTTCGATACAGCTATATCCGATCACGTCAAGCTTCCAACTAAAGATCTCCAGATGATTCAGGTTCCACATCACGGTGCGAGGAATAGCATTTTCGATGGACCTGGACGAACGAGCTCTTTCCTGGATCAGATTCTCCCGCCTAGATCTGTTCCCATACCGTATTTTGCGATCAGCTGCCACAAACGCCCGCATGGCCATCCTCACTCAGATGTTATCGCAGAATTAGCTCACCGTGGCGTCGCTTTTCCTTTCAGGACCGATGAGCATTGGAATCTGGTATTTAGCACTGACGGTTCTTCGGTGACCGTTGAGTATACGCATGCGTAATGGAAGCAGTGATTTAAACCCGCGCGGTTCGTTAGTACCGCCGTGAATTCGTTGCATGTTGTCTTGCAACGCTACACTGGACCGCATTCGATAGCTGGCTGCAATGCTGTTTGATCTGACGTTGGCACAGCCAAGAACTCAGACGCTTGCAGGCTTTCAGCGACCGTTGGTCACGCAGCGGCGCGGTACGACTTTAAATGCCCACCAAGCTCGGTGTGGCAGACCAACTTTTGCTTCGCTAAATCCACAACTGGCGGATCGCCATCGTCTCGAACGGGCGGCAAGTTATCGCGACCTGAATGGCCGCGTCGAGCTATTGTCAAATGTTGTGTTTTGATTTCCTGAATTAGGCGGCGATTTCATCCTGCATAATTCCGTCTTTGAAGGAACGTCCTTCGATGACGAATGCGATTTTCTCGTGGCAGTTCAGGCGTCTCCATTTCTTCGAA
>JBGTAI010000008.1:0-3593 GCA_041749955.1 Pirellulaceae bacterium | reverse complement strand
AGTGGTTGCCGCGAGATCAGTTCTCGCCAAGTCTGCCGCAAGGCAGGGTCCGGTTGTCGCGCCATGGTGGTCTCCGTAAAGGCGGGTCAAAACCCGCCAACCTAAACCGGTCGTCAAGATGGAACCCACGTGCGCTTACCCAACGTCAAAGCCGCTCGAGAAGGTCCGCAGCACCACCGTAGAACCGGGCTTAATCCCATCAAAAATTTCAATCGCGTCGTTACCAGCGCCTGCATCCACATTTGTCTGTGACAACACCCTGATCACGTCGTCGCTCGGACCGGAGATCACCCGAACGAACTTTGACGTCGGAGTTTCGCTATCAAGCACGATCGAACGATTCACTCGCAGATTTGTCTCAAAGGAAACGATCGCAGGGTCAGTGCTAGGACCCAATTCGATTGATAATGGATCTCGCCGGTTGAAGATGAGCCAATCTTGATCGCCATCTGGGTCAGATATTAGGTCTTGATTAACCGGGTCCCGGAAATCGCCCTGGAGAATATCAACCATGAAATACCGGTCACCGCCACCTCCACCGTACAACGTATTGCTGCCAAGGTGACCAACCAACGTATCAATGCCGTCGCCACCGCGTAAAATGTCGTTACCCAATCCGCCATGCAGGTAACTGGGAAGCGGCCCTTCCACGAAGAGTGAGTCGTCACCACCGAGACCTGCGATTTGTACCCGCAGGACATTGTCGATCGATCCGACACTGATGTCGCTCACAAAAATCTCGGCATGCCCCTGGTCGTTGGTTACGATACGGACGAAGTCGTCTTCTTGAGTCCCCGTTACAACAAGCGGATTGGTGCCACTTGCAACAAGATGCACATAGAGAGGTGACATGAAATCGGTTGCTTGGTTGCCAGCGTCGTCTGGATGAATCACTTGACCCAAGACGACCCATCGTCCCGTCGAGGGAAGTATGCCCGCGATTTGCCAATCACCATCAGGGCCAGCGGCTGCCGTTCCAAACAAAGCAAAGTCTGTTGTGTCTTCTAATGCAATGAATAGTCCGATTTCTGCTCCTGGAGAAGCGATTCCCTGGAAAGTTGGTGTCTCATCAAGCGTCAGCCTATCACTGCTCGTTTCACTCGTGGCAATCCCGTCGACAAGTTCGGGTGAATCGAGAAACGAAAGATCAATCTGCATTGGTTCCGAGAAATTTCCAGGAGCATCGCGTGACCTTAGCCATAAATAAGACGGCCGGTCCGCTGCCAACCACTGTGACCATGGAAATTGCGTCTGTGCCCATTCAGTAGTTGAGTCGTAAGCCCCGTCAAGGGCCGCCAATGGTATGCCCAATCCTTCGGGTATTTCCGGATCAAACAGCAATTCCGGAGTTCGGACTTGGGACCCGCCGCGATCGGAATCATCGACTAACGCTAGCAAGTTGAAAGGCTGCAGGACGTCCGATTGGTTAGCGGCTGACGCTGAGGAAAGTGAAAAGGATTGAAAAAGAGGCGCATCATGATCCGTAAAGGAAAGTTCGCTCAACCGTCCCCGAAAGTATTCCAATGTTTCCGCATGATCGGGCGAGTCGCCCAGGTTCGTTAGCTCATAAGGGTCGTTCGCCAAGTCAAAAAGGCGTTCCGTGCCGTCGTCCTTGACCACGTAGCTGAATTGGATCGAACGAACGCCTATGTCGAGCGTTGTTCTACGCAGAGATTCCGCCGGTCGGTCATCCAGAAAATCATATACCCAGTTCGTAACCAAAAAATCGTCGCGGATTACCGCGTTCGGGTCGACAAGTGATGGCACCAATGAGACACCGTCAATGTCGATGTCTGGGGTCCCACCTGCCAAATCGACCATCGTTGGACCAAGATCCAATGACAATGCAATGGAGTCGACCGTGCCGCCCAACGGCAATCTGCCGTCCCATACCATAATGGGAACGCGAATCGACTCATCGTATTGGGATTGCTTTCCGACGAGCGCGTGTTCGCCATAGAACAACCCGTGGTCACTCGTAAATACGAATACGGTGTTGTCCAATTGACCGGACAGGGTCAAATGATCAAACAATCGTTCGATGCCTTCATCCACGGCATACAGCGACTCGATTCCGCCCTGGCGAAACTTATTGTTGAGTTCGAGATCCCGCTCCGAAAGTGGGTTCGCGCCCGGATCCGGAATGTTGAATGATGGAGGCGTTTCCAAGTCTTCCGTAAAGGCGCCGAAATGCCGATGTGCCGGTGCACCCGGGGCGTGAGGCGCGAAAGTGGCGATATACGCCAGAAATGGCAGGCCAGCTTGTTGCGATTGTTGAGCAAATCCAATCGCCTCGTCGAAGATCCGGTCGGTTAGATACTCATCCGGACCGAGTTTGACCTCAATGCCATTATCCGTGAAGGTTGTATTGTATCCCTGCACACCGCCGATCGTGTTCGCGAAATAACGATCCCAGCCTTCGCGGGTCGATAGGACGTCGATGCCGTGGTCGACGTCGTTGCCTGGAAGCGTCCGATCTTTTCCGAATAGACCGGTGTTGTACCCGAGCTCATCCAGCCTCGTGGCGAATGTCTTATCCGTTGGATCGTTCAGTCCGCCGCCGATCGAATCGCCGTTGCCCAGAACGCCGGTCCGATGAGCGTAAAGTCCGGTCAACAACGACGCGCGAGATGGACCACTGAGCGCTGTCGGAACGAATGAATTGATATAATTCGTACTTTCAGGAAGCAGCGAATTATTCAGAAAGTCCAGGTGCGGTAGCGAGTCCGCACGCATGTCGTCGACGTTGACCAATACAAAATTTGGCTGATACGTCGATTCCGGGGATGCTGAGATGACGCTACCAAATTCATCAATCGCCGAAGCCGAAAACGAAAAGCGGCGATCGATCAGTGCCGCGTCGTCGACGATGAAACTCCATTGACCCTCCGCGTCAGGTTGAATCGTGGTGACGACCCCAAGCCCGACTTGGTTCAGTTGAATGGTCGAATGACCGTTAGAATCGCCCGAAAGCTGAAACCGATACGTTCCCGCTTCGGAGGGCAAACGCGTGATTTCTGGTTTGGAAAGGGGGGCATCGGCCAATGGGAGCGAGTTGAGATAATTGACGATGATCAACGCGTCCAGCGCACTGACATTACCATCTTGCGAAACATCAAATTCAAAAGGTTCGACAACGTTCGAATACGGCAAGATCGTCGTTGCCGCTGGCTCGGCGGAAGCATTGCTTGTTGGGCGTGCCACCAGTTCGTGAATGACCAACAACGCGTCGACTGCCGTCACGGTGCCGCTACGGTTCACGTCGAGCGATGATTGCTCGTATTGGAAATCAGCCGCGTAAAGCAAGCGACTTTCCAACGTTTCTAAAACTAATCGCTGGGCATGACGCTTGCCCCGTCTAACTGAAGTGGCGAAAGAGCGTGTCGAGAAGGACATGGCTTGGGTTGAACTCCGCAAGACTCAGACATACTTAACAAAAATCAGCTCAGATCTCGAGCTATTGTCAAATGTTGTGTTTTGATTTCCTGAATTAGGCGGCGATTTCATCCTGCATAATTCCGTCTTTGAAGGAACGTCCTTCGATGACGAATGCGATTTTCTCGTGGCAGTTCAGGCGTCTCCATTTCTTCGAA
>JBGTAI010000007.1:0-5142 GCA_041749955.1 Pirellulaceae bacterium | reverse complement strand
TTCGAAGAAATGGAGACGCCTGAACTGCCACGAGAAAATCGCATTCGTCATCGAAGGACGTTCCTTCAAAGACGGAATTATGCAGGATGAAATCGCCGCCTAATTCAGGAAATCAAAACACAACATTTGACAATAGCTCGTTACGAAAAGGTGCAAGGCTCAACGGAGATCCTCAAGCCGCGTCCTGATCTTGACTACGACTTCTGGACTGGCCCAGCACCGATGTTGCCGTACATGCAAGCACGTCATCATCGTTGGTGGCGTGGGCATCGTGCATACGGCGGGGGTGTGCTGATGGATTGGATCGGACATCACAACGACATCGCGCACTGGGCATTGGATCTCGACGCGAGCGGACCAACACGTGTCGAAGCTGTCGACTGGCAATTTCCCGAGACCGAGTTTTACAACACGCCGTGGCACTACACGATCAAGTGCGAGTATGCCAATGGTGCCGTGTCGACGATCTCAGACAAGAACCAACTCGGCACCAAGATCATTGGCGACAACGGCTGGTTGCATGTCACACGAGGCAAGTTGACCACATCCGATCCGAATTGGAGTCATCCGAAATTCGATGCAGGTTCGCTCCAGCTACCAAAATCACAAGGCCACATGCGGGACTTCATCGATTGTGTCCGTTCGCGCGAGAGCTGTGTCGCATCGGCGGAAATAGGCCATCGCTCCATCACACCAGGCCACCTGGGCTACGTGTCTCAAGCGGTCGGACGTCCACTTCGATGGGACGCATTAACTCAAGCGATCGTCGACGACGCCGAGGCGGATCAATTGCTACGCGGCGGCACGTATCGAGAGCCTTGGCATGTTTAGCACAGAGGTGTATCGGTCCGGCCTCCAACAATTCGCTTCAAAGTAGCAGGCACACTCCGTGTGCCGTAGCCCCGAAAACCCAGCGTTCGTGAATAGCGAGTAGGAGCGGACGGCACACGGAGTGTGCCTGCTACTTTGGGTTCACGGCCTAGAAAACAAGCTTCTGGCAATGTGCTTGGCTCAATTCAGGCCTTCGTAGACCCTCACATCGTCGATTTGGATGCCGCCGTGATCGATGCCTTTGAAGTCAATTTGTTGTTGGTCCACCATATCAATTAAAGCGTCTTCGACGACGAGTTTTTTGTCGTTCAGGCGAACAAGCATGACGCCTTTCTTTAATTCAATTGCGACATCGACCCACTCGTTGAGAGGGAATGCTAGCTTGTCGGTGGTGATGACTTTCTCGTTCTTCTTGATAGCCAGTTTCGTTTTTCCTTCGGAGAACGTAAGCGTGTGGACGTGGTGGCCGACATCGATCAAAGGAAAACCGGGCATGTAGTCTTCGCCATCAAAGCGAACGCGAAATTGGACAACGAGATTCTCTGGCACTTTCTCGAGCCAAATCACTGGTTTGAAACCCGCATGCGCTTTGTCGCCTTCCGCAATCTTCTTGTCTTGAAACTCTTTCGGTGACGGTCCACCGACGAGGACTCCATCCTTCACCGCCCAAGTGGAACCTTGTCGAACTTGCCAGAAGTCTGAGTTGAGCGTCGCGCCGCTGAAGTCGTCTTCGTAAACCAACTTCAGCGATTCAAACAATTCGGGCTTGAAGTCTTCGGCAGTGACGTTGGATGCGAAAAGAATGAGGGCGATGCAAAATGCGTGGATTTTCATTGGATCGTCTTGAAAGAGGGCAGGCGGCGACTGCTCACCGAGGTCGGACTTCATAAATCAGTTATGATCGAGAGCGAACACGTTGACAAGCCAATTCGGCGTACTTGCCGAACGGGTTGACGACGGCGTTCACGCAGAATGAGCAGCATTTTCGAGATGCGTGCGCGTTCGCTGAGGCGCCAGAGCGAGGATAGCGTGCCTCAACTCATTCAAGCGAAATGTGGTCGCGGCAAGGCCAAACATGAAGATGAGCGAGAGAATGAACGAAGTTGAAATTCCCGTTGGAAAAGTCTTTAACGATAGGGCTGACGTGAGCGCCGCACAGAACGCATAGCAGATCACAACCAAATATCCCCAGCGGACAAGTGCTCGCAAAACCAGTCTTCGTGTAGATCTTCGTAAACTCTTCATCGCGTCTACCCTAAGTGACAACAGAGTCAACATGACTGCATTCTAAAATCTCCGCCACTGTAGGATCAAAGGCGTTGGATTATGGGATGACTAACTGTGCTTTCAAATCGCATTGAAAATCAAGCTCTGAGTACTCTGTGTGAGCGCGTGGGTGTAGCGTTCGAAGTTGGGCTGGATCCGTATCGCGTGTTCGATCGCGAGGCTGGGGGCGCTCACTCGCTATACGGCCGGAAAATGCGATCCGTCGCTGATCACGTTCGCGAAGGTTCGTCGCTTTCGGATGCAATAAAGGCCCAGGGAAACTACTTCCCGCCTCACTTCGCTGAGATGCTCGAGGGTGGCGAGAAGTCGGGTCGACTCGATCGCGTCCTCGAACGACTCGCCGAATACTACCAACAACTGGCTGAGTTCAAGTCGGTATTCTTCTCGTCGATCCTGTGGCCGATCGTCCAACTCGTGATGGCGGTTGTTGTCGTAGGGTTGATGATCTATTTGCCCGCCGTGTTGTTGCCGGGGGAAACGAAAGAGAAACAAGACTTGATTGGCATCGGGTTGGTCGGCGAAAGTGGCTTAGTCACGTATGGATTGAGCGTCGCAGGCGTGGCGCTCGTTGTCGGAGCGATCTATGTGCTCATCAAGAACGGCTACATGTCGTTCGTCGGCGATTGGATCGCTCGCGTTCCCGTACTTGGCCGCAACTTGCGAGTTTTCGCCGAAGCACGGTTTGTGCAAACCCTTGCGATCACCATTGAGGCGGGCGTTGATGCCGCTGCGGCGATCGATCTCTCGTTCCGTAGTGCCGGAACCGGTCAGTACGCAAGCAAGGCGGAACCCGCGAAAGAGGCGATTCTGCAAGGCCGCGAGATGCATACGGTTCTCGCCGACACGCACCTTTTCCAACCGGACACGATCGAAGTCGTCGAGCTTGGTGAAGCATCCGGTAGGCTCGCAGAATCGCTCGACAAACACTTCCATCAACTCAAGCGACAAGTCAAGAGTTCGATGGCCAAGCTCACGTACTTTGCCTCCGCAATGATTTGGATGCTGATCGCCGCATTGTTGATCATCATCATCTTCCGGGTCTTCTCCATGTACGTCAACGGACTCGAAGATCGTGCGACCGATGCAATCATGCAAAAGTCGATCTGAGTTTCGCATCAGTCATCGACGCAATCAAGATTTACTTCCAAGGACCATCGTGTGATTCAATCATTAAAACAGCCGACAAATGGAACCGTGTCTGAAACGGACAATTCTCTCAACGCTCAACTGGCTAGGCTTAGCGGGCGTCTGAATCAATTCAGTCCCAAGTCGGCGGCGTACGCGACGCAATTCGTGGCACAACTGCTGGACTTTGCCGACAGCATCGGAACGAGCGACGTCCACTTGCAGCCGACTCTCGGTGGGCTTGAAGTCAAGTTTCGGTTCGATGGTGTGCTACAGCCGCTCGGCGAGTTTCCGTCCGGGGCAAGTTCCTCGATCGTTTCGCGTTTGAAGGTGCTTTCCAATTTGCTGACGTATCGCAATGACATTCCGCAAGAAGGCCGCATTGCGTTGCCTGGCGAAGCCGCGGAAGTGCGAGTCAGCACGTTTCCAACGTTGTACGGGGAACGTGCCGTTTTGAGGTTTTTTGGCCGCGGTGGGAACCTCAAGCGGATTGAGGATCTCGGTCACACGGCGGGTGTCACCCAAGCGATATACGATACGCTTGCCGAAACCAGTGGCGCGATGCTGGTGACTGGGCCGGCGGGCAGCGGCAAGTCGACGACGTTGTTCGCTTGCTTGCGTGAACTGGCGCATTCCTCAGGCGGAAATCGCAGTCTGTTGACGATCGAAGATCCCATCGAAGTTCCGTTAGTCGGCGTTTCGCAAAGTCAAGTCAACGTGCCCGCCGGGTTCGATTTGCACACCGGATTGCGATCGCTGCTTCGCCAGGATCCTGAGGTGATCATGATTGGTGAGATCCGCGATCCGTTGACTGCCGAGATTGCAATTCAAGCGTGTCTGACGGGTCAATTGATGTTGACCACCTTTCACGCTGATAGCGCGGCAACGGCGGTGACTCGATTGCTCGACATGGGGATCGAGCCGTACTTGATGCGCAGCGGTGTGATCGGCATCATGAGCCAGCGGTTGCTTCGCAAGGTTTGTGATTGTGCAACGAACTCTACCAACGAACAAGATTTCTGTGGGTTGCCCGTGAATTCGTGCTCCATGCCGAATGGTTGCGAAAAGTGCAACAAGACAGGATACGTCGGACGCGTGATGGCGAGTGAGTTTCTGTCGTTGAAAGACTCGAATCTTGCGGACCAAATCCTCGACACACGCGACAGTCGCGCGATCTATCGCATCGCGACAGCGAGTGGAATGAAGTCCATTTGGGAGAACGCGACCGACTTGGTACGCAGCGGAATCACCAGCCCGCAGGAAGTTCGCAGAGTCCTCGGATTGTCGATGCGGATTTGATGAACTGTTGGCTGTCACAGGGATTGGAGTCAAAACAATGGCGATCGACCAAATGAAACCGATGGACTTGAGCGAGCCGACTGGGCGGCAATTGCGTTGCGACGAATGCCATAAGCCGTTGGATCGTCCGTTGCCGCTTATCACGTCTGTCATGTGCGCGAATTGCGGTGCGTCGAAAGCGATTCCGCGAGCTCTTGCTTCCGACGAGAGCGAACGGTCTAGCTTAGCAGTGTCGGCCACAGAGAATAGAACGGTGGCAGGTCTCGACGACGATGATGATTCGGAGTTCATGTTGCGGATTGACGCTGGACGTCCACGTGCCGTCTCAGTGAACACGGCAAGTTTGGCGATGAGCGTTCATGCTGAGCTTGACGGCAAGGACGAGGAGTTCTCGTTGCGGGCTGCGCCGAGTGAATCGGTTGCTCGAACGACGGGCTATGCAACGAGTGAATCTCGTGCCGGCAGTGAATCTCGCGTCGACCAAGCTCGCTCCTCCTACAACGAAACCTCTGGTCTTTACCCGCGTGAGCGACATTATCCGACGCTAGAGTCGATGCAACGGATTTACAAACTGGTTGGGTTTGCGGGAGTCTTAATCGT
>JBGTAI010000006.1:0-8808 GCA_041749955.1 Pirellulaceae bacterium | reverse complement strand
CGTTTAAAGAAATCCAGGAATACATCATCTACTTCAACACGATCCGTCGACATTCATCATTAGACTACCTTTCACCAAACTGCTTCGAGCTGATATACAATCCTTAGAGGTACGCGCGCCCGTCAAACATGGGCCACCTCATGAAACCGCTAATCTGGAAAGAGCTACGAGAGAATGTCCGCTGGCTACCGGTGGGTTGGGTAATCATGACGTTTGTATGTCTGGGTGCACTTCCCGATCGAGACTATCTAGATGCCGGCTTGTCCACACGACTGGCAAGCTCACTAGCATTGCTCGCACCCCTGATGGCGTTTTCGCTAGGGCTATTGCAATCTGTTCGCGATACTCAGCCTGCTGCTGGCGCGTACTTGCAACATCGCTGCGTTTCCGAGCGGCAAGTATTCTGGTCCAAGATGATCGCTGCACTTGCAATCTATCTAGCGGTGATCGTCCTGCCGATACTT
Organism: Pirellulaceae bacterium; assembly: GCA_041749955.1. Taxonomy (GTDB): domain Bacteria; phylum Planctomycetota; class Planctomycetia; order Pirellulales; family Pirellulaceae; genus JBBSJZ01. Next base: position 8,344 of record JBGTAI010000006.1, on the reverse strand, counting down.
CTGCTTGCAGGATGGATTGCACTACGTGGTTTAGAGAATTACCCGATGCGACCCATCGAAGTGGTTCCTGCGCTGTCATGTTCGATGTTAGCGTTTTCGCTGCACCCAGCGACGCTCATCATGCGGTCGCGACCTGCTTTCTGGTGGGGAACTCGCTGGTTTCCCCTCGCGTTCGCGATTGCGGTCACTGGTATGTTTTCGTCCTCTGTAGATCGATACGAGTTGGCGATGTCATTGATGGTAGGGGCAATCGCAATTGCAGTCGTGAGTTGGTTGTCGTTGACGGCGTTGAGTTACTGGCGTGATTCCGGCACCCGGACGAATCGTTGGTTACGAGTGGCGTATCTCTGTGTTTGCAGTTTGGTTATCGTCTCGACCGGTGTGAGTTTCGTACTCACCATCGGCGGTGAAACGAAGGGACTACCAAATCAAGTTTATGATGCGTTTGAACTTGACGTAGTGACGAAGGAGCCATGGCTACTGGCCGTCCAGTTTGAAACCGACAAAGAGACTCAAAATCAAGTTTCTCGGTGGCGAGTTTTGAGTGGAACACCCATCGATGGCTCGCCCGTCATCGACCCGACGACCCCGGTTCCGGGCGGAAAAGAGTTCACGGATTTTGGGTTTAGCCTTTTTAACAATTCAGACCGGATGTACTCATTCCCCGATCAATTCATTCGGCACGCGGCTGCCTTTGAACGCTCGCAATTGGAGTACTTCTATGACAACCGCGGATACTTGTTGGGATACCAAACCAAGCCGAACGTACGGTGGGTTCGGACGATTGCGGCCGACGGTGTTTACCCAGGTGGGCAGCTTGTCGGTAGGCCATTCACACAAAACCCCACGAATGGATTCAAGGGCCTCTACGATGCAGGGTACCCGCGCCCTTTAATCGATCACAACGGCGTTTACGCAGTGGATGATGATTCAAATGGGATACGAACAATGATCGAGGGTCCAATCGACCATTATTGCGTTACTGAGCCCAGAGACGGTGCGACACCGCGGGTACTCATTCTTTCGCAAGGTACTATGAGTGAATACCGTTTCGTTGACACGTCGGGCAGTGAGGACTGGTACGAAGCACCGCCGGAAGGAATGAAGTTCGAGAAGCTACAGAGTCTTGCAAGGCACGAACTGATCGCGGAGCTAGTTCAGTCGGCGGCGGTTCCCACAGAATTGCTTGACTTGCAATGCTTTGAGATCGCTGCGACCGACACGGGATTCATCGCTTACGAGAATGACAGGTCGCGGCGTTTGTTTCGTTTTTCATCTGGAAAGCCAGCCGAAGTGATTGAGTTCTCACTGGTGCCTGGGACGGCAGCAGTCAGACATCGAGATCGATTCAATCGCGAAATCGCTCTGATAGGATTGCACCCCGGCGTATCGTCCGCAATGTTCATGGCGTGCGATTACTTCTACACGGAACCGTTCTTCACAACAGGCTATTACTTGGAAGCCGCTTGGATGAGCAGCTTTCAGACGCGTGCATTATTAAGCGTGTTTGCGGGTACCTGTTTCGTCGCGATGCTGCTCGTCGTAATTGTCGCATGGAAATATGAACTAAGTCGAAGTACCTCGACCTTATGGTGCCTGTCGGTTCTCGCGTTGGGACTGGCGGCACCGCTGGCTATATTTGCAATCTACGATCGCCCACGCCGCGAGTCGTGTCCGGCTTGTGGCAAATCTCGCCGCATCGATGAGGCAACTTGCGAGCATTGCAGTGCGGCGTGGGAGGAATCAGCGAGCGAATGCATTGAGATTGTGGATCGAGCTGCGTAGGCGTTGCCGCGATCGTTTAACCAATAAGCGGCCATATGGGCTGGACGGTGTCGATTGCACTCGATGGTTGCCGCTCCAGTGCAAGCCAACGGAGAGACGCTGGCGTGTCGCTCCTCAGAAACATAACCTTCGCGTGGATTTGAAGGGCCATTGGAGCTAGGTCTGGACAGCATGGTGTTTCACGCAGTTGTTTCGCGATTTTTTTGATGTCTTGCGCAATCATTCTGCGGCACATCTGCCTGGCTTACCGATACCGGCTGTAACGATTGTATCGAAACTGAGGATCGGATAACGAATGTCCAGTGGGCTGATCAGGGCTGTTCGCCTGAGTGGTTTGACGTGCGCCGCGCTGATTGCGTTCGGTGCCGCACGCCCATTGGCTGTCTCGGCTCAGACACTGGTTCCAGTGAACGATATCCAGCTACCAGCCTGGAGGAGCTCGGATTGGAAAACGAACAGGCAAGCTGCGTTTGATGAGACGATCGAACCCACTCGATTACCGCAGTCAGCAAGCAGCCAGCCTCGTCAAGAGCCGAATGTCTTGCTCGTTTCCAACGAAAGCCAGCTGATTCAGCTCCCGCAAATGCCCGCGTTGGACGGCGTCCAGCTCGAAGGTGATGGTGGATTGGTGACGCTTGTCACAACGGGTGCAGACTTGAACGGCGTGCTTCGCATGATCGCGGATCAGCATCGATTGAATCTGGTTGTTGGCCCAGACGTTGGCGGCACGGTCAACGTTAGCATTCATAACGCCGAACTTGGCGAAGTACTTGACGCGATCTTGGGTGTCGCGGGGTTTCGATGGAGCCAGTCTGGCAACCTGCTCTATGTCACGGGTTCCTCGAGTCCGACAATGGATCCTCGAACTCAAGGTCGCACGGTTCAAGTCTACCCGCTGAGCTACGTCGCCTCAGACGATGTTCAACTGGTCGCGACCGGGCTTCTGTCGTCGGTCGGCAGCGCATTCGTCACGAAATCGGATGCGAAAGACCAAATGCGAACGCGAGAGATACTCGTGGTGGACGACATTGCGTCGGCTCAGGCACGGATCGCTCAGTATGTTGCTCAAGTAGACGTCGCACCCCGCCAAGTGTTGATTGAATCACATGTGCTTCAAGTTGCATTGTCGAACGAAGACCGACATGGCGTTAATTTAAGGAACTTGGCTCGCTTGAACGGAAGCCGCATCACGCTTGAGGGCAGCGGATTCGCCGAAGACCAAACGGGGCCGTCGATGGCACTGCGAGTCGAAGGCAACGATATGGGTGCGCTCATCGAACTTCTACAGTCACACACGAATTCTCGCACGCTTGCGTCACCGAAACTTTCGGTGATCAATCACCAGGAAGCACGCATTCAGATCGGACAGCGTCTGCCCTATACCGTGGCCACAACGACACAAACAACGACGGTCCAGAGCGTTGAGTTTCTCGAAGTTGGCATCGTCCTCACCGTCACACCAATCATCACCGAAGACGGCAACGTTTTGATGACTGTCTTGCCAAAAGTGTCTGGCGGGAAGATCACAGAGAACGGTTTCCCAGAAGAAGAGACAACTGAAGTTTCAACCACCGTGCTGATGCCCGATGGCGGTGGTCTTGTGATTGGCGGGTTGATCCGTGAAGACAATGTTCACTCTCATTCGTTCACGCCACTGCTCAACCGAATTCCGCTCGTTGGACGGCTTTTCCAGCGGCACTCGGACACGAGCCGTCGCAACGAACTGATCGTCGCACTCGTTACGCACGTGATGCCCGACGTATGCTCAGTTCGCAATAAAGAAAGCGAAGACCTGTATTCAGTGTTACCTGAGTACGCACTCGAATCGCTGCGGTCGCCGATCCCGAAGGAAGTCGTGATCGGCGACGAGTTGATTGAAATCGACTAGGCCGGGAGCTTGAACTTACGGCTTCTTCGCGGTGCGTTGGATACCGTCGATCATTGTCTCGGTCATTCGCGAGCGGTATTCCATGAGGCTATTTGGGCCTTGGAATCCAACAACTGTCTCATCCCAGTCGAGTTGCTTGCTCAGCATCCGTCCATTGTCAATGTCGAAACGGATGTGGCCGTTGCTGAGTTGTTGGACGACTTGTGCTCGCACCGACTCATCATCAATCGGCGTGAGTGCTTCGCTCTTGACGAGAATCGTCGCCACACCTGTTTGAACTTTGTCGAGCGTATACAGCTCACGAATTTTGATCGGCTTCACTTCACCGCCTTCCGTGCGAGCTTTCACTTCGCGTGGCACGGACCACGTCCCACCAATCGCGAGCGGTTCTTTGGGAAGTTGCAATGTCAACGAGCCCATGCCTAAGGAAGCTTTCGTCCCGCCGTTGTCTTCGCGTGCGATCTCTTTGCCCGTGGCGTCGATCGTCAGCGTTGAAAGCTTCTCTCCGATTTGCTCTTCGACCGCTCGGAACTCACGCGGTGCCTCAGCCCCAGATTCGCTGTTCCAGCGAATTTCGTCTTTCTCGCCTTGCTGTTGAGTCATTTCGACTGAATCGACCACATGGTCAAACACCATGTCACCGCTGGACGTTGACGGAAGCACGTCCCAGTGTCGCTTGCTGATCGTGTGAACTTGCGAGACTTCCTCTTCGCCGCGAATTCGCGTTTTGGTTTTCGCGACGTGAGTGACTTCGTAATGAATCGACTCGTTCGACGTCAGTTTGTAGCGAAGCGTATAGGTTGCCTCGTCCGTTGTGCTCTTTTCCAGAACGCTTGTGCCTTCTGCGGCAATCGCGACTGGAACGAGAAGCAATCCGGCGGTTGTGATAGCAATGGCGAAAAGAGTAGAAGTACGAAACACGTTGGCGAACTCCGTTTATGCGGCACTGGGTGCAAGGACTTTTGACGAGCTCAGGTTCGCAAAACGGAAGTTTCATGACAAGACAAATTTAGATGCCTTCGTTCTCATCGGCATCATCGTCGATCGGCTCAGGCCCGGGCTCAGGCTCAGGCCCCGAATCGGGACCCAACTCAGGCAGAGGCTCTGCTGGTGTTTCGGGGGCTCGCGAGTCGTTCAACCACAACGGGATCGTCATCGCTGCAGCCGCGTAGGCGAGGATGACCCAGGGAGCCACATCGATGCTTGGCCAATAACCTGATTGATGCAATCGACGCCACAAGGCGATCTGGAACGTCATGGCGATAGGCAGCGAGATCTCAAGGGATGCCAGCGCGCCGCGACCCGTCAATCGTCTCGCAACAAGGGCAACCATCGCGGCGACAACGATGACGCCGGGAAGCGATTGCCAGCCGATGACGAGCGACGCAATAGAAAGCATCGCAATAAGATTCAGTAGTTTCGCAGTTCCGCTGCCTAGCGGGTCAAGCTTGGGGTCCGCGGTCGGACACAGGCTTCGTGCGAGCGTACGTGCAAAGAATGCCGCTGCGACAAGTGAACAGAGCACACGAACGAGCGCACTGAGATGCTCATTGCCGGCGTTTGACGCATCGAGCGATATTACTTGCCAAGGCACAATCCCAAGCGGTGGGAACGCCAACAGCGGAACAAGTGTCGCGGCGATCGCAAACGCCATGAGTCTCGTGGGAATTGGCTTGCCGTCAAAGCGAATCAAACCACATGCAAACAGCGTGCAGATCGCGACTACGTGATACAGCAACAACGAGAGCTGGGGCATCGAAATATTCGGAGCCCAAATCGGACCGTAATAGCCTGCGGAGCCATACAGCGGCAAACTCAGTCGATACAACTCGGTGATGCCAACGACGGTGACACATGAACCGACGATGGCTTCGACAATCGGATAGCGAGCCGAGATCGGAAGTCGACATGTACGGCACCGGCCAGCCAAGGCGAGCCAACCAAAGACCGGGAAATTATCGCGAGCCGTTAGCTGCGTTTGACATCGCGGGCAATACGATCGCCCATTGATCGATTCGCCTCGCGGCATCCGCCAAGCGACGACATTCAAGAAACTGCCAACGCTCGACCCGACCCAGAACAACCACAAGAACACGGTCACGTCGATCAGCCGCGGAAGGATCAACTCGGCAAAGTGGTAGTGCTGGTGCCAAACGGATTGCAACAGAGCTAAGCCAAATACATACGCGGCGATCGCAACGAGCACTGTCGTCACGGCGATCAAAAGCGGTAAGCGGCGTTGAAGACTGCGACGGAACACGGATCGGGTAGATACAGGGGATTGGAATCTGGATGGATGGCTCGGGACTCAGCGGCTGGACGAAACGCTACCATGACCGACGACTGGGCGGCACTAGCCAAACCCAAAAGTGGATGTCGACCTTTATAACTTCATCAAAACTCACCTGCGTGTTATCGATGCTGCCAGCCCGTGTTCATGCTGCGAACGATCGTCCGATACGCCAAGACGGCGAATATGTTCTGTATTGGATGATCGCATTTCGACGTACAACTTGGAATTTTGCATTACAGCACGCGGTTGATCATGCGAAAAAACTAGAGAAACCGCTCGTCATTTTCGAGCCTCTGAGGATCCGTTACCGATGGGCCAGCGATCGCCTGCATCGGTTCGTGATCGAAGGCATGCGGGACAACGCGGCAGCTCTCGAAAACAAATCAGTCACCTATTACCCGTATGTCGAACCGACTGCGGGGGCCGGGACGCCACTCTTGAACGAGCTGGCCAAACGAGCGGCAGTCGTCGTGAGCGACGAATATCCCTGTTTTTTTCTGCCGCGAATGATCGACGCCGTCAAAGGCTCGCTCGAGGCGCGGCTTGAACTTGTCGACAGCAACGGGGTGATGCCGCTGCGAACGGCCGATCGGACGTTCACGGTCGCACACAGCTACCGTCGCTGGATGCAGAAAAACATTTTGGATGCGTTGTTTGAACCGCCGAAGGCCGATCCGCTGGCACGAGTCAAACTGCCGCTGCTGGACAAGTTGCCCGCCGCGATCACGCGTCGCTGGCCAGCCGCAAATCTCGCCAAGTTGCTCGACCAAGGCGGCTTGGAGAAGCTTCCTATCGATCACCAAGTCAGTCGCTGTGCCGAGACACCCGGCGGCCAGTTCGAAGCGGCAAGGCGTTTGGATCACTTTGTTGACCGGGTTTTGTCCGTCTATAACGACGACCGGAATCATCCGGACGAGCACGCGACAACTGGGCTCAGCCCGCACCTGCATTTTGGCCACATCAGTAGCCACGAAATTGTCTCGCGAGTTTTGGAGCACGAGCAATGGACGCCAGACAAAGCCGCCAAGCCGAACGGCAAGAATCACGGTTTTTGGAACATGAGCGAGCCAGCTGAGGCATTCCTCGATCAAGTCCTCACGTGGCGTGAGATCGGGTTCAATATGTCGTTCCGGCACCCCGACACCTATGACAAGCTCGAGTCGTTACCCGGTTGGGCCTACGCGACGCTTCAGGAACACACCGCGGACAAGCGGCCGGCACTTTATTCTATTGAGCAATTCGAGCGGGCCGAGACACACGACGCGCTTTGGAACGCAGCCCAGCGACAACTGGTTCTCACCGGCGTGATGCACAACTACCTCAGGATGCTGTGGGGCAAGAAAATCTTGCATTGGACGCGAACGCCCGAGGAAGCTCTAGAAATCATGATCGAGCTGAACAATAAGTACGGTTTGGATGGCCGAGATCCGAATTCTTACTCAGGAATCTTCTGGGTGTTGGGGCGTTATGACCGAGCTTGGGGGCCAAAACGGCCTGTTTTCGGCAGTATCCGCTACATGACCAGCGACAGCACTCGAAAGAAGTTGCGGCTAAAACAATATTTACAGCGATTTGCGTCCTTCACTTAGCCGACCAAAGCCTTGGGACGAAAATGGTTGCTAAACCGCTCGAAAGGCCTTGCTGTAATGGCCTCAGATCGATAAATTCCCACGTTCCTCGCTGTAAACTAGGCGAGCGGTTTCCGTATTCACACATTAACCCCAGTCGTTTTCCGTGGTGGCTCAACGAACTTTCATGGCCAAGCCAGGCCAAGTACCAAAGCAATGGCACAACGTGGACGCATCGGACGAGATTCTCGGCCGTCTTGCGAGCGATATTGCTGTGATTTTGATGGGCAAGCACAAGCCAGAATACACCCCGCATTGTGATTGCGGCGATTTCGTCGTCGTCACCAACGCTGATAAGATCGCGATGACGGGACGTAAGATGGAAGTGCGCCACTTCACCTGGTACACCGGCCACCCACGCTTGCGCCTGGAAAGCTACGGCGATCGCTTGGAGCGAAAGCCAGAAGACTTGATCTATCATGCTGTTCGCCGCATGTTGCCAAAGAACAAGCTGGCATACCAAATGATCAAGAAGCTGAAGATTTACGCGGGTGAAGAGCACCCACACGCTGCTCAACAACCGGTTGAGCTGAAGCGTACAAGCAAGAAGATCACTAAGACCTAATCTCGGTCTCATGCTTATCGGCCCAGTCGGCCAACTCGTATCATTTCCATTTTGAATCCCACTTTTAGCAACGTCTGAGTACATGGTCGCGGTCAAGAAGGACAAAATTAACGGCGATTTCCTGGGTACAGGCCGCCGTAAGAGCAGTGTCGCTCGCGTTCGGGTTCGTCCTGGAAGCGGCAACA
>JBGTAI010000005.1:0-51971 GCA_041749955.1 Pirellulaceae bacterium | reverse complement strand
ATCAAGGCCCATTGGGCGTCCGTTAGACGATGTCGTGCCATCCGTGGCCACCGATGAAACAGGGAACGAAGTTGAATTCAACCAAGTTTGTCGCATTAGCTGATTTCTTGAAATGGCAGTTTAGGGACAGAGCCTAGTGTCAGCAAGGCGACTTGCAGCGAAAACGAGACGAGTACTTCGAGCCACTCCAGCGAATTCATCGTTTCCTCTCCAGTTCCGCGAGGATTTTTTTGATTTCCGCGATGTCATCGGTGCTGATTTCATCGCGATTGACTAGATCAAGAACCATCGTTTTGATGTTGCCGCCAAACAGTCGTTGAGCGAGTTCGCTGATCATCGAGCCTCGGATCTCATGTCGAGGAACGATCGCCTTATAAAGAAACGCTCGGCCGCGTTTTCCGCATCGTTCAACGAAACCTTTCTCCTCCAGAATTCGAACAGTCGTCATGATGGTGGTGTAAGCGAGTGCACGCGGAACAGCGTCGACGATGTCGGGGACAGCCACGTGGTCGCGATCCCAAATCACATTCATCACTTCGGCCTCGGCCGACGTGAGCGATTTTGGATTATCAGGCATACAGCTCTCGTTTCCCTCTTTTAAGGATTGCGCCGCGCCAATTCGCGATACAACGTTTGGTCAATTGAATCGGTGACTAATTCGACTCGTCCATCAGCGTACAAGAAATTGCTTCCGCCAGGATGTCGGCTTGAAAACTCACACTCGTCACATGGTTCACAATTGGGGGATGTCATTGCTGAGCCTGTGATACGACACGCGGCATCTTCGCCACGCAAGTCAACACCAAGCCAGGTCGATGGGACCATCGCCATCGTTCGTTCACCGATCACAATTGTGTGACTCAGCCCGCGTCTGAGATCGGCAAAGCGAATACGACGATCATTGATAACGCTGCCGTCACCGTAGTCTACAAGTTCTGGATCGTGGATGGTGTCAAACTCGTCGGCTTCGACAGTGCCGTAAACACCAATATAATTTGCAGTAGGTAGTCTCAATAGCACGCTGGTTGGTGGGTCATTGTTGCAGTGGGATAGCCTAGCGGAAATTTCGAGCGAGGATGACGTGTTTTCGTGTCCGTGATCATCGGGCTCGGGCGTGAGTTCGAAGCTCGGTACTGTGATGTCGGATGGACACAGAAACACTTCCAACGACGCTGCGGAGGGGTCGACGGCTAAGTGCGTTTGCCAATACGTCAGGCTGTGTTCACTGAGCGAACTCTGCTCCACGTATGGCAAGAGCTGATGGGCCCAAGCTGTGACGTGGTGCTCTTGCTCCGGGAGGCTTTTCCAAGCGAAGGGGATCTGCTGGACAGCGTTGTGGTGAAGGTGAACCGCGACACCAATTTGGTGAAGGTTGTTTTTGCACTGGACCAATCGAGCCGCCTCGCGACAACTCATGACGGCGGGGAGCAAGATCGCTAGCAATACTGTGATGATCGAGATCGTCACAATGAGTTCCAGAACCGTGAAACCGCGGTATTGGTTTGCGTTATTTAGCCGGGGGCCTTGCTTAGCGCACTGCCAGCGAAACACGGTTGTTGGGTGGGCGTTGGTTACCATGGCCAATAGATACGAGCGACTTTGCCTGTGGTGCAATCCCAGTTTCACGAACGCGCAGTCAATAAGATGCAGTCACCTCGATGGCGCCATCAATGAGAGTTGAGTATCTGAAGACTGGGATGGGCCGACAGATAGCAAAAAGACGTGTTTTCAGTGATTTTCGGTGACTGGGCGAGTCCATCTCGGTTTTGGCACACCCGATGCGTTTAGGAGCAACAAGAGTTTTGAGCTTGGCCCTAAACGGAGTTGCCAGCTTCACCGCGATGGATTGCAAATCGGTCGATAACTGATTTTACCGCCCCGCATGGGAGGCTATGAACATGCTGATTCCACTTACCCGATCGCTCGTTGTTGCAAGTTGTTTTGCGGTCACTCTCTTGATGAATGGGTCGGCGACGGCTGGCGGAATACCGCCGTTCGAATCGACGGCTCGCGACTATCGGAGTGCTGTGCAAGCCTTTGAGCGACAAGTTCACCGATTGCGTTATCTCGATCGATTCGACGTGATGTTGGTCGAGCGATTGGAGAACGCGGCTTGTGACTTCTATGGCACGTCGTTTCGTCCGAGTGACGTTTCGCGAGTGTCGTACTACTGGAATGAAATCGAAGTGTTGCAGCCTCGTGTTGCGAGTGCGATTTTCGGGCGAGATTGCTACCCCGTGAACTTTGAGTTGGCGGAATGCTGGGAACGAGTGATGTGTGCCTACTCCGAACTGGCATTGCGGCTCAATCCGCCCGTCGTCGTGGATCGGAACGGTCGCGTGCTGGGTCGTGGCAACACGATTCCGACACATGCACATGACATGCATTATCCGCAAACCGCCACGCCGTACAACGAGCGTGGCGGCATGAATGATTTTCGTTCAACGATCGCCGTGCCTCCGATTGGAAGCCAGGCATTTCCGATCGGGCATGGATCGCGAGGCGATCGAGTAAGCGGATTCGGTGGTCCCGACTTCGACCAACGCGGCCAGCAATCCAGTCGCCGGGTGGATGGGCGAGACCTGGGAGCGATCATTGTCAGCTCGTTGCTGCAACGAGCACTTGCAAGATAACGCCAACCGTCTCAGGTTAGTTTTTCGATAACGTGTCCATGCACGTCGGTCAGCCGGAACGGTCGACCGGCGTGCGTGAATGTTAATCGCTCGTGGTTAATACCGAGCTGGTGCAGAATCGTGGCTTGGATGTCGTGGACATGCACCGAGTCTTCGACGGGATGGAATCCGAGATCATCGGTCTTGCCAATGGTTTGACCGACCTTGATGCCTCCGCCAGCCATCCACATGGTGAACGCTTGCGGGTGGTGGTCGCGTCCGTTGCTGCGTCCGAGTGCGGCGCTCGCTTCGACCATGGGTGTACGACCGAATTCGCCGCCCCAAACGACGAGTGTTTCGTCGAGCATGCCGCGTTCTTTCAAATCGTTGATGAGTGCCGCACAGGCCTGGTCGACATTCTTTGCTTGGCTGCGCACGCCGCCTTCGACGTTGCTGTGGTGATCCCAGCCGGAGTGATAGAGTTGGACAAATCGAACGCCGCGTTCGCAAAGCCGACGTGCGAGGAGGCAATTATTGGCGAACGATCCGTTGGGTGTCTGCTCGGCTCCGTACATCTTCAGCGTTGCTTCGGATTCGCTGGCGAGGTCCATCAGTTCTGGCGCGCGGGCCTGCATCCGATAGGCCATCTCGTAGGATTCGATTCGCGTCATGATGCCTGGGGCACCGATGGAGTCGAAGCGTTGGCGATTGAGTTTGCCGATCAGATCGAGTGTTTTTCGTTGGGTTTCGCGGCTGATTCCTTCGGGATTCTTAACGTCGAGGATGGGATCGCCTTTGCCACGAAACGGTACGCCTTGATGTTCACCGGGAAGGAACCCTGCGTTCCACATCGCGGCGCCGCCGGACAGGCTTCCGCCGCTGGTAAGAACAACGAATCCGGGCAAGTCATCTGCTTCGCTTCCGAGTCCATACGTCAGCCACGATCCCATCGCGGGTCGACCTGGGATGGGGCTGCCCGTGTTGACGAAGATTTGTGCGGGCGAGTGGTTGAATTGGTCGGTATGTACACTGCGGATGATGGCGATTGAGTCAGCGACTGAACCCAAGTTGGGGAGGACTTCCGATAACTCAGCTCCGGATTCGCCATAGCGAGAGAACTTGAACCGTGGTGCGAGAACGGCGGCGTTGGGTTGAATGAAGGCGTAGCGTTGGCCAGCGATCACCGAAGGCGGAATAGGTTTGCCCTCGAGTCGCGTCAGTTCGGGTTTGTTGTCGAACATGTCGAGTTGGCTTGGGGCACCCGCCATGAACAAGAAGATTACACGTTTCGCTTTGGCGGCATGATGCAAACCATCACTGCCTGCCTTATCGCCGATGCTTGCCAATGCATTCGTCGATCCAGCCAACAGTGAAGTGAGCGCAAGCTTTCCGACACCGATTCCGCAATCGGCAAAGAACTGTCGACGAGTCGCTTGTTGTAAGTTCATGGTGTCGTGATCGCTTCATCGAGGTTCATCAGTGCTCGCGCGACGAGCATCCAATGATGGTTGTTGGCTGTCGAATCAGAAGACAATTCATCCGAGAAGTGAGTGACGGATGTCAGTTCCGAAGGTGTCGGAGGACGGGACAAGATTCTCCGAAACAGCCTGGTTACGATTTCAGTCTTACTCGCATCGCTGCCGCAATCGCGAAGTGCAGCGTCGGCTGTGGCTTGAGCAAGGTCGATATACATTTCGTCATTGAGCAGTGTCAGCGATTGAAGCGGCGTGGTGCTTTGGTCGCGTCGGGCAAGGCAAGTTTCTCCGGTGGGCGCGTCAAAGACAGCGAATGCGGCGAAGGGGGCGGTGCGTTTTCGGAATGTGTAAACGGAGCGTCGGTAACCATCGGCACCAGCAGAGCTTGGCCACTTTCCGCCACCGTATGCCAATTCGTAAACGCCCGTTGGTTGCGGCGGATAGACGCCGGGTCCACCATCGCGGCGTGAAAGCGTCGACGATGACGTTAAGAATACGTCGCGGATCTGTTCGGCTTTGAGTCGGCGATAAGGGTGTCCGGCGAGCAAACGGTTGGACGGATCGGCGGCATCCGGTGGTGCGACTTGTTGTTGGTAGGTTGCTGAGAGAACGATTTGTCGATGCAGTCGTTTGATCGACCAATCGTTGTCAGCCAGGTCGACGGCCAACCAGTCCAGCAGTTTGGGATGTGTGGGTGGTTCGGATTGAGTGCCGTAGTCACCGGAGGTTCGCACGATGCCTTCGCCAAAGAATTGTCTCCACGCTCGATTCACGGTGACGCGTCCGACGAGCGGATTCGCTTCGCTGACGAGCCACTTGGCGAACTCCAATCGATTTATTGGGCCGGTTCCACTGTGCGATGCAAATTCGTCGAGGATGCCTGGTTCGACTTCTTCGCGAGGTTGTAGGTATTCGCCGCGATGATGGCGGTACGACTTGCGGTAGTCGTCGGGCTCACGCTCTTGCATCACGAGAGCTTGCGTCATCTCAGGCAGTTGCGACTGAAGCTTCTCGATCGGTTTGCGTTCTTTGGCCAGCAGTTCGGAAATATGTAGGTAACGTCGCTGCATGTTCGTCAAGAATTCGGAAGACGGTGCGTTGCCTTTGCGAGCTTCATTGAGAAGTTCGCTTTCAGTCGCTGCGTCGTGAATGCTGGCGACAACCGGCGTTTCCGTTCGCGTTGTCGTTGAGATGCGAAAGTGACCGAGCGATGCGGCGAAGTGACGTTCGAACAGCAATCGGATCGTCCAGGGTTCAGTTGACGTGAACGGTTTTTCGAAGTTGACGACAAGTCGATTAGCTTGGTTTTCTTGCGTTGCGGTGGACCAGCCGGTGCTCCCGTCACTGTCGAGTACACCTGCGGCATCGGCGGACCCGCTGCCGATGGAGATCTTGCCGAAGCTGTGCGAGCCGTCGCGAAGTGGTATGAGTTGTCCGCCAGTAACTACCGATAGCTCGCTCAAAAAGAAGTCGCCACGACGGCCTTCGTAGAACGCCATGCCGGGACCGCCGGCTGGGAGCGACTCGTGCGGTAACACTTCTAGCCGAATGGCCGTGTACGCTTCGTCTGGCGGAGTTGCTGGGAACGTCAACTCGTACACTTCGCGTTTCGTCGTATCGCCTCGAGCGAGAATGGAGCCATCGTCTAGCACGGAAAGTCGCGGCGTTGTGGCGGTCATGTGGATCGGTTGTTGAATCGACCAATCACTCGCATTGGCGAGTTGAGTCGCGAACCACGATTGGAAGTCCGCTTGCACGGCGTCGCGATTTTCAATTTCCGAGTTGTCCGTATTGAAGAAACGCGAGATGAGCTCATCTTCGAGTTTCGTGATTTGCGTTTCCAAGTCACGTTGGCGCTCGAGCGTGGCGGGATCGAGTAACGCTAGCTCCGGCTCGTCGGCTTGATTCAGTAGCGCGTAGATCGAATAGAAATCGTCATGCGTGATGGGGTCGTATTTGTGCGTGTGGCATTGAGCGCAACCGACGGTGAGCCCCATCCAAATCGTTCCGGTGGTGCCGACGCGATCGATCATCGAATAGTAGCGATACTCCAGCGGATCGATGCCGCCTTCTTCGTTGAGCATCGTGTTGCGATGAAAGCCGGTGGCAACGAGTTCGTCTTCGCTGGGTGATGACAGCATGTCGCCGGCGAGTTGCTTGATCGAGAACTGGTCATACGGCTCGTCTTGATTGAGGGCTCGGATGACCCAATCGCGATAAGGCCACATGGTTCGTGGTCGATCTTTTTCGTATCCGTTGGTGTCCGCGTAACGAGCCAAGTCCAGCCAGGCTGCGGCCATGTGCGGTCCGTAGTCGGGTGAAGCGAGCAGCTCGTCAACGAGTCGACGAACCGCGGTGGGGCTGTCGTTGTTGACGAACCGATCGACGGCGTCGGGCGTTGGTGGCAATCCAGTCAGGTCCAGGTAGAGACGCCGAATGAGGTCCTGGCGAGCTGCGGGATCGCTCGGTTGGAGCCCCGCTTGTTCGATTCGCTTCAGTACAAACCGATCCACAACACTTTCGCACCACTGGGGCGATTGGACCTCTGGCACAGTCGATTTGGCTGGCGGTACGAACGACCAGTGCTTGGCGTAGCTGGCCCCGTCGTCGATCCATTGACTGATTTTTGCAATGGCGGTGGCATCCAGTGGCGGACCGTGCTTGGCTGGCGGCATCCGCGTGTCGGGATCATCGCTGGTGATGCGTGTGATTAATTCGCTCGCGTCATGCTGTCCAGGTTCGATGACTTGGTAGGCACCGCTATTCTCGGCGTCCGCGATGTCGAGTCGCAAATCCGCTTCACGCGTGCCTTCGTCTGGCCCATGACACACGAAGCAGTGTTTCGCGAGCAGCGGCCGAATGTCGCGATTGAAGTCGACACCTTCGGCGGCTTCGCATGTGGCTGGCAGAACCCAAGTCGCGATCGCGAGACAAATGCCAAGACGAAGGAAGGGGCCGAATCGGTGAGATGTGTGCTGGTAGGTCATCCACACATTGTAGATCAGTCGCAATCCTTATATCAGTCGTTTTCTTGAGGCGACAACGAAGGCTGGGATGAGACATTGGAGAGGTCCAGCGACGAGGATTTCGCGATCCGGGCTTCAACAGCACCGCCATAAATCTCGTGAGCAACGAGTGTTACCATCCCAAACAGAAGCGGTATCACATAATAAATCAGCCGAAAAATCAGCACTGACGCGAGGACGGAATCGCCAACGGTGCTTTTCAGCAAGCTCAGCAAGACGACTTCCAAGACACCGAGCCCACCGGGGACTTGGGTCAACAATGACGCGGCGATTGCCACCAGGAACGCGGCCAGCACGAGTGCGAACGGTACGATTGCTGTGCCAGGCAATACCAAGTACAGCACGGTTGCGGAGATGAGCAGGTCCACGGCGGCAACGGAGGCCTGGACCGCCATTAGACCGGGGCTGGGCGGACGCAAATGCAATTTACCGATCGGCCAAGGTTTGCGCCACACGAAACACACGGTCGCGTACGTCACGCCAGTCGCGAGCAGGATCGCACCAAGCGTTCGCGTGCCGACCGGCAAATTCAATTGCGAGGGCAACTCCACTGGAACCCAAATTAACACCACTCCACCGAGGAACCAAATGCCACTCCAGAACGTCATTCCCACCATTGCGATGAGTGCGACGATCTGGCTCGGCGAGAGTCCCCAACGGCCGTAAAAGCGGAAGCGAATGGGTGCTCCGGCTAGAAATGTGCCGAGATTGTTGCCCAGCGAAAAACCGAGAAAGGACACCAGGGCAGTTCGTCGCAGCGGCAACGGACGACAGATATAACGCAGCGCCAAAAGGTCGTAGCCGATCAGCAGCCCATAATTGAGGGCCGTTAGAAAGACGGCGATTCCCAAATAAGTGAGTGGAACACTCGTCAGCCCCGCGAGAAACTCTTCTCGCGAAATGGACATGACTTCGTGCACCAACAACCGCACGGCAAGAGCGAACAGGGCCAACGCCATGGCGGGGCCAGCGATCGCGCGGAGGGAGGGTCGTTTCAAATGTCGGCGCCGGTTAGGTCAGGTAAGTGGCCGCTCGCTTGGTAGTGATTCGATTCATCGATCATGAATCTGCCAGATATCACGGCCACAGATTATTCGCGGCGAGCTGCGAGTGAGCCACATTTTCTGTCCTTCGGCTCAATCCGCAAGCCCAGCCGGGCTAGCCGAATCGCTGTTGTTAGTGAACACTAAAGAAACCGGCTGCAGAAACCCGTACTTAACGCAGCCTTGGACACAGATGAAGCAAAGCTTTTTATGAAAACGGTTCGCCACGAATTGGTTGTGATTGGCGGTGGCCCCGCCGGATACGTTGCCGCCATTCGCGCCGCACAGCTCGGCATCAACGTCGCGTGCATCGACGACAACAAGCGATTCGGCGGGACTTGCCTGAGAGTCGGCTGTATCCCCAGCAAAGCGCTGCTCGAATCGAGCCATTTGTACGAAGAGGCCCAGCATCGTTTCGCCGAGCACGGTCTGAAGGTTGGCAAGCTCGAGCTGGACCTTACCACGATGATGGGCCGCAAGACCAAGATCGTGGACACGCTCACCGGCGGCATCGATCTACTGTTCAAAAAGCAAGGCGTCACAGCGTATCGCGGTCGCGGCAAGTTTCGCGATGTGAACTCGGTGATCGTCGAAGGCGACGAGCCAGTCCTCATCGAAGCTGACCAAGTGTTAGTCTGTACCGGCAGCCGCCCAGCACGCTTGTCGAGCGTCGAAGAAGACGGCGACCGGATCGGCAACAGCACCACCGCGCTCTCGTTCCCCGATGTGCCCAAGCGACTCGTTGTGATCGGCGGCGGTTACATCGGCTTGGAATTGGGCAGCGTTTGGAATCGACTGGGCAGCGAAGTCATTGTGCTCGAAGCTCTCGATCGCATCTTGCCAGGCATGGACGGTGAACTGGCCCAGTTGGCTCATCGCACGTTCACAAAGCAGGGACTGCAATTTCGCACCAAGACCTTCGTCGAGTCAGCGAAACGAGTTGGCGACAAGTGCATCGTTGCGATCAAAGACGGCGAGCCGATTGAGTGTGATCGTGTCTTGCTCGCGACCGGCCGCACGCCAGTGACCGATGACATTGGTCTGGAAGCGGTTGGTATCGAAACGGATCGCCGCGGCTTCATTCCGGTCAACAAGAATTTTGAAACATCGGTGGAGAGTATCTACGCGATCGGTGACTGTATCGGTGGCATGATGCTCGCGCACAAAGCCATGGAAGAAGCCATCGTGTGCGTCGAACGCATGACGGGAATCAAGAGCCACATCAACTACGACGTCATTCCCGCAATCGTCTACACGCATCCTGAGATCGCGACGGTCGGACAGACGGAAGAGCAGCTCAAGGAAGCGGGTATCGAGTTCAAGAAAGGCGTCTGTCCATTCGGTGCGAACGGCCGAGCACGAACGCTTGGTGAGCCCGACGGCCGCGTGAAGATTCTTGCGGACGCGACGACGGACCGGATTCTCGGTGTCCATATCATTGGTGTCCGTGCCGGCGATATGATCGCGGAAGCGGCTGCGGCGATGGAGTTCGGCGCAACGAGCGAAGACGTCGCAAGAACGTGCCACGCGCACCCAACGCTCGCCGAAGCACTTCATGAAGCCGCAATGGCAGTGGACAATCGAGCGATTCATACGGCATAAGGTTGATTGCTAAAAAGGGGGCTGGCCCTCTGTGACTCGGTTCGTGCGATTCGGGTTAGCCGCCTTTTTAAACACGTGCATACAGTTCGCTCATGTCCGCCGAGTCATCCTTAACGCTTTCGACGGAGTTGCGGCAACTGCCGAGCGTTGGGCCTGGGCGTGCGAAACGATTGGCGAAGCTCGGTTTGCGCACCGCTCGGGATGTGTTGTTTCTGTTCCCGAAAGACTATGAGTTCCCGGCACCGCCCCAGCGAATCGATGAACTTCGTGAAGGCGAACCGGCCTCGCTCGTCGGTCACGTCACGGATGCGGAACTCGTTTCTCGTTCGCCGGGGAAGTCCGTGTTTGGCATCCTGGTTGAGAACGAATCTGGGGCACTTCGGTCGACGTTTTTTAATCAGCCGTTTCGTGCTGAGACGCTCCGGCTTGGCCAGCGAGTGTTGATCTCCGGTACTCCCAAGCTCGCGGGATTACGGTTCGAGTTCGTGCATCCCAAGGTGACGTTGCTTGGCGATGACGAGCGTTTGCCCGACGAGCCGATTCTGCCTCTTTACCCGCTCACCGAGGGCGTCAAGCAAATCGATATGCGGCGGTTGTCGCGTGAGTGTGTCAGCGGGCTGTCGCAGGAACTCTCCGAAGCGATGCCAGAATCGTTGCGCCGACACGCTGCTGAGGAACTTCGCAGTATCGGGATCGCCATCCAAGGCGACTTGCCAGGCATTGCGACGACGATTGAGCAGTTGCATTATCCGACCAACGAGGCGACTCTCCTTGCCGCCCGCACGCGACTGATTTTCCAAGAACTCGTGGTGATGCAACTGGCCTTGGCGATGCGACGGCGCCAATTGACCAGTGACCTACTTGCACCGCCGCTTCCCGCGACACCACTCATTGATGCTCGCATCATCAATCGGTTTCCCTTCACGCTCACCGATGACCAGCGACGCGTGATGAAAGAGGTGGCCACGGATATGGCTCGCCAATTCCCCATGAACCGGATGCTCCAAGGCGACGTCGGAAGCGGAAAAACCGTCGTAGCGCTCTACGCCATGCTGCTCGCGATCGCCAACGGGCACCAAGCCGTGTTGATGGCGCCGACCGAAGTCCTCGCTCGCCAGCACTACAACACGATCACCAAGATGCTCGTCGAGAGTCGCGTTCGCACGGGACTGTTGTGCGGTTCGCTCAGCACGACGGAGCGGCGCGAGACCAAGGCGAGTGTTGCGTCGGGCGAGACGGATCTGCTGATCGGAACCCAGGCTCTCGTTTACGGCGAGATCGAGTTCAAGAAGCTCGGTTTGTGCGTGATCGATGAACAGCACAAGTTTGGTGTCAGCCAACGCGTGGCACTTCGCCAGGGCGGTATCGCACCGCACTCACTCGTCATGTCAGCGACTCCCATTCCACGTTCGCTTGCGATGACGCTGTTCGGTGACGTCGACCTCAGCACGCTCAGGGAAAAGCCTCCGGGGCGAGGACGAGTTCACACGTACCTCGCTCATGACGGATGGAAAGATCGCTGGTGGCAATTTGTCGAACAACAACTCGCGCAAGGTCGCCAAGCCTATGTCGTCGCACCGCGAATCAGTGCCGAGGAGTCGAGTGAGACGGAAGCCGGTGAGGACGTGTCGTCGGTCGAAGACGTCTACGAGTCCTTGCAAAAGGAAGTGTTCCCCAGTCGCAAAGTCGGCTTGTTGCATGGAAGACTTTCGCAAGACGACAAGGCGGCCGTGATGCGAGCTTTTGCCAGCGGCAGCATCGAAGTGCTTGTCAGTACCACGGTGATCGAAGTTGGTATCGACGTGCCCAACGCAACCGTGCTGACGATTTTGGGTGCCCAGCGATTCGGTCTCGCACAAGTGCACCAGCTTCGTGGTCGTGTCTCGCGGGGAGCTCACGCGGCGCATGTCTGTGTTTTCACTGACGGCGAGCAATCACCGGATGAGTACGAGCGATTGAAAGTTTTGGAACAGACCGATGACGGATTCGAGCTTGCCGAAGCCGATTTTCGGTTGCGAGGTCCAGGCGAGCTGATCGGTCGCAAACAAAGTGGCATGCCACCGCTGAGAATCGCGGATCTGCATCGAGACCAGGATATCTTGCAAGTTGCTCGAAGCATGGCACAAGCCAAACTTGACGACGATTCCAATCTCGACGATCCCGAGTGGGCTGAGCTTCGCACCCAAGTCATGCGTCGCTACGGCAAGGAACTCTCGCTCGGCGACGTTGCTTAGTCCGCCGAAAGCGTTTCTGTCCGAGAATGCCTGCTGCGACACGCTCGGATTCAAATCCACTATTCTGGTGGGGAACTTCTCGAGGCGACCATAGGTGAATCAGTGAATCAAAAACCAGTAGGCGACGGTCCGAACAATATCGACTTTGCGATCGGATTGCCGACTCGCCCTGACAAAGACGTCGTGACGGCACGACATGCGGGCGGGATCACCGATCTCGACATGTCCATTTCACCTCGCACCAACACGCCGAGCGTGGCGCTACGGAATCTCGCTAAGGCGATGAACATCGCGTTGAAACTGGACTTCATCGAAACGGAACTCGATCGAGTCTACAAGGCCGCGCGTGTTTACAAGGGCGAGTTGCGAGTGTTGCACCTGGATTACATCGGTCTTGGCGACGGCGTGCTGGCGTCGATCGGGAAAACTATTCGCTCGTTTCGGTTGACGTTCCAAGGGCCCGATGCGGGATCACCCGAAGGTCAACAGTGGATCGCGGTGCACGGTGTGTCGCCAGTCACGGGCGTGTTTAACTTGATCGGGCGCAAGTTAAATATGTTGCAAGAATACGAAGACAAGGTGCCGTTCTTCGTCGAGCAAACACTCGATCGATTGGAAGCGAAACGAATCATCACAGATTGGAATCGCAACGAATGGAAGATTGAAACAACCGTCATCGGGCTGGACATCATCATGACTCCACTGCTCGAAGACGAAGCGTTGTAGTCTCTTTCGCACCTCAAACATGACTCACACTCTCACGTTAGAAACTTGAAATGAAAACCTTTTCGATTCTCCATGTGCTGTCGCTTGCTTTGGCTGTTGCTTCGTTATCACCCAAGGTGTGTTTCGCCGTTGATGAGTGGACATCGCTCTTCGACGGCAAAACCTTGACTGGATGGAAACAAGCGGAGCACGGTCAAGCTGAATACAAGGTGGTGGACGGCACCATCTACGGGAAAACTGTCGAAGGCAGCCCGAACTCGTTCTTGATGTCGGAGAATGAGTATGGCGATTTCGAGTTGGAATTCGAAGTGAAGGTTCATGACGAATTGAATTCTGGATGCCAGATTCGCTCACGAGGGAAGAGTGTCGAAGACGTTGCCGCAGAGACGAGTGGATCGAAGAAAAAGAAGGATCGGAATGCAGCGGTCGGACGCGTCTTTGGGCCACAAGTGGAACTCGAGGCGAGCCCTGGCCAAGCCGGTTACGTCTATGGTGAAGCGACAGGTCGTGGTTGGTTGTCACCGGAACCGCAAGACAAGGACCATGCACACTCCCACATGAACAATGGCGAGTGGAACCAAATTCGAATCTTGGCAAAAGGAACCCGGATTCAAACCTGGATCAATGGTGAACCCGTAGCGGATATCGCTGACGAAGCGATTTATAAAACGCATCCGCGAGGTCACCTCGGCTTGCAAGTCCACGGCATCAAAGCTGGAACCGGCCCGTTTGACGTCGCCTGGCGAAGCATCCGAATTCGCGAACTCTAAACGTTGGGTTTTGCTCAAAACAGGATTGCGCAGTGCGCAAGCCTTGCCTGAGCACTGCGTAATGCGAATACTGAAGCGACACAGCATGTGTGATGTGCTGAGAATTCGTGTTTAGTAAGAGAAGAACGAGATGCCACTTTTAAGTGTCAATTTGGACGATGCGGCAGATTGCCGCCGTGGAATGCAGTTGATTCGCCAAGTGCTCCAGGCCAGTGAGCAGGGCGGCGGATGCGGAATGGGTCCCGGACGAGAGCCTGGACGTGGCCTAGGACGGGGGCGCCGCGGTAGGGACGACGGAGCTGGCGAAGGTGCTGGCGAGGGACCAGGGAGCGCGGCTTCGCCGAATGCGGACATGCCGCTGAGAAAGAAGTTGGCGTTCATCAAACAGCGTGGTGTTTGGCGGCATTTAGTCGCAATCGCTCGCGAAGGCGATACGCCCAAGAGTCTGCCTGAGTGGGATACGCTGCTGGATCTGCCACGCAACAAGATGCGGTCGCTCAAGGCCATTTTTGCGAAACTCGAGAACCGCTGGGACGTCCGATTCATGCGGGTTGCGGAGGAAGCGGGTGTCGATGAATCGGGAAATCCCCGGTACATCATGCCGCCGCGAATCCGCAACCAGATCCTCGCCCTGGCTGAGTAAAGACGCCGAGTTCGCTTCGACGTACTTCATCATTCGTGCCAATCCGGCTAAGTTGTGGCCCAAACCTATTGCGGCCAACGCTTGGCCGGCGGCGTCGTTTGGCGCCGAGAACTTGGGTGAATTTCCCGTTCGAAGCAACTGAGTGGATTGATGAGCGAGTTTGACGTATACGGCGTGGGTAATGCCTTGGTGGACATCCAGGCTCGAGTGGCTGACTCGCTCGTCACGGATTTGGGCATCGATAAAGGCATCATGACGCTCGTCGATAACGACCGGCAAGCGTCCGTGCTGTCATCGCTCGGCGGATTGCCGCTGAATCGTTGCGCCGGAGGCTCAGCCGCCAACACCATCGTTGCTGTGGCCGACTTCGGCGGCAGTGCGGCGTTCGTCGGCAAGATTGGTGATGACGCGATCGGCGAGTTCTTTCTCGACGACATGCGTAAGCTCGGCATCAAGATGGACGTCGATCCAACTCAAGGTACACCGACCGGCACTTGCGCCGTGCTGATTACCGAAGACGCCCAGCGAACGATGCTGACTAACTTGGCGGCCTCGGTCACGCTCACCGAAGACGACATTTGCGAAGAGAAAATTCGCAACAGCACTTACGTCTACGTCGAAGGCTACTTGCTGATGGGCGAGTCGACCAAGGCGGCTGCGTATCGCGCGATGGCGCTCGCGAAACAGCACGGAGTGAAAGTTGCTTTCACGGCTTCCGACCCATTCCTCGTGAACATGATTCGTGATGAGATCTGGGAATTGATTTCGGGCCCAGTCGACTTGTTCTTCTGTAACGAAGAAGAGGCCAAGAGTCTGACGGGAGAAACGTCGGCGGTTGCTTGTGCTGCGAAGATCCACGAGCATGCTGAGAACGTGGCACTGACACTCGGCGGCAATGGTTCGCTCAT
This sequence comes from Pirellulaceae bacterium, assembly GCA_041749955.1. Lineage (GTDB taxonomy): Bacteria > Planctomycetota > Planctomycetia > Pirellulales > Pirellulaceae > JBBSJZ01. The sequence goes on along the minus strand of JBGTAI010000005.1, from coordinate 36,932 downwards.
CATGCACGGTGGCGAGGCGTTTCCGATTGAGGGCGTTCCAGTGAAAGCGATCGATACCACGGGTGCTGGGGATATGTATGCCGGAGCGCTCCTTTACGGAATCAATCACGGCATGTCATGGCGACAAGCTGGACACTTGGCATCGCATGCAGCGGCACGAGTGGTTTCGCAACTCGGAGCAAGATTGCAACGCAAATTCACTGCGGATGAGATCAGTGAACTTGCGAAAATGGTCTGAGATGGTTCAGTAGCGGACTAACGGATTCGAAGCGAAAGCCCAGGTCCAAATCCGCCATAGCCGAAACCAGGACCAAAGCTCGGGCCGAAGGCGCCACCACGGTAGGCTCCAGGATAGCCAAATCCGCCAGAGCCGACGCCGATGCTTAGCCCAACGCCGCCACGGTAACCGGAGCTATATCGGTTGCCATAGACAGGGTATGCACCAAAGTTTGAGCGATAAACGGGGGTGATGACCCGTGCTGGGGCATAGCCCACACCACCGCGGCATGGTGCGCCTGGGTGTCGTGCCTGAGCTTGGCTTGGCATGAGCATCGGGGTAACAGCAATGGCAGCACAGAAAGCGATCGTTTTGAACATAGTGGGTACTCGATCAATTGAAGGGGGAGGTAGTAGGTGAGTTGGATCACATCCGGTTAGGCAGCCAACTCGCCAGCTTTGAAGTGCATCCACTGTGCCAATTTCGTCAGAAAGAAACGCCGCTCACTCGATGCAGGCTGCTTTGCTCCAAAATCGCGACTTTGCCCCATACACACGTGAAAATTTTCGTTCAAGTGTTGGGCGAATTCTGATCGAACAAACGCACCATTGCTGGAAGCAGGGTCAGGTTGACGACAGTCCCGACGCTCAGTGTCGCGGCAATGAGGACACCAAATGTCGCGGTCGGGACGAACTCGCTTGTTCCAAGGACGCTAAAGCCGACGACGAGTGCCACGGTCGCTGCGATGACAGGTAACGAGATCGCTCCGGCTGCGTGGACGGCGGATGTTGTCGCATCGTGACCACGTTGGCGTCGTTTCTGGTATCCGGCCAAGAAGTGGACGCTACTGTCGATCGAAAGTCCAATTGAAACGGCCGCGATCATCGCAGCCCCCATATTGATCTTGTCGCCAAACACACCGACGACGGCGAGGACCAAGAACACGGGCAGCAAATTCGGAAGCAGCGCCGCCGTGGCCAGTCGAAGCGATCGGAATGCAACCACGAGCAAGAGCCAAACGAGCACTCCCGATGCGACCAAGCACCGCCATTGGTCATCAACGAGCTGGCGAATCCACGTCGCAATCAACACGTAGTATCCAGTAACTCGAGGTGATGAGGTGTCGGATTTCTGATTTGATAGAGCATGATCATCCACGACTTCGCGAACACGTGCGATGAGTTGGTTCTTTGTTTCAGCCGAAAGTTGTTCGTCGCTGCGAAGCATGATCCGCAATCGCCTTGCGGACCCAGAATTCGCTGGCGTCAGCAGCGCGTCGGAAATCACTGGCATCGCCAACCGCATCCCAGCCATCCGCACGTCGGGCGATGCAAAACCAAGCAGCGGCAATTCGGCCAACACTTCTTCGACGTCCGCAATGCTCAATACTTTACTGAGACGCGAACCATCCACTTCGATCGCTTTGAGCTTTGCCTCTAAGTCTCTTACGGAATCCATGTCGGCTTGAGTGAGCGTCTCGGGAGCATCGAGAACAACATCCCACACTCCGGCGCCACCAAACTCACGCTCCACCAAGTCGTACGCGCGAGCGATTTCACTCTCGGGGCGAAAGTTGTTGAGGAAGCTTGTTTCTGTTTCCAGCTTGGACACACCCACTAGCAGCACACCAAACATCACGATGGACGTCACACCCGCAGCTTGTCGATGCGCAACAAACCACGCGGCCAATCGCATGCATGCTCGACGCATGCGATGTGCGAACTCGGACCGCGGTTTCGTAACGACGGATCGTCGGGTTGGGACGGACATTAACGCTGGTGCAAACAACGCGATCCCAAGCATCACGGCTGTCGCAGCGATCGCGATCATGACGCCAAAATCTTGCACAGGCCGAATGCGAGAAAACAAGAGTGCGGCGAAACCGGCTGCATCCGTTGCACAGGTCCAAAAGATGGGCCCGCTCAGCGAGATGAGTGTCGCGGACGTCGCCGACGTATTGGATGCGCCACGACGTCTTGCCGTGCGATAGCGAACACCCAGGTGCAGGACTGAAGCGACCGCGATCACCGTGACGATTGCCGTCAGGATGCTGGAGACGATCGAAAGTTGGATCGAAAGCAGCACCACCATAGCCCGGGTCACGAGTACGGCCCAGAAAATCGTCAGCGCCGAGAGCACCACAAATCGCAAGTCACGAAGCGACACGAGCAAGACAATCGAAAGTAATGCGATCGTCCAAACAGCGAGTCGAGTTCCGTCACGCTGGATCAGCGTGAAGCCGTCATGCAGAAGCACTGGTTCGCCGACGAGTGCTGCTTCTGTGCCGGCATCAGTAAGCGTTCGAACGATGCTACGAAGTGACTCAACCGTCGTCGGGTCTTGATCGGGCGAGAGCAGCGCAACCACCGACGCATACTGATGATTCGCCGTGTGCGTGTAGCCCGCGAAAATGTCGTCGAACTTTTTCGCGAATGCGTCGTCGGGGTTCGTGAAAGCTGGTTGATTACTCGAGTCGCCGAACAACGCGCTGACACTTGGCGGCCGAACGGTTTCGATCGCTCGATTGATGATTGCTGGGGAAAGAATGCCTTGAACGCCTGGAATCGTTTTGATCGTTTCACCCAGTTCGCGATTTCGCTCGATTCCCTCGCGAGTGAAGGCGGTCGGGTCGTGGTAGACCACCATGGCGACCGCGTTTCCACCAAACGCGGTCTTGAGTTCGCGATAGTCGATCAGCTTGGGATCGTCGGGGCGAAACATCGATTCGAGCCGACGATCCAACGTTAGCCGCTGGGCGAGGGGCCAGGCGGCGATACCGAGAACGGCTGCCAGCACGAACATGAACCAGCGCCAACGAATGATCTTGTCGACAATTCGGTCGTCACGTAAATCCTTTATCATGTTCGCACTACCGCCTGCCTCGTTCTCGATCAATTCAAGTCACCTTAGCTGTGCAAGCTCACTCACGTCAGTCCATTCTGCTTGTTACGCTCGTTTTGGGGGCGATATCGCTACGCGTGCTGGCGTGTTTGGCGTCACCAACGAGCCTTGATGCTGACCCCGACGCCTATGGTGCTCTTGCGATCACGCTCGCCCAAACCGGCACGTTCGGCCTGACGGATTCCCAGGGCATCGCTCACCCGACCGCTTTTCGGCCAATGCTGTATCCGTGGTTACTTTCGTTCGTTGTTAGCGACGACCATTTGAACCGGATTGCCGTGATCTGCCTACACGCGTTGTTGGGCGGATTGACCGTGTGGCTGGCGGTTCTCGCAAGTCGAAGATTGATTGGTGGTACTGGTTGGATTGCAGGTTTGCTGGTGGCGATCGACCCGATCTTGCTCCAGCAGTCGACGTTGGTGATGACAGAGACGTTAGCAGCCGCACTCGGAGCGGCTGTCATTTGGTGGTGGACGACGCGCGAGGAATCGCCTCAAGGACTCTCGCGAGCCATACGGTTCGCGTTGGTGCTCGGTGTGTTATTGAGCCTGGCGTTCCTGTGTCGACCGACGTTCTTGGTGTGGGCGGGATTGCTTGTGCCGGCTTGTTTGTTCTTGCAAGAACCCTTGTCAAAGCGAGTCACGAGAGCTGCGATTGTGATGGTGTTGATGGTGTTCACCGTCGGGGTTTGGACGGCACGGAACCAGCGCCAATTTGGTCGTCCGATTTGGGCGACGAGCCATGGCGGTTATACGATTCTGTTGGCTAACAATCCGATGTTTTATGATTATCTTCGCACGCGGTCGCCAGGCGAAGTTTGGAACCCAGAGACTTTCTTTCTCGCGTGGTCACATCGTTACGATGGTGACGTCACTTCCGCCGAATTCTGGGAGAAGGATTGGAGCGACACTCAACCCAGTTCAAACCAAGCCACCGAGACTCGTGATGATGATCTGGCGAATCAAGCGGCCAAGGCAACGATTCGTCGCGAGCCGATGATGTTTGCTTGGTCGTGTGTCGTGCGGTTCGCGCGGCTATGGAGCCCGATGCCGCATATGACCAGTGGTCGTGCGGGGATGCTTGTTTTTGCCGTGGGCGCTTACTATGTACTGGTCTACGTCATGTGTGCCGTGGGTCTAGCGAAACAAGGTCGACAAGCGTTTTCGCCGAAGTGGTGGGCGTTCTGGTTGCTCGTCGTTACGCTCTCCGGCTTGCATACGATTTACTGGAGCAACTTGCGGATGCGTTCGCCAGCAACGTGTGGGCTCGCGGTACTTGCGGCTGCATCGCTGGTGCCGCGGCGTCGAGCAACTCTATCGAACTTGGAAGCGAGCTCTGCGGTACTTCCATCCTGGGATCAAGAAACACAAACTCGCAATGAAACCAAAGATTAAGTGTGCCTGAGTCGGGAAAATTGCCATGAGCACAGCAGCAATGAGAAGTGCGGTAGCCTGGACATAGAACTCACCGCTCAGCATGCCGGCCTTGATGATGAAGACCATGGCGCTAATGACACCAAGCAGCGGTGACAGGCTGAGGACGGGCAATTCCAGCCACCATTCCAATGGGAACAACATCGCGATCGCGATCATGCTCGCTCCCCAGACGTGTGCGATTTGGCGTTCGATGAATGTCACCGGTCCGAGTCGTTGACGCAGTTTCCAAAATACGGCTGCCCACATGCCGATCCCGATTGTCCATAATCCAGCGTAAACCCGGCGGTCATCATATCCGGAGAAGTCCAACCACCATGTCAGGATGGATGCGACGAAGAGTACCAACGAGTGCCACATCCACAACGCGCCCCAATTCTCGAGCACATTGGCGTGGTGCGTTTCACGAAAGAGTCGAGCGATGACTTGATTGAAGTGACCGCTTCTCGCAGAGACTTTCTCGTCAGCAAGATACGCTTCCAAGTCAGCGGCGAGCGCGTCCGCGGATGCATACCTCAGATCCGAGGGTTTCTGGAGACAGCGAATGGCAATCATTTCAAGATCGCGATCCAGACTCGGTCGCAGCGCTCGCGGAGGTGTCGGATCTTGCTCGATCACAAGCATGACGATCTGCATCGGCGAATCGCCGACGAACGGCGCACGGCCTGTGAGTGCGAAGTACAGCACGCAACCAAGACTGTAGACGTCGCTTGTCGGTCCCACCAATCCGCGTCCACCGCCGGCCTGTTCCGGCGACATGTACGACGGTGTGCCCACGAGTGCGCCGCTGCGAGTCAAATTCAGATCGCTGCCGAGTTGTTTCGCTAACCCGAAATCCGTCACCAGCGGAGCACCGCTTTGTGTGAGGAGTATGTTGTTGGGCTTGAGATCGCGATGCAAGATTCCTTGGCGATGTGCGTAACCGACCGCGCGAGCGATCGCGGCGACGATGCGAGCGACTTCTCGCTGTGGCATGGGGCCATGTGCGACCCGATCAGCCAAGGTTTCGCCGACGACATACTGCATGCTGAAAAACGGGCGACCGTCAAAGTCACCCACGTCATACACGGGGACGATGCCGGGATGCTCAAGCCGTGCGGTTGCGGAGGCTTCAGCGAGGAATCGTTCGAGGTCTTCACCGCTAGCGAGTCGACCTCGGAGGATCATCTTCACAGCGACTTCGCGGTCGAGGCTGATTTGACGTGCGCGAAAGACGACACCCATCCCGCCGCGACCGACCTCTTCGATCAACTCATAGTCACCAATCGTCGTGGGAAGTTTCAGACTCTTCCAACGGCCGCTCTCAGCAGCGAACGTGTTGTCGCCAACGAGTTCATCGAACACCGCTCCGGCTGTGTCGGTGACAAGCACCGCTCCCCAAAGCTGGCGAAGTTCGTCAGCCAGATCCGGGTTTTCTTCACAGACAGCACCGAAGTTGATGATCTCGCCGCGACACACGGCATCGGTCATCTCGGCCAGTAAATCCGCTAGCCGTTGATCATGCAGCTCCGAAGCGTCCGGCGATTCGCTCACACCCGACTCTCGCCATCAACGCTGATTTCACCTTGCTCAGCAAGTAATTCGCGGAGTCGACGGATGGCCCGCAGATAACGCATGCTCGCCGCAGGCGCATTGAGCCCGAGAGCCTCAGCGATTTCAAGATTGGATAGATGCTCGTAATGTCGCATCGTGATGATTTCACGATCTTGTTCGCCGAGCAATTCGACGGCGACTTCGACTTTCTCAGCAATTTCCTTTTGAGTCGCCGCCGCCGCGGGCGTCAGAGCCGGATCGCACAACTGGACAACCAGTTCCATGGTCGACTGGTCCGTTCCCGCAGCCGCCATCATCGGTTGCTCACGATCCATGTTGCGCTTGGCGCTGACTCGGTGGCGACGGTACGTGTCGATGATGTGGTCCCAGGCAATTTGCCGCAGCCACAAATGAAAGGCCATGCTGGGGTCGTCGAGGTACTTATCCAGACGCCCCGTCGCCTCCATCATGACCTCTTGCACCACATCGCTGATGTCAACGCGACGTTGGACTTTTCGGTCTAAACGCAACTGCACCAGTCGACGTACCGGAACGCGATGCTTTTCCAAAAGATGATTGATCGCATCGCTATCCCCGCCCTTTGCCGCAGCAAGTAGGGCGGTCGTTGAATCGTCGTTGGGCCAAATAGACTTTGCCATGGATACTTTTAAATGTTGGCCGGGACAGACGCTCTGCCAGGACATGACCTGGCTTGCGTTAAAGGCTTAGGTGCCTTCGAGTACCAAATTCTTGAAGCGAACGACCATCGCGGGGCCTTTGTGTAACTGTAGCGCGATGACACCTGTCTTGGCAGCTTTTTCCTCTTGTTCGTCGATGGTTTCGCTTACTAAAGCACCGTTGATGAAGTGCTGGAGGTGATTGCCTTTGGCGATGACGCGAAATTCGTTCCATTTGCCTGGGTGGATTCCGTTACCGAGTTCTTTGCCGTCGGCGTACTTTGTTTTCTCAATCTTGCCGTCGGAGCCGATGACCGATTTTTCACCACGTTGGGCCAAAATACCGCGACCTCGCTCTTCATAGAGAATCCCGGCATAGGTGTTTCCAAAGTCGATATCCGCTTGGTAACCGCCGACCACGAATTCCTTTTCGTCGAGCACTTTGCTGCGATACTGGATGCCCGAGTTACCGGCCTCGATCTTGAACTCGGCAACCAGTTCAAAGTCGCTGGGCAGCTCGCCTTTGTAAATCAGGAACGTGTTTTGTTTGATTGGATCTTCGTCGGTGGTGCGTCCAACAATCTGTCCGTCTTCGACCGACCACAATTCGCTGCGGCCTTCCCAACCCATCAAATCGGTTCCGTTGAATAGCGTCACCACGTCTGTTGATGGTTCAGCAGCTTGGATGGATTGTGATGTTGCCAAGACGCTGACAAGTGTCAAGGCAGCGAGTGAACTGTTCAGAATCAGTTTTTGCATGGATTATTTCTCGTTCGTGGGGAAGTGAGGTTTGGCAATAGTCTACTCGAAGAGTGGCTTAGCAATGAGCGGGAACGAAGTGACGGGAACCATTTGTGGAAAGCACCCGCAGGACCAGTTCCTGGAAATTGGCGCCAGGCACTTTTTCCCGACCGTTCGAAAGGCCGCTGGGGGTTTTCGCCGTCGGGGGTTCTGGCCGCTGGGGATTTTCGCCGCTAAGGATTTTGACGCGAGCCAGCACGGCGGAACGCGTCAAACGCGTCGCGAAGTGCTGCTGGCGGAGCCTGGCGTGCACCCGAGTCCCGAAGACCTCGCAGGTCGTCTTGCTGGAGACTTCGATTGGTCGTCGCCGAGCCCCGAGGTCGCATCCCCAAGCTTTCCAAAGCTTCTTTCATTTCGCGGTTCTCGCCCAGTGGTGAAGCGTCGCCACTTTCACGAAGTGATTGCCACCGCTCGCTGAACCGTCGCAAGTCGTCCTCGCTCCACTTCAATTTGTCGAGCAGTTCGCGATCTGGCGCGTCGCGAGTTTCCTTCAAGTAGTCGAGCACCATGTCGGTTGCTTTTTTCGTGTACTCCAGGTCGGGAGCATCGACGGGTGTTTGGGGAGTCCCGGTGCCGGTGCCAGAGTCAGATCCTGTGCCAGCACCCGAGCCGCCTTCGCCAGACGATTGTGACTGGTTTGATTGCGGCTGGTTCGATTGAGTTGAGTCCCCAGACTTTCCGTTCTTGGATGGATTCGTTCCTTGCTTACTTGGTCCAGGCTTGCCAGGTTGCGAGTCAGCTTGGGATGCATCACCACTGGAGTCATTCGAACTGGAGTCATTCGACCCAGAATCATTCGATTCGGCCGCAGCGTCCGACTTCGGTGAATCTGATTTGGGGTTGGGCTGAGCACCGTCGCCCGGTTTGTTATCGCCGGGTTTGTTATCGCCCGGTTGGCTGTCGCCCGGTTGGCTGTCATTGCCAGTCGCCTGGTTCGAGTCGCCTTGCGGTTTGCCGTCGTTGGACATGTTTTCATTCGGCGTGCCAGCATCCGACTGCCCGGCTGAATCCGACTGCTCCGCGGATTCACCAGCACTCGGGTCGCCCTTGCCTTGCTCACCAGTTCCTTGCTCTCCACTGCCTTGCTCGCCTTGCGGTTTTTCTTGTTCGGCTCCAGAAGAACCTGACTCGCCCGACTCCGATGGGTTCGCATCAGGTGTGCCAGCGTCTTGTTGCGATTTGTTTCCTTGCCCTGTTTTCTTTTGATCGAGATTCTTTTGATCTAGGTGTTCGCGGATGCGTTCGAACGCTTCTCCATCATGCTCAGGTGCTTGATTCTCGTTGTTCGACGCGTTGGAGCCGTCGCTAGCGCTTTCGCCACTCTCACTGGAATCGTTGTTGCTGTTGGGCTGTGATTGACCGCCACCTGCCGACTCGCCTTTACCAGACTTACCAGCCGCATCGTTTTGCTCGGCACCATTGCTTTGGCCCGCGTCATTGTTTTGCCCAGTACCACTGCTTGCATCGGCACTCGAATCGGAACTCGGATTGGCGGATGGATTCGGCTCGTTGCCGTTGGGCGGTGACATGTTTTCCGGCGAATTATTCTGGCTTGAATCACCAGACTCAGGATCACCACCGGGCTTTCCGCCACCCGATTTTCCAGAGCTGCTCGGATTGCTGTTACTTGGATTGTTGCTGTTGGATGCGTCACCACCTTCGGAAGGTTCCTCGCCTTCGGAAGGCTCGTTATCCGGCGCGTTTGAACCTGACTTACCGCCGTCGGACTTGCCTTGATCGTCTTGTTTTCCTTCGCCCTTGGACGAGCTATTTCCGGATTGGCTTTGACCGCCTGAGTCGCCTTTGGCAGTTGATTGCGAGCCGCCTTCGCCGCCAGCTCCTCCGCCTCCACCCTGTTCGCCCGTCTGGCTTTTCTCGCCATTGTCGGCGGCTGGAGTGTCATCTTGCTTGGACAGACCATCATTGAGCTGGGGCTCGCCATCGGGAGCTTCGCCCATCGTGATCTTGAGCTGGATCGCATCCGTCGACGAGTAATTCGGCTCGATCGAAGGATCTTCATCGGAGCTGCGATTGTCCGAAGCAACCGCAGTGACTGACACCACATCGCCGACGCGCAGTCCATGCTCGGACGGACGAAAACGGTATTCGGTGACTTGGTTACCGCTCGCACCACGATCGTCGCGCCACAGCACGGGATTGGCCAGCACATCGATGCCGCGACGCAACTCCAACTCAATCGTCTTCAGTCCGTAGTCAGGATCAATCGCATGCACCTCGATGATTTGTTGTGCATCAATCGGGATGTCTTTCGGTGTCTGTTGCGGCACCACAATCGTGACGTCGGGCGCGAGGTCTTCGATCACTCGTATCGGATAGACGATCGGGTTCGGGCTCGATTGGCCCGCATCATCCCAAACTTGAATGCGATAGTTTTCGAGCTCGACCGCAGCCGCTCGTCCGCGAACGCTCTTGAGCGGCATCGCAAGCGTGATACCCGACCCAGCTTCGTTGACTTGCATCTCGCGTGAACCCGCAGTCGCTTGGACTGATTGCCCAAGCGTGCGTGGATTGAATTCGATCTTCGCTCGAGTCACTGGGCGATTGGTCGTCGCAGTCACCGTCACGAGGCTGCCGCTCAGTGCAGTGATCGCACCACCAGTTCTCGTGTATGGCTTCTCACCGGTATAGCTTGGAGGTGCATAGTGGACTGAGATGCCAACGATCACGGGAACATCTTCGATGCTCAACCGATAGGGTCCAGCGACCGCGTCGCTTGCGATCAACTCGTATTGCATTTCCCCAGTGCTGGTATAGTCGAGTTGAATCGAGCCTCGATAGCGACGCGTGTCTTTGTCGAACTGCAGCTCCGCTTGTTGTGGTTTGTCAGCGGACTGTGTCGCAGAACGCCAAACAACTGTCGGGACTTCGTCACGGCCCAGTCCGCGGATCTCGGCTGAGACGTCGACGGCTTGCCCGGCTAATGCTTCGGTGTCACCAGGCATGACGTCTTCGATCGACACGCGACGTGGTGCGGCGATGGACGCAAGCGGTGAGAACAGTCGCTTGGTGGATTGCAGCGTGTCTTTGGGTGACAGCGCCGCGTACCCGAGCAAGCAAACGACACTGGCGATGGCTGCGAACCACCAATTCATCGTTCCGGTCGCTTCGCTTGGTAATTGGTCGAACGATTTCAGACGCCCGGCGGTTTGAGCTCCGAGAGATCGCACGATGCCGTTGTGCAAACCAGCACCATTTTGCAAGCCAGCCGACTGTGCATTGCCCGTCTCGATGTCTCCCCTCAGCGTGATGTAGCTGAGAAGTCCCTGACGCAGCTCCGGTAAATCTCGCTCAAGCGAACGTGCCGCGTACTCAGAACTGATCTGGGTGCGAAAAAGCGGAACCAGCCGGCCGAAAATATACGCGAAAATCATCGTGACCCCCCCAGCAAGTGCTGCGCTGCGAACGAGTTGACTCGGCGAGTACAGCCACTGGTCGACGATTGCCCAGATCACAATCCCAACGATGACGGCGGTGAACAGCTGGAGCGAAGCACGCAATAACTCTGCTCGCCAAAGGGCCGCCGCAGCCTCGTCGATCCGCTCGTTGATGACGTGATCCACCCGGGAAATCGGTGTTTCCGCTGGGGACGCGTCGGCACTCGGGGTCGCTACGGACATGGGGTCGCTGGGTACAAGGGGCGCTGGGACAAGGGGTCTCGGACATGGTCGATCGATACCCATCTTCAATTATAGATCGGTTTCAATGAAACAATCACCCTTGCTTGGAGGCTACACTGAGGGTCCCCCGAATTAAATTTTTGAACGAATCAGATTTTCTGGAAGCCTAGGGGCGTTTTATACGCCATTAGTTATCATAGGGTTATGGTGTGTATTGCAGACGGGGCAATCACAAGGTTCACTTTTGAGGTTTGGGTCACTTAAGTCTCAGACTTTTCTCCTTTAAAAAGCTCGGACTCCGATGAGATACGCATTCCGTTTGGCGGAATTACTCGGACATACACCGGACCGTCGTAAACGACCCGGGACTATCAAATCCATCGTGGAGCACACCGGTCTGGATCGCCACCAGGTCGCGTCGCTGCTCAAAAACGAAGCGAAATATATTCCACTAGAAGCCCTTTCGCGGCTCTGTGACTACTTGATCGACAATGGCTATGCGACCGCTGAACAGCTCCCAGGAGCCTTGTTCGCCGTCAACGCCGAGAACTTTTGGGAACTTCTCGCCCGTCGAGGCGACATCGAAATCGTCGTCGGCGTCCGCCAAGGCGAAGGTGAATCCTCCCCAGAAAACGCGATGGTCGTGGCCAGCGACTCGGTGCTCGTTGGAGAATTGCTCAACGGTGTATCGACGCTCGGCGGTGCTGCCAAGCACCACGGAAGCGGCGGCGAAGCGGACGACGCCAAGCCACGTGACGTTCCAATGCCCGATCGAATCCAGCAAACATTGACCTGGAGTCCCGGTCAAGTCAGCCTTGATGATGCTCGAGCACGCGCCAATGACGTCTTCGAGAGTTTCGTCAACGCCCAAGGCGACCGCGGCCTCGTTTGCATCGGCAGCGTGAAGAGTAATCCGGTTGTCGAACTCGTGTTTGCTGACGCGTTTGGATGCAGTCCGTTCGTCACCGAAGACGATGTCGACGACGTCTCCGCTCGATCGTGTCCATTCTTTTTGCGATACCGTGACAACGATCCGAAGCCAGACGGTGCTTCGGCGGGAACACGTTTGAGCAAGAACCTCGACGCGCCTGAGCCAGGCTTCTATTACGAAAAAGAAGACGGCACTTGGGAGTTTGCTGGCGGCAAGGGACGCGACACGGCGCTCGTGTTCTATCTCTTCCGCGAAGCTCTCGGACGTTTGGACATGGTGCTCAGCGGCTTCTCCGGTCGAGCAACACGATTGCTTTCCAAGACGCTCGCGATTCGCGGTGAAGAGTTTTGGCCACCTGTTTACGAAGAGGACGGCATTCAAATCGGTGCTTACTTCGTCCAGTACGACAACACCGATGCCAAGCCGAGTCGTGACGACTTGCTCTACAACACCGGCGGCGCTGCCCAAATCATGCCCCTCCCAAGAAGCGCCATCGCTCGCCGTATCGCCAAGCGATAACAGCTTTTAGGAAGAAACGCAACTCGCTCGTAACTCGTTCATGGGTTGCGAGCGAGTACTCATGCCGGCCCTTCTTGCTTCGACCATTGGCCGTCGCAAATGCTTGTACGCTTCCCAAGTAGCTCTTTGACGGCGCCAAAGATCCTGCTGCCCCGCCTGACCTTTCAGCGCTGACGCCGAAGCGTAGTGCTCGATCGGCCCAGCCTCACCACCGAACGTGGCCGCTGAAACCACGTTGATTTCCGTGACACTGAGCAGCGAGATCTACGGTGTTTTCACGAGGAATTCCACAATTTTCCGTTCCGTCAACGCGATTAGCTCAGTGAGCATGGTTCGAATCGCGGTGAGTTGTTTCGATTGCTTGGTGATGATCACGGCTAAGTCTGACGGGTCGGCCGCGCTCATTGCCCAGGCAGCCATTCGCTCAGGCGTTGGCGTCTGAAAACGAATCTTTTGCTGCTTGAGAAACTTGGCCATCCCGTCGGCGCCAACCTTGTTGATCGCTTGAGCCGATGAGAATTTCATCGCAATAGGCATAGCGACCGAGCGATTGAAAAGCTTGTCATCTTCAAAAAGATCAGCGGACCCCGGCATGGACTGATGCATGATCGCTCGGATTTAGACCGGTAGCCGTGATCGCTGCTTGACGAGGTTGCGTTGATGACCTGACAAAACGTATTCATCCTCTGTAAGTAATGCCGCGTCTCGGTGCGACCATGTCCCTTCTCGTTCGTCTGATAATGGCGAACGGCGAATCCTTTTACGTCCGCTTCGTGAGCAGCGGTGAAATGTTTTGTAATCGCTGCACGCAACTTCGGTCGATTGGCTCGCTCGAATTTTTGTGGTTTACCTACGGCGTCAATAGAATCGGTTTAAATTGGACACGGCCTGCAAGCTTCGGGACACAGCAATGGACGCAAGTGACGTGGTGCAAGTGACGTGGTGCAAGTCGCCGTCGTCGACAATAACTAGAGTGTACGGACCAAGCGAATATTTACCGTCCGAATCCCGCCGAAAGATGAAGGATTGTTTTGACACGTTCAATTGCTGTTGAGATTTCCGGACACTCGTTTGAAGTGTTGGGAGAGCGTGGTCTGTTTTGGTCGAGTCAACAAACGTTGTTCGTTGCCGACACGCACTTCGGAAAAGAAGCGACGTTTCGTCGACATGGCATTCCGGTGCCAGTGGGCAGCACACAAGCGACACTCGATGCGATCGGTCGAATGTTGGAGACGACGAAAGCTTCGCGGATGGTCATCTTGGGCGACATGTTTCATGCTCGGTCCTCGCTTTCGCCAGACGTAGTGGAATCATTGACACAATTTTTCGATCAATATAAGCATGTCATGTTTACACTGATTCGCGGGAACCACGATGCACGTTTAGGTCAATTGCCAACAGCTTGGCAATTGTCAATCGAAGAACCGATTGAGTGGATGGGACGTGTTGCACTTGGGCATCATCCGGCAAAACCGCCATCTGGTGCAGACGTGTATCTGTGTGGTCATATCCATCCAGCACTGCGACTCGGATCAAGGCGTGACAGGCTCGGCAAGCTGCCTTGTTTTTGGTTGCACGATGGCTGTTTCGTCTTGCCGGCAATTGGTGACTTCACCGGAACACACCAAATAGAACTGGGGCCATCTGACAAAGCGTGGTTCGTCGCCGATGGGGAAATTTTTTGTCACTAAGAATCCGACTTCTGGCGAATTCCACTACTTTGTAGCATCAGCGGCTTGCTCCAGTTCGGCTTGCATCCGCGTGATACGATCGCTCAATGATTCGCTGCTGACTCGCTCTCTCAATTTGTCGACCAACAGCGGAAACGCAAAAGGTGTGACTCGCTCAGGCCGTTCGATCACAATGCGACTGCCCACGATTCGATCCAGTGCCGCGATCAGGCGGCTAGCTTCCAGTTGCTGGTCCAAGACCTCGCGATGAGCCTGTTTGAGTAATAGATTTCCCGAGTCATATTGGTTGAACACATCATAGAACAGGTTGCTGCTCGCTTGAATGTGACTCGCCGTCTTCCGCATTCCGGGATACCCTTGTTGAATCAATCCAGCGACGCGGGCGATTTGGCGGAACTGTCGCTTCGCCATTTCTGTGGCGTTCATGCTGTTGAGTATGTCGCTGATCAGATCCTTGTTGCTAAAGATGCCTGCACTCAAAACCAACGACAGGTCCACTTCATGCGGCGATTGAAGTACGAACCCGTGATCGTTGCATGCCATCGTAAACGTCGTCTTCTTGGTTCGCGACATTCGGTACGCTACTAACGCCGCGAGTCCTTCGTGAACCAATCGTCCCTCCATGGGGAAAATGAAAATTTGGTGACCATCACGAGTCTTGATCGCTTCGATCAATAACTCATCGGCGCGAGGGATCGAACTCCACCGCTGCTGCACCTCCAACAATCCTTTGAGTGATTTCATCTCGCGACCGACCAGGGTTCCGTCCGCCGCCTCGCCGATTTTTCTTCGGATCGCTTCGCTTAGTTCAGACGACAACGGCATCCGCCCGCCCATCCAACGTGGCACCGTATCGGGTTTCCCGGTTGCTCGCTTGACGTAAGCCACGTTGTCGTGAATGCGAACCAACGAGACCAACTTGCCGGCGAACAGAAACTTGTCGTCCGGATTCAGCTTCGATAAAAAACTCTCTTCAGCTGTGCCAAGCGTTTGGCCTTTTTGGTACTTCACTTTCATCGCCGCATCCGAAACGATCGTGCCGATGTTCATACGATGCGTGGAGATCGTTCGCCGGTCGGTGACTTCGTAGCGGTCGCCATTGCGGACCACGCGATGGTATTCCGGGTACGCTGTTAGCGAAGTACCGCCACGGACCACGAAATCAAGCACCCATTGCCACTCTTCATCACTTAGCGATTGATATGCGAATGCCGTTCGTACTTCTTGCAAGAGTTCATTACTGCGGAAGCCGCCGCCGATCGCGACCGTCACGACATGTTGAGCGAGGACGTCGAGTGGTTTGCTGAGCAGCGGACGGGCTTCCAGCTTGCCACTCTTGATCGAGTCTTGTGCTGCGGCGAGCTCAATTAGTTCAATCGCGTTCGTAGGAACGAACTCTAGCCGGCTCGTCGCATCGGGTTGATGACCACTACGACCAGCGCGTTGCAGCAGCCGAGCGGCACCCTTGGGGCTGCCGATCTGTACAACCAGATCGACCGCGGTGAAGTCGACGCCAAGATCAAGGCTGCTGGTACAAACGACAGCACGTAGCGACCCGCTCCGCAAGCCATCCTCGACCCATACTCGGACGGATGCGTCGAGCGACCCGTGGTGGATCGCGATTTTACCAGCCCAATCTGGTCGATGCTTCAACAGATGTTGGTACCAAATTTCGGTTTGCGATCGCGTGTTGGCAAAGATCAGGGTGCTCTGTACCTGGTCGATCAGCTCCGCCACCTGCGGGACCATCAGCGTGCCGATGTGACCCGACCATGGGAAACGTTCCATCCGTTTAGGGATCAGCGATGCGATTTTTAGCTTTTTGGTTTTTACGCCTTCAATCACGTTCGCATCGCCAGCGTGTCCGACGCCCGTCAATGAGTCGAGCGCGGCTTGTAGATTGCCGAGTGTTGCGGACACACCCCACGTCTGCAGTCTCGGATTCAACTGACGCATTCGCGCCAGTGCCAACTCCGTTTGGATACCGCGTTTGGTGCCAAGCAATTCATGCCACTCATCGACAATCACTGCTTCGACACCAGACAGAGCTTCGAGCAACTTCTCATGGGTCAGCATCAGCGACAGACTTTCTGGGGTCGTGACCATCGCAGTGGGCAAAGACTTCAATTGCTTGGCCTTCAAACTCGCTTTACTGTCACCGGTCCGAGATTCCAGACGCCAGGGTAAGCCCAGACCATCCAGCGGCATCCGCAGAGATTTCTCGGTATCACCGGCGAGTGCTCGCAGCGGCGTGATCCACAGGACTCGCAATGGCGGCGGGCGCTTCGGGTTCCACTTGTCGGCGTCTGGATTTTCTCCGAGCCATTTGATGATCGGACCCATCCAAGCGGCCAGCGTTTTACCGGTTCCAGTCGCCGAATGCACCAACCCACTTTCGCCTTGAAGGTACGCGCCCCACACCGACCGCTGAAAGCGAAATGGCTTCCAACCGATAGACTCGAAGTATCGGTCCACGATCTGAGCAGGCGTCGGTCGTTTGGCTTGCTTGTGCATTAGGTAGTGGGATTCGCGAGAATTCCCAATCAAGTTTAACGAGTTGTTTTGGAAAGAGGAATTCTGGCGAATCCCATTACGGTAATAGGGCGAGCAAATCCTCTAGCGTATTGGCGTCGGATGGTTTTTTGTCGTGACGCCAGCGGGCGATGCGTGGAAAACGCGTGGCGATCCCACTCTTGTGACGCGTTGATCGCTGCAAGCCCTCGAACGCGATTTCCATTACTAACATCGGTGTGACACTGCGGACAGGACCGAACGTCTCCTTCGTGTTCTGACGGACGAAGCGATCGACTTGCTTGATTTCTTTGTTATCCAGTCCGCTGTAGGCTTTTGCGACTGGCACCAACGTTTCGCCATCCCACAACGCAAACGTGTAATCCGTATACAAACTCGCTCGCTTGCCATGACCTTTCTGCGCATAAATCAACACGGCGTCGATCGAATACGGGGCGACCTTCCACTTCCACCAAGTTCCGCGAACACGCCCGACGTCGTACGGCGAGTCCTTGCGTTTAAGCATCAATCCCTCGGCGTTCGTCTCGCGGCTGGATTTGCGTATCGTCTCCCAATCGTCCCAGAACTCGCCCGCAATCAATCGCGTCAATTTCAGGTGCGGACGTTCGATGTTCGACAGCAAGCTTTCCAATTGCGATCGGCGTTCAGCGAACGGTATCGCTCGAATATCATCACCGTTGTGCTCCAGCAAATCGAATGCTTGGAAAACGACCGGAACGTCTGTAAGCAATTTCTTGCCGACCGTTTTGCGATTGATACGTCGTTGTAGTTGGGCAAACGGAAGGACTTCGCCGCTGGGCAAAGCAGCCAGAATCTCGCCGTCGAGCACGGTTCCATTGGGTAGAGCTTCGGCAGCCGATTCGATCTCCGGCCAACGATTCTCCATTAGCTCTTCGCCGCGTGACCAAACGAACGTCTGTTCTGCTCGACGAATCACTTGACCACGAATCCCGTCCCACTTCCACTCGGCAATGTAATCATCGCAGCTTCCGAGTGTCTGCGGACCCTGCGCGATGTCGATTGGATGCGCCAAACAAAACGGGTACGGTTGGCTGGCGGTTGTGTCTTGCACGTTGGGGTCAACGAGCATCCGATAAAACGCGGGCGTCGGTTTCCAGTTGCCCATCAGGCGGTGTGAAACGACGTCGGCAGAGATTCCCGACTGTGTTGCGATCGCCCGCGTCACCAACCGTTTGCTAACGCCGACTCGGAATGCACCAGTGATCAACTTCATGATGACTAATCGCGTGCGTGCCGTTGTTTGCCTCCAAATGTTCGTGATCACTTCGCGCTGCGTTGGCTCGTCCATACCACGCAGAGGCTTCAGGCGGTGTTCGATCCAGTCGGTGAGTGAAAGTTCTTCGAGGACTTGACCCGGCGGAACAACCAGCGAGAGTGTTTCCGCTAAGTCACCGACCGCGTGATAGGACTCTTCTAGCAGCCAATCGGGGATGTTTGCTTCCTCGGCCGCCCAGATGCGCAAGAGCTTCGTCGGTATAAGTTGCTTCAGTTTATTGCCAGCAAGAAAATAGGTCGCCCAAGCTGCATCTTCAGCCCGCGCAGCCGCAAAATAGCTTTCAAGTGCAGCGAGTTTCTCGTTCGTTTTCGTCGTCGAGTCGATCGCGTCATAGAGTTGGATGAATTGCAGCATGTTCTTTAAGCAGCGGAATTTGCCAGAATGCCCATGAAACAGGGATTACAGCAAATGTTTGAAAACAGGAATTTTGGCGAAGCCCACTACGTTGATACCTCGTCTTCTTCGCCTTCCGAACGCGTACGTGAATCAATCACTTTTGCATCGCGGCCATTTTCTTGCAGGTAACGTGCCACTGCGGCGCAGTACCCATGCGTAACCCAAACCGTTTCCGGATCGCATGCCTCGACGGCTTCTAACAACGACGGCCAATCCACATGATCGCTCATCACGAAGCCGCGATCGACTGAACGCCGTCGACGAGCACCCCGTACTGCCATCCAACCGCTGGCCATCGCCGTGCTGACGCGTCCGAACTTTCGCATCCAAGGTGTTCCATGAGCGCTGGGCACCGCGATCACCATCGCACCTTTCCAATCATGCTTACCAGTGATGGAACCAACATAAGTTGTGTCCGGCAACGTCACACCAGTCTTGCGATACGCCTCGTTCCCTTTCTCCACCGCGCCGTGTGTGTAGATCGGACCGATTGCGGGATCGAGACAAGCAAGCAATCGTTGACTCTTACCTATTGCGTACCCATACAAAACACAGCACTTCCCCGCGTCACGACTCTCACGCCACCAATCGTTAATCGAGTCGGAAATTATTTCGTCTGGCTGCCAACGGTAAACAGGCAAACCGAACGTCGATTCCGTTACGAACAAGTCGCACTTGACCGGCTGCCAACTTTCGCAAGTTGGATCGACGCCGAGTTTGTAATCACCGCTGATGACAGCAACTCGACCGCGATGTTCCAGCCGTACCTGTGCCGAACCAAGCATATGTCCGGCCGGATGAAAGCTGATGTCGACACCGTTGATCGTGACGGATTCCGCGTATGTCAAGAACTCGAATTCAGCGTCATCATTCATACGCATCCTCAGCAAATGTTCACTGGGTTTCGCTGCTAGATAATGACGACATCCCCAACGTGCGTGATCCGTGTGTGCATGCGTAACAACTGCACGCGCAACCGGCTGCCGTGGATCGACATAAAAGTCACCCATCGGACAGTACAATCCGCGATCCGTTATTTGAAGTAAATCATCCATAAGCCGTAGTGGAATTCGCCAGAATACCTTTGCGCAGAATAATGTTTCGTAAAGGAATTCTGGCGAATCCCACTACGCGGATTTTAGGTCAGTGACAAGTTGTGCTCGCATTTGGGTTTGGCGTGCTTGGCTGGGCATGCGCAGAATTGCGGCGGGGTGCCAGGTTGCCATCGTGCGAGTACACCAATCCGTCGCGATGACTTTTCCACGATCCTTTGTGATCCGAAAATCGCGACCGAACAAGGCTTGTGCCGGAGTCGCTCCCAAACAAACCACCACCGCTGGTCGGATCGCACTCAGTTCCGCCTCCAACCACGGCCGGCAAGCAAAAATTTCGCGTGAGTCGGGTTTCTGATGAATCCGCCGTTTGCCTCGCGTCGTCAACGTCTCCGTAAACTTAAAATGTTTAACAACGTTTGTGATATAGACGTCGCTGCGTTCGATCCCGGCTGCCTGAAGAGCGTCATCAAGCAACTTGCCCGCTGGACCAACAAACGGATGCCCTTCAATGTCCTCGCGGTCACCCGGTTGTTCGCCAACCAACACGACCCGAGCGTTCGATGGACCTTCACCGAAAACAGTTTGCGTTGCGTGCGTACACAGATGACATGCACGGCAGTTTTGTGCGGCTTTCCGTAGTGATATCAAGTCAGTCGCTGTCGGCATGTAGTGCGCTGCTGTCTCTGCAAACCCTTCGTGTTGCTCGATCATCGCCGCGACTCTGGCCGGTGCTTGCTCCAGTAATTCGGAAATCAGCGAAGCTTCGGGAAGTGTGGGCCAGTGGCGAACCGGCATTTCGCGTTTCATCATCGCAACTTTGACGCGGGCTGGATTGAAGATCGATGCGTAGTACGTCTTCCACAATTCTTCGAGCGCGTCGTTGTCCGGTGCTTCGCTGGCTGGCACACCGGGTCCGTACTGCAACGACGTTTGATCCCAAGTGACTGATTCGTCCGGCGTTAGAATTGACCAGTTCATTCCGTTAAAACGACGAGAGAAGAATGGTGCAGCAAGTCGCACAATACGGTGGTCGGGACGATGCCAGGCGATGTAGTTTTCCCCGCCGTCGGCGTTCGTCACTTTACGAAACCGAACAAACGCTTTCATCTTGTGCACATCGCGAGTGACGGCTTTCTGCATTTGTATGAGCGAGTAGACGTCGTCATCTGTTGTGATTTGCAGCAGATGCGGCTCGCCATGCTTCAGCCGCCAAAGCATTCGATAGAGTAGCGACCAGCGGTTGGAATCTCGGTGACAGGCGACGTTGTTGGCGATTCCGAGAAACGCTTTCGGTACAGTGAATGGAGTTGATTCGGTTTCTGGTGTGTCGTTGGAGTCGAACAAGCTCGGTTGAGTTGATTTGTCGGTCCAACTCACTTCTGCAGGCGGGATCCCTGCGGACATGAGTCGTCGTGCAGCTGCTCGCCAATCGTCGAATGTGAGAACAGTCTTAAAGTGCATTGCTCAATCCCACTACATTTTGCCTGGCCCGCTACAATTCGCCCGCCCACTACATTTCGCCCGTAAGTGCGGATTCGGCTGCATCGAACAACATCAGTTGCGTTGACTTGGGCTTCGTTCTCGTATGCAAATCCAGCTTATCCAGATTGGCGAGCTCGGCGTTAGAGTCCGCTGTTACAACAAAGCACTTCGCTCGGTTCCACGCAACGCGTAGCTTCTTCAGGTCCTCACTTCGCAACGCTTTGTATTGACGAGTATTCAAAATCCGCTTCACGTTCCTTGCACCGATTCCTGGAATACGCAGGAGCTCTTCACGACTCGCCTTGTTCACATCGACCGGAAAGAAATGCCGGTTCGCCAACGCCCATGCCAGCTTGGGGTCCATGTCCAGCGACAAATTCTGATCTGCTCCAGCGACAATTTCACTCGCATCGAACCCATAGAACCGCATCAGCCAATCGGCTTGGTACAAACGATGCTCGCGAACCAGCGGCGGCGACTGGCCCGGTAACCTTGCGTCGGCGTGCGGAATCGGACTGTAAGCCGAGTAGTAAACCCGTCGCAAGTTTTGTCCCGTGTAAAGCTGCGATGCCGTTTTGAGAATCTCCAAATCCGGAGTCTCGGTTGCACCCACAATCATCTGCGTGCTTTGGCCAGCGGGTGCGAAATGAGGTGGTTTGAAACCCGCCTTCAGCTCCGCTTTCGTCTCGTCGATCTTCGTACGGATGCCCTGCATTGCATCGACGATTTGCGGTTTCTTCTTTTCCGGAGCCAATTTGTACAGATCACCTTCGGTCGGCAACTCAATGTTGACACTCAGCCGATCCGCCCATCGCCCAGCTTCTTCAATCAACGACTGTGAAGCATTCGGGATCGTCTTCAAATGGATGTAACCACCATAGTGTTCGTCCGTCCGCAGTTTCTTGGCGACCGAGATCAATTGCTCCATTGTGTAGTCAGACGTTTGGATGATTCCCGAGCTAAGAAACAAACCTTCGATGTAGTTGCGTTTATAGAACTCCATTGTCAGCGAGACAACTTCATCAACCGTGAACCGGGCACGCGGAGTGTCGCTGGAAATGCGGTTGACGCAATACTGGCAATCGTAAATGCAGTAGTTCGTTAGCAGAATCTTCAAGAGCGAAACACAGCGACCATCGGGCGTATAGCTGTGACAGATACCCATTCCTTCGGTGCTGCCGATCTTACTTCCCGCTCGCGTTGTCTTTGAACCACTGCTTGCGCAAGACGCGTCGTATTTAGCTGCATCTGAGAGTACCGCGAGTTTTTCTTGAACATCCATTTGCAAGAGTCTGCCCCAATAAGCGAGACGAGTTTTGAATGAAGGGGAAAAGCGAATTTTTTATATAACCGCAAGACACGATGCTCAATAACGGCCAATTTTTGACGTAGGGGGATTCGCCAGAATCCCCCTACGCGACGAGAATCCCACTACACGACGGCAGTTTCCCGGGCGGCAGGTTGAATGGGCCGCCGATTTAGAAAGGAGTCTATTTTCGAGCGTGTCTGGGAGTACGTGGTCGTCACGCTGGTTGCGCCGGCCTTTCGGAATCGCACGAATATCTTGTCAAAGCTTTTGAAATTGCCGAGACAGCAAATCAAGATCGGCCCGTTGTAACCTTCCTTGCGGATTGACTTGCATAAGTATCGGGCTTGCACGAATCCGCCCTTGGGCAGCACAACGATCACGACGGCTTCCGGTGACGTTGCGGCGATTTGCCGACCCACTTCTTGTGGCATTGTGTCGCTTTCCATCGTGTTCAGTTTGAAATCCCCGTTGCTCCCAATGCGGAGCAGATTCAAAATCAATGATTCGCTGAAATGGTGCGACGTGCATCCGACGACGATCGGCAGCGGTTCAGAATTGACGGCATCGTCGCTATTATCGATTGGGTCAGCATCGGGTTCTTCGTTTATCTGCTCACTGAGCTTGGCGATTAAACCGCCCGACATCGCTAGCAAGCGATTGGCGTCGACGTTACCGAGATGGTCGAAGTCACGATCCCGACGGATTCGTTTGATCGTAGGCACGATGATTTCATCACACGCTGTGTTAAAATCGTTTGCGTCGAGGTGTTGTTTCAGTATCTCAGCGGCCCGATGTTCGTCTCCGGCAAGCATTCGCTGGTAGTAACGCATCGAAGTTTTGATTTCGACTTCTTCGCCGAGCAGTGTCGAAAGGATTTTGAAACGCGGGACGTACCGACCAAGGACGACCAAACACACCGTCAACGGTGTCGATAGCAGCAAACCGACTGGTCCCCATAGCCAGCCCCAGAAGACGGCGGCGACGATCACTGCAACGGCCGAAATGCCCGTACTGGCACCGTACAGCCAGGGTTCCAAGACATTGTTGCTAATCAGCTCTAGCGTGATGATGAACGCGAACACCGCCAGGGCAACGCCGTAGCCGGGGAAAACTGAAAGTGCGATCGCGAGCGGAAAGATAGCTGCAGCGGTCGGTCCTACGTACGGGACGAACCGCAAGCATGTTGCAAGGACGCCCCACAAGATTGCGTTCGGAAAGACGCCTTCCTCAGTCATTGTTCCACCGATGACTGCCAATCCAATCGTTAGCACAAAACCATACGAAGTATTAACGATGGTTTGTGCGATTAGATATCGACTGATCCTACCCGCCGCTTCGTCGAGGGCTTCGGTCGTGGTGACATAGTTGCCGTGGCTGACGACTGCGATGATGCGGTCACGTAAGTCATCGCGGTGGATCAACATGAACAGCGCAAAGACGCTGACTAGGCCAGCGGTTGCTAGCGGCCCGAGTACCGTTCCGGCTGTGCTGGCCCATGACGCCAACGGAAGATCGTCCTTCACCTCTTGGACATATAACGGGGCGCGAATCGAACTTCCATCGTTCGAAAGCGATTGAGCATCCTCGGATGTCGGAAACACCTTGTTGGTCCAGGCCTCCCATCCGGAAACCTCGTGGCTCGGCTCGCCCTCAATTTCGGCACCCTTCTCCATCGCCTCGGTCACTTCATTAGCCAGCTTCTCCAAAGATCCGCCAACACCTGTCGTCATGCCGGCAACACTGCGCGCCTTGGCGACTAATTCGTGTTTGTGCTTCGGCAAATCGCCGACCAGGATGGTCAATTCACGACCAAGCAGCGTGAACCCGCCAGCCAATAGAAGGAACGCCAGCGTGGCTGTTGCCACGACAGCCATGACGTTGGGTACACCCCAGCGCTGTAAACGGTTGACTACCGGGCTGAGCAGGAATGACAGTAATAGTCCGAGTGCGAGTGGAATGAACACGTCCCGAGCGAAGTACAACGCAGTGACGGTCAGCACCAGCGCCAAAAGCTGTGCAACAGCGGAGATCGTTGCGAGGTCGGTTTTAGTTCGTGCCATGGAGTTTTGACTGTACCAATTGGTAGTGGGATTCGCCAGAAATCCTTTGCTGAGAGGAGAAAATGCCAAGGAATTCTGGCGAATCCTACTACTGAGCTATTGGGGCTCGTCGCGTTCGTTGTATCTCGCTGGCGGGCTGGTCGCTTCAATCGCAACGAGGTGTTCCAAAACCCGATAGCGATGAGTCGCACCCTCGGGTACTAACCAAGAATCGCCGTTTTGCAACGTGACTGTTTCACCGTCAAGATCGAGTTCCAGCGTGCCGCTCACTACGTAGCCAACCGTTTCATATTGGCGACTTCTCTGCTCACAGAACTCGCAGACCGATTCTTCCCAGCGACGCAGAGCGACTTGCTTGCCTGCAGCTAAGTATTGTTGGCCCATCTCGCCGGTTTCAGCGTTTGACTTAGATGTGATTTGGGGAATATCCATCGGAGTTGTTTCCTAGTTGGAGTACGCGAATAGCACTACTCGGAAATCGAGGTGCAACTAATAAGCATTGCAGAAGCAAAAGGTGTACCGAGGATTTAAACGGCGCGTAAGTTGCTTGTCATGGTCTCAGAGCGATCAGCGTTGATTGCCGATTCGAAACCAAAAAAGGGTTCATGTTATGCGTGCTGTGATTGCGATCGTGCTGTTGCTCTTGATCCTGGGATTCGTTGGCTGGGTCCAATTCAGTTCGCCTGATGGAGATCCGACGATCCGCGTGGATACAGAGAAGATCAAGCAAGATACATCGGAGATCGTCGAGAAGACGAAACAAGCCGTTGATAGTGCTGCGGGGAAAATTGACGCGAGCATCGATCCAGGGCCGATCGAACCGGTGACGGAATAGGCGTGCCGTGCTGGCGCAAGACAAGAAATGTTTGGATCGGATGCAGGAGAGACTCCAGCGTCCACGAGTTAGCTTGACCTATTCACGAGAACGACTTTGCCGCGATCGACACCAGCTTCAACTCGGCGGTGCGCTGATGCTGCCTCGGACATAGAGTAGGTGCTGTCGATTGTCACGATCAACTTTCCGAGATTGTAGAGGCCAATCAGCGTACGCAGGTCATCGCCCGAGGGCTTGGCCAGCATGACTTTGCCCGACTTTGACAACGGATACGTCAGGATAGTCATCAGCATTCCCTTGACGTCGGGTTCGGTGGATACGTATCGACCACCGTCGAGTAAGACAGGTCGCGAGTCCCAATACCCCGATTTGCCGGCAGCATCAAAAATGATATTCCAACGCTCGTCTGATTCGGTGAAGTCCGTCGCTTCGTAGTCGTAAAAATGATCGGCACCGAGCGACATACAGAATTCTCTGTTGTCAGTGCTCGCCACTGCATCGACGTGGCAATCGTAGGACTTGGCGATCTGGATCGCGAACGCTCCTACACCACCACTTGCTCCGTTGATTAGCACTCGTTGTCCCGATTGAATTCCTCCGTGATCGCGCAGCGATTGAAGCGCCGTTGTGCCCGCCAACGGTATAGCGGCGGCTTGTTCAAACGGCATGTCGTCAGGCAACTTGGCGGCAACGTCAGTACTGCAGACAGCGAAATCCGCGCACGCTCCGCCGCGAACGGAATCCAAGAATGCCATCACACGATCACCAACCTCAAATGAGCAATCGTTATCGGCTTGTGCAACAACACCTGCAACGTCGTAGCCTGGGATGCGCGGAAAGCCGCCTGGCAGCAACCCTTTCATCTCTCCGCTTCGCAAACGGTAATCAATCGGATTCACGCTCGAAGCACGAACTTCGATCATGATCTCGCCCCGCGCACGTTCAGGTACGGGAATGTGAGTACGCCGCAGCACTCCTGCATTTCCGTAGTCGTCGTAAACGATGGCCTTCATTAATGCCTGGTTGGTTTTCATAATCGAATTCATCCGTCTGCCTCGCGTAGCTGGATTCACCAGAATTCCCATGTCGATTCCACAGGACCTATACCTCTATCCCGAAAGCAAAGCATGTGCCAGGTAGTTGGATTTTCGCAGCATTCCCTCAGGTCGAGTTACCGTGGGAAGAAACTCTGGCGAGTCCCACTACGCCGGGAATCAAGTTGGTCGTTTCGCGATCAAGCTGTTCGTTTGGCGACCCGAGTTGCCTGAGATGAAAGCTGAAGTCTTACAACCGAATCGTTGGTACTGCATTTGCATCGCAATCGTGAATCAAAGTAAATCGCACGCCGTTGACTCGTCGAAGGACCCATACGATGGAAGAAATGAACCCAGAGATCGAAGCGAGTCTCGAAGCGCTTGCGAAGATTTGTTGTGACGCCATGGCTGGCGATTCAATTGCCGAGCTTGAACGCTGTGACGGACTGCTCAAGTCGCTTTTAATGAGCGGTTACGATCGCGCAGAAAACCGATCGCTCGAAGTTGATCTGGAGAAACGCGTGAAGGACAAGTGTGGTGAGACCGCTTCTCACCGTGGCGGAGAACTTTCATCGCTGACTGCTGAACTTGCAAGCAAGTTTGCCGATCTCGCACGTCAACAATCGCGAGCACCTGCTGACCAATCACCACCCAAAGCTGCCAACATCAGCAACCCGTAGTGGGATTCGCCTGAACTCCTTATGAGTTGGCGGACAGAGTTCAACCGTCCGTGCTGAATGATCGAGCGAGGCCATGGTGGCGTTTTGAACGTTGGCTGCCATCAGCAGCGCACCTAGCTGGTCCAAACATGTCGGTCTACTACGCCACGAGAGCTTATGTGTTGTCATTCACCGAAGGCCTGTGAGACAACTCGCGGGCACTGAAATGCATGTCACTTGTCTGGAACCGGGAGCAACTGAATCTAATTTTGGAGAGAACTCTGGTATGGGCAAGCTAGAAATCTTCACATCGTCGACCATGACCTCCGAGGCAGTTGCGAAAGCTGGTAAAAAAACTAATCGTTGGAGCTTCGGCTTTGGGCGATTCCCTTTCATAGAAGGTTTAATGGACGCTCAACATTCATCAGGACAGTAGTGAGTTCAGTCAAGTGCTTCCGTTTACCCGC
Source organism: Pirellulaceae bacterium (assembly GCA_041749955.1). Lineage (GTDB taxonomy): Bacteria > Planctomycetota > Planctomycetia > Pirellulales > Pirellulaceae > JBBSJZ01. The sequence continues at coordinate 9,465 of JBGTAI010000005.1, read as the reverse complement.
TTCATTCGGAAGCCGATGGGCAACCACGTCCAAGTCGTCTTGTTCGCTTCAGTCATCTCAGGTTTCGGGGACTTTTCGCTCGCGAAACTTGGGGCCGAGCGTTTGTACGTTACGGAATAAGCGGCGCAAGGTGGGTGAGATTCTGATTGTCGGATCGTGTCGCTGTTTGGTATCTCTCGCATCAAGTTCGATCGTGACACTTGCGAGGTCACTAAGATTATTCACGACGCGTTGTGTGGTTTCCTTTTCAAGTGGTTTGGGCAAGAAGAATGTACCACCGGCGTCGTGGACGAATTGGCGAATTTCATCGTCAACCAGACTGCTAATCACAATGACGGGGATAGAGTTTATCTCATTCGATGAATGGCTTCTCATCGAGTAAAGCAAGTCGAGGCCGCTTGCGCCTGGCATCTCGATATCCGTTACGACAAGGCTTGGCATCGACTTGAGGATTGCTTCCCACGCATCTTCACCGTTCACAGTTGCCTCACAGTTGTAGCCACACGGTTCGATCCACGTTTGCAAGAGCGTTCGAGAAGCTCGCAAGTCGTCTGCGATGACGCAGCCGCGCGTGTTCGAGTTTAGCGACATTAAATGAACCAGCTGTTTTGGAGGACTTGAGGGTTACGAACGAGAAACGGGTCGACACCCCGGCGATGCGACCCGTCCCTGAACTTAGTAGATAGATGGAAAGTTATTTGCGATCAACCTTTACGTCCACGCCGCGACGACTTACGTCGACATCGATGTCCGCACGCCCCTTGCGGTCTCGCATCGGTTGACGGTTGACGTTGTAGCGTTTGTCTAGGTCGCTGAGCATGCTCTTGTCAGCCATGTTAGGCCAGTGGTCTTGGTCAAAGCCCTGCGCTCCTTCAAGTTGTTGCTTCGTCACGTTCAACACTATGACAAAGTCATCGGCATCGTTTGGGTCCTCTGGGTTATGTGTAACTTTGAACGCTTCAAACGGCACCGCGAACAACTTGTCGCCCAGGCCGAATAGCCCGCCGTAGGTGACGGCCGCGTATCGGATTTTCCCAGTGTTGCTGTCGACGACAAGGTCGTTGATCTCTCCAACACTTTCGCCGCGGGAATTTTGGATGTTCAGCCCCATGAGTTGGCTGACGCGAACGTTCGCGTCACTTGTCTTTGCGTCGAGTTTACCGGCGTTCGTTTGGGGTGTTTGTGCGGAAGCGACTAGAGCCGATAGCGAGAAGGCTGCTGCGAGAGCGAAAGAGAATAGCGAGAGACGTTTCATTGTGTTGTACCTTTTTGGTGATGAAAAGTGTTGGAGTAGGATTCGCCAGAATTTCTTCATGCAATGGAGCTCTGGCGAGCCCACTACGGTTGCGTCACGCGACTAGCATTTGCAGGACGATTCAAATTCTTTCACTTGCTTTTCGGCTACTTCTTTGGCGACGCCGTATCGCTCTTGAACTTTGCCCACGAGCTCTTCGCGTTTGCCGTCAACGACATCTAGATCGTCATCAGTCAAATCGCCCCACTTCTGCTGAGCTTGGCCTTTGATCTGTTTCCACTTGCCTTGAATTTGATCCCAATTCATCGTTCTACCTTTCGAGATATGAATGTATTCGGCTGGCTGCGTTAAGAAGGCGACAATGCCTACCCATCGAGCGAGCTTTGCAACGATTCGGTTGCTTCGATGGTCCGTGATATTGCATTCTGCGTGCCAAGCAATCTAGTGATCGTGGCTTTCTTCATGAAGTGCCGTTGAAAAGAGACTTCGTTGAAAATGCGAGACGAATACAGCAGTGCTCTCGGGCACTTACCGACCAACTTGTTGGTTTCCAAGGGACCGAATCGCTTATGAAATGATTGAACAAGGATCGCCGCTGGAACCCAAGGTTGATCTGCCCGTACTGAATCCCGCTACGTTGTAGCTTGAACGGCGTCTACTTTTCGAACCGGAATCGTTCTTGCGATCAGCCAGCAGGCAATGGCCCAGACCAAACCAGCGGTCCATCCAGCAAGCACGTCCGTCGGATAGTGCACTCCCATATAGACGCGGCTGACACCGATCAATCCTGTCAGCATGGCTGCGCACCCGACAACATAGAACCGGAGCCAAAAGTGTTTCAGCACCGGAGCAACGATTGCTGCCAGTGTCAGATACACAATGGCCGACATCATTGAATGTCCGCTTGGAAAGCTGCTTGTGTAGACTTGAGACAGGTGCGGTACGAAGTCTGGGCGAGGGCGGTCGAACGCTTGTTTCAAGAGCAGACTGACCAAGATGCCGCTGGTCGTTGAAACGATAAGCACAAGCATCGTTCGATAGGCACGATGAATGGCAAGAAATCCAGCGGTTCCAACGATGACCATTGTCAGCACCGCGATACCTCCGAGGCCCGTCAAGTCGCGGCCCACCTCAGCAATCCAGGCAGGCCCGATTGGAATAGTTGTGTTTTCAGGCGACCTTAATCGCAAAACTGCCCACCGATCAAAATCACCGGTAGCCCCTTCGACCACTTCGTCGGCGAGTTCGATGAAACCCCAAGTCCCAGCAACAACGAACAGTAAGCCGACAAACATGATCGGTTCACGATTTCGGAGAAATCGAACGACAACGGCAAGCCATTTCTTCAACATGCAGTGACAGTACGTCTTGGGATTCGCTAGGGTTCTGATCGCTTCTGGGAACTCTGGTAAATCCCAATACGTTGCCTAGTCTTTGTCAGTTACTTGTACATCGACGGCACCCGTGTCAACGGAGCGTTCGACTTCGATCTGACCGCCTGGTGTTTCGATGTCAACGATCGTTTCTTTTCGCTCGCATCCGCAACACGCAAACATCATCAGCACCGCAAATATCCTTAACGGAGTTGTACAGTCCCCACCAGACCAAGGACTTCTGAAGAAGTTAACGATGTTGAAATACTGACTCTCTACCGCACACTTGTTTCGCATCTTAGATTCTTCCCATGAGCACAAGTACGAGGATGATCACGACAATAAGTCCGAGTCCGCCACTAGGTCCGTATCCCCAGTTACGGCTATGCGGCCAAGCAGGAGCAGCTCCTAATAGCAACAAAATCAAGACGATCAATAAAATGATGCCGAGCATGAGTCTTTCTTTCAATTAGACGTTACGTGAATTTGATCGTTTCGCCACAACAACCACTGATTCACAACCATTCAGCATTTGGTGTGCCATGTCTTGCAAGAGTCAGCGAATTTTAAGTGCTTCCAATTCAGCCAATGCCTCGAGCGCCATGTCGAGTTTCAGATAGTTATTGGCAACAACATCTCCGGGACATTCAGCAGAGCGTTGGAGATTACTTGGCAATCGGTGTCAACGTAACTCACGTAGACAGTTTTGAATGGGGCTTCAACTTAATACTCCTTGCCGTCGCGAGGAGTGTTTCTGACTCGGACACAGAAATTAAACCGGACAGATTTGCCGGACGATTAGCGGCCGATCGCAGCACCGATTGTCGCGCCGACGTTTCCGGAACGCTGACCACCAATCGCATTTCCAATCGCGCCACCAATCACAGCCCCGCGTTGTTGTGACGGCGTGCCGTAGTATTGACCTGCGTTGCCGTACGGTTGGTAATATCCGTTGCCATAGACTTCGTTCCCGTAATAAGTGCCTTGATACGGCGAGTACGATTGAAACGGAACCACATTGCCTCGGTAACCACTGCTGTACCGACCCGATTGAACGCCGTATTGAGGTGAGACTCGGTAGGGCGTTATGCCTCGGTAACCGTTCGATGGAACCGAGTTGTAGACTCGGTTTGACGGCACGGAGTAAGTGGGGTAGCCGTAGCTTTGGTATTGGTTTGAGTAGTTATAAGGCGTTCCGTAAGTGATCGTGACCTGAGCGGGGGCGGGTGTCGCTTGAAGGACGAGCGATAGCGCGAGCAAGGTTCCGAAAACGGGGATGATTCGCTTGTAATTCATTTCTCTCTCATTGGGATGTGCCGATCGGCAACGGTTCGGTCAGCAAAGGGTAAGTGAGTCGGATGTGACGGTTGCGGAATTAATGCAAACGTTGCGCCGTTCACTGGTGTCGATTTTCGACCAGGATGGCAGATCGGCAACCAACAGAATCCGGCAATTGCCGCCCTCATTGGCTTGGGATTCGCCAAATTTCCAATCAGTTGGCAGGATTTCTCGGTAAAGCGACTACGTTTCCTTCTGGCTCGCCATTTGCTTTTGAACGGGAAGCATGTTTCGGAGTTTGAAAGGCTTCACCTGTTACCTGTTGAACACCACCATGTTTGCCAACACTCTAACCAGTCTATTGTTCGCTTTCATTCTCCTGCTGACAGGCGGATCACTGCTGACCTTGAGTTCCAGTTCTCACTGGTGCATTCGTGGTTGGGATTTTCCTCGTTTGCAAATTGTCGCACTCGCATGGATGCTCACCGCCACATCCATTGCGGTTCGGTACTTCGCCAATGGCGAGAGTATTCTACCGTCGTGGCTGTTTTTCTCTCTTGCCGTTTGGTTAACGGCGTGGCAAGGATTTCACATGCTTCCTTACACGCCGCTGTTTCCTGTTCAAGCGAAGTCCGCTGACGTTGTGAATCCAACCGTTCAAAGGCCAGATGAATCAGCAGTTCGATTTGTGATCTCGAACGTCGAGGAAGAAAACGATCAATACGAACTTTGGATGCAAACGATCGAGGCTGCCGACCCGGACATCCTGGTCGTGCTAGAGATTGACGATCGCTGGGTGCGTTTTACTCAGCGACTGATTGAGAAGTACCCGCACCGCGTGATCCAGCCACAGAGCAACTGGTACGGAATGATGATGCTGTCGCGACTGCCGATTGAGAGGCATGAAGTGCGTTTTTGGGTCCAAGATGATGTGCCTTCGATCGACGCAGACGTCCGTTTGAAGGACCAAACGCTCGTGCGAGTCGTTGCTGTGCATCCGCGACCGCCCGAGCCCATTCGCGGCAATCACTCCACCGCACGCGATGCCGAGCTAACTCTTTGGGGGCAGGAACTCGCTGATGAAAAACGGCCGGTAATAATCGGCGGTGATCTGAACGATGTGGCTTGGTCGCCAACAACGCGGTTGTTCCTTCGCACCAGCGGACTACTTGATCCTCGTCGCGGACGTGGTTTTTTTAATACGTACAATGCAAATCACTTTTTCTTGCGATTTCCAGTCGATCATGTTTTTGTCTCTCCGCACTTTACGATCAGCGGCATCCAGCGTCTGCCATTCATTGGTTCAGATCACTTTCCCATGCGAATTGATCTGCGTTTTGAACCGGAAAAGCGATGTGAACCGAATACCCTCGAACTGCAGGAGTCGGATGACGAAGAAGCTGATCTTCGCATCGAGCGAGCCGTTGACGACCCCGAGATGGACGGTGAAGCGATCAAGGCTATGCGAAGGTTCGACGTCCAGCAGAACGCAGGTATCTGAATAGTCCCCGTTTTCGTTGGAGTACGGCCTACAGACGCTTTGCATGAAGTTTGGTGAGCGTTCGCCTATAGCCTGGAGTCCAACGAAGCTATACTCGCCAACGTCGCAGAACTTACGCCGATGTCAAAATCTCAACAACGAATAATTGCAACTGAATTGAATAATTCTGATCGCAAACCCAGACTTCGCCGCCTTTCCGAACCTGTTGGCACCGCTGCGGTGATCATCCTGTTGATCGTGACCGGAACGGTGACGCTACGAAACATCCAGCGATTTTGGTCCGATTCGTCCGTTATTGAGGAGTCGCACAAAACGCTCAACTTGATCGACGCTTTGGAGTTTTCGTTGACCAAAGCCGAAACCGGCCAACGTGGTTACATCATCACGGGCGACGAAGCCTATCTCGAACCCTATGCGTCGGCTAGCAACGAGCTAGATGACCTAACGCGACGCTTGCACGAGCGAACCAACGATGACCCGGGACATGTGAAAGCGCTCGAGCAGTTGACGCCACGAGTTGCACAGAAGCGAGCGGAGTTGATCGGGACGATTGAAATCCGGCGCAGCCAAGGCATGGAAACAGCTCGAGAAATTGTTATTGGCAACTCTGGAAAACGTGCGATGGATGGGGTTCGCGAGCACCTAGCAACGATGCGAAAGGTTGAGGAGTCGCGAATGGAAAATCACAAGAGCGAATCGCTGAACACTTATCATGTTGCTTGGTACACCGGTCTGCTATCAACCATAGCCGGCCTAGTGCTCATCGGTGCCGTCATGAATGCGGTCCATCGTCGTCGCGCATCAGCCGAACGTGATGCTGTGATCATTGAAAACGAGCGGAGACAATTGCAAAAGGCGCTCGACACGCAAACCAGGCTCCAAACACGCAACCGCGAACTCAATGAACACCTTCGCTTGTTCGTCGACCAGATTCAAGACTACGCGATCTTCACAATGGATACACATTGCCGAGCAACCAGTTGGAATTTGGGGGTTGCAAAGGTTCTCGGATTCACCGAGGAGGAGTACCTAGGACGTGATATTCGCCCGCTGATTTTCACGCCGGAAGCCAATGCGAATGGAACAACCGACAACGAGTTTGCGACCGCTGCTGCAACAGGCTCGGCAAATGACGATCGTTGGATGATGCGGAAGGGTGAAACTCGATTTTGGGCCAGTGGCATTACGTCCTCGATCCGTGATGAATCGGGCACGCTGATCGGCTACAGCAAAGTGATGCGTGACATGACGCAGCAGAAGTTCACAAGTGATGAAATGAGTCGCTTGGCTGCGGAGCTTTCCGAAGAATCAAGACGCAAGAATGAATTTCTCGCCACTCTAGCTCATGAACTTCGCAATCCACTTTCCCCGATTAAGAACGCTGTCCAGTTGATGGGCATGATGAAACTCGACGGCGAAGTCGAGGATTTGCGGGTCACGATGGACCGTCAAGCGGATCAACTTGTACGCTTGATCGACGACCTGATGGATATCTCCCGCATCGGCCGTGGGAAAATTGAACTGAAAAAACAAGTCGTTGAAATCGCGACTATTGTCAATTCTGCTGTCGAATCCTCGCGGTCGCTCATTGAAGCGAACGAACAAACGTTGGAAGTCGATGTGAAGGAAACCGGCTTGCGTGTGATGGTTGACCCAGCGCGGATCACTCAAGTCATTTGCAACCTATTAAACAACGCATCGAAGTACAGCGGCGAGAATTGCAGCATCAATCTGTCGGTTGTTGCTGATGAAGATCACGTTGTCATTCGCGTGAAAGACAACGGTAACGGAATCGCACATTCGCGACTGGAGGACATCTTCGAGATGTTTTCGCAAGTCGGTGAGTCCGTCGAACGCGGAACAGCCGGATTGGGCATTGGCCTAACGCTCGTACGCACTCTGGTTGAGCTACACGGCGGCACCGTCGCAGTTCACAGCGACGGCGTCGGCAAAGGAAGTGAGTTCACCGTCACGTTGCCGACTGCTTCACTCAACGAGGTTCCCGAAGTTGTCGCACCGTTGGAATTTTCTTCTGAACCATCGCGTTCGTATCGCGTTTTAGTCGTTGAAGACATGCGAGCACTGGGAATGATCCTGTCCCGATTGCTCATGAAGTTAGGGCATCATGTTGAAATGGTCGACAGTGGTGCAGCTGCGATTGAGAAGTTAAAGAGTTACGATGCGGAAGTGATTTTCTCGGATATCTCGATGCCCGGAATGACTGGCTACGAACTTGCTCGTACACTACGAGCAACTGAAGCGACCGCTGGCTTATGTTTAGTTGCGATGACCGGCTATGGCCAAGCGTCCGATCGCGACAAGGCGATGAGGGCTGGCTTCGACGAACACATGGTAAAACCCGTCGACGTCGTCAAGCTAAAGGAATTCTTCGCATCGCAATCGTAGTGGATGTCGCCAGAAATCCTTGAGCCGAGGAATCGTACCGAGGGAATTCTAGCGAATCGCACTACGTCTGATTTCCAACGTAGATGCGAAGCGCGCCTGCAACGACATTGAATTCCACAGGCTCTTCATCAATCACTTCACCATCGAGTGTAAATCGCATCGGCGGATCAGACCGTAATTTTAGCCGCTTTGCCTGACGAAAAATGATTTGATCGCACTCCAAGAAGCTTCCAGTCAAGTTTCCAGAGACTATGTCGACCATGTCCATCACACCACCATCTTTGATGATGACGACATCGAGCATGCCGTCGTGAGGTGACGCTTCAGGCGCAACTTCGATCCGCCCGGCATTGGTGCGTCCATTGGCCACGAGCACAGCCCAGCTATCGAGCCTATCGAAGCACTCTCCATCAATGTCCGCCGTGATGCGATAGGTTTCCATGTCAGCCAAGACTCCGATGGATCCACGCACGTAACTCAGCGGCCCCCAGCGGCGTTTCAGCTCATCGGTCAACTGCTCGGAGACTCGCACGCAATTGCCACCCGCCGCGACATTCGCGTAGTAGCGTTCAAACCCCACTCCACTGATCCGAACAACATCCACTAGCGTTGTTCGTGTCGTAAACAACAGCTCCGCCGCTTCCGTGACAGTGTCAGGAATCGCAAGCGTGCCCGAGAAATCGTTAGCGGTGCCTAGTGGGATAATCCCCAGACGCGGGCGTCGATCTTCGTCAATCTTCATCAGTGCATTTACGACCGCGTTTACCGTACCGTCGCCGCCGGCTGCAATTACCACGTCACAGCCGCTGGACAGCGAATTTTCGATTTCAGCGTGTATGTCCACGTCACGGGTCAGCTCAACCCAAGTCGTAGGCAGTGATTGAATCGCTGCCCGAAGCTCTCCAACGCATTCGGCTTTACCGGACCCTTGGTTCCAGAACAATAGATTCATCAAAGTTCTCACAGCGATGTAGTGGATTTCGCCAGAAATTCCTAAGCATTCAATCATACACAGAAGGATCTCTGGCGAATCCCACTACGTTTTTATTGCAAAGACGACTCAATCGCGGCTTGCAACACTACAACCGCAACGCGTAACTGATGACGAGTTCGGCACAGCCGACTTCATCCGGTACCTAGCGAGATATTAAGAATTTCAGCAATCTCGTCGAAGGCCAAATCATCCATCTCTTTTAGCTTTAGAATGACGAGATGATCATCGCTAAGCGAGTCCACGGGATCATGGACCAGCGAAATCTGTTCATCACTTAATGCCTTGGCATCCGATCCTTCGCCTTCTCAAGCAACTTCGGATCGTCACACCCTTCGTTACCTTCCTTGTCTTCTTCCGCATGTCGTCTCGCGTTTGTCATGATACTACCTGACCAAGATCAACTTCTTCGCACTCATTGCGGAACGAAATAGCAAATGTTGGGCCATGTTCAATTACGAACCGACTTATGAATGAAGAAAACACTTGAACGATCAACCTAATTATTTTCAGGGCAAAGTGAGGTGGCCCATGTTTGACGGGCGCGCGTACCTCTAAGGATTGTATATCAGCTCGAAGCAGTTTGGTGAAAGGTAGTCTAATGATGAATGTCGACGGATCGTGTTGAAGTAGATGATGTATTCCTGGATTTCTTTAAACG
>JBGTAI010000004.1:0-2870 GCA_041749955.1 Pirellulaceae bacterium | reverse complement strand
CGTTTAAAGAAATCCAGGAATACATCATCTACTTCAACACGATCCGTCGACATTCATCATTAGACTACCTTTCACCAAACTGCTTCGAGCTGATATACAATCCTTAGAGGTACGCGCGCCCGTCAAACATGGGCCACCTCAATGTTAGATCGATGGTTCGTTCATTGATGTGCCGCTCCCAGCAACGATGCCATGTGTGGTCGGGGAGAGTGTTCATTTCCTCGCAGTCGTCGAGATTCTCCCACGGGCGAACTGCGCGTATCCGTTGCAGTGCTTCGCGCAGTTTCAAGCGAGTCACCGGCGTGTCGAACTGGATTGACCTCATAGTTTTCTTAAATGGTTAGGCAAAGAAAGTTGTCAGCCGAATTAGTTGGCATCGATGTGAGGTCGTCAAACGCGGTGAGAAGAAAACCGCACAAATAGCGGGCGTTGAAGCCGTCCATTGGATCAAACAATAAAGGCGTGGTGCCTTGCTAAATCTATGATTGGTGGAATCGATCATGCGATGTTCCGTCTGGATAATGACTTTTCGTCAACGAGTGTTTTTGATAACTAATAAATCCAGAAAAACTTATGTGAACCGTAGTTAACGTTGTTGCGAACGTAGCGATGGTTGGTATAGTCGGGTCTCGTTTACGTTGTAGGCGAAACCTTGGGAGAGGGCACTTATCAGTAAGTCGCTGGTGGGTGGTAAATGCTGAGAGGCTGCGTAACACCTTTGTTACGTGGCGTTGATCGTTGGTTTCCCAAGGGTTGGAATCTATGAAACGTAAAGATGACGGGCCGATACGGCTGTCTCAGGTAAGCGGACTTCTTCCGCATCCAGTGCATCGAAGCACGGTTCACTCGTGGTGCACCACAGGCATCAGCGGCGTTCGATTGAAGTCGTTTCGGATTGGGCGGGTGTTATTCACGACCGCAAGCAACGTCGCTGAATTTCTCGAAGCGATAAACGATTTAGGCGGAGGCTCCAATGCACACTCTGCGTAGTCTTGAAGCACTCTCTCTTGAAACGGGAATCGATGCCTTGTGGCTAAAGGGCGAGGCAGACGCTGGCCGTTTGCCTAGCTTACGACTTCCGAGTCGCGATGGCATGACTGTGCTGTATTTCGACCTTAATGCAGTGGCACGTCTTATTGCACTTCGAGCAGGAAGTGCAAGCGAACCAATTAGCAAGCAGTCGGAGGCAAACAAACATGCATAGTTCGTTCACCTCATCGATCGTGCCACAACTGCTGAACGACAAGGACGCTGCAACATGGCTAGGCATTTGCCCTCGCTCTTTGTGGGGGCTTCGTGTCAGTGGAGAGATTCCATACGTCAAAATTAAACGATCGATTCGATACGACATCAACGATCTGAAAGCGTACGTCGAGCGAAACAAAAGGAGGAGAGAAAGCGAATGAGTCATGCACTTTCAAAACCTCTCAGCGAGTATGAGAAGGTTCGCAAGCAAATCCTTGAGGAAAAGGCCGATGGTGCCACAAAGGATTTTTACAAGTCGCTTCGGTCGTTGCGTGACGAGCGACTGTATCGCGAGGAAGCGGCGACGTTTGAGGAGTATGCCCAAAAGCGGTTTGGGTATAGCGGTCGGCATGTAAACCGCCTGATCGAAGCGGCGCACACAAAAGATCGTTTGGGACCAAATTGGTCCCAAACACGACCCAGTTTAACATCGACGGTTGAGGCAATCACTTCTGAAGGTCAATTACGAGAACTAGCAACCGTTCCCGACGACAAGCTAGAGGCGGTCATCGAGGTAGCTGCCAAAAAATCGAGCGGCAAGAAAGTTTCCGCCCAGTTGCTTCGCGAGTCGCGGCAAGAAGTTTTGGGCGAAGAACCGAAAGCGGCACCTAAGCCAAAGACACCGGCACCGCCTGAATTGCCGACAAAGGCACCCGAGGCAGTTCCTTACGATGAACTGAAAGAACACCAGAAGCACGCCCGCAAGTGTATGGCATCGCTAGAGGCGGCTATCCGCGAGGCTGACGCTGTTAATCGACTGATTCATCCGACCAGTCACGAAAGGTTTCTCAAAGGCTATCGCGTGATGTGGGAGATTGCTCGTGGATGGGCTTGAGGAGTGCATGTGGCTCACTGATAAGAAGTGTGCGAGTCGCTACGGATTCTCAGCGCGTCATTGGCGCCGGATGGTCGATGGCGGACTGGCACCGCCTGCAACGAAGTTCGGTCGCCTATGTCGTTGGTCAATCGCTGGGCTTGAGAAATGGGAGGCGGATGGTTGCCCTCGGGTACGTCCGCTCAAGCGAAAGAGTGGGCGATGACGCATGGACGGATATCAACTTATCTTGCCAGCGTCATTTGACCCCGCTGAATTTCTTACCGGGCGTCTCTCTAAGAGATATGACGACGCCCGGTATTTGGTTGGGCTGATCGGCTGCAAAATTGCCTATGGTGATGTTTGCAGCAGGGGAAACGTATTGCTTAGCGGCAGGTTCCTGAAACGAATCATGTGCAGCCATGATTACCACGCGGTGATCGATGCACTGCTTTCTGGGGGCGTGATTTACAGAGACAATTACGTGTGTGGGGAACGGTCATACGGGTATTCAATCGGTGAGAGATTTAGGAACGAAAAGCATATTCGAGTTGATGCAACCGATCGAAGATTGATCCGTGCGTTGAACAACTGGCGGTCGGAATTTCACAAACAGCAACGAGCAAGCATGTTGCCCGTTCACAAATGGCTTGACTCACGGCAATTTCACTTGAGCCCGAGTTATTCACCACGAACGTAACGGGTGGAGTTTTTCGAGTTAGCCGCGTAAATAGTGGCTTGAATTTAGTTTTGATGCGTCATTGCGGCCGTCAGCGCAGAACGGCCCCCTCCCCAAATTCGATTTTCGTTC
>JBGTAI010000003.1:0-9308 GCA_041749955.1 Pirellulaceae bacterium | reverse complement strand
AACTACGCCGACTTTCAGGCAGCGATTGACACCTGCCTCGACGAACTCAGTACCACTCATAAACCTGCGATCGCGTCCTTGCTGACCCTCAATTTCCAGACATTCCAGAATGTGCCATTGCTATCCGAGTGAGGTATAGCTTTTGGGTGTTCTCGTTACCGGGATGCGGTGGGGCTGGTGATCAGCCTGAACTTGGAGAGGTGACGGGAGTCATTACGTTGGATGGAAAGCCATTGAGCGGCGTCGCGGTGGTCTTCCAGCCTGAGAGTGGTCGCCCAGCAAGAGGCATGACAGACGCGGAGGGCAAGTATGAGCTAACGTACATTCGTGATACGAAGGGGGCTAAGATTGGCCCAAATCGCGTCGAGATTGAACCGAGCGAGGAGGGCGAGGAGGGCGAACAAACTGAAACCTCGGATGAGGTAGTCACGCAACTGCCAAGGCAAGCGAGATCAGAGAAACCCAAGATTCCGGCTCGTTACAACGTGCACAGCGAGCTGAACGCAGACGTCAAGGCGGGCACTAATAAGTTCGACTTTAACCTTGCATTATAACGCAAGACGAAACCGGGACGCCTTTCATCCGCAGGCTGGTATCAAGTAGTTCCAGCGAAATTAGGAGGGCGAAAATGTCGATAAAGAGCGGAAAGTGCAAAGGGCGGAGAGCAAAGGGCGGAGAGTGCCACCCATTGGCGACATGAGACGAACTGATGGTTACGCATCATTCGTCGTGGGTTTGGTGCCTTGTGGTAGTTTGTTCGCATCATCGAACACGGCTCAGATCGCTTGTTGCTGCACGATTTCTAGGCGTCAGCACTGCAGGCAACACAGATGTTGCAAATAACGTTGACATCGATCCGCTTACTGCTTTGTCGACATGTCGAGCGGGTTCTCTGGGGCGCATAGCCAGCGCTGGCCGCTGCGAATCGCTTCCTGAGCCAAGCTCTCCGGCGTGCCAGCCGCACGTTTGAACATCCAACCAAACTTCTTCGCCATATCACAGCAAGCCGGCGCATTTGAACCGATGCAGCTCAGGATCGGCGCCAAGTGATCTGTATTCGTCCCGCCTTGTCACGACGCAGTTGCCGAACAGTCCAATCCAGTAACTCGAGGTAACGCCCCATCGACACACCCAGAAAACCTTTCACGCTCGCTCGACGTCCCAACTCATCCAAACACGGACCCACCGGATCGTCCTTCTCGTTGATCTCGATCGGACTCATCCCGCCACTAAGACGCCGACGACGACTCCCTAGTTTCCCTCCGCAGCTCAAGCTCATAACTTAAACGGCGAGTCATTTTGAACGAGCAGCCAATCTTCGTGCGGCTCGATGTCGGTCCATGTTTGAGTTTCGCCATTGGGCCAACGCACCATGACTTCGATCACTGATTGAGTCTCGCCTAAACCAAACCTCACTACGCGTTCATTGCTGCAAAAATAGCCATCTCCGCTGGTAACGTGCCCGCGAAGTGTGCCGGCGTCGGTCCGTACGGTAATCTCGCTACCGACTGCGTTTCGTGAACTTCGCGTCGCAACTAAGCGCAGAGCGACTGTCGCATAAGCGGACGACGAGTGGTTGACCAACAGCGCTGGTGGTTCGGTTTGATGAGTCGCGATTAAATCGATACGTCCGTCGCGGTTGGCGTCGATGGTCCATAGTCCGCGGCCGACGTGAGTGGTACGAAAGTACTCATCGTCGATGCGGTTCGCGATGGACTCGTAGCCACCGCCAGATGCGTGCTCAAAAATCTGCATGGGTTGAGCATACAAAATATCCTGGTTGTCTCGCTGGTAATGATCGATATGTCCGTTGGCCACGACCAGTTCACATTGACCGTTGTTGTCGAGATCGGCCGCCTGGGTCCCGAATCCGACCATCGGCATTGCCGCACGAACTAGCCCGGCTTGGCTGGTTTCGTCTCGCCATTGAGAATGCGAGTCTGCCAAGTACAACGTGTTGTACTCGGATTCGTAATTGCTGACATAAAAATCGGCCTTGCCGTCCAAATTGAAGTCCGCGACAGCGATTCCCATTGAGCCCTGAGATCGGGAGCTGGCATCATTTGCGAGTCCCAGCAAGACTCCTTTTTCTTGAAGCGCAAATTCTTCGCCGCCGACAGTGTCAGCCACCCAGCAATGATTCGAAGTCATGTCGTTGGCGATCAACAAATCGATACCCGGGTGTTCATCAAACGAACCGGCGACAATGCCAAGTCCTCTTCCGAGAGTTTCCGGTATCGCGTTCCATGTTTCCGTAGCATCGACTAATCCGCCCGTAGAAGTTCCTCGCAGGAAGAGATCCCGTTGGGCGCGAAAGTGATTGGGTGAACAGGCTCGGATCACCGCCGAGTTTCCGACGGGGCACTCGTCAGAAACGGGGGCCAGACCCGCGCAGTAATTCACGATGACAAGGTCTGAGAGTGAGTCTCCATCCAGGTCGGCGATTGCCGCGCTCGTCGACCAGGTAGACGATGTCGGCAGCCACCGCGCGGAGTGGTTCGCGAAAGTTCCATCGCCATTGTTAAGCCAAACACTGTTGGGCCCATAGTTGAGCACCAGCAGGTCATCAAAGCCGTCCTCGTTCATATCCCCGACTGCCACACCCTGACCAAAGCCACGATCTTCCGCACCGCAGTAGTTGGCGACATTAACGAATCGTCCCTCAAGATTCCGCAGCATAGCATTGGGTGCGGAGTTCGCTAGCGGTGGCGTTCCTCCAGCAGCAGCAAAGTACAGATCCGGCCAGCCGTCGTGATCGAAGTCGATCGCGGCTCCGCCACAGCCTAGCATCTGAAAGTTGAGAATTCCTGGCGACTCGAGGTCTTCAGCGGTTCGGCCAAAGAAATCCACGTTCCGCTGAACCGCTTCATTCTTTAATGCGATTGACGTTGGGACGGACGGACGCCAGTGCTGTCGTTCTGGTTTGGATTCCGACGTGATCAGCGGATGGTCAACTACCGCAGCGGATTTGAGCCAACTCCAGGCTGGAAGCCGCTCACTGGACTGCCATGGAGTGTTGCGAGAGAGTTTCGCCAGCACGCCAGCCCGAAGTTCGCTGACGACCCCCGTTTCGGATTCGTTGTAAACCGCCCTGGTGGATCCGATCGCTGTCCAAGCTTCAGCTTCCCAGAGTCGTCCCAACGCGACCAGACGGTGAGAAAGCTGAATCAGCGAGTCGGGCTTGTCCTGATCACCGGCAAGGTACTCCGCATAGCTCTGACGAAGTTTGGACAATTGCGTCGCACGCTCTTGGATCGCATCGTGATCTTGAATGACGAGATTCGTTTGCTGACAGGCAGACGCCAGTTTAACCCAGGGCTCGACACGATCGAAGTCGAGTTTCGCAGCCTTTCCATAAGCAATGGTGGCGGTCACGATGTCGCGTCGATGGGCTGCCAAGTCACCCATGGTCAGCCAATAAGCCGGGTCTTGCTCGGTTCCGACTGGGACGGACTGGGCCCATGCCTCCGCCTCGTCGAAACTTCCGGACTGCACCAAAGCTCGTCCAAGCATTGTCTGAGCGGCCATGAACTCCGGGTGTTGGTCGACAATCGACCGTAGCAAGTTGATGGACTCGTCGAACTCGCCACGGGAAAGGCTTTGCTTTGCCACGTTAACCTTGAGTCTCCGATCGCCAGGATTGCGCGACATCACCTCGTCCAATGAGCTGAATTCCTCGGCGTGCGATTCGGCAAGGTAACCGGCCATCAACAGCAAATCATCAAATTCACGTTGATGGACCAACACTTCAATGTGTGGTTTGGCCTGCGTGTACTGCTGGGTCGCGGTCAACAAATCGACTAGCGACCGACGCAGCGTCGTGTCTTGGGGGAGCTGGTGGACGCACTTCGCAAGCAGCTCAATTCCGTCGAACAAACGTCCGACAGCAAGTAAAGCTGAAAGCGCCTGCTGAACTCGACCTCGATCGAGTGCTGAGCCAGCCATCGCGGCATCGACCATTAAGTCGGCGGCCACGGACTTGCGATTCGTGCGAAAAGCAACTTTCGCGATCAACTCAAGAGTGTCGGGGTCGTCGTGCGCCGTGATCAGCACTTCGTCTGAAAGATTCCACGCATCTTCCCATCGTTCCGCGGAAACGTGAGCACGAAGTTGATCAATTGCGGAAACGGGCTGCGTTGACGCCGTGTGTCGCCGTTCAGAACAGCCACTCATCAGCAGTACCCAGAATACAAGAAACACTCGCAATTGCCCAGCAAACTCAATGATCGTCATGATGGAATAATGCACGGAACGTGACATACTGATACATGAGAGAGTTATTTAACGACGCATTGTCGCCTGCTAGCTCGCGGTTAGCAGCGAAAATTTTACACCGACGTGTGTGAGTCCCTAACCGCATCGCCGGCGAAAGAAAATACCAAGCGTATTTGCGAAACTTTTGCATGAATCTAGAGTTGACTATCGTAGACGCGATCAGCATGATTGGGCCGGTTCGGCCAAAATCAAGTGTAACGTTAACGCTTGCTTGACGTCGGATTCGAGCCCCCATGTAGTGCCGGTTTTTTGGAAAGCCGTATCGCCCCAGGGCAAAAAGGTTCTTCTTAATTCTTCCCTATCCGAGAAAAAGGTTTGTTAATGAGTCGAAATGTTACAAGACGAAGTGGTTTTACACTCGTCGAACTTCTCGTCGTGATCGCCATCATCGGCGTTCTCGTCGGACTCCTGTTACCCGCCGTCCAGGCCGCACGGGAAGCAGCTCGCCGGATGAGCTGCAGCAATAATTTCAAGCAACTTGGCTTGGCAATGCACAACTACCACGCCGCGTACAACAAGCTGCCGATGCAGGGCGTCGGAACTGCACCGAACGTTCAGGCGCAGAGTTGGCAAAATGGTATTAACACCGCCAACAACATGCGGTTAAACATCCTGGTCGGCATGCAGCCGTTCATGGAACAACAAGCGTTGTGGGAGCAAATCAGCAACCCGTACATTGGACGAACTGACCAAGCAACAACTGGCGCGGGATCGGCAGTAGCCCCATGGCCAGCGATGGGACCAACTCCTGAGCAGCTTCAATACCCACCGTGGGCCACGGACATTCCGACCCTGCGTTGCCCAAGCGATCCAGGAATCGGTCTGCCAGCGCTAGGCCGTACGAACTACGTTGCTTGCACGGGCGATTCGCAACGCCTTGGTCGAGACGGGTATCTCAATGTCCGCAACGCCGCCAACGCTCCTCCGGGAACGCTTCCCTACACTCCAACACAGGGAACCGCCACCAACTCGAATGCATCGCATCGTGGTACCTTTGTCGTTGGTCGTCAAACAAGCTTTGCCGATATTCTTGACGGCACAGCGAACACGATCGCCATGGCTGAAATCGCGACTGACTTGGGTGACCGCGACGTTCGAACCCAGGGCATCAACGCTTCGCCGAACGCAGAGGGGCCGATCCTCAATAACCCTTCATTCTGCAAAACGTTTATTGATGCCACTCGACCTCGCTTTTGGGACGGCACCCAACCAGCAGCCTTCTTCAATAACTACGGCACTACTGGTAACCGTGGTTTCCGTTGGGCTGACACGATGCCAATTTTTGGTCAGGTTCATACCGTTCTGCCACCCAACGCGGAACTTTGCACTACTGGAGATCCGCAGCGAAGCGACTTGGTGAACTCCTCGAGCCGTCACCAAGGTGGAGTTCACGTGCTGATGGGCGACGGTGCTGTTAAGTTTGTCACGGATTCGATCGAAGCTGGCAGTGCGACGAGCCGCCAAGTGAGCGAAACTGGAACGGCCGCGTTCAACAACGCTCCCGGATCGAAAAGCCCCTTCGGACTTTGGGGTGCCCTGGGCACTCGCGCGTCGAGCGAAACCATTGAAGGCTTTTAAGTTAGCCTTGAATTGAATCAGTAAAACTGGAAAACCTCAGGTCGATTTCGGCCTGAGGTTTTTTCATTGAGCCGCATGAAAAAAATAAAAAGGAGAACCTTTTGCAGGTTCTCCTTTCGCGTCGAAGGCTAGTAAAATGTCTTTCGGTCGATTACTCGGGTGCTTTCGCACCGCCCTCGTTGGCAGCGTTGGAAGCGGCAACTTCGGCTTCATACGCTTCCATGGCACTCTTGTCGGCTCCCTCACCGACGTTGGTTGGACCTTTCGAGCCATCGCAGCCGAGCAAAACTAACATTGTGGTAAACAACAAAACTTGAGCAATTAACTTCATCAATTCGAACCTTTAACGATTTAGGCGGGAAATCTAATCATGACTGAACGGGTCACGATCGCAGCGAAAGATAACGAACGAAAATCGAATGCACAATCGCCGCCAAAATCTAGAACACCGTGAGCCGATCATTGTTTTCTTATAACCGAAAAATCGGCAAGAAAATTCCTGGAACGATTGGCGTCAAACAGCTTCGCTAGCTGACGATTTTCCCAGACTGCATGCGGACGATACGCTGACTGCGGCGGGCGATTTGGTCACTTTGGTGGCTGGTACAAGCGTAGGCTCGCGTGGCGTCTGCGGCGAGCCACGCGTCGATGAGTTGCTCAACGACGTTTGTTGAATCGGCATCGAGTGACGCGGTCGGCTCGTCGAGTAGCATCGCTTCGGGGGCGAGCTGGATCACTCGCAGCAGCGACACGATCTGCTGCTCTCCGCCGCTGAGACTCCGCACATTCTGCTCTAGAAAACTCGCGGGCTTGTAGATCTCAGCAAGCCAAGTCGTGTAGTCGATATTAGGACCTGGCGACGCTGGCGGACCGAAAGCGAGCGGATACCGCAAGTTCTCGAGGGAGTGCAAAGCGGGCCACCCAAAGACTTTAGTTCGCGAACTATCTATTGCATATCATCCGCCAGGGATGCGAAGCCACACCACAGGCTGCTTGTAGCGTCGATCCTGGCTCAACTCGCATCAATCGCCCGATTTCGATGCGCCATCGCAGCAAGCAACACCGAAGTTGCACACGAGAGGTCGAGTCGACTCGCTTGCTAGATTGTCGACATACCGAGCGGGTTCTCGAGAGCACAGTGCCAGCGCTGACTCAACATAATGGGAGCGGGGGCATTTACTCGCGCCGTTGGGCACAACTGAGTCGGTGCGATTGATGCTCTGTTGAAAAACAAGGAATCGCAGGCTTCGAGTTTGCGACATGGTTCTTTGCTATTGACGGCAATGCAGTCTACGGTCGCTGAGCATTGAACGCGGCCTTGGCTTGTGGTCCGCTGAGAATTCGAATTGCCCATACACCAAAAGGAATGCCGAAAATCCAAAATGGAGACATGCACGGAGCACGACAGCCCATTCCTCTCTACCTCGCCGGGGCGAGGACATTGAAGGTTGGGAATGATGATCTCTGGAAGATTGACCAGCGATTCAAGTTGCTCGTCCGAGAAACGATCCATCGATATATCGGGAATAGTGACGGACGTACTACGTCGTGTCTGAAAAGGGGTGGGCCATGATGCACGCGTCAATGACAACTTGCCTCCAGCATGCATGATGGTATTCACAAATTGCTCGCGATTAGAGAGTCCTGACTCGCTTCGTACGTAAACTTCGTACGAAAACATGACCGCGAATACCGAAACAATCATGATGAGCGATTGCAGCGACAATCGCTTTAATTGTCTCATCGTAGAACAGTCATGCGCTAGCACTGTTGGTGCGACAACAGTAAGAGTCAGTGCTAACCGTAGAAACTGATACTTCGTGATATCCAATGTGTCTCAATACCGTCTGCATCGATATCCCCGCAATCAGTGACAACATTTCCATCTGCATCAAGGACGAATTCCTCGCAACTGCCGTGGGGCGATTTGCCCGTCGCACCGGTCCTACTGTTGACCCACAGATCGAGCAAAAACGTGTCGATGCTCAGGACGGTTTGTGTGCCGCATTGTTCCTGCGTCACAGTGTAGTGAGTGTATGGGCCAATTCGCATCTGTGAATGAACCCAACGTGCGACGTTCGTTGCGAATCCAGCAGCGATCAATACAGCAACCAAGTTCGGTTCGGGCAGTCGACCAGAAACGGAAAAATGTGGTGCAAGCATGAGAGTAAGCCCAAAGAAAAGGTAGCCTCAATTTCGCTTCATTCGGGTAGCGACCGGCATCGCCAGGGACGAGAAGTTGACTCAACTCAAGTCAAAGCTGCTGATCGAGTCCTCCGTGTGAATGCCATTGTTCTGCATTTTAGTCTATCGGTGCCCAAGGAATACACTGTTCTAACGAAATCCAATCTCCGCAGTGGTCACGAAGCCATTTAGCCGCCGTTGAAGATGCGATTCTATGGCCTTGATTCTTGGACCGGAAGAAGTTGTTTCCATCCCACGAATTTGGATCGACCATTACTTCATGATGACTGCGCCCATGCTTGCTTCTCGGTATTCGCTTGGAACTAGTAATTGCTCCTTCGGGCAACAGAAGCTCCCAAATTTCACCCATCTCGCGTGCCGCTGAATACGAATGCCAATGTGCCAAAACGTATTCTTCCGGTTCACCGCCGTTTGGTAGTCGCTCTGGCGAAAGTGCTGTTCGGTCCCAGCTCTCCCATCCGATTTTTGCAATGTGATGTTTGATAACCTCTCGATACCCAAGGCCAAACAGCGAAGATTCTTCGAGTTGCGATCGAAATCGATCGTTTACAACAGTCCTCCGCGAAGGGAATGAGATCGGAGGGATGAATGGACCGGTGCGAAATAGAAAAATTGGATCATCGTCCATTTTGCCTTTGCGGGCGAATCCGCTGGCCAGCATGCTTCCGTAGTCTCCCCAGAATCCGCGACCTTTGACAACGTAGAATTCCATAGTGCGCGAATCGATAGTTACAGAACGATGAACTTATCGCTTGACGCTCGGGCGATGAGTGATATTGATGGAGGCTTATCGTCAGTTCGTAGCGGAGTTGTCACTGGCTCAATGACTCGACGGAGTATCGAGGGGAAGGGAGTGCGTGTCAATCATTTTTTTACGGTCCAGCGTTTAGCATCATGCTGCTAGTCAACTCGCTTCAAAGTAGCAGGTTCACTCCGTGTGCTGCAGCCTCAAGAAGCCAGCGTTTCAGAGTTGTGAATCGTGGCGGACGGCACGACGGAGCGTGCCTGCTACTTTGAGGGAGGAAAGTAACGTTTCTTGATGCTAGACGAGGTTTGGTGGAGTCGAGCTGGCTGAGTTGCCTTGGTGTGAAGTGACTTGCGTTTCGGGGCCAGTACTTTGAAGGTCGCTGAAGTTGTTGCGGAATAGTACGCGGGGATTGCTTTTGGTCGAGTGCGTGTCAATCATTTTCACAGCTACCATGGATTGCTGGTATGCGGGGCGCTAGCGAATGGCTTGTCAGATTTCAGTT
>JBGTAI010000002.1:0-3841 GCA_041749955.1 Pirellulaceae bacterium | reverse complement strand
ACACGACTCAAACGATCGAGCAAGGCTTGCATGATGAAGCTCCGAGCAACTGAAATCTGACAAGCCATTCGCTAGCGCCCCGCATACCAGCAATCCATGGTAGCTGTGAAAATGATTGACACGCACTCGACCAAAAGCAATACCCGCGTACTATTCCGCAACAACTTCAGCGACCTTCAAAGTACTGGATTGATTCGCTTAAGTGTCTGTGCCTCGATATTATACAAGAAAAGGTCAGCTTTTCCGTTGGTGTCGCCAGGTACAAGGTTATCGGCGGTTGATTCAAACACGACAATTTTGCCGTCATTGCTAATACTCGCCAGAGTGCCGTATTCATTTCCTTCTACACCAAGAGCTGACACATTGATTCGCGTCGTTGTCTTGTATAGGCGATCGCGAAGAAAGACATCCGTTCGCCCATTGGTATCGTTCTCAACAAGATTTGTAGCCAGTGATGAAAAAACGACAAATCGCCCATCGTCGCTCACGTTGTGGGCTAACAGTAGGCTGCTCGTTCCATTTCCTTTGATTCCTTCCGTGGACACGCTGATGAGCTCATATTCATCTGTCTGACGGTCATATAAATACACATCCGAGATGAAATCAAAATCGTTTGGCGTAACGAGAGTGGATGAGTAAAAGACGACGTAGCGCCCGTTTCCAGAGACGTATCCCTCGGAATGATAGCCGTCCGCCACCGGCTCGACGTTGTGGACGGCATCTCCAATGCCTACACCGGTCGATTCGTTTTGTGCAAGTGTCGAATTGATGATGTCTACTTTCCCAGATTGACTAGCAAGAATACCTCCTCCGCCAAATTGATACTTCTGGTCGTAGGACTGCCCGTCCGCTGTATTCTCCACTAACGTGCTTGAATCAATCCTAGCCGATGCGTTATTGGTGACAAAGACTCCACCTCCAGCAGTAGCGGTATTCGATTCTAACGTGGAACGAAAAAGCTTGAGGGTTCCATCCCACTGGGCGATTGCTCCGCCGAGAGACGAAGGTCCGCCAGTTGCGCTGTTGTTCTTGATCTTGACTAAGTCAAGCGACAGATCACCCGACGTTAGAATCGCTCCGCCTGAGTGATCGACGGGAGCATTGCCCCCGGTAAGCGTTAGACCGGTGAGCGAAACCGTTGCCCCCGGGTATACATTGATGACGCGATCGATACCTGCAGCATCGATCATGGTGCGGTTCACGCCCAGACCAACTAACGTGACTTTGCCTAGCAAATCTAAGTCGCCCGTGGATGCGTTGGACCACTGCAGGCTTGTCGGCGCGTTGTAACCGGTTGCTTCGGTGGGGGTGGGGTAATGGATTCCAGCGTCGACGACCGGGGCAATGGTTAGGGAGTAGGTTCCAGCTTGTAAGAAGATCTTGACGGGGGCGGGCGCCAAAGCGTTGGCTTCTTGAATTGCTGCTCGCAGTGTCGTCCGGCCCGCTATGTCTCGTGCCTGGCCATCACCTTGGGTAACGTCGACGGAGTCGGCGAAAGAGTCGACGTAGAAGATTCCGGGCGCTGCAATCTTGATCTGGAATGAGCCGAGATCCATTTCAAGGGTTCCCAGTCCGCTCAAGGATCGAGCGGCATCAGCACGTGCGGTGATGATATAGTTGCCATAGTCTTCCGCATCCCAAGTTCCACCAATCGCCGCGAGTCGATAAATAGCAGTTACCTCGGTTTTGTCAGCGTTCTCCGTTGCTGAAACGAGGGATGTTGTGACTGTTTGATCAATAGCGGCTTCTCGAGTAACAATAAGATCGTTATCGCCTAAGCTAGTGATGTCGACTCCCAAGCGGTTCTTGTACTGGACTGTTATCAGATGTTCCGTGCCACCGGCCGTTGTTACATCGTTGGCGCTAGCGAGCTCGACGTTCGGTGCGAAAACGTCCGCGAGTAAACTCTTTTGAGCATTGAGTCGGCGTCCAGAGCTAATCTGGTTTCCGAGAGATGGGATGGCGTCGCCCTGCTCGAGAATTGCACGACGAATCTCAGCGACCGTCGCATCTGGTTGAAGTGTCCAAATAAGTGCGGCGGTTCCCGAAACGTGCGGCGTCGCCATGCTGGTTCCGTTTGCCTCGCCGTATCGTCCGCCCGGAAGTGTGCTTAGAATTCCGACGCCGGGTGCCGCCACATCGACACTATGCCGTGCATAGTTCGAGAAACCGGCCAGCCGGTCGCTTCCGTCGCTGGCCCCGACCGCGATGACATTTTCCAGCTCATAACTGGCCGGGTAGAAGGGAGTGCGGTCATTGTCAACGCCTTGCCCCAGAATGTTCCCGTTTCCCGCCGCCGCGACAAATAAGATGCCTGCTTCACCACTCGTTTGAACTGCGTTCTGCAATGCAATGTTTGGACTGCCGGGTTGCCCCCAACTGTTGTTCAAAACTCTGATGTTCGTGTCGTACTGAGTCCGCATCATGGTTGCGTAATTCACGGCCGCGATTGCCGAGGCCATGTCGCCTTGATTGTTCTCGTCCAAGAACTTCAGAGCCATCAGCGAGCTTCGCCAATTGATGCCTGTTACGCCGCGAGTATTGTTTCCAATCGCACCAATGGTTCCGGCCACGTGAGTACCGTGCCCCAGGATGTCCGAAGGGTTGTTCGGGGCAAATGTTTCGGTTGAGCCAGAACGAAAATTCCAACCGAAGAAATCGTCAATGAATCCGTTTCCGTCGGTATCGCGTCCGTCTGCCCAAGCAGGATCCTGCAGCAAATCGATCGCATCGATATACCCGTTCCCGTTGAAATCGTGCACAAGCGTGCTGTTCGCAGGGGCGTTCAAGTCATAGAACGTGATCAGACGATCGCCATCCGTGTTGACAAGACGCTGGTGTAGATCTTGATCGATTTCACCCTGATTGATCCAAATGTTTAGGTACAGATCCGGGTGAGTAACATCGACTCCGGAATCAACCACACCAACGACCACTTCCGTACTCCCGGTGATCAAGTCCCAAGCTTCCGGCGCGTCAATGTCTGCATCATTGGTCGCTCCAAACTGGCCAACGTTATTCAGTCCGGTCATGCCGGAGAAATTGGGATCACTCGGAAATGTCGCTTGACCTTGCATCCGTTGATTGAGACTGAACGCTTCCACGTTCGTGTTTAGCTGTAAGCTGGATTCGATACTGGCTTTGGTGGGGCCTTCTCCGCGAACGAGCAGCGTGCCTGGTGTACCTAGGCCGCTGATGATAGTGAAGTGGTTGGTGTTGTCGTTGAGTAGGGAGTCGACGTTGGCGACTCGGCGCACGTCGGCGGTGGCGTCTTCGGCGAGTTGGATGATCCACTCGCCGATTGAAGGTGCTTGGGGGCCGGCGACGTCAGCGGCGAGTGGTCGGTCGACGGTGGCGAGCGATTCGAGGGCGACTCGCGACACGTTGTCGAAACGCTCGAACCACGTGATTGGTGCGTTGGCTTGCGACGTGGGTTGGGATGTCGATGCGTTGTCGAGAAGCAGATCGCCGGCGAGCAAATGACGTGGCTCAAGCAGTTCGTATCGCAACTTGGTGCGGGCGTCGGTGTGCTTGTTCGTGCGACTGCGGAGAGTGTGGCTTCCGCGAAGAGCTGACAATTGCTTGCGAGATGATGCCATCTGAACTTGCCGGACCTGGGGGTAACATCAGTGAACCCTGCCGCAGCAGGGTGGATGCTAGTTTAGGTGTGGCAAACCCTGCTGTGTAGCTAGCAAAGCCGTGATATACCTCACTCGGATAGCAATGGCACATTCTGGAATGTCTGGAAATTGAGGGTCAGCAAGGACGCGATCGCAGGTTTATGAGTGGTACTGAGTTCGTCGAGGCAGGTGTCAATCGCTGCCTGAAAGTCGGCGTAGTT
>JBGTAI010000001.1:0-31450 GCA_041749955.1 Pirellulaceae bacterium | reverse complement strand
AACTACGCCGACTTTCAGGCAGCGATTGACACCTGCCTCGACGAACTCAGTACCACTCATAAACCTGCGATCGCGTCCTTGCTGACCCTCAATTTCCAGACATTCCAGAATGTGCCATTGCTATCCGAGTGAGGTATATCATGCGGATGGATGGGTATCTCGTTGACGAAATCGCAAGCATGCTGGAATTGAGCAAGCGTGCGATAGAGCGGCGACTGCAACTAATTCGCAAGATGTGGTCCGAAGCGTTATGAATTTGAATGAACTTTCGGCGAAGGAACTGGCGAGGATCGATGCGATCTGTCTCGAGTACGAAGAGCGACTGAGGGAAGGCACCGCCGATCCTATCGAAATCATTGTCGCCGAGTTTGGTGGCAAACATGCGGCCATCCTCAAGGCGGAGTTGGAAGCGATTGCTTCAGAGATCTCAGTTGCTGATCAGATCACACGCGCACCATTCGATGTTGAAGAAAATATCGCCTACAAAGGAGCGTTCGAACCACCATTGCAGAAGCCGAGCGTCAAAAGCAAGTTTACTGGGGCAGTACGAGACGACGCAAGAAAATCTCTTCCAACGTCGGGACGCATGGTGGGGCCCTACTTGCTCGGCGATGTACTCGGTCGCGGCGGAATGGGTGTCGTATACAAGGCGACGGATACACGCTTGGAGCGCCAAGTAGCAATCAAGATGCTGTCCGTAACTGGCAAGCATCAAGAGGCGCTGGCGGACAGGTTTCAACGCGAGGCGAAAGCCCTTGCAGGTTTGAGCCATCCGAACATCGTCGAACTCTTTGATGTTGGCGTGGTCGATGGCATACCGTATGCCGTGATGGAGTATCTGAGCGGCGAGGTTCTGGTTGATCGACTCAACGGGAAGGCCATGTCTGCGGAGGAAGTTCGTCGATTGGGTGCGATGATCGCGGACGCGCTGACTGCGGCTCACGCGAGTGGAGTCATCCATCGTGATTTGAAGCCGCACAATATCATGCTTGTTCAACGTGAAGGCGGCGATTCGCTGGCTCGTCAAAAGTCCCGTGGCACGAGTGCCGTAAGTCTTCTTTCAGAAGCGAACGTCTCTCGGGGACTCGGGCAACAGATCACAATCGTCAAGCTGATCGATTTTGGACTGTCACGCCGAGAGCGCGACACAGACGACGATACGGGCAAAACGAAACTTGGCACCGTCATGGGAACGCCCGGCTATATGTCGCCGGAGCAGGCACGTGGTGAGGAAGTCACGTCCGCAACAGACATCTTTGGTCTCGGGTGCATCCTTTTTGAAGCGTTCTATGGCAAACGGGCGTTTGACGGCGAGACATCCAGCCAACGTTTCGCGGCGGTACTCGAGTCGAACCCGGTCTCCGATGCAGTCAGACGCCGCGACGACCCAGAACTTGCAGCGTTGATTGATCGGTGCTTAGCCAAGCGTATCGACGATCGCCCACAGTCGGCTGCGGAGATCGCCAGCGATTTGCGAAATGACTATGCAGCATCGAGTGCGTCGGAGATGGGCCAGAGCGGTGCTGGGCCAACGCGTCGACGGTTCATGGAGTCAATCGCCGGAGCGTTTGTGGGAGCGATTGGCGGCCAGTTTCTGGTGAAAGATCACACGGAAGAATTGGGGAGAATCCGAAGTATCGCGGTCGTTTCGTTTAACGGTAAGCGAGACGTCGTTTCACCCAGCGATGTGGCAGCGGCTTCGATGACACCCGTTGGAGCGCGTGGACTTTCAAGCGAAGAAGAGGTGGCGGGTATGCTCACTCAAGAGTTGCAGCGTATCCCGAGCCTTGTCGTGCGCCCCTTTCGCCCGATCGTTGTGCGGACGCCCGATGACTTCATGACGCTCGGCCGAGAACTGGATGTCGACGCGATCTTGACTGGACTTTATTACAACGATCAACGCGGCTCGAAATCGTTTGTTGAGATCACGCTACAGCTCGTTTCGACAAAAACGGGCGACCAAATTTGGACAAATCGGGTCGTCGCCGAGAAGGCTACCAGTCTACTTGAACAGAACGAGCTTGTTGCGAAGTTGGCTGAGTCGATCAACCAGCGATTGATTCCGCGAGCGGATGGTTCAGTCCCATCGCCATCCGGCGGCTCATTCGGATGTCTTGCGAAGGGCCATACCTACCTCGATCCAGACAACTCGACCGAGGGTCTTGAAATGGCCGTTGCCTGTTTTGAACATGCCCTTAGCACGGACCCACGATTTCCGGATGCGCACGCAGGGCTTGCGCTCACCCAGATTGCGTTAGCGACGCGAGGAAACGACACGGACGTTGGTGTGCTCGTTGATAGGATACAACAGGCTCGCAGTGGATACGAGGAAGCTCTGCAGATTGATCCGTCCACATTGGACGCGCGGTTGGCTCAGGCGATGTTGCGTTGGCAAACGATGTTCGAATACGACGCAGCGCACGCAGCGTTTGAGGCGATCGCAGCAGAGCGACAAAATGACTGGCGAGTTCGGTATCAGCTTGGTTTGCTGGAGATGACCCAAGGCGACGACGCTTCGGCGAGCACGTCTTTGCTTTTTGCTTCCCAATTGAATCCACAATCGGGGATGATCCGAGCTGATCAAGCCCGGTTGGAGTGGTTCGCGGGTTCGGACGACAAGGCCATTAAGGCTGGACAGCAGATATCGAATACGTTCCCCAATCATCAGTTCGCGTCTGGGTTGTTGCTTGATGTTTACGAGCAGATGGGCAAGTACGATTTGGCCAGCGAGTTGCTAGCGGGAGTCGATCCGAGTATCGTTGAGTACTCCGAAACGTACTTCGAAGCTCGCGCGAAGACATTGGAGCAATTGCCTTACGGTCCATTCGGCGCGCTGCTGAATCGGGCGATCTTTGAGGCTCGAAGAAACGATTCGGGCGTAAGCGAAGCGGAGTTTACGAGGCTCGCCGACGCACAACTTCCAGCGCTGGCGATGTTGCTGAATCGGCATCCGGTTTTCAGCTCCGCAAAGAAGCTGGAGCGTGCGAAGTTGATGTTGCCGAGTTAGCGCCGAATCGCGAATGACGTTTCGCCCGAAAGAGAATTGCGTGATCGCCGGACATGCATTAGTCCGGATTCGGTTCCGAATATGATGTGAGCGAGTATCGCTGCGAGTCGCTTGTATTTGGGTAACTTTCGCTCTTTGCCTTTAGTTCGGCAATTCGTTCGGCTCGCTTCGCACGAGTTGCTTCGGCCCTTGCTAAACGCATCGGTCGAACCATTTCTTCGTAAGCAGCGCGCTTCTGGACTTGGTCCGCAGCCATCTGATTCGCGATCGCGAACGCATGATTTTGGATTTGCAACGTTTGCTGTTGGTACTGGTTAAAGGCCATCGTTCCAGAGGAAGGATACCCCGACATCGCAATTCCATTCGACGGATAACCGAAGCTGCTCGGTGTTATGGCAAGTGTGCCTGTGCTGCCAGTTGGGCGTCCGCCGCCGCCACCGCCCATACATTGAGCCGAAACGAGGTTTGTGAACGACAGCGATAGCAGTGCGACACCACAAGCGAGCACCAGAAACCGCAACTTTCTAGACATAAGACACCTCCACGAGCTTTGAGAAGAGTTTCGACGCATCAAACACGCCATACTCTAGAAGGACGGGATCGGAGAACGGATGTCACAAAAAGCTTGACGAATTCCTCAGCGATATTTCTGGAGCCCAAACGCGGACGACATGGATTAGTCGACCGCTGCGAACGGAACTGGTTGCGCAACTTCGCCGCAGTTATCGCTGGTCGATGTTTCGATCGTCGGGAGTCAGCCCAAGAACGAGATCAAAATTGCACGCAAATTCGCCAATCTTGGAGTCTGGAACGTGCTTGAATTCCCCCGTCAACAACTCCCGCTGGCTCGCGTCTTTCACTTGTTTGAAGACGCCGTCGCGATCGTTACCTTCATGGCCACGGATCAACAATTGCGTCGTCAACACATCCTTGTCATTCAGCTTGACCTTGATGTGGATATGCGGTGCTGGCCGACCTGGATACGGGACTGGTTTAATCGTGCGAAAGCGATACTCACCGGTTGAGCTTGTTTCGAACTTGCCGAAGCCTTGGAAGTGCGAGTCCTGTTGCTGTTTCTTGGAATCACTGTCGCGGCTGTGAAGATAAACTGCGTTCGCATCGCATTGCCAAATTTCGATTGTGGCGTTCCGCACCGGCGAACCGGCTTTAGTGAGTATGCGGCCGGTCAAATGAGTGATTTCGCCGACTGCGGGTGTGGTGCTGTCCTTGATCAGAATCAAATCGTTGTCCTGATCCAACGGCAAGTGATCAGGATAAAACGGGCCTTCCGTCAACGGCGGCGTAGCCATCAACTCCTCCGCAAACAGTCCTCGAGTCGTGAAGAACGGGCTAGCGAAAACAGCGGCACCACCAGCGACCAGCATGGACCGCCGATGAAGGTTCGTTGAAGAAGACTGTCGAGTCATGTTGAAAGGTTCCGATGAGGAAAAGGCCATTGGATGAAATGATTTACACTTATCAAGCTAACAGTTGTGACTTGAACCAGAAAGCGCCAGGCAATTTTTCTCGTGCTTATTAGGATCTGTCGGTCTCCATATCAAACTCGCTTCCGGGAAGAAAGTTCCGCCGGATTTAGGGCCAAGGCGAGCTGGACGGACAACGTTCAATTCCCGACCGAGCGGAATTTCGGACCGGCCGGAAACTGAATACCGCGAAACTTACTCGGACAGCAACGAGCTAGTTGACTCAAAAGTATTTGCTTAGTAAGATATTGCCTGGTCAACTTTTCAGCGCAGCGGTGGGATATCAATGAAAATACAGCATGAGCTGAAGCGACCTGTGCCGTATGCTTCGCCACAGCAGGAAACGTTGGTGAACTTGCTGCGAATCGGAGATCAACTCGACAACCGGTTTTCTCGGTTGTTTCGTGAGCATGGGCTCACTGTGTCGCGGTTCAATATTCTGCGAAACCTGATCTTGGCTGACCGTCCGCTCACGTGCGGTGAGATCGGTGAACGCATGGTTCAGTTGGTCCCTGCGATCACATCGCTAATCGACCACTTGGAGAAACAAGGATTGGTTGAGAGGGAACGAAGCTGTGAAGATCGTCGAGTTGTCCATATTCAAATCACCAAACGGGGCCGCGAAGTTGCTGATTCGTTGATGGAACCACTTGCCGAGCTGGAACAGTCACTTCTGAAACAACTGACTCGCGCCGAGCTGAAGACCTTGATCGCACTCCTAGAAAAGACACGGCTCTCGATCAACGAGAGCCAGGAAATACAATGAAGTTGTTCAATCACGTTCCGGCGTACGCCGCGACAATTGCGATTGTTTTGCTTGCCGGTTGCAGCAAGGAAGCATCCAAGCCTCCCTCGAAGCCGCCGGACCCCACGGTGACGATTGCCAAGCCGCTCACGAAAGAGATCGTTGAGTGGGACGCATACACCGGGCGACTCGAAGCAATCGATTTCGTCGAAATTCGCTCTCGCGTGGACGGCTACTTGGACTCTGTCCATTTCGATGAAGGACAGATTGTGGAGGAAGGTGACCTGTTGTTTGTCATTGACCCGCGTCCATTCAAAGCCGAACTCAACGCGGCAAATGCAAAGCTCCAACAATCAAATTCGCTGCTCAAACAAGCCGAAGCGATGTTGGACGAGGCGAAAGCTCAAGCATCTCGCTCCGATGCACAGTTGAATCTTGCTGAAGTTCGATACCAACGGGCGAAGCAACTCAGCGAGCGCAATGCGTCTTCTCAGCAAGAAGTCGATGAGCGCGAGGCGGAGTACTTGCAAGCCAAGGCGGATATCGAAGCCGTCAGGGCAGGCGTCTATTCCGCAGAATCGGCAATCGCGACGGCTCAAGCAGAGATTGAACTTGCTAAGGCTGGAGTTGAAACCGCTGACTTGAATTTGAAATACACAGAAATCCGCGCCCCGTTCGGTGGTCGAATCAGTCGACAAGAAGTAACAAAAGGGAACTTGGTTGCTGGTGGGACGGCATCATCGTCGGTGTTGACCACAATCGCCTCAATGAAGGAAATCTATTGTGTTTTTGACGCGACCGAACAGGACGTCTTGAAATATATGCGGCTTGCGCAATCAGGCGGACGCGAAAGCTCTCGGGTAGCGAAGAACCCCGTGTATCTTGGCTTGATCGACGAGGAAGGGTTTCCTCATCTCGGAAAAATGGACTTTGTTGACAATCGATTTGATACGGACACCGCCAGCATGAGAGCGCGTTGTGTCTTCGACAACCAAGATCAACTTTTGTTGCCGGGGATGTTCGCAAGAATCCGCATCCCCGGAAGTTCACCAACGCAAACCGTCTTGATACCCGATTCCGCTATCGGAACCGACCAATCTTCGCAATACGTTTTCACCGTCGTTGACGGTCACACCAAACGGCAAACAATCAAATCGGGACCGATCGTGGATGGACTACGTGTGATTCGCGAAGGTTTGACTGGTGAAGAGATGATCGTTATCGAAGGTTTGCTGCAATCCAAAGATGGTGCAAAGGTAAACGTAGACGAGGGGACAATCGAAGCAACTGACGATGGACTGCCGGACAAATACGATCTAAACGCCGAGGAAGATTTGATTTCACCGCCTCTCGACCCGCTATCGGAATCGGCGCGGCTGAGGCTTCCTATTAGCAAGTTTGTTTTTTTGGCAATCAGCACGCTTGGCCCTTGTCGCTCAACAGGAAATCGATCGCTATGAGATTTCCACACTTCTTTATCGAGCGGCCGATCTTTGCCGCGGTGCTTTCGTTTTTGATCGTGCTGGTCGGTGGTATCACGTATTTGTCACTACCGGTTTCGCAATATCCCAACGTCGCACCGCCGACCGTATTGGTTCGCGCCAGTTTCCCTGGTGCGACCCCGCAAGTGATTGCTGACACCGTCGCCACGCCAATCGAACAAGAGATGAACGGCGTCGACGACATGCTCTACATGGAATCGTCATCGAGTAGTGATGGCACCATGCAGTTGACCGTCACGTTCAAGTTGGGAACCGACCTCGACGACGCGCAAGTCTTGGTACAGAACCGCGTCGCAATCGCCGAATCACGATTGCCTGAGCAAGTACGTCAAATCGGAGTCACGACGACCAAGCAGATTCCTGACATGTTGATGGTGGTTCACATCAATTCCCCGGACGACAGTCGTGACGAGCTCTACATCAGCAACTTCGCGTTTTTAAGAGTGCGGGACGCATTGATGCGACTGGACGGCGTGGGGGAGATTCGTATCGCGGGCGGGAACGAGTACGCGATGCGAGTGTGGCTGGACATCGAGAAAATGACGCACGTCGATCTTACGGCGGGCGAAGTGGTCCAGGCGATTCGTAATCAGAATATCCAGGTTGCTGCTGGCGTTCTTGGCCAACCACCGACGAGCGACACAGGCGACTTTCAGTTAAACGTGACCACACAGGGCCGCCTTGTCAAAGAAGATGAGTTCGGTGACATCATCATCAAACGCGGTGATGATGGACGAGTGACGCGGTTGCGTGATGTGGCGCGAGTCGAACTCGGTGCGCAAGACTATTCGCGTTTAAGTTACCTCGATGGCA
Source organism: Pirellulaceae bacterium (assembly GCA_041749955.1). Taxonomy (GTDB): domain Bacteria; phylum Planctomycetota; class Planctomycetia; order Pirellulales; family Pirellulaceae; genus JBBSJZ01. The sequence continues at coordinate 23,899 of JBGTAI010000001.1, read as the reverse complement.
AAAACGCCATTGCCGTCTTGGTTTACCAGCGACCGGGAACAAACGCTGTTGACACTGCCGCGGAAGTGAAACGCACGATGAGCGAGATGAGCAAGGACTTCCCTCAAGGCATCGGCTATGAGATCGCGTACAACCCAACCGACTATGTCGAAGAATCCATTAGTGAAGTCATCACGACTCTGTTTCTCACAACGATCTTTGTCGTGCTCACCGTGTTCCTGTTTTTGCACGGTTGGCGTCCGACAATCATTCCTGTGATCGCGATTCCGATTTCGTTGATCGGCACGTTCGCTGTGATGCAGTTTCTCGGTGTCACGCTCAATACGTTATCGCTGTTCGGTTTAGTCCTGGCGATCGGAATTGTCGTCGACGATGCGATCGTGGTGGTCGAGAATGTCGAGCGACTGATCGCTGAAGGTATGTCTGCCCGCGAGGCGACTCACAAGGCGATGGACGAAGTCGGTTCGGCCTTGATTGCGACAACCTTGGTTTTGATCGCGGTGTTTGTGCCGACGGTGTTCGTGCCCGGCATCAGCGGCCAGTTCTACCAGCAATTCGCGTTGACGATTTCGATTTCGACTGCGATTTCGACGTTCGTTTCACTGACACTCAGCCCCGCGCTGTGTGCCATTCTGTTGAAACCAAAGGAAGCGCCGAAGAACCGTTTTGGGAGGTTGATTGATTATCTATTTGGATGGTTTTTTCGATTGTTCAATCGTACGTTTGACTATTCGAGCAACGTGTATGCCCGAGTCGTGGGCAGCTTAGTCAAGAAGTCTGGTTTTGCGGTTGTGGTTTATGTGTTGCTGCTGGTGTGTACCGGACTGAGTTTCGGACTCGTTCCAACTGGGTTCATTCCGGATCAAGATCAAGGTTACATCATCGTCGCGATCAACCTACCTGATGGAGCGTCGTTGGCTCGTACTGACAAGGTGACACGAAAGGTCGCTGAAATCGGGAAGCAGATCGATGGCGTTGCACACGCCGTGGGAATCGCCGGCCTTTCGGGAGCGACGTTCACGATCAAGCCCAATGCAGCGGTAACATTCTTGCCGCTTGAAGATGCCAAGGATCGCGCTAAGCGCGGGCGTGGCGTGAATGTGATCGCAGAGGAACTTCGTAAGCGAGTGGCAACCATTAATGAGGCTCAGGTTCTCATCATTCCGCCACCCCCGATTCGCGGCATCGGGCGGGGTGGTGGATTCAAGATGTATGTGCAAGATCGCAGTGGAGCGAGTCTCGATACGCTTGGTCAAGTCACTGACGCGATGTTGAAAGATGCAAATGCTCAGCCCGGTCTCATGCAAGTGTTCACGAATCTGCGACTGAATGTACCGCAGGTCTATGCAGACGTCGATCGAACCAAAGCACAAATGCTTGATGTTCCGGTGGGCAACGTTTTCGATGCGTTGCAAATTTATCTGGGTTCAATGTACGTCAACGATTTCAACTTTCTCGGGCGAACGTACCGGGTCACGGCTCAAGCCGAACCACAGTTTCGCGACGATGCAGACGACATCGTTAAGCTCCGCACTCGAAGTGCTCGGGGGGCGAGCGTGTCACTCGGTTCCGTCGTCGACGTCACGACGACTGCCGGACCCGACCGATTGGTTCGTTACAACTTGTTTCCGGCAGCGGATTTGAATGGGTCAACCGTGTCGGGCTTTAGTTCCGGGGAATCGCTGGCGACGATGGAACGTTTGGCCGAACAAAATTTGCCTGCCGGTTTCGGTTATGAATGGACCGAGCTGGCGTATCAAGAGAGACAAGCCGGGAACACGATTGTGTTCTTGTTTCCCCTCGCGGTGCTGTTCGTGTTTCTAGCGTTGGCGGCTCAGTACGAGAGTTGGCTGTTGCCGCTGGCGATCATCTTAATCGTGCCATTGTGCTTGTTGTTCGCGATTCTTGGAATCTGGTTCCGAAGCATGGACAATAACGTACTCACGCAAATCGGGTTCATCGTGCTGATCGGTTTGGCTTGCAAGAACGCTATATTGATTGTGGAATTTGCGAAGGCAGAAGAGGACGCTGGCAAGAACCGTTTCGACGCCGCCGTCACCGCATGTCGATTACGACTTCGACCGATCTTGATGACGGCGTTTTCGTTTATCTTGGGTGTCATACCCTTGTTGGTCGCGACTGGAGCCGGGTTCGAAATGCGACGAGTGTTGGGTACCGCGGTATTCAGCGGTATGTTGGGCGTGACACTTTTTGGGTTGTTCTTGACGCCTGTGTTCTACGTGATTTTGCGTCGATTCTCCAAGCAAAAGTCTGTTGCGGCATAAGCTGCGACGAGAATCTTTGCTCAGACCACCATCATTGATGACTTTAGCGAAGGGGCCCGATGCTTGGTCGATCAAGATGCCTGGTAGCGTACCAGGTACCATCCACCGCCGATCGGCGCCGACGCGCGTAGTTCGTGTGGATCGGAAAGACCGCCCACAAACGAGGATGGATGACTTTGTGGTGGATGCCACTCGGCCCAGTCGCCTCCGTCGGTGCCGGTTAGCTGGAGCTTGATGGCTCCGCAGGGGCAGCGTTCGATGGCGCTGACGTACACCGACTGGCTCGTGATTCGCGGTGCTTGTAGCAGTACCAGCGTCGTGGGATTACCAAAAGGGTATGCCATAAATGGGCCGATGGCGGACAGTTCGCCGTCTCGCTCAGGCCAGTTAGCACGCAAGGGAGATGCGATCGATTCGAGGACGTCAATTCGCGAGGCAAACCGAACACGTTTGCCTTGCCACGAGATCGAGTCATGGTGAATTGCCAGCGAAAACCACAGAGCAATGACTGTTGTGATCGCAACCAGTTGCCGAACGGAGCGGTGTTTCGCAGTGGAATGTGCGAGCCCAAGTAATCGCATGAACAGCACAATAAGCGAGCCTACCGCGAGCAATACAACGAACAGGAATCCCGCAATTCGCACCAAGCCGACATGGGAAGTCGCGTCAGCTAACGAATGCATCTGGACCATCGTTTCAAACGCAGGATCAGTCGCTGACCAGATGATCAAAGCGATGAGCGTTGTGAAATGAATAGCCCAGATCGTTCTTATAGACATGAGTCGACTTTGCCAAAGATAGGGCAGCTAGGTTGAACTATTTGCAATACGCCAATGCCATGAGTGCAAAGCTGGTGGCGAGGTTCTTGTCGTTCTCGAACCAACGTTGATTTTCGTTGCTCCACGAGCCGTCCGCGTTTTGACGCTTCGCAAGCTCGGCGACGAGGTCGGCTTTCCAGTCGTGTTCGCTGCCATCAGCGTCCCTGATCGTTTTGATCGCCGCTGCAGTCAAGCCCGCCGCTAAGGTGTGGTAGTAGTAATACAACCCCGCCGATCCCATACCAGGGTTCGTCTCAACGCTGTAGTGATTCGTGATCCACTTTTCGACTGCTTTCACTCGCGAGTCTTCTTTTGTCAATCCTGCGAAAATCATGCTCTTGAGGCCGGTGTAACCCATCGAGCCATAGCTTCTCAGTCCACCGTTTTCCGTGTAGCGTTCTTCCGAGGTGCTCGGGTCGATCTTCGTTGTCGGAATTTCATAGTAGAAACCTCCGTCGTCAATCTTTGCGGCAAACTCAGTGTCGTTATGTTCGCTGTTCAGATTCTGGCATCGCGACACAAATGCGAGTGCACGTTGGATTGCCGGGTCGGCTGGACCAGCGTCAGTTGCACGAAGCGCTTCGATAAAGTAGCCCGTGTTGGACAAGTCAGGTCGACCATCGCCTCCGTAGCTGACTCCGCCGTACCAGGGATCCGTCGGGCCATGTTTGCCCTCACCGTACTGGACGCCCGTCACGAAATCCTTTGCTCGTTTAAGGATCTCGTTGTATTTGCCAGACTTGTTCGCTTCCGCAAAGCAAACCATCGCGACACAGGTTTCATAGTTTCTCAAGCGTCCGTTGCCGTAGATGCCTCCGTCTGGTTTGACGTAGCTCTCCAAAGCCTTCAATCCTTCCGCAACCATTGGATCGTCGACGCCACGGCCGTTACGCAATGCCGAGGTGAGCGCCAGCGCCGTCACTCCTGGCCCAACCTGATCGGAGAACGTCCCCGCGTCCGACTGGCCGTCCTTTGCTAAGTACGCGATTCCTCTTTCAACGATTTCGCGTCGCAGCGTCTCAGTTTTCGAAACAGTCGCTGATTCTTGTGCAAATGCGGGCAAACAAATGAACGCCATGGCCACCGAGGTGACAAAAATGCGTCGAGTTTGGCGGAATTTCCATCGCTGAGTCATAGGGAGAGTCTCCAATGGCTTGTGTTTCGTGAATTACTGAGTCGGTTCGTCCAATAGTCCACAAGACAACGCATAAGCTGTGCCCGAAGTCTCAAAACCTTCGGTGATTGAACAACGTGGCGGACAACCTTAACCTTCTTGTGAAGAGAAAGAGACTGCGAGCGATGTTCTGCGGCTGCACGATGACTGAAACGAAAGCGAACTCAAGAATGACGTGTCAACTGACCAAACTACTCTGCACAACAGCCGCACTGGTGACGGCACTCGTCTCATTCAACGTGGCACGATCAGATGACCTGAAGCTGATCCCGCAAGGCTTAGACGCTGCGTTAGTTGTTGATCAAGCGATGCATGTGGATGACGGCCTCGCGGTGACGCTGGTGCAAACACAAGTTGGCAAGCGAGAAACGGGGAACGAAGCCGCAGCTCGCATCGCGGAGATGGAAAAAGTAGCAGAACACGCTCTGGTCCCACCAGTGTTGAACACATCGCCGCTGCCGGAGTACGACTATGAAAAGTTGGACTATGGTATGACCATCGGGATCGAGCGGACACGCGGTGGTCGACTGTGGGCTTGTTGGGTTGCGGGCGGGGACAGTCCGGCAGCCTACTTTGTTCTGGCGAGTTCTGACGACGACGGTCAGACATGGTCCAAGCCACGATTGGTGGTCGACTCGCATTCCAGCGAACTGCCGAGGCAACGCAGTATCCTCGTTGGGAATTTATGGACGGATCCGATGGGACGGCTCTGGCTGGTCTTCGATCAATCGATGGACATGTTCGACGGTCGGGCCGGAGTCTGGGCGACGCTCTGTGAGAACCCGGATGCGGAGGAGCCCACGTGGTCCGCTCCGCGACGCATCTGGCACGGCGTGACGCTGAACAAGCCAACCGTTCTCTCGACGGGTGAATGGATGCTGCCGATTTCGTTGGGCCAGCGTGGTGGTTTTGGGCCGTTTAAGGGATGCTTCGCGGAACTCGATCCGATGAGAGGTGCGAACGTGTTTGTGTCCAGTGATGAGGGAGCGTCCTGGGAGCGGCGCGGCATGGCGACGTTTCCGAATCCGGACTGGCACGAGCACATGATCGTCGAACGCAAAGACGGTTCATTGTGGATGTTGGCACGGACAGCGAAAGGGATCATGGAATCCGATTCGACCGATGGCGGGCGGACTTGGTCGGCGGCGAGCGAGCCGCAAGGTATTCGCCAGCCGAACGCGCGGTTCCATGTGCGGCGACTTCTGTCCGGTCGGCTATTGATGGTCAAGCACGGTGACCGGATCGATTCGCATGAAGGGCGTGTGCAACTCAGTGCTTGGCTTTCGGATGACGATGGTGTGACATGGCAAGGCGGACTCGTGCTCGATGAACGCAAAGGCATTTCCTATCCCGATGGTTTCCAGGCACCGGACGGCACGATCTACATCTCATACGATCGCAACCGTGCAACTGATGGCGAAATCCTACTGGCCCGATTCACTGAGGACGACATACTGGGCGGGAAACCTTCCGGGCCAAAGTCGAAACTCAAGATCCTGATCTGTCGACCGCTTGCACCTTTCACGAAACCTGAATCCGCGTTTACGCCGCTCTTTGACGGTAAGACGTTCAATGGATGGGAGCAATCCGGGAACTGGGTCATCGAGGATGGTGCGTTCTACCGTAAGGGAGGCGGAGGTAACCTGAAATACACAGCGGCTGCGGTGCCCGACGACTTCGAATTGCGGTTTGAATGGAAGGTCTCCGAAGGCTGCAACAGCGGTGTCTACTATCGTCCGGGCCAGATCGAATATCAGGTGCTCGATAACATCGGCAGCCCCTACGGCGAGAATGCTCGACAAGCAGCGGCCTCACTCTTTTTTTGTATGGCACCTTCCAAAGACGCAACATTGCCAGTCGGAAAGTGGAGTACGGCGAGAATTATCTGCCAGAGGAGTGTGATCGAGCATTGGCTCAACGGCGAACGCGTGTTGTCGTTCGACTACGAAGATCCGAAGTGGGAATGGTACGTTAAGTTGCTCGCAGCCCGCGGTGGCGACCTTACTGGGCGCAACGGGCAACTCTGGCTGCAAGACCACGGTCAGGACGTCTGGTTTCGAAACCTGCGTTGGCGCGAAATCCCAAAAGACGAAATCATCGTGCCTGAACCGTACTTTGAACCGATGCCAGTGACCGGCCAGGCGCTGGCGAAGGAAGAAGCACGAGTGACGTCCATGCTGCAAGCCAAAGACAAAGCAGCAACGCCCCCAGCTTCGAAATGATGCTTTCGTTCGGCGTGAAGCGACTGGGGTTAGGAAATGAAATCTCTCGGTTTGGATCGAATTAATAGATAACGGGCAACGAAGTTCCTAGCGTGAATACAATCTACGCGAGGATGTCTTTGACAACGTGAGCTTCTTCGACGCCAGTAAGCTTTTGGTCGAGACCGAGGAACGGGAACGTTAAGCGATTGTTGTCGATACCGAGCTGGTGCAGGATCGTCGCATTGAGGTCACGAACGTGGACTGGGTTCTCGACAATGTTGTAGCTGAACTCGTCTGTCTTGCCGTATTCAATACCGCCCTTGATACCGCCGCCCGCCATCCACATGCTGAAGCAGCGCGGATGATGGTCTCGACCGTAATCTGTCGCCGTCAACTTGCCTTGGCAATACGTCGTCCGACCAAACTCGCCTGCGAATACGACGAGCGTATCCTCGAGCAGTCCACGCTGCTTGAGGTCCTTGAGCAACGCGGCCGCCGGTTGGTCAACGTCCTGCGTTTGTCCACGAATCTTCTTGGGCAAACCTACGTGATGGTCCCATCCGCGATGGAACAGTTGCACGAATCGAACGTCACGCTCGGCCATTCGACGCGCGAGTAAACAGTTGCGTGCGAACGAGCCACTTTTCTCAACGTCCGGCCCGTACATCGCGAGCGTCTCAGCCGTTTCTTGCGAAAGATCTGTCAGCTCGGGCACCGACGTTTGCATCCGAAACGCCATTTCCTGTTGAGCAATCGTCGTTTGAATCTCGGGGTCACCGATCTCGTTGAGGTGTTCGCGATTCAGTCGCGTGACAAGGTCGAGCATCTTAGATCGGCTCTCACGCGTGACGCCCGGCGGATTCGATAAGAACAAAACGGGATCGCCAGACGGCTGGAATGAAACACCTTGATGCTTCGATGGCAAAAATCCGGATCCCCACAGGCGACTGTAGAGTGCTTGCACGTTTTGCTTATCGCCGCTCCAGAACGCTGAGCTCAACACGATGAAATCTGGCAAGTTCTCGTTCATCCGGCCCAGACCATAGCTGAGCCACGCACCGAGACTGGCTTTGCCAGGAATCTCTGTGCCGGTACAGATCACGGTCTTCCCCGGATCGTGATTGATCGCGTTCGTGTTCATCGACTTGATGATGCACAAGTCGTCGGCGACACCCGACAGATGCGGAAGCAATTCGCTCATCACCAGCCCGCTGTTGCCTTGCGGCGCGAACTTGAACATCGACGGCGCGACGAGCTGCTCTTTGCCTTTCGTCATCGCCGTAACGCGTTGCCCCATGCTGACGCTCGGCGGCAGCGGCTCTTTGAATTGTTTCTCCAGGTCTGGCTTGTAGTCGAACAAATCGATCTGGCTCGGCGCGCCCGCCATGAAAAGAAAGATCACTCGTTTCGCTTTGGCGTGGAAGTGCAATCCAGTTTCTGGCGCAGCACCGATACTTGGTGCCGCGTGCGATTGCATCGCCAGCGACCCAAGCGCCGCAGCCCCCAGACCCATTGCCGAGCCGCGCAAGAACTGGCGGCGAGCTTGGATCTGGTTGTACTGATCGATCGGGCTATTGTGGAGACGGTTCATGGTGTTCGCCTTTCTATTCTCGTGTTTTGGTGACGTCCAGGTTCAGGATCGAGTGAACCAGCATCGTCCAGGATGCGAGTTCGATCCGCGACTCAGGATCTTTGGCGTCCGTCTCAGCAAGCATTTTGCCAAGCGATTCGGGATCGTTCTCATAAACAGCCGCGAATTCGTCGAGGCCTTGCTTGAGTTGTTCTAATGTTTGCGTCGATGGCTTCTCGCAGGTGATCGTTTCATACGCTATCACGAATCGTTCATCATTAGTTGGGTACGACGCCGCCAGCAACGATTTGGCGAGGTGCTTGGCTGCTTCGAAGTTCTGTGATTCGTTCATCAGCAACAATGCTTGAAGCGGCGTGTTCGTTCGCTCGCGCCGGGCGATACAGCTCTCTCGCGACGGTGCGTCAAAGATCGACATTTGCGGGGGTGGAATCGCGCGTTTCCAGAACGTGTAGACGCTGCGGCGATACACCTTGTCGCCATCGTCCGCTATGTACGTGTTCGGAAACGAGCTTGGCATCGCCACAGTTTCCCAGATGCCGGACGGTTGTGGTGGCTTGACGCTCTTGCCATACAACTCGCGGTTGAGCAATCCAGTCACCGCAAGCATCTGGTCTCGAACGACTTCCGCATCCAACCGGAATCGCGAACCACGAGCGAGCAACCGGTTGGCTGGATCGACCGTGTACAATTCCGCCGACGCTTTGGACGATTGTTGGTACGTTTTCGAAGTCACGATGAAACGCATCATCTCTTTGACATTCCAACCGGATTCAACGAATTGCGTCGTGAGAAAGTCCAGGAGCTCCGGATGGCTTGGTGACTCACCTTGGGAGCCAAAGTCTTCGGATGTCTTCACGAGGCCCACACCGAACAGTTGTTGCCAAAAACGGTTCACTGCGACACGAGCCGTGAGCGGATTCGTGGACTCCGTCATCCACTTCGCCAAGTCCAATCGTGTTGGCACGGTGTTCTCTGATCGAAGCGGTGGCAAGAACCCAGGCGTATTGCGGGTGACTTCCTCGCCAGGTTGGTCATACTGTCCTCGCACCATGATGAACGTAGGCCGAACTTCGTCACGTTCTTTCATCACCAAAGTGCCCGGGATTTCGAGCATCAATGCTTCACGCGATTTCTTGCGAGTTTCAAGACTCGAGTTGAGCGTTTTGATCGCTTGTTCCAATGCAGCAATCGACTTTTCAGTGAGCATTCTTTCGACGCCAGAGATCACTGATGCAACGGAATCATCCTTGGCGGGTTCAGGCATCTTTTCGAGCTCCGCTTTCGCGGCATCTCGGCGCTTTGTGATGCCAGCGATTGTGTCGTCGAATGCTTGGATCTCAGCATCGATGCTCGCGAGTGCTGCGGCTTGCTCGTCCGTCGGCAGATTCAGATACGGTGGTTGCAGTCCTCGCTTGAAGTCTTCGGTGCCACGTCGGCCAGTCTCGGGAGCACCGTCAAGATTGTTGAAGAACGCGGAGAGCTGGTAAAAGTCTTTTTGAGTGATCGGATCATACTTGTGGTCATGGCAAACGGCGCACTGCATCGTTAGCCCCATGAACGCGGTGCCGACTGACGCGACACGATCGACCACGTTGCGAAAGAAACTTTCTTCGGGCAACGCTGTCCCTTGATCGATGATCAAATGCAACCGGTTGAATCCTGATGCGATCTGTTGATCCGTCGTTGGGTCAGCGTACAAGTCGCCAGCGATCTGGAATTTGATGAAGTCGTCGAGTGGCAAGTTGTCATTGAACGATCGAATCACCCAATCGCGATACGGCGTCATCTCGCGGTAGTGGTCATGGTGCAATCCGTTGGTATCCGCGAAACGTACGAGGTCGAGCCAGAACCTCGCAAGATGCTCGCCGTATGCGGATTGGTTCAACAGTCGTTCGACAAGCAGTTCGTATGCATTATCCGACGTGTCAGCAAGAAACGCATCGATCTCTTGCTGCGAAGGTGGCAAGCCGGTCAGGTCCAACGAGAGTCGGCGAATCAAGGTTTGCTTATCAGCGGTGTTGGTGGGGCGAAGCTGTTGTGACTCGAGACTTGCCAGCACAAATCGATCGATCGGATGATCCGCCCAATCTTTGGCCTGTGCCGCATCGACGCTTGGTAACTCAGGTGTGCTCGGCGCGACGAACGCCCAGTGCTGTTCATAAGGAGCACCGTTTTCAATCCAACGTGTCAGTGTCTCGACTTGAGCGGGTTTGAGCGGTTTATTCAACTCCGGCGGCGGCATCACAACGTCTGGATCCGTCGACTTGATCCGCGCCAGCACTTCCTCCAAGTCCACTTCGCCAGCGACGTCCAAGCGCACATCTGCCTCACGATGCATTTTGTCGGGACCGTGACACGCGAAACAATGATTCGAAAGAACCGGTCGAACATCGCGTTTGAACGACAGTGAGTGCGGCGTGGATGCGGGCTCGGCGTTTGCGACAGAAAAAGAAAGTATTGTCAATAAACCGAACAGTGTGCGATACCTGAGTGACTCAAGAGCAGCACGTGCGAACAGTTGTTTATCTTCAGTCAACGTCATGGAGGGAATTGTCAAACGAAGGGGCGCGGACGGAGAGGTGCGTTGCAATTACTAGTTTACACGAGATGAAGAACGTTGGGTCGTATTGATTTCGCCGTCTGAGTCGTGATTACAAAAGTAATCTTTTTTTCAAAGTAGCAGGCACGCTCCGTCGTGCCGTCCGCCACAAGAACCATCGCAATCCTGGCGGACGGCACACGGAGTGTGCCTGCTACTTTGGTAACAGCTCAATCCGTTTCCCATCGCAGCGCAAGAATACGTGCGACCACGAGGAACAGAGAACCGCTCAGCATCAACACCGTCAATTGCGGCCACAGGGCTGCAACAGGCAACTCTCGCCAGAACACTTTGTCGTAACCGTCCAATGCCCAAGCGTTGAACGTCCACAGCCCCGCTTCTCGCATGCCGTCGCTCATCACATATCGCGGCACCATCGAACCGCCCAGCGCACTCATCGCGAGCACTACAATCACCGATAAACCGTTGAGCTGGCCGCGCGTTTTGCAAAGCGTCGCCAAACACAACCCGAAAGCTGCGGCGGCGGAGGCTGTCACAACTGTCATCATCAGAAAACCGTCAATGTGATTGAGCAAGTCGACACCAAAAACGATCTGGCCCCACAGAAACATCACGCTGACTTGGATGATTCCGACGGCGGTGAGATAGAACCATTTGCCGAGAAGCAGTTCGTCCATCGACAATCGAGTCGACAAGAGCCGATCCAACGTCAGACTCTCGCGTTCTTCGAGCAACGCTCCGCCACCACCCGTCGCGCCGAACAGCAGAAACATGACTGCGATGCCCGCCGCATACATACTGACGACTGGGTTCGTTTTCCCGTCACCCATCACATCGATGATCGTGACTGGCGACAGCGTCGGATCTGGCACTCCACTCGACTCCGATTGAATCGTTGATGAAGTTGCTTCATCAGCATCCGGACCTGTCGCTGTGTTTGGTTGGAGGTTATTCGCGAAGGCTTGGCTTTGAAGTTGCGATTGCTCGGCTTGCTGGATCATGAGCGCTCGGCTAACGAGTGCCGTTGCGACTTGCCCAGCGACTTGATTGGAGGCGTCGGCGAGCAAGTCGGCCTGCATCTCGCCATCATCGCCTTTGATAATGATCGCCATAGTGACGATACCATGTCGCACAAGTTGGCTTGCGTCCTCGCGGGAAAGCTCCTCTTTAGGATCGCGTTTGAATCGCAAGCCAGGACTCTCTTGCAAGCTCTCGATCAGCTTGTCGCCAGCTTGCGAAGAAGTCTCGTTCACGACGACAACGTTGATCTTCGGCGTCGTCGAGTTGCCAATCCCGCCGCCAAAGATCACCGCAAAGATACTGAAGAACGCAATCGGGACGGCGAACGTCAGCATCATCTCGATGCGATTGTGCATCAAACGGCGCGAGTTGACTTGTAATACAGTCCAGATCATTACGGTGACACTAGTCCCTAAGTTCGCGGCCGGTCAGATGAAGGAACACGTGATGTAGCGACGGTGAGCTGACGTCAATATCCGAGACTCCGTAACCAGATCGCCGAATGGATTCCAACAGCGCCGGCAATTGCACGACCACATCATCAATCCTCGCCGTCACCGTTTCGCTTCCAGTCTCACCGATCAACTCAGCCGATCCATCGAGTTGGATTGGCGCGACGAGCGGTCGATCGATCGATAGCGTCACTAGTCGGGATCGACCAACGGTTTGCTCCACGAGTTCACCGATCGTTCCGTTAGCGACTACGCTGCCTTTATCAACGATCACGATACGGTCACATCGCTGTTGGGCTTCGTCTAAGTGGTGAGTGGTGAGCAAGATCGATGTACCAAGTTGACTGAGCTCATCGAGCATCACAAAGATGCGTTCGCGACTTTGTGGATCGACACCGACGGTGGGCTCGTCCAGCAACAGGACACTGGGCGAGTGCAGTACGCCACACGCAAGATTCACGCGTCGCTTCATGCCGCCTGAGAAACTGCCGACGAGATGCTTGGCGCGATCAGCCAACCCAGTCCACTGGAGCGCCCAATCCACACGTGACTTCAGGTCACGACCGCGCAAGCCATGGAATCGACCGAACGCGTCCAGGTTCTCTCGCGTCGTCAGGTCCGCGTAGATTGCGATTTCTTGCGGCACCAAGCCGAGAGAGTCCCGAGCACCGAATTCGTTGATGTCTTGGCCGTCGATCGTGACCGCGCCACCGTCCGGCCGCGTTCGACCGGAAAGGCAACGAATCAACGTGGTTTTACCTGCTCCGTTGGGACCGAGCAGTGCGAGTCGTTCGCCTCTGCCAAGCTCGAGCGACACACCGCGAAGTGCAACGAGCGACCCGAACGTCTTTCGCAAGTCGCTTATCTCAAGCGCGGTGGGCACAGTCGCTATCACTTCGCTAAGCTATTTCGAGCAATGGGTTGAACGTTCGGTTTCCAAGACACATATCCGTGGAATACTTTTCCGTGGAATACTGTAAAATCTCGGATAGGTCGAGGCTTGTTCGAGAAGCCGCCTGTTCGGCCCAGCCATCCCAGCTTATCGATCCTGTCTGTTTTGAGCATATTTGTTAGCTCAAGATTTTTCATCGCGTCTAACGAGCCCCTGAATGTCAGAAGCACCACAAAATGTGTCCCAATGGGAGCGACAGCGAACGATTTGGCGAGACAACCACATTGGAATTATCTTGTCGGTCATGGCCGGTATCTTGGTGACTGGGGCCGCGGTACTTGCTTACCGCCAAAATCGTTTCGAGCCCCCTCGTTTTCCAGATGCGAGGACGCTTCAAGGTGCTGGAAGGCCCGTGATGGTTGATTCTGTGGTGGGTGAAATCCCGGAGAGCGAAGCGTTGACGGTGTCAGTTACTGGTGCAGCCAACGAGACTGGAACGATGTTTTTGGCAATCTATGCTGACAAAGAATCGTTTAACGACCCTACGAAAGCGATCTCAAGGACCCAGGAAGCAATCGTGAAGGGGGCCAGTACGTTCACTTTTCGAGCAAAGGATTTGCCAAAGAAGTTTGCGATTGCTGCTTTCCACGACGAAAACTCTGACGCGTCACTGAACCGAAACGCCATCGGCATCCCGCTGGAGCGTTACGGGTTCTCGAATGACGCTCGTGGAACGCTTGGTCCACCGACCTTCGAGGAAGCTGTGATTGAACGCCCCGATTCAGGCAACATCCAGCTCTTTATCCGCTGATCAGTCCCCGGAATCCGCATAAACAGCCTCTTTGGCGGAAATGAGACCTTTGTGGCGAAGGTAAAGTTGCCTTCAGTCCCGTAGGTCGGTTAAGATGATTGGAGACCGCTCGCCCTGGGCGGTTTTCCACCAGCGAAGTGTTTCGTCCCGCGAATCACTATTTTACGCAAAGAAGCGTTGCTCGCTGGCCCTGCCTGAATCATCCCACCCCACCCAACATTAGGCGTCTCCGTCATGTTGTCGATCCGTGGACCTCGAACGCGATACTGCGATGGCGTATCTCGACGCAGCTTCTTAAAGATCGGAGGACTCTCGATGGGAGCAGGCGGATTGTCGCTCGCTGACATTCTGAGAGCCGAGGCCGCAAGTGCTGGCACGATCGCGAACACCAAGCACTCGCACAAATCTGTGATCAACATTTTTCTCGCTGGTGGTCCACCCCACCAGGACATGTGGGACATCAAGAGCGAAGCACCAAGCGAAGTCCGCGGTGAGTTCCGAGCGATCAACACCAACGTCGCTGGCATCCAAATCTGTGAAGTGTTCCCCAAGCTCGCGGCGATGATGGACAAGGCTGCGATCATTCGCAGCGTTGTTGGTTGCAGCGGCGGACACGACGCTGTCCAGTGCATGAGTGGCTGGCGTCCGAACGAGCTCAAGAGTGTTGGTGGACGGCCAGCGATCGGTGCTGCGGTTGCCAAGTTGTTCGGCCCAGTCGACGCGTCAGTGCCACCAAACATTGGACTGGCCGCACCGACGTCGCACATGCCGTGGAGCGACTCAGGCTCGGCTGGTTTTCTTGGCGCCGCCCACGCGCCGTTCAAGCCCGATGGGCCTGGCATGAAAAACATGACGCTCAACGGCATCACTCTTGAGCGCTTGGGTGATCGCCGCACATTGCTTGCCCAGATCGATACGTTGCGGCGCGACATTGACACCAACGGCACGATGCAAGGCATGGACGAGTTCGGCCAACGCGCACTCGATGTGCTCACGAGCAGCAAACTTGTCGACGCACTGGACTTGAGCAAAGAAGACCCCCGAGTTGTCGAGCGTTACGGTGACGGCAAGCCTTACAAATACCAATACGACGGCGCACCAACGTGCAACGACCAACTGCTCATCGCACGCCGACTGATCGAAGCCGGTGCTCGCGCGGTGAGTTTGAGTTTCGGTCGTTGGGATAGCCACTCCGCGAACTTTGATCTCGTCCGCGATCACGGTGGCAAGCTCGATCAATGCCTCAGCGCGCTGATCGAAGACCTGGAGATTCGCGGGATGTTAGATGACGTCACCGTTGTCGTCTGGGGCGAGTTCGGTCGAACGCCCAAGATCAATCCACAAGCGGGTCGCGATCACTGGACCAACGTTAGCTGTGCGTACCTTGCCGGAGGCGGCATGCGAACCGGCCAAGTGATCGGATCCACGAATCGACTTGGCGAAGAAGCCGCCGATCGACCGGTGCACATGCAGGAAATCGTGGCGACGCTGTACCATAACCTCGGGATCGATACGTCGTCGACAACATTGGCCGATCCAACTGGTCGTCCGCAATACTTGGTGGATCACCAACCCATTCGTGAGTTGATCTGATGCCGTCTCGCTGGACTATGGCGATCGCATGGTGCCTTGGATTCCATGCCGTCGGGTTGTTCGCGTCCGTTTCGATCGCAACGGCCGGCGACACACTTCGCTTTGATAACGACGTGGACTCACTGCATGTGGTCGGCAGTGACGCACGTTTGCAACTTGTGATCTCACGCTTTGAAGAAAGCGGCAACGAGAACGCTTCGATTCGCGACGTGACGCATTCCGCACAAGTTCGCGCTAAACCTCTCGGAATCGTCGAGATCTCAAGCACCGGCCAAGTCATCCCGATCGGCGATGGCACGGTGACGATCACTGCGACTCCACCCTCTGTAGGCGACGAACCGCAAGTCGAATGCGAGCCGGCAACGATCCAACTAACGGTGTCCGGCGTCGGCAGCGAACCGCCGCTGAGCTTTCCTCATCGAATCGTTCCGATCTTCACCAAACTCGGTTGCAACAGCGGCGGCTGCCACGGCAAGGCGGCTGGGCAAAACGGTTTCAAACTCTCGCTTCTCGGTTTCGAACCTCGCGAAGACTACGAGCACTTGATTGGCGAATCACGCTCGCGTCGTGTCTCGCCAGCGGTTCCCGACCACAGCCTCCTGCTGACCAAAGCCATCAACGCCTCTCCGCACGGCGGCGGACAACGTCTAGAGATCGACACCGACGAGTACCGGCAACTTCGCCGTTGGATCTCGCAAGGCATGCCGTATGGCGAAGACAGCGGACATCAAGTCGTCGCGATTCGTGTCATTCCCGGCGTTCGTCGTCTGGCGGCCATGTCGACACAACAACTCGCCGTGATCGCGACTCGCAAGGACGGCACCACCGAAGACGTCACCTCCGCGGCCGTATTCGAATCGAACGACACCGCAATGGCGGATGTCTCGACGGATGGTTTGGTACAAATCCATGATGCAGTCGGCGACGTGTCGATCATGGCTCGCTATCAAGGCCACGTGACCGTGTTCACCGCCGACGTGCCACGCGTGACAGAAACGCCGCTCGTGTTTCCTGAGCCAACTAACGTGGTCGACACCTATGTATTCGCCAAGCTTCAATCGCTCGGCATTCCACCGTCATCTGCCTGCGATGATGCAACGTTTCTGCGTCGTGCGTGCTTGGACATCGCCGGCCGCTTGCCAACGCTCGACGAAGTCACATCGTTCGAAACGGACTCGTCACCGGATAAGCGAACCGCACTCGTGGATCGCCTGCTCGATACACCCGAGTACGCTGACTATTTCGCTGGGCGATGGAACACCATCCTGAGGAATCGCCGGTCGCGTGGGCCGCTACAGTTCTCGACTTTGGCGTTCTACGATTGGATTCGCGAGAGCTTCGCAAACAACCGACCGTACAACGAATTTGTTTCGCGGATCTTGTCTGCCTCCGGCACCGTCGCGAGCAATCCGCCGGTTGCGTGGTACCAACAAGTCCCGGATACGAACCAGCGCGTCGAGGACGCCGCCCAATTGTTCATGGGGCAACGGATCCAATGCGCACGTTGTCACCATCATCCGTACGAGAAATGGAGCCAAGCGGACTATGCACAACTAGCAGCGTTCTTCACGACAGTTACCAAGAAGGCCGATCGCGACCCGATTGAACAGGCGATGTTCACGCGTGTCGGTGGCGCCTCGTCACCGCATCCAAAGACCGGCCAAACGCTCACACCGGCAGGACTCGATGCCGAGAACGCCACGATTCGTGCCGACGAAGACCCTCGAGTTGCCTTGTCGGATTGGATGACCGACCCAGCGAATCCGTTCTTTGCTCGCACCGTCGTCAATCGTTATTGGAAGCACTTCCTCGGTCGCGGCCTCGTCGAACCCGAAGACGACATGCGAATGACGAACCCACCGTCCAACCCCAGCCTGCTGGATGCGCTCGCCGCAGACTTTGTCGCGTCTGGGTACGACTTGAAGCAATTGATTCGTACGATCACGATGTCGCAAATGTATTCGTTCTCTGGTGACGCGAACTACGACAACTTGCTCGATCGACGCAGCTACTCGCGGTTCTATCCAAAACGACTCGCCGCCGAAGTGCTGCTGGATGCCGTCGATGACGTGACTCATTCACGCACGGCGTTCGCGGGCATGCCGACGGGGACGCGAGCCGTGTCCTTGCCCGACACCAATTTCGATTCGTATTTCTTGCAAGTCTTTGGACGTCCCGAATCAACGACCGCGTGTGAGTGCGAACGGTCGCAAGACGCGAACTTGGCACAAAGCCTGCATCTGCTGAACTCCGAGCAAATGCAATCGAAGCTCGCCGAAGACAGCGGACGAGCGGCCATGCTTGCTGCGGACGAGTCCCGTTCGGATGCCGACAAGGTCACTGAGCTCTATCGCATGTCGCTGAGTCGTTCACCCAACGAAATCGAGCTCAAGACGATGCTCACGTATCTAGGTAGCAAGCCGAATCGACGCGAGGCCTTTGAGGATCTGATTTGGTCATTACTGAACTCGAAAGAGTTTCTCTTCAATCACTGATCCATGACCATGAAATGTACGCGTGCGCTTCCTGCTGTCTCGTCGATCGCCGCTGCGTTCTTCTGTGCAACGTTCTTATGCGCAACGTTCTTCTGTGCAAACTCGTACGCCCAGTTCAATGAACCCGAGCTGCGCTCGCTCTCGCAAACCGGCGCACAAGCAGGCTCATGGGCCGCATTGACGGTTGCTGGAACTCGGCTCGACGAAGCGGATCGAATGCATTTCTCGCATCCTGGATTGCGCGCCACCCTCAAGCCAGGCGAAACGTCGCCCGCGTATGGGAATTTCGTTGTCCACGTCGACAAAGACGTCCCGCCAGGACGCTACGACGCGCGTGTCATCGGTCGGCATGGAGTTTCGAATCCACGAGCGTTCTTGGTGAGCGAGCTAGCGAACGTGCGACCAGCAAGCGTCAGCCACGATGTGAAAGTGCCCACTCCAGCGACGATCAACTCGATTGTGCATGCCACTTCACCCGCGACAGCGATCGACTATTACACCGTTCGCGTTCACGATAGCGTTGAAAGGGCCAACAAGACGCTTCGCATCGAGATGCTGGCCCAGCGGTTGGATTCGCGAATGATCGGCCAGGTGAAGTTGCTCTCGCCGAGCGGCCGCGTTCTCGCTTCCACAAGAGGCGCCGATGATGTGGACCCGACGCTCGTGGTCGAGAATCTCGACGCTGGGGACTACGTGATTGCCGTCAACGACTTTCTCTATCGCAGTGGTGATGATTACCACTACCAACTCGCAATTCTCGATGGCCAACCAAGGTCATCGCTATGCCCAGGTGGACCACTTGGCCCCGAATCGTTGACTGTTTCGAGCGACATGGTTTTCTCCCAAGCAGATGCGAAACGCGTTGCTTCGCCGTCCCGGAAAATCGAACTGCCCTACGAAGGCACATGGACATTCGCGTCGGGGCACAACGAGAACGTGTTTGAGTTTGCCGCGACCCAGGGCGACCAGTACTCGATCGAAGTCTTTTCACAACGACTTGGCGAACCGACAGATGCAAGGTTCCTTGTCCAGCGAATCGAGGTCAACGAAGCTGGAGCGACGACGTTGCACGATGTCGTGAGAGCGGACGATAGCTACGGCATCAACGATGGTGTGCTGAATACATCCACGAGAGACCCGGTTGCCATGTTCGTCGCTCCCGCCACCGCTTCGTATCGATTGTCGATTCAAGATCTTGATGTCGGCGATTCGATTTCATCGCACCAGCAGTACGTGCTTCGAATCGCCAAACCGTCGCCATCGTTTGACCTGGCAGCGTATCGCGTCTTTCCACACAACGATATCAACCAAACGCGACCGCACGGATCCAAGCTGGCTCGCGGCGGGATGGAAACCGTTCGTGTGATGGTCATCCGCCGCGATGGTTGGGCGGGGCCGATTCGCGTTTCCGCTGAGGGGCTGCCCTCAGGCGTGAACTGCGACGATGCGATCATCGCCGCGAATCAAAATCAAACTCAATTGACACTGGAGGCGTCGGATGATGCACCAGCCGGTATCGCCAGTATTCGCGTGATCGGGTACAGCGACGATAACGCAATCATCTGCCAAGCAACCCCCGTCACGATCGCGGTGGCCAAGGGCGGCAATCGCGAATTCACGCGAATGCGAATCGCTGATGAATTGGTGATTGGGGTCTCGGAAAAAGACATCGCTCCCGTCACCCTGCGACTCGCAGCACCCGCCACTGAGCCGGCCAAGATCGCCGAAGTCAAGAAAGGCGATACCTTGAATGTCGCTGTGACAGTGGCGCGTCGCGACGGCGGCGCGGACCCAATCACGCTTCGCACAAAGGATCTGCCACCCGGCGTGACCGCGCCGGAGATCACGATTGCTGGCGATAAAAGCGACGGCACGCTCGTTTTAACCGTAACACCGACCGCTGTTCCCGGAACCTATTCGCTCTGGAGCCAAGGTGAAACTAAAATAAAGCCTACCCCGGAATCCCCGCCCCTTACGGTCTTTCTCTCTTCCTCGACCGCCACTTTCCGAATCATCGAGCCATGATGCGTTTAACAACCATTGCCTGCGTGACGTTCTCTCTAGTTGCATGGGTGTCGATAGTGCAAACCGCCGTCCCCGCCCAAGCCGAGTTGCCGCTCCCAGTCAACGAGTTGACGCGGACCGAGCCCGTGGACTTTGGCAAAGAGATCATGCCGATCCTGAGACGCAATTGCTTGGCGTGTCACAATACAAAAACACCCGAAGGCGGTCTCGTTCTCGAAACGCTCGCGTCGATCCAAAAAGGCGGTGACACTGGCCCAGCCGTCATCGCAAAGGACGGCACAACCAGTCTGCTGATGACGCGTGGCACTGGCTCAGAAGAGCCGCTGATGCCGCCCGAAGACAACGACGTCGGCGCCAAACCCTTGACGCCCGACGAACTCGGCTTGTTGAAATTGTGGATCGAACAAGGTGCCACCGGCACCGACTCGCCCGCCACCGAGACGATCGTGTGGCAGCGCATCCCCGATTCGATTCGATCGGTGTACTCGCTCGATGTTTCGCCCGATGGCCAGTACGCAGCGATCGGGCGTGCGAACAAGGTCTCGATCGTCGAGCTCGCCAATCACAGCGAGATCGCTCGCCTTGTCGACCCCAGCTTGAATGTTGGTGAAGTGGCTGACGTGGACTTGATCCAGTCGATTGCGTTTTCACCCGACGGCGAACGCATCGCAACCGGCGGCTTCCGCAGCGTTCGTTTGTGGAAGAAGACGCCAGTGACACCAGCGAATGAGTCACTGCTCGCGAAAGCATCTGGCGCCGTGGCGATTCGAGCCGATGAAACGACCCTCGCGCTCGTGAACGCGATTGGCGACGTTGAGGTCTGGGACGTCGCGAACCAGACTCGCTCGCAAGTCTTGTCGGGACAATCATCGAGTGTCGTTTCACTCGCTTGGGCGGATCAGGCGAATCGGCTTATTGTTGCAGAGCAGCACGGACGCATTCGCGTTTGGGATGTCGCGACTGGAAACGTGGTAACGGAAACTGAAACGAACACGATCCTTCGTGACGTGGATGTTTCGCTCGATGGAGCCCACATGATCACAAGCACGTCCAAGGGCGCTGTGAATTTCTTTCGCGTCACCACCGAGAATGACAAGACGTCGATTACGCGAGTCCACGAGTCGCTGGGTGGCGTGACGGATGCAACGGCGATTTGTTTGGCCAGCCAACCCAGCATGCTGGTTGTGATCGCGAAGGGTTCGGGCGGCGTGACGATCGTCGAACCGAATGAGAACAAAGAGGTGCGAGCAATCGATCATGGCGGCGTTGTCGCGTCGCTCGCACTTTCAAGCGACCAAACAAAACTCGCCACCGGCGGTCGCGATGGAGCAACACGGCTTTGGAACTTGGCCGATGGAGCCAAGCTGCAATCGATGGAAAGCACGCCCTCCGAGCGATTGATGCTCGCACAAGCCCAACGTGATGCAACACGTCAAAAGAATCTAGTCGCCAGACTCACCACAAAGACTGGTGAATTAACCGAAGCGCTCAAAAAGGAGAACGAAGCGCTCGCCAAAGTCACCGAAGCACGCGACAAGGCCAAGGAAGCATTGGCCGCCGAAGAAAAGAAACACGCGGACGCTGTTGCCCTCGTTGCAGTGACGAAAGCGACTCTCGACAAAGCCAAACAAGACACCGGGATGGCATCCGAGATGCTGCCATCGGCAACCAAGACCATGGAAGTCGCGATGGCCAATGCCGTCACCACCCAACAAGAGATCGACGCCCTCGAAAAGCAACTCGCGGAGAAGAAAGCCACGCTCGTGACCTTAACCGCGACTTTGACGAAGTCGACTGCCGATATCGAAGCCGCGAACAAGCTGGCTGCGGAAGCCAAAGCGATCACCGAGAAAGCAACCAAAGAACTCGAGGAACAAACCAAGGCTGTTGCCGCGGCCGAGGCTGCGAAAGCGACGAGCGAGACCGAACTCAAGAACCGTCAACAGGCGCTCGACGCCTCGAGTGCGGCGGTGCAACTTGCCACTGCCGCGATCCCGACACATCAAGCCGTCATCGATGCTGAAACTCGCATCGCCGGTGCAATCGACGCGGAACTCGCGACATCACAATCGCTCGCCAAACAACCAGGCGACGAGGTGCTCGATGTCACCTTCAATCGTGATGCGTCACGCATCGCGACCGTGCATGGCGACGGCTCAACACGCGTGTACCGCGCCAGCGACGGATTGCCGACGCACGCGTTTCATTCGCCATCGCTAGACGACGCGCAAGTCGCGTTCTTGCAAAATGACGTTTGCCGTTTTTACCAAGGCAGCTCATCCGAGGTGTACGCAACGGCCGTGCAATGGACTCTCGAGCGCATGATCGGCGGCATTGATGCTGGTGTCTTTGTGGATCGCGTCACGGCACTCCAGTTCCGGCGTGACTCGCAAGTCATCGCAGTCGGCGGTGGCTCGCCGAGTCGATCCGGTGACGTGAGGTTGTTCGCCGTCGAATCGGGAGAATTGGTTCGTGATTTCGGCGACGTTCACAGCGACTCCGTTCTTGGGTTGGACTTCTCGCCTGATGGCAACACAATCGCATCCGCTGGCGCCGACCGCACGATTCACCTACTCGACGTCGCCTCCGGCACTTCGACACGAACACTCGAAGGCCACACACATCACGTAATCGCAGTCGCCTGGCATTCCGATGGCGAAGCACTTGCGTCCGCGAGTGCCGACCAGAGCGTCAAAGTTTGGAACGCGAGCACGGGGGAAGTGAACCGTACGATCACTGGGTTCCCGAAAGAGCTGACATCGATCCAGTACGTCCCAGGAACGAACCAGGTGGTCGTCGCGTGTGCCAACGGGCAAGTTCGGCTGTCAGACACGACGAACGGAAACGCAGTCCGTAACTTCGACGGCGCCGGCGACTTCCTCTACACCGTCAAGCTCACCCCCGACGCCCAGTCCGTCTTATCCGGCGGCCAAAGCGGCACCGTGCGAATGTGGAAATTAGCTGACGGCGCCTTGCTCAGTGAGCTCAAGTAGTTCCTCTGCAAAAAAACATGGCACCCGTCAACGAAGTTCAACACCAAAGCCCAACACCCGGCCCCGTACGCCAGACTTTCCAGCCTGGCCCAACCACCCCAAAGTTTTCCAAACCGCTATCGATCCTTAGCCGTCTTTTGAGTCTTGAGTCTTGAGTCTTGAAGCAAATCGACTTCCCTCCAAAGATCAAAGAATTAAAACGCGAAGGCGCGGAGCATCTCGGTGAAGAGCAACCACGCGGAGCCATCACTCAAACCATTGATCAACGGCAACGCCGTTCAACTCCAAAGCCCAGGGTCGCGCAGCGCACCCTGGGAAACCCAACCACCGTATCCGCCAAAACCCTGAAAGGGTTTCACAGCCACCACCAGACGTCCCAAAACTCCGCGCCCCTCCGCCACTCTGCGTTTCAACCTCCCCACCACATTATTCACTTTGCACTTTGCACTTTGCACTTTGCACTTTGCACTTTGCAATTTGCACTTTGCAATTTGCAATTCCCCTCCCAACCCATCACCTCTAACCAGACCTTAGGCTCTCCACGCTGCGCCTCGCGAAAAGGTGTCAGCAACGAAATCCATTGATTCGGAGCAAGCGGTTCTTGGCATCTCAATGCGCACGCCATCGCTCTCAGTGCCGAAGGCACGGCAGCCATTAGCCAGGGACGCAAGTCCCTGGTTTCCTGGACCCAAGAACGGTAAGTCCCGACGGGACGACAGACTTCCCTGCGAAACATGTTCACGCAGCCCCTACCCAGACTCGTCCTCTAAACCATTTGTATCCATTCGCGTTTCAACCTCCCCACCACACTCTTCATTTTTCAAATTGCATTTTTCATTTGTCATTTTGAGGTGGCCCATGCTTGACGGGCGCGCGTACCTCTAAGATCTCAGTCTTGGAAGCCAACATCTAGGAGAGCCACGATGGCCAAAAAACCACGCAAGACCGCCAAGCCACCTCGTCGGACGTTCACGAAGGAATTCAAG